>NZ_CP075691.1:8230375-8832922 GCF_020026305.1 Streptomyces sp. 135 | reverse complement strand
CGGCCCTCCGCTGGCGCTCCAGGCCGGTCGGGCAGGTCCGCTGCGCTCCCCTGCCCTCAACGGTCCTTCCGGCTGCGCCTCCAGTCCCTTCGGGCCCGCTGGCGCGGGCCTGGCTGGCTACGAGGAGGGGTGGCCACTCGTTCGTGTCGGGTTTCAGCGTAGTGCATCCTTCTTTTGATGCAGCATGTAGAGTTGGGAAAAATAGTCACCACCCTCAAGGCTGTTTGAGCTCGACGGGGTGAGCAGAGTCGATGGGGGTGCACTGAGTGATGATCAGGGACAAGATTCATGGTGGGCTTACGCGCAGGGCTCAATATTTCGTCCGAATCCATGGTTACCGGATTCCTGACCCTGGCGTGGAGCAGCATCGGGCTCGGTGGCTGGAGCACGGGATCCCCGCAGCAGAGATTGACCGTGCTGTGGCGTACCAGGAAATGTGGGGCGGGATTGCCCTCCCTCCGTCTCCGCACTATGACGGTGGCCCCAGTTCGTTCAGCGCGGACGTCCCTGAGAGGTTGGAGGCGGAGGGCTGGTGGTTCGGGGCCGGGCTGCAGCGCACCGCGCTTCCCTACGCCTTCATGATTGGCCACGAGGGAGAGTTCGGCATCCATGCCGACACCTGGGTGCCTCTGCACGCCCGCATCGAGGGATGGGTGGAGTCGGTGGCCCTCGCAGATCACGCCCGCCGGTACGCCCGCACTACCACTACGGTGACCGGTGAAGCCGTGGAGACGCTGCAGCTTGAGGGCTTCGAGCCGGTCTTGGAGGTTGCCGGACGCGCAGACAGCTGGTGGCGAGGGGCTGACTCTCTTGTGGCCGTGTACCGCGGGGAAGCTGAGTGCATGTCGGCACCGCAGTGCCGAACCGCCACGGTCTACTCCGGGCTCGATGAATGGGGCCTCAAAGGACTCGGCGCTTAGAGGCTCGTCCGCCATCGAGGAGACAGCCAGGCTAGCAATGCGATCTCGGCAAGAGGAATTTATGACAGCGCATTTTGGTATTCAGAGGATCGCGCTCAGAGAACACCAGGTAGATGCGACTGCACGCATCCGTGAGTGGGTGGGGTTCCCTGCAAGGTCCTCTGTGCCCGAGGGAGGGGCGCGGGCCACGGTGGTGTCCGCCACAGGGTCCGGCAAGACGATCACAGCCGCGTGGGCTGCGCTGGAGTGCTTCCGCGGCGGGCGGATCCTCGTCATGGTTCCCACCCTCGACCTGCTCGTGCAGACCGCCCAGGCGTGGCGGAGGGTCGGCCACAACGGGCCGATGGTCGCGGTGTGCTCGCTGGAGAAGGACGACGTCCTGGAGCAGCTGGGCGTACGGACCACTACGAATGCGATCCAGTTGGCGCTGTGGGCGGGGCGTGGGCCGGTGGTCGTGTTCGCCACGTACGCCTCCCTGGTGGATCGCGATGACCCGGAGGACCCGTTGGGTCTGCGGAAGGTCCGTGGGCCGCTGGAGGCTGCTCTGGCGGGCGGGGAGCGGCTGTATGGACAGACGATGGCCGGCTTCGATCTCGCCGTGGTCGACGAAGCTCACTCAACCACGGGTGATCTTGGTCGACCGTGGGCGGCGATCCACGACAACACCCGCATCCCGGCGGACTTCCGTCTCTACCTCACCGCCACCCCCCGCATCCTCGCCTCCCCCCGCCCGCAGAAGGGCAGGGACGGCCAGGAGCTGGAGATCGCGACCATGGCGTCCGACCCGAACGGCCCGTACGGAGAGTGGATCTACGAGCTCGAACTGTCCGAGGCGATCGAACGCGGCATCCTCGCCGGGTTCGAGATCGACGTGCTGGAGATCCACGACCCCTCCCCCGTCCAGGAAGTATCAGAGGAGGCGCAGCGGGGCCGGCGGCTGGCGCTGCTGCAGACTGCGCTCCTGGAGCACGCCGCCGCGCGGAACCTGCGCACGGTCATGACCTTCCACCAGCGAGTGGAGGAGGCGATGGCGTTCGCGGAGAAGATGCCGCAGACGGCCGCCGAGCTGTACGCGTCCGAGGTCTCTGACGAGGCTCTGGCCGATGCGGAGGCCCTGCCGAAGTCGTCGATCGACGCGGAGCTCTACGAGTTGGAGGCCGGCCGCCACGTGCCCCCGGACCGCGTCTGGTCGGCATGGCTGTGCGGCGACCACCTCGTCGCTGAGCGACGCGAAGCCCTACGGCAGTTCGCCAACGGCATCGACGCGGTCGGCCGCCGCGTACACCGGGCCTTCCTCGCCTCCGTCCGGGTGCTCGGCGAAGGCGTCGACATCGTCGGCGAGCGGGGCGTTGAGGCGGTGTGCTTCGCCGACACCCGCGGCTCCCAGGTCGAGATCGTGCAGAACATCGGCCGGGCCCTGCGCCCGAACCCCGACGGCACGGCCAAGACCGCCAGAATCATCGTGCCCGTCTTCCTTAAGCCCGGCGAAGACCCGGCCGACATGGTCGCCTCCGCCTCGTTCGCACCCCTCGTAGCCGTCCTCCAAGGCCTGCGCTCCCACTCCGAACGCCTCGTCGAACAACTCGCCAGCCGGGCCCTGAGCAGCGGGCAGCGGCACGTGCACGTGAAGCGAGACGAGGACGGGCGCATCATCGGCACCACAGCCGAAGACGAGGACGCGCAGGACAAGACCGAGGACGCGGTGGAGTCAGCGCTGCTGCACTTCGCCAGCCCGCGCGACGCCGCCACGATCGCGGCGTTCCTGCGCACCCGGGTCTACCGGCCGGAATCACTGGTCTGGCTCGAGGGCTACCAGGCCCTGCTGCGGTGGCGCAGGGAGAACGAGATCACCGGCCTGTACGCAGTCCCGTACGACACCGAGAGCGAGGCCGGCGCCACCAAGGCGTTCCCTCTGGGGCGGTGGGTCCACCAGCAGCGGCGCGTGTACCGTGCGGGCGAACTCGACGACCACCGCAAGATGCTGCTCGACGAAGCCGGGATGGTCTGGGAACCCGGCGACGAAGCCTGGGAGACCAAACTCGCCGCCCTGCGCTCCTTCCACCGCGCCCACGGCCACCTCGCCCCCAGGCGCGACGCCGTCTGGGGCGACGCCGACAATGAGCTGGTGCCGGTCGGGGAGCACATGGCCAACCTCCGCCGCAAGAACGGCCTCGGCAAGAACCCCGAACGCGCCGCGGCCCGTGCCGCACAGCTCGCCGCCATCGACCCGGACTGGAACTGCCCCTGGCCGCTGGACTGGCAACGCCACTACCGCGTCCTCACCGACCTCGCCGCCGACGAATCCAACGGCCGACTCCCCGACATCGCCCCCGGCGTCCTCTACGAAGACGACGACCTCGGCAAATGGCTCCAGCGACAACGCCGCAACTGGGCGGAGCTCTCCGAAGAACAGCAGCAGCGGCTCACCGCGCTGGGCGTGAAACCCACCGAACGCCCCGCCCCGACGGCCAAGGGCACCGAGAAGGCATCAGCCTTCCAACGCGGTCTGGCGGCCCTCACCCAGTACATCCAGCGCGAAGGCAGAACCGTCGTTGGAAGGGCGCACATCGAGGAGCTGCCGGACGGTTCGGCGATCAGGCTGGGTGTGTTTCTGAGTAACCAGAAGGCCAGGCGGGAGCGTCTGGATGCGGACCAGCGAGCAGCCTTCGCTGAGCTGGGCTACGCCTGGGCCGCAGAACAGCCCGAGCGCAGCTGACAGCACGTCTGCGGGGTCCGGGACGCCAGGTAGGACCGGCGGACCTGGGTATCTGGCACGCGTTTCCCCTTTGGCTTGTTATGCCCATTACCGGATGAGCCGATAAGCCGTTTGGTTCTGTGTGCGGAGCGCGGAATGGGATGCGGCAGGGGCCGGGCCGGCCGATGTCGGGGCTGTGGACGTACGGTTCCTGGCTGCGGGCGGGACGACGGAGTGTTCGACGTGGTCGGCGGCGGCCGCCGAAGTGGCCTTCGAGCGGTGTCCGCCTCTGAGGCCGTTTTCGGCCCGCAAGGGCAAGCGCACGGCGCCGGGATGGTGGTGGTCGGCGACCACCGGGCGGCTCGTGCACTACGGGTCTGGGGCGATGCGGCTGCATCTGATGCTGCTCGACCGCGATCCACGCGTCCAAGGCCTGGCCAGTCGGCCACTGGAACTGCGGTGGCCTGCGCCGGACGGAGTGCGTACGCATGTCCCGCAGGTGATGCTCCGGCTCGCCGACGGCCAGGGGGTCTTGGCGGACTGCACCGCCGCAGCGGAGCTTTCTCGGCGGCAGCGATCCCTCGCGGCGGTGGTCGGCGAGGTATGTGCGGCGGTGGGCCGGCGGTACTGGGTGCTGGGTCCGGTCGATCCGGTGTACCGGCGCAACGTGACCTGGCTGTCCGGGTACCGGCATCCGCGATACCGCGCAGGACAGCAGCTAGCGGCGGCGTTGCGGGAATCGTTCGCCGACCGTACGCCGCTGTGGGAGGGCACACGCAGGACCGGGGATCCGATGGTGGTCCTTCCTGCGCTGTTCCATGCTCTGTGGGCGGGGCAGCTGTCTGCGGATCTGGGCGTTCCGATGCATGAGCGGATGCCGGTGTGGGCGCGGGCGGCGTGACGGGGGCAAGGGGCCGGGAGTCCGGTGGGCTGGTGGTCGAGGTGGGGTCCCAGGTGCGGTTCGAGGGGCGGGCCTGGACGGTAGCCGCCCTCCATGGCGGCCAGGTGCGGCTGATCGCCGAGAACGGCGAGGTGGCGGCGCTGCTGCTGTCGCTGTTGTTCGCCGACGAGGGGTTCGAGGTTGTGGCTGCGCCCACCGTCTGCCGGGTGCCTCCGCTGGGCTTGCTGGAGTCGTTGCCCCCGCCGGTGCGGGAGCGGGCGTTGGCATGGGAGCGGCACGTGCGGGAGGTGGAGACGGGGCACCCGGGCGGATCCGGTGCGGTTGGCCCTCCACGGGCTGAGTACGACCCGGGTGTGCGGACGTTGGCGCAGCGGGAGGAGGTGAAGGCGGCGGAGTTGTCGGCGGCGGGTATGCCCACTAGCGCGGTGACGGTGCGGCGGATGCGGGCCCGCTACCGCAACGACGGGGTGTGGGGACTGGTGGATCAGCGGGCCGCCCGGCCCCGGTCGGCGCTGGGGCGTGCGGATGAGCGGGTGGTGGCCGCCCTGCGGGAGGTGTTGGAGGCCGGGCAGGAACGCTCCAGCGGAACGCTGGGGCGGCTTCGGGTGTACACCGAGCGGCTGCTGGCCGAGCGGCACGGTGACGGGGCGGTGCCGCTGCCCTCGGCTGCGACGTTCAACCGGCTCGTACACGCCCTCGCCGACGGATGCGGGCTCCTGGGCAGTGCGCGGCAGCGCCGCTGGCGCTCGGCGCGGCCGGCTCCCCCGTTCGTCCCGACGACGGTGATGATGCCGGGTGAGCTGGTGATGATGGACAGCACTGTGCTCGATGCCTTCGTGGTGCTCGATGACGGGGTGGTGGAGCGTCCGGAGCTGACCATCGCGCTGGATGTGGCCACCCGCAGCATCTGCGCGGCCGTGCTGCGTGCGAAAGGGACCCGGAGCGTGGACGCGGCGCAGCTGCTGGCGCAGGTGATGGTCCCGGCGCCGATGCGGCCGGGCTGGGCCGAGGCGCTGGCGATGGAACACTCGGTGGTTCCCTACGAGCGGCTGCTGAGCGTGGATGCCCGGCTGGAAGGTGCCGCGGCGCGGCCGGTCATCACCCCACGGACCATCGTGGTCGACCAGGGCAATGTGTTCGTCTCGTCCTCGTTCATCGCCGCCTGCGAGTCGTTGGGCGTTTCTGTACAGCCCACGCCGCCGCGAAACGGTCCTGCCAAGGGGCACGTGGAGCGCACCTTCTCCTTGATCAACACGCTCTTCGTGCAACATGTGGCCGCCTACACGGGCTCGCACACCGGTGAGCGCGGGAAGGACGCCGCGGGCGAGGCGGTGTGGACGCTGGCCCAGCTGAACGACCTGCTGCAGGAGTGGATCATCTGCGGGTGGCAGGAGCGCGAGCACGACGGGCTACGGCACCCGATGATGCCCCGCCGCGCCCTGTCGCCGAACGAGATGTGGGCGACGCTGGTCGCCGTATGCGGGTACGTCCCGGTGCCGCTGGGCCGTGAGGACTACATCGAGCTGATGCCTCTGAAGCGGCAGAAGATCAACGACTATGGCATCCGCATCGACTACCGCACCTACGACCACAAGGCTCTCAACCCATACCGCGGCGAGCGCTCGCCGGCGGCGGACGGCCTATGGGAGATCCACTACGACCCGCACGCGCCCGGCCAGGTCTGGGTACGGCTGCCGAAGCCTGACCAGCCGCGCGGATATGAGTGGGAGGCGGTGCCGTGGATCCACCGCACCCTGGTCAGCGCCCCGTTCACTGACTTCACCTGGCAGCACATCAAGCGCACCGTCACCCGCCGCGCAGACCGCGCCCAGCACGAACACAACCTGGCCCTCGCCCTGCGCGATCTGCTGGAGCGCGCTGCCGCCGGGCATGGCACCCGCCGCGAGAAGGTCGTCGCCGCCCGCGCCCGCACCGCCGCAACCGATGGTGCGGTGTGGGGGATGTTGTACGGCCAGCAGCCGGAGGCAGAAGCCGGTGAACTCGGGGAGGACGTCTTCGGCGACAGCGAGGACGACGAGGAGCCCTTGACCCACGACGGCGCCCTGAGCATCTGGCCGACTGAACACACACCACTGAGCGACTCCCCAACCGCCGCAGCGCAGGAAGCCGATGTGGCTGCACCGAGGCGTGGCCAGGTGACGGTCTACGACCCTTTCGAGGAGTCCCTGCGATGGTGAGCTCGATCTCCACCGATGCTGTCGGGTTCGCACCGCTGGCCCCTCCGACCGTATGGCAGGGATGGGATGCCTTCGTCCATCGAGCCCCGGCGCCCGCTCGTGACGCCACCGACGGCGCCTGGTCCCAGGCGGAGCGCGAGGACTATCACTCCGAACTCGCCGTCATGCGGACCCCGGCCATGGACAGCGTGTTCACCGCCGTACGCCGACTGCTGCTGGTCAACCGCCGCCAGCAGGCCGGCGCCCGCCGCGGGCTGATCATCTCCGGGCCGGCCACGACGGGTAAGACCACCACGATGATGGCGCTCGGGCGTTCCTTCCAGCTGGCCGACGCCCGCCAGCACCCAGGACAGGCAGAGCGCAGGCCTGTGCTGTTCATCAGCGTGCCGCCGGCCGCCACCCCGAAGATGCTCGTCAGCGAGTTCGCCCGGTTCCTCGGCATGCCCATCACCGACCGCCTCAACCAGACCCAGATCACCGGCGCCGTGTGCGACCTGCTGTGCGAACTGGGCACCCAGCTCGTCCTCATCGACGACGTCCACCTCCTGGACACCCAGCGGCGCGCCGGCGCGGAAACCTCCGACCAGCTCAAGTACCTCGGCGAACGCATCCCGGCCACCTTCGTGTACTCCGCGATCGACATCGAGACCTCCTCCCTGCTGAGCGGGGTGCGCGGGGCGCAGATCGCCGGCCGCTTCAAGATCTTCCGCCACCGCCCGCTGGCGTACGCGACCGAGCAGGAGCGGGCCATCTGGAACGACCTGGTACGGGCCGTGGAAGAGCTGTTGCGGCTGCGCGCGCACCGCGCCGGGACACTGGTCAAGCACGCCGCCTACCTCCATGCCCGCACCGCAGGGCGGATCGGCAGCCTCTCCCACCTCATCCGCGAAGCCGCCCTGATCGCCATCACCGAAGGCACCGAGCGGATCACCAAGCAGCTGCTGAGCGAGGTCGAGCTCGACGCGGCAGCCGAAGCCCAGGCCCGGCCCCGCCGCCCTCGCCGGGCATAGTGCGCGCAGATGGCACACCAGCATCCGCCCCGTGCGGGGGCCCGCAGCACGGCCAGCGGCGGGAACGGATGACAGCGTCCGGCGTCCTGGTTACGGCACTGGCCGGCGGTGCGGCCGGACGCGTGGCACCGCTGTACGGAGAGTTGACGCTTTCGTTCCTGAACCGGCTCGCCGCCCGCTACCACCTCGGTCTACGGGACCTGCTCGCCGCCATCACCGAGACCGACGGCCGGCGAAACGTCGCCGGAATGCTCCACCCGGACAGCGAGATCCACCTCAACGCCCAGGCACGCGAGCGCGTGTGCGTCCTCAGCCGCGTTCCAGCGGCGGTGCTGGAGGGCGCGCTGCCGGCGTGGACACGGGCAGAACCGCACGCGCACTACCCAGGCGGCCCGGCCGGCCGCCTGACCCGCGGCGAGGAAGCCGTCGCCCCGTGGGGGCCCACCTGCCCCGCCTGCTGTGCCGTCCGCACCGGCCGCCGTGTGCCCGCCCGCCGGTACCTGGCCCCCGGAGAGCGGGTCTGCGCACGCCACCGGTACTGGCTGCTGTTCCTGCCCGGAACCAGCGGCCTGCCCGTGCCTGTTGGCCCGTGCCCGGAGGTGGTCGACGCCCAGCGACGGCATGTCCGACTGCTGCGCCACTGCCCCGCCGGTGCGCAGGCCTTCGAAGTCGCCCGCGCTGTCACCGGATCCTGGTGGGGCCAGCCCTGGCCGAACGAGGAGCATCTGTGGCCGGCCCGTCTCGAGGCCACCCGGCCCGCCGGCGCCGATCCTGGCTGGTGGAAGGTCGCCGCCCGCGACCTGATCACCTATCCCGAGACCGTCGTCCTCGCACGCCTGCTGGCCGACCGCACCGTGCAAGAGCGCACCGTCACCGAATCGCGCCGCCATCTCCCCCACCGGCTGGGAGAACTACCCGGGCTGCTGGCCGAGCTCGCTGCCCAGCTCGGGCGGCCGTGGCTCGCCCACCACCTCGCCACCATCACCCACGGGCCACTGTTCACCTGGGCCCACTCCTGCGTACGCGCCCAGACCACCTCAACCCCTGCCGCCCGGAAGGCACTGTGGACGGTGCACTCGGCACACCGGCCCCGCCCCCTCAGCGACCTCCTCCCCCACGCCCCGGCCGCCGACGGCACCCCGCCCGCGGCAAAACCCGCCAGACGGCTGCGCGGCCACAGCCTGCAAGCCGAGCGCGCCTTCGCCCAAGGACTCGCGCACGCCCGCGCCTACCACCAGGAACACGGACACCTCGCCGTACCCAAGGAAGACACCCCCGCCGGCTATCCGCTGGGCCAATGGCTCGCCAACACCCGCGCACGCCACACCCGCATGCCCGCCCACCAAGCCGCCGCCCTCACCGCGCTGTACCCGTGGTGGAACGCACCCTGGAGCACGCTCTGGCAGCGCACCTGGCACCAGGCCCGAACCCACCACCAGACCCACGGCCCGCTCAAGCCGGCCCGCGGGTTTTCCACCACCAGCTACAGCCTCGGCGAATGGCTCTACCTGCAGTGCACCCGCTACCCCACCCTCCACCCCGAACAACAACGCCTCCTCACCCACATCGGCATCGACGCCGCAGCGGCGGCCGCCGCCCGGCCCAGACGGCGCAACCTCAAAGTCGGCGCCGAAGAAGCCCTCGCCCACGCCCGCTCCTACGCCGCCGAACACGGCGGGCTGGCGTCCGTGACCTCGGCAACCGTCCACGACGGTTTCTGCCTGGGACAGTGGCTCGCCAACCAGCGCAACCGCTGGCGCACCGGCCACCGGCCCCTGCCCGCCGGCCGCGCCCAGGCCCTCACCGCCATCGATCCCTGGTGGTGCCCGCCCTGGCACCTGACGTGGCAGCGTCACTACCACCGGGCCCAAGGCGCCGCAGCCGGCCGCCGCCTCCAGGCCGAGAACGGCTTCAATGCCCTCGACGACTCCGGTGCCGCCGACTGGCTGTGGCGCCAGTGCGCCACGTACGACGAGCTCAGCGAGGAGCAGCGGCAACTCCTCGCCGGCATCGGCATCACCCCCCAAGTGGCCCGCGCAGCCCGACAGCACGCACGTACGACCCCGAAGAGGCCGGGCGCGACCCCGGCCACGGACGTGGAAGACAAGGCCGGCCACGCCACAACAGCTGCAGCCCCTGCGGCTCTTCCGGGTCGACGCCGCACTCGGCGTGCCACCGAGCCGGAGCGTCCCCGCAAGCCCCGCAGCCGCCTCGGGCACCGACCCGATCTGAAGCCGGGCTTCGAGACGGCGCTGGCACACTCCCGGGCCTGGCACGCTGAGCACGGCCACCTCGCAGCTCCCCGTGACACCCTGCACGACGGCTACCCGCTGGGCATGTGGCTGTTCAGCCAGCGCAACCGCGCCAAACAACGCGCCCGAGCGGGTGTGCCGCCCTCACCCCACCTGACCGAGCTCACAGCGATCGACCCCTGGTGGAACCCGCCCTGGGACCTGCACTGGCAACGCAACTACTACCGCGCCCGCGACCACATCAATGCGGGCCGCCCCTTCAACCCCGCCGCGCTGACCCCCTCCCCCAGCACCGTTCTGGGAAGCTGGGTCACCCGGGCCTGCCTGCAATACCACCAGCTCCACCCCGGCCAGCGGCACCTCCTGACGCTGATCGGCATCACGCCTGAGGTCGCCCACGCACGCACCCGCCGCGCGCACCCCTGGCGCACCGCGGTCGAACACGCCCAAACCTTCGCCGACACCCACGGCCACCTCGCCGTCCCCCGCGACACCACCCAGGACGGCTTCCCACTCGGCCGATGGCTGAACAAGCAGCGCTACCGCACAAGAAAAACAGGCCCCACCCCAGCAGCCCACGCTCTGACCGCCATCGACCCCTGGTGGAACCCGCCCTGGGGCATGGTCTGGCAACACGGCTACCAACGGGCCCGCACCCAACCCCACACCCCTGCCAACCGCCGCTGGCTGACCAAACAACACGCGACCTGGCCACTCCTCCACCCCGACCAACAACACCTCCTCACCACAACGGGCCTCATCAGCATCTGAATCCCGCCGGCGCCGGCGCCATCCGCCCCTGGGCGGCCGCTTCCCTCAACCAGCAGCGATCGGCGAGAACTTCGGGACTGATCTGGCCGAACAGGTCCCAGCCGGCGCTGCGATGCCCGATACTGGTGGCACGTCCGGCGTGCCTACAGAAGAGCGCACCGGCCGACGAGTAAGAGAAAGGCGGCGCGGAAAAGGTTAATGAACCGGCTTAAGGGCTTTATCAGCATTCTTTTTGTTACGAACGCGATATAGCCCACCCTGCCCAAAAAGCCGAAGAAAGCCTCCCCCGCAAGACCCGCCGAAAAACCCCTCTAAACGACCCCACGGGAACAGCGAACCCGCGCCCCAAGGGGCTAACAGGCCTGCCGTAGAACAACACCGGCCCGCCCTACGGCGGCGCCGGCCCTTGGCATGCCCTCACATCACGGCACACCTGTGCCGCCTCTCCCCGTCCCAGCCGTGCCCGCACGGCTCGTTCAGGCATGAGGCGGCCCAGCCGTCACGTGCTGGAAGGGAATCCACGCGATGAACTCGTCCTCCCTCGGCCCCATCGCCGGCCTTCTGGCCGGACTCCCCGCCGTCCTCGCCGGCGCCCTGGGCGGCGCACCCTGGTGGGCCGTCGGAGCCATCGTCATCGCGGCATACCTCGCCGTCCCCCTCACCAGCCTGATCCTCGAACACTCACGACAACGAAAAGGAACACTGGTCGATGAGAAATTCGCAGCCACACTCGACCAGATAACAGACCCCGAAAAAAGAATCCAAGCCATCATCAGCTACCGGCAAGCCACAGCCCCGCCGCCACCCCCCAGCCACCACCCGACCCGCCACCAGGAGCACTACCCCCCGCGAATCCCGACAGCGGCAGCCAGTCACCGGCGTCCGCATAGACGAGGTTGCGGGCAGACCGCGCCTTCCCCTCGGTGCTGCGGCTCCGATCGAGGTGCCGGCGCCCGCTGAGCTGGGCGAGGGGCAACGCCGCCTCACGCGGCAGGGCCCGAAGCAGATCTGCTCCGGGCCCTGCCGCGTGAGGTGTTGGGCCGCAACGTCAGGCGGGAGGAAGCCCGCGAAGCACCAGCCCGGTATACGCGCCGAGCACGCTTCCCAGCGCTGAGAGCAGCCCGGGCCGGGAGATCCGCTGCGGCCTCGGGTTCGACCCTCTCTTGCCGGTGAGCACTCCTTGCCGCCGTCATGGGTCAGCTCAGGTCGCGGTATCCACCGTGGCAGCATCCACCCACCTGGCCAAGATGCTGAACGCGGCGAGCTGTTCCAGAGCCTCGTGTTCTTCCAGCTCATCGCCTTCTTCATGGGCGATGGGATTGCGGATGGCCGAGTAGACGCCGCGTGCGAAGTTGCCAGCACCGTCGTGACGGTTCTTGAAGGTGTCACCCCCGTCGTCAACGCTCAGGCGCAGACGCGGATGCCCGGTGGTGGGAGCATTGGTGGAAAAGGCGTCAGAGAGGAGCTTCGCCTCGGAGGGATCCCTCCGTGCGAGCTTTGCCTGTGCCTGAGCGTTGATGGCCCGGGCGGCGGCCCCGACCGCCTCACGGAAGTGGCCGCTGCTCCACAGACCAGCGACGCTGCCCCAGACCCACGGGTGAAGCGTCGCGGCGTCGAGCTGAGGTGCTCCGCTGCCCAGGTTCTCCTGCAGCTCCTGCTCAGCCTCCAAAAGTGCAACCGCACGATTGGCTGCCTCACGGTGGCGCCACATGGGCTGCTTCTTCGCCTCTTCCCAGTCAGCCGTTCGCCAGTCTGGTATCACCCGGTCCAGGATCCGCTCCACGATCTGAGCCGCCGCCTGCACCTCGGGCTTGGGGTTGTTGAACTTGTAGTAGCCGAAGCCGACCGAGTTCGGCGGGCTTGGGACGTAGGAGATTGCTGCGGTGACGAGGAAGCTTTTCAACTTCCCGATCGCCCACTCCCTGTTCATCTGCGTCATGCCCTGATGCTGCCGCATACCACCGACATCAGCGCCTGCCTGATCGAGGACGGCGAGGCGAGCGGACAGCCGTCGCGACTGCGACGTGAGCGGAGCGGCCACGGACACAGCCATGGGTGCTGGAAGAGCCGCAACCGGCCACCACGTAACCGGTGTTGCGCCATCGCTGGACAGCGCCCGATCCCCCAGGGCCCCTGCTGTGTCCGGAGACCGGTCAGTGAGGTTCGGCGGCACAAGTGGCCCTCAGGGCGGGGCCGGCCATCGAGGTGAGCTGGTGGCCAAGTGTCGGCGGCGACCCGCGCCAGGATCATGGCGCGGGTCGTCCAGGTGCAACCACATTTCAACGATCACTGAACCTGAGCCATGCGCCAGCGCAGAAGACACAACCTGATCAGCACCGCCCGCTACGTGACAAAACTGCACGTCAGAAGACCACGAACGACCTGACACCCCATGAACGCACTGCCACCGAGGCACCCGCTCGGCCTGACCACGAGCCAACCAAGGCCGCGCACCAAACTGATCAGCCCAGGCCAGACCACACACCTATGATCACAAGCACCGCTCCTGGATAAACGCGCTGCGCGAGCTGGGCATGGAGTGGGCGTAGAGGAGAGGGGCCTCCCCTGGTGCCCCTGACAACGGACCGGGCGCACTGGCTCTGGGCGGTTCTCCGGGCGGCGTCACGCGTCGAGTGTTGCACGATCTGCGAGGGAGCCCTGGGCTGGTCCCTCATTTTGAAACGATCAGTAAGTCTATACGTTGGGGGCGCAATTCCACTCACTCCAGGTTGAGGGACCACCTTAGCGTTTTCCCGTAAATTAACTACGACATGCCCGCTGGCCTGCTTTCTTCCATCGCTATCCGGTGAGGGTCACTATTCACAGGTCCTGTGTCTACATGGGCAGCGAACTGCGTGGGGAGGATGGGTAGCGCAATGGGTTGTTCCTTCTCAAAAAAGGATCTGAGTATGACGAGCAGTCTGACTCCCGGTGGCCTTACCCCGAACCCGGCCGACAGCACGCCAGTGATCCGAACCGACCTGGAACGTGCTTCTGTTGAGGTCTACAACGCCAAGGCCGACGGAGACGTACTCAACCTGAGCACTGGTCGCGACAATGACATCCACCACCACCACTACGGAATAGGCCAGTTCGATCCCACTGTTTTAGACACCCCTCCTGAGAAGCGGGAGGAGGCCATTCTGGCCGAGATGCACCGGCTGGAGAACGACGAGGTGCTGGTCCTGGGCGACGCGCTCGGCCCGGTCAGGCCCACCGACCGGGTGATGGACGCCGGATCAGGCCGCGGCGGCACCGCCTTCATGACTCACGACCGGTTCGGCTGCGCGGTCGACGGGGTCAACATCTCCACGTACCAGCTCAGGTTCGCGAGACAAGCCGCCGCGCGGCGTGGATGCGCGGATCGGGTGCGTTTCCACTATCAGAACATGGTGGTCACCGACTTCCCGGACGGTCACTTCGACCGGGTCTACAGCAACGAGACCACCATGCTGATCGACGACTTGAACGAAGGATTTGCCGAGTTCGCCCGTCTACTGCGTCCGGGTGGCCGGTATACGGCGATGACGTGGTGCGCGAGCAGTAACGCCCAGGACGCGTCGGTGACGGCCATCAACAACTTCTACCGGTGCCTCATCCACTCCCGCAGCGAGTACTTCACCGCGCTGTCCGACGCCGGCCTCGCCATCAACCAGGTCTCGGACATCACCGCCCAGGCAATCCCGTACTGGCAGCTCCGCATCCACTCCAAGCACCGCAACGGGGCCGAACAGCTTTTCCTTGACGCCTACGCCAGCGGTGCACTGCGCTACCTGGTGATCAGCGCCGATAAGGTATAGACCGCTTGCCCGCAGTTGAGGGTAGGCCGCGTTGAAGGCAACATCAGCGGAGTGGACCAGCGAAAGTAAGACCGCAGGCCCACCTCGGGGGATCCTAATTCCCGCAGATATCATACCTAGTTCCTCCAGTAGGAATTCGTTAGGTGTGTTTGGCGGCGGTGTCCGGCCGGGAGGCACGGTGGGGGTATGGACATGCGGCAAGTGGAGGTTCTGCGGGCGGATTTAGCCGAGTTCGTGGCGGATGTGTTCGCGCCGGTTCCCCGGAAGGACCAACGCGCGAAGGGCGACTGCTACCTGCGAGAGTTGATGCTGCACGGGCGGCGCAAGTCGATCCAGCCGATGGCCGAGCGGCTGCCGGACGGCAACCAGCAGAACCTGCAGCAGTGCGTCAACCACTCACCGTGGGATCCGGAGCCGGTACAGCGGCGGATCGCCGAGCGGATGATGCCGCTGATCAGCCCGGACGCCTTCGGGGTCGACGATGTGTCCTTCCCCAAGGACGGCCGGATGTCGGTCGCTGTCACCCGCCAGTACTGCGGTGCTTTGGGTAAGCAGGCGAACTCCCAGGCCGCGGTCAGCGACACCGCCTCCGTCCTCTTGAGGTGGCGGTTGTTCCTGCCGTGGGAGGCAGAGAGTCAGCGGCGGCAGGCCTGCGGGGTTCCAGATTACGCGCGGCATCGGGGGAAGCGGCGGCTGGCGCTGGATGTCCTGGACGAGCCGGCCGAGTGGGGCCTGACCCCGCTGGTGGTGGTTGCCGACGCCGGATACGGCCAAAGTCACCACTCCCGCGCCGGAACGGACCAGGCGCATCGGCGCACCCCGCCTTCCTCGCTACCGCGACCCGGCTCACCCGGTGAGAGACCTGGTCATGGCAGCCGGACGCAGGTCGCTGCAATGCTGCACCGGGCGGCAGGGCAGCCGCAGCTCGATGACCAGCCCCTTCATCGTCGCCGACGAGTACCGCTGGGCTGGGATGTCGCCGACGCCTCACCGGTCATCGGCGCGGTGACCTTCCTCCTCTCCCCACTGGCCGCGAAGTCACCGGCACGGTGGTGCACGTCGACGGCGGCTTTCACGCAACGGGCGTGGCCCGCCCGGCTCGGCAGGACCTGTAACCGCTCCGCGGGCCCGACACCTCACTGGAGGTCTGATGAACGGATCACAGCCCTACCGACTCGACGGATCC
Source organism: Streptomyces sp. 135 (assembly GCF_020026305.1). NCBI lineage: Bacteria > Bacillati > Actinomycetota > Actinomycetes > Kitasatosporales > Streptomycetaceae > Streptomyces > Streptomyces sp. 135. The sequence goes on along the minus strand of NZ_CP075691.1, from coordinate 8,817,189 downwards.
CGCGGGATCCGTCGAGTCGCCATAACGCAGGGCGTGCACGCCAACGCGGCACCGTCCGACCTGCTGATGCGTCATGCGCCTCTCGCACGCTGGGCCGATCCCGAGGAGGTGGCTGCCCCGGCCGTGTTCCTGACGTCGCCAGCGGCATCCTTCATCACCGGGCACACCCTGGTGATCGACGGCGGTCTGACAGTGTCGCACGGCGGGCTGGCCGATGTGCCGGCACCGCAGGCGATGGCGGCAGCAGCGGCGAGCAGCGGGAGTGCCACGTGACCGCCGACGGCAGCCGTGCCGTCCCCCTGGGCCGCCTGAGCGCCAAGGACAGTCTCATGTGGCGGCTGGAGACGCACACCGACGTCTGGCCCGTCGTCCTCCTGCTGCTCATTCTCGACGGGGAGGTCGACGACGAGGCCCTGTGTGGGTGGCACCGTCAGGCGGCCGAACATCTGCCGAGGATGGCCGCGCGGGTCACGAGCCCGCGGCGGCCCGGGGCGCGCCCCCGCTGGGAGGCCGTACCCTCCTTCGACCCGGCCCGTCACCTCCGGCGGGTGCGGGCGCCCGGAAAGGCCGCTCGGGCGGAGGTACTACACCTCGCCGAACGCTTCGGCGAGACTCCTTTCGTTTCGGCTCGTCCGCCCTGGGAGTGCCTGGTGGTCGACGGGCTCGACCACGGCCGGTCCGCCTACATCCTCAAGATCTCTCACGCCATTGCCGACGGGCTGCGGCTGAGGGAACTGTTCCTGCGCCAGGCCGCCGCCGCTCCCATGATGTACGCGTCCGGCCCCCGGGAGGACACGGGCCACGGAACGGGTACCGGTCCCCGCGGTCTGCCCGCCACCGCCCGCCGCGTGGCACAGGCGATGCGCTTCGGCAACCGCCTCTGGCACGACGTGCGCGACCTGCCCAGAGCTCCGAAGGGCTCCGGTGACGGTGTCGAGCGCCGCTACTTCGCGGTGGACCTGCCGATGACAGCCCTGCGGGAACTCTCACGCACTGCGGGCGGGACCGTGCAGGACGCACTCGTCGCCGGGCTGGTCGAGGGCTGTCGGCGCTACAACGCACGCCAGGACGTCGAACGCTCCGCATAAGGGTGCTGTCCCCCTACGGCCGGGCACCGCTCCGACGCCACGACGCCAGCCCCATGGGCAACCACTGGTTCGTCATCCGCTTCGAGGTTCCCTCCGACCTGTCCGACACAGCCAGCCGGATCGCGGCGGGCCGCGCCGCGGTCAACGGCGTGTACAACCGGGACGCACTGGACTGGATGGGAGGTGTCGCCCGGGTGGCACCGTTGCTGCCGTCCAGATGGCTTCAGTGGTCCTTCCGGCTCTTCGCCGCGTCGCACGACTTCGTCATCAGCAACATGCCCGGCCCCCGGACCACCCTCCAAGTGGCGGGAACAGACGTCGACCAGGTCTACGGCATCGCCCCGACCCTGGGCGCCGCCGTCACGGCCACCACCGTGTCCTACCGGGACACCTGCCACGTGCTGCTCAATGTCGATCCCGCCGTGGTGGACGACACCGCGTTCTTCCGGGACTGCCTGTGCAACGGGCTGTTCGAGGTGACCTCCGGTGCGTAGCCGACGGGTGCTCGTCGTCACGGCGGGCCCGGCCGACGGGGACGAGGGCCACGTGCCGCGGAGCCCCCCGTCCGCAGCCACTGTCCACGCACGGCGCCGCACCGAGGCCGGCCGACCTTCGGGTGTGCGCGGGGCGCCGGCGCGGCCGCGGGCCTCGGGGGCACGGCGCGGCCGCCACCCGTCGGACGTGTTCATCAGGGCTCGCTTTCAGCTCGGATAGGGAAATGAGGGCCTGTCCGGGAATGCGCTTGGGGGGGCCGGTCACATGAGCCAAAGCACGACTGTTGTCACCTCCGGGCTACACCAACCTGCAAGTTCCCGTGAACGAGGCCCCGTAGTTGTCATTGGTGAAGCAAGCCGCTTGTCACCAGCCCGCGCGAAGCAGGGAAGTTGTCACCACCCAGTCCTGCGGTCCTGCACAGGCGCATTTCTCGATGACAGGATGTTCGTCGGGGAGCCGATCTGCGAGGTCACGGGGGTATGAGTGGCAGGAATAGAGCTTGAGGCGCTGGACGACATGCCGTGGGAGCGGCTGGAGTCGGCGCTCGGGCACCACCCGCCCAAGGAGATGCGGCGAGCGCTGCGTCGCCTGGCACTCAAGGGTGGGGCGGCGACGGAGGAAGACTGCTACCCCCTGTTCGACTGCTTCGGGCTGGGCACCGGACGCGTGGCTTCCGTCGCAACCGCCGCGCTGCCGTTCGTCGTTGCACTCGCCGGCGATCCGGGCATGGGTGCCCGGGCCACGCTCGTCCAGCTACTGGCGGGCTTGTCCGAGATGGCGGCCGAAGCCGACCCGGGGCTGGTGGACGCGGGGTGGCACGAGGCGTGGCGGCTCCAGCGTCCGCGGATCAGGGAGCTGTTCGCGGACCCGCTGCCCGGGGTGCGGAGGGAAGCCCTCCCCCTCGCGGAGGGGGAGGGTGCTCTGCTGGAGCGGTGGCAGGCCGAAACGGACCCGACGGTGCGGCTGCCCGTCCTGCTCGCGCTGGGCACCGCCGCAGCCGGCTCTGCCCAAGCCGGGCTGGTGGGCCGGGTGCGGGCGGTGGTGACCCAGGCGCTGCGGACGGACGGTCCCGTCATGCGGGTGGCGGCCGTGCACGCCTGGGCCGCGTTCGACCCCCCAGCATCGGTCCGTGAGCTGGACCTGCTGGTGGATGTCCTGTCCGACCCAGCCGTGCGTCCGCAGTTCGAGGCAATCTGGTACGTGCCGGACATCGACAGTGCGTTCACCCGTGAGGATGTCGTCTCCTGGACGGCCCACCTGCTCGAGAGCGCTCCGCGGACGGCACTCGCCTTCGTCGTGCGGCTCATCGGTGCGGCGCGCCGGAACGGGGACGCCCTGCTGTGCCGCGCCGCGTTGGACGAGGGGTGGCGGCTGCTGGTGGTCTGGCCGGCCGCGGCATCCGCGCTGTTGCCGCTCGCGGGTGCGCTGCTCGCGGAGCCGGACGACGGCGTACGGTACCGGGCGGCCCACCTGCTGGCCGTGCTGGGTTCACAGGCGACTCCGTACGCCGATGCGTTGGCCGCGCTCCTCGACGACCCGGGCGAGGACGAGTTTTTCGAGGGCACCGTCGGCGACCACGCTCGCTGGGCGCTGACCCGCATCGGCGACGAGCGTGCCCTGCCAGGGCTGGTCGAGCGGCTGTACGCGCCGTACCGGGGCCAATACTCACGCGGGTACGGCTCGGACGAGCCGCGCCTGCCGGAAATCAAGGACGTCCTGGCCCCGCTGCGGGCGCATGCGGAGGCCCTGCTGCCCGCGGTGCGGAAACTGCTCCGGGACGACGCCGTGGGCGGCTCGCTGACCTGCTGCTTCCTGGAAGTCCTCGAAGCGTGGGGGCCCACCGCGTCGCCCGCGCTGCCAGAAGTGGTGGCCCTGCTGGACGACACCCGGTACTCGCTGCACGCGGTCGGTGCGCTGGCGGCGATGGGACCGGCTGCGGAGTCAGCCGAGCCCGCCGTGCGCCGCTGCACGATCCTCGACTTTCCCGGCAACCGTTACAAGGTGGCGTGGGCAGCCTGGCGCCTGGGCGGCGACCGCGACGCGGCGCTGGAGCTCCTCGGTGAGGCGGTGCTGACCGAAAAGGGGCCGCTCTACGGTCCGGTCGGCCTTCTCGGCGATTTCGGACCGGCGGCCGCGAGCCACGCCGACCGGGTGCGGCATGTCATGGAGCACGGTGACAGCTGGCTGCGACTGCGGGCGGCGGTCGCGCTGTGGTCGATCACTGGTGAGCCGGAACCGAGTGGATCCGTCGCGGAGGAGTACCTCCTTCCCATCGCCGATGGCGGCGACGCCTACGGCTACTTCTTCGAGGCGCTGCGCGCCCTCGCCAGGATCGGCACGGTCTCTCCGGCGGCACGGGCAGCCCTGCGTACGGTGCAGGGATCCGACCGGCGGCTGTCGACGTACCGGGACTACCAAGCTTTCCTGCAGGACGAAGAGATCCGGTCCGCGATCGACGACGTCCTCGCCCTGCCGTGACGACCGGCCGGGACGAGCACAAACTGAAGGTGTCGGTCTCCTCGTTCCGCCGCTGGGTGCACGCCACGCTGTCTGACGAGGTGAGCCGCTCGCAGGTCACCGTCCCGCGCGACGAGGTCGAGCCGGGCGAGGAGGCCCAGATCGACTAGAGCGTGTCTCTTCGATGATTTGGTCAGTTGATCGGACGTGTCTGTCCGGTTAGTGATCACTGATGCGATGTGGGGTCGGATCGAGCCGTTGCTGCCGTCCGATCCTGTCCGGGGGCGACGGTGGGCTGACCACCGCCGAACCCTTGAGGCCATTGCGTGGAAGTACCGCACCTGCTCACCCTGGCGCGACCTGCCCCCCGAGCTCGGGTCCTTTCAGACCGCTCACAAGCGCCTGATCAGGTGGGCCGTGGACGGCACGTGGGAACGCATCCTCACAGCGGCCCTCACTGCGGTGGATGAGGATAACGATGTGGGCTGGACCGTCTCGGTCGATTCCACTGCCTGCCGGGCTCACCAGCATTCGGCTGGAGCGAGGAACGCGATGCGCCGGCCGGAGCCCGAGGACCACGCGCTCGGACGCTCCCGCGGCGGACTGAGTACAAAGATCCACTTGGCCAGTGACAGCCGGGCTTGTCCTCTGGGTATCCACGTCACCGCCGGTCAGGCTGGTGACGCGCCGGCCTTCGAGGCGGTCATGGCCAGGATTCGGATCCTGCGCAGCGGACTCGGGAGACCACGAACCCGCCCGGCAACGATCCTGGCGGATCGCGCTTACTCGTCCCGCGCGATCCGTGGACACCTTCGGCGTCGAGGCATTCGGGCTGTCATCCCGCAGCCCGCCGACCAGATCGGTCACCGTCTACGGAAAGGCCGTGCTGGAGGCCGCCCGCCCGGCTTCGACGCCGAGAAATACAAGGAGCGCAATGCCGTCGAGCGGTGCATCGCCCGACTCAAACAATGGCGCGGCCTGGCCCTGCGGACGGACAAACTCGCCATCGCCTACCAGGCCGCACTCCACGTCGCGTCCATCTCGATCCGGGTCCGGTGCTGAGCAGGTCACTGGACCCTGACCCTCGGATCATTCAACTGCTGAGCGCCAGCCTGACACCGAAAATGCCGATGACGGTGCCGGTGATTCGGTCGAGCACGCGGCGAGCCTGGGGTTTGCGGAGCCACCCCTGAAGGACGCGAGCGAAGCCGATGAGGACGGCAGACCAGAGCAGACCGATCACGATGTGCACCGTGGTGAGCAGGAGACCCATGGTGAAGTGGCCGGTGCCCGCGGGGATGAACTGAGGCAGGACTGCGACGTAGAAGGCGCCCATCTTCGGGTTCAGGAGGTTGGTGAGTGTCCCCTGCCGCCAGCCGCCGCTCACCGAGTCCGCGCCGGCGGCCAGAACAGAGTTGTCCGTGTCTGCCGTGGGCAGCCCCCGGAAGGTGTCCCGGAGCATGCGGAACCCCATCCAGATCAGATAGGCGGCACCGATCCAGCGCAACACGGTGTAAGCGAGATGTGAGGCCGTGAGAAGCGCGGTCACTCCGAGGGAGGTGAACACCCCCCACGCCAGGGTGCCGGTCTGGATGCCGAGGACGACGCCCCAGGCTCTCCTGCGCCGACCGAGGGCCGACGTGCGCAAGATCAACGCCGTATCGAGACCGGGAGTCAGAGTGAGAAGCCCTACAACTAGGGCGAAGGACCACAGGGCGGAGCTTATTGCCATGGAATGCCAGCTTACCCCGCCAGGTCGCCTGCCTTGTTACTGAGTTTGTAGGCGTGGTGTCGTCAGTGTGAGGCCGGTCGCGGTGAGACATCCGTCGATGATGTCGCTGCGGTATTGGATCTGGCGGAGGCCGTGTCGGAGTCGGCTGATGAGATGGTCGGAGTTGGTGAAGGCGGTGTTGGCCTGACTGGTCCGGCGGAGGATCGACCAGATGCCTTCGACGGGGTTGAGGTCGGGTGTGTAGGGCGGTAGGTGGTAGGCGGTGATCCAGTCGTGTGTGTCGATGAAGGCCCGCATGCGGCGGTCTTTGTGGACGTTGAGGTTGTCCCAGATGAGGACGATCGGTCCGCCGAGCTGCTGGTGGGCGGCTATGAGGAGGTCGCGGTACTCGGTCCAGGCGAAGCTCTTGCGGCCGCCGCTCTTATGGTCGGTATGCCGTCTGGGCCGGTAGATCAGGCGGGAACGCTCGCCCGGTTTGTGGCAGCACAGGGCTGCGATGGAGAAGCGGCGTTGGGAACGGCCGCGGACCCGGATGACCGGTGTGGTTCCGCGCCGGCTCCAGGTGCGGGAGGTCGGCGGCGTCATCGAGAATCCGGCTTCGTCCTCGAAGACGAGCCAGGCCCCGAGCGCCGCCGCGGTGGTTCCACGTGTGGCCACACGTCCTTGACCCAGCTTACCACGGCCTTCTCGTCACGCTCGATGACCCGACGTGCTGGAACCTGGTGGCTCCAGCCATGCCGCCGCAGCATCTGGGAGATCCCCGACAGCGTCATGGACTTGTGGAACCGCCGCCCGATCAGGGTCTTGATCCGGGCGAGTGTCCACCGCTGATCAGGCCACCCGTGAGCGACCGGACCTTTGGCCAACTCCTCCTCGAGCACGGCGAAGAGCGCATCGCTGAGCTTCGGCCGGGACACCGGACCACGCGAACGAACCCCGTCCTCGCCCGCCTCCTGCCAGGCCCGCCGCCACCGCTGGACCGACCGGACACTGACCCGTAACTCCTTGGCGATCTCCGTACTGCCCCGCCCATCGGCGAACATACCGACCGCTTCCATCCGGACCCGCTCACGGAACACTTGCCTCTCCGCGGTCAGACCCCCACCCTGCGGATACCTCATACCACCGGCATACCGCGACGATCATCAACCGTCAGCCCCTACGACAAGACGACTTCAACGTCAGTAGCGGGCCAGATGGATCTTGAGCTGGTCTGCTTCTACTCCAAAGAGACACGCTCTAAAGGCTGTTGCACAACGACCGAACGATCTTTCGTGACCGTTTCACGGTGTCACCCAGACCGGCGAAAACGGGAGCAGAATCGGGCAGTTGACCTTGCGATTGGTGGCCGGATCCGAACGTGATCGCCGTTGTGCAACACCCTTTAGTAGTACGCGCTGTCCAGCGGTCAGCAGTGTCATCACTGCGGCCAGGGCGCCTCCGTTGGTGCGGCACAGCACGGCGTCGGGCCGCGCCAGGGGGCCGAGTTCGATGGGAACGGTGTCAGTGCCGGTCAGGCGGATGGGGGTGCCGACGACCTGGAGCCAGCAGTTGGCTTCGGCGGCGAGGCGGGGGCCGAAGCGGGGTGAACAGAACCGGTGTCAATCAGGGCGCGGGTGCGGGCGGCGAGTTGGCGGCGGGCCTCTTCCAGGTGGGGTGTGAGCTGAGTGGTGATAATGCGCCGTGGGCACAGGACAGCGTGCGGGGTGCGGCACCAGGCGTTGTTGTCGCTGTGGCGGTAGGCGATGCCGCCACTCAGGTGCCAGCGACAGGCACCAGGTACGTCGGCGACGGCGAACTCGGCCGGGTGCAGGGCGATGGGGCGCTGAGTTGTCGCGCTGGTACCACTCGACGCGGTTGCCGCATGTGCGGCAGCGGCTGTGCTGCCCGGTGCGCAGGAGTCGGCTGGTGCTGGTTGCGGACACGCGCAGCGAGCGGTGCGGGCGAGGGGCGAGAGGCTGCCGTTCCAGTGGCGGGCCGGGCTCGGGGGCCGCGGGTGCATGGGAGGGGTCTCGGCAAGCCCTGCCGGTGAGAACCAGGGCGAGACGAGACCGTGCGGCACACCGGAGAGGCTATTTGCCTCGCTGGTGCCAGCGAGACGCCACATCAATTCTCACCTGCTGTCTCACCTCATGTCTGCCACCGGACGGTGATTCACGCCAGGATCAAGTTTCTCGCTCAGACATCTCACTGAGAACTTTCGTAGGCAACGGCGTGAGAGTCAGCACCGAGGAGGGCCGGGAGGACCAGTACTGCCTGGGGGCATGGGTCAACAACCAGCGGAACCGGGCCGCCGTGCTGTCGCCGGAGCGGGTGGAGCAGCTGTCCAAGGTCGGGATGCGGTGGCCCTGATGATGACCCTCGTCGTCACCGCGGCCGCCGCACTCGCGGCCGGTTATCTGCTCGGACGGCAGCGCCCAGCGTGCGGGCAACTGGGCGGCCGATCAGGTCTGCTTCACCGGAGCGTGGGTCCCCGGGCGGCATCGTGCGGCAGGCCGTCGTCGTCCTGGTCCACGCCGTCGCCGCACGGCGCGTCCAGAGCTCCTTGTCATTCCAGGCGCAGGTGGCGACCACCCCACCCATGGCAGCAGGCACTGGGCAGATCAAAGCTGGTGAGGAGCGGCTTGGCGGTGGCGTAGGGCGGGGTCCACCGACGCGGGGTGGAGCAGCTCGGTAGCTCGCTGGGCTCATAACCCAGAGGTCGCAGGTTCAAATCCTGTCCCCGCTACTGAACGTCGAAGGGCTCGGGGCCTCAGGATCTCCCGGGCCCTTCTTCTGTAGCTCGATGCGGGAGGGTATCGCGGCACGTTTCGCTGACTCGAAGCGCTAGCGGCATCGCGGCACCCGCGGCCCGGGGTCGTATCCCGCGCATGCCATACCGGCGCGAGCTGCCCCCGCCCAGTTCCGCCGCCCCGCCTACGGCCAGGAGCACCCCGCAAAAGACGCGGCCGAGCGTGCTCTTCTAGCCTTGGCGACCGGCGGCGAAAGGCACGAACGCCGACCAGTGTTCGCGAGAGAACCGCAGCGCCGGACCCGCCTCGGCCTTCGAGTCGCGGACATGTACCCGCCCCGGTGCCGACGCCACTTCCACGCAATCATGACTAGCGGCGCTGTAGCTGCTCTTGAATCACACGAGAGCGTCGCGGGAAGACGCCTGTCGCATACCCATCGGTTTCGTCCCTTCGAAAGAGGTAAGGTCCCTCCCACCCTGACCGACTTCCTCGCGCACCGGGAGAGCCGGAACCCGCCACGTGGGCGCGCAGTTTGGCCCGATATGGAGATCTCGGCGCCTGACAGAAGCGTCGCCTGAACCGGGCCGCCCTTCGGCAGCCAGGCACCACCGACAGTCCGGGGCCGCGTCCAAGGGGGGACATCGGCGGCACATGCCGGACCGGGCATGCCGTTGCCCCCGGGCGCTGTGTACGGGGGCAACGGCATGCCTGGCTGGCCCGCTCAGCGGGTTGCGGCTCGTACCCCGGCGTGGTTGCGCAGCATCGCCATCGGTGATGGCGCGCACTCTCCTGCGGTGCAGTGCAGTCTCATCCGGTGCCGGTACGAGGGGCTTGGACATACGTGCCAAGGGTGACGGCCACCCGTTTGGCCAGTTCGGGGCGCCTTCACGCTGTCAGACTTCCGGGAGGAGACGCGCCGGTGGGGCGTGGGCGAGGCGGGGCGGCGAATCAGGGTGGGTTTGACCGAGCGCGGTACGACCGGTCGTGCCGCTCCGGACGGGGCAGGGCCGGGCGTGAGAGACCACGACGTGCCGCGCGCACGCGTGGCGCCGGAGGACCGGCCGGGCGGGCGACAGCACGGCGACGGGCCCGGCGAGCAGCGGCGGGACGACGGGGCGGTGCGCGCGGTGCCGCGGCACGTGGCCTGTGTGATGGACGGCAACGGCCGCTGGGCGCAGGCGCGGTCGCTCCCCCGCACGGCGGGCCACCGGGCCGCGGAGACCACCGTCATCGACATCATCGAGGCGGCCCGGAGCGCCGGCGTCGAGTGGCTGAGCCTGTACGCCTTCTCCACCGAGAACTGGAACCGGCCGGGCACCGAGGTCGACTACCTGATGCGCCTCGTTCGCCGGGTCGTGCGCAAGCACGCGCCGCTGTTGCTCGCCCGCGGCATCCGCTGCCGCTTCCTCGGGGTCACCGACCCGCGCATCCCGGGGGAACTGGCCCGGGACTTCGCCGACCTGGCGACGCTGACCGCCGACAACCGGGGGATGACGCTGACCGTCGCCTTCGACCACGGCGGCCGTCGGGACATCGTCGAGGCCGCGAGGTCGCTGATCCGCAGCGGGACGCCCGCCGACGACGTGACCGAACAGCTCTTCGCGGATCATCTGCCGTTCCCCGACACCCCCGACGTGGACCTGGTCATCCGCACCTCCGGCGAGCAGCGCATCTCCAACTTCATGCTCTGGCAGGTCGCCTACGCCGAGTGGGTCTTCCCCAAGGCGCTCTGGCCGGACTTCCGGGCCCCCGACTTCCTCGCCTGCTTGCACACCTACCGGCGCCGCGACCGCCGTTTCGGCGGCGTGCCGCCCCGGACGAACGGAGACCCAGCATGACCACCGGAACCACCCGATCGGCCGACGAGGCTCCCCTGTTCGGCCCGGAATCGCAGTTCAGCGCCTTCTTCGACGACCCGCGCTGGGCACTGGCCATGATCCGCGCCACCGTGCTGGAGGCCGCTCACCCGCAGATCGGCGCCGCTCTCGTCGACAACTCGACTTTCGTCGCCCACCCCTGGCGCCGGCTCCGCAACACCTTCCTCAGCATGCGGCGCATGTTCGGCCCCGACCCCGCCGTACGCGAACGGGAGGCGGCCCGGCTCAACCGGCTGCACGCCCGCATGAGCGGCTCCGACTCCCGCGGCCGCGCCTACGACGCGATGGACCGCGCGACCCGTGCCTGGGTGGTCGCCACCCTCTTCGAGAGCGCCGTCACCATGTGCCGGCTGAGCGGCCAGCCGCTCGACCAGGACACGATGGAGCGGATGTACGCCGAGTACCGCGCGTTCCTCGCCGCGCTCGACGGCGACGCCGCAGAGCTCCCCGACGATGTCCACGGCTTCTGGCGGTACTTCGACCGGGTCGTCGAAACCGAGTTGGAGAACACCGAGGCGGCCCGCGTCATCCTCTACCGGCTCTTCGATCACCTGCCCGCCCCGGCGCTGCTGGACGGCGCGCCGACGCTGTGGGCGGCCGGCCGGGCCGTCGCCGGACCGGTCCTCGGCGCGATCACCGTCGCCTCGCTCCCCGAACCGTACCGGCGCCGGGCCGGCCTGCCGGAGATGCCCGGCGCCCCGACCCTCATGCAGGGCGCCTACCTCGCCGCCGGGCTCGCCCGCTTCCTGCCCGAGGGTTGGATCAACGCCGAGAGCATCATCGAAGCCCTCCAGCTCTCGCCCGACAGCGACGACCCCCGCGCCCGGACCGTGACCGCCCTGCGCTCCCGCATGAAGCGGGCATCGGCGCTGCTCCGTCTTCTCACACCGCTGGGCGGCGACGCCGACCCGGTCCCGACTCCTTCGGCGGGCGCAGGGGAGGGCCGACGCTCGGCGGAGGAGTTCTTCCGCCAGGTCCTTGACCAGACCGGCGACGGGCACCTCGACTGGCCCGACCTCGCCGCCATGGCACGCGAACTGGCCACCCGCCTCGACCTGGACGAACCCGAGGAGACCCGGCTCTACGACGCCTTCGCCACCTGGTGGCGCGAACTCCAGGCCGCCCTCGACGTTGACGGCGACGGCCGCATCAGCGCCGACGAGTACGCCGCTGCCGTACCCTCCCTTGCCGGACCCGCCCTCATTCGCGTCGCCGAGGTGCTCTTCGACGCCACCGACAAGGACGGCAGCGGGACCATCGGCGCGGACGAGTACCGGACCCTCTTCCGTACCGCCTTCCACCGCGACCTGACCACCACCGACGGCGCGTACGGCAGGAGCGCCTTCGTGGGCGACTTCCTCTCCTTCATGTCCGGCCGCCGTATGAGCAGCCCGTACGACCCCCTCCTCGCCGACGCCTGACGTGTGTTGCGGCACTGTTCCACTGTTGCGGCACTGTTCCACGCGGTGTCGTGCCGTCGTGCCCGACCGGGAGCCGTGCCGCTCGGGGTGGGCACGGCTCCCCGACTGTGCGGTCGCAGTCCGACCGGTCCTGTCAGAGGACGTACTTGCTCGCCCTGTCTACGGTTCGAACCCCGGTCCGCGCGACTGGCGCCAGGCAAGTCGGTGACCGGCCTCCCTCGCAGAGATGCTTCTCCCCCGGTCGGCGAACCGGCGCCTCTACTTCAGCAAGCTCACCAGGGTGACAGCCGCCGACGAACGCGCACCGGACGAGGGATGGCACCGCTGAACAGGCTTCCGCTACGAGGAATCGGTTCCTCTGCGGACTCTGCGCGTTGATCACCGCGCAACCCGTCCAACCGATCATGAGTCCTTCCGTGCCGAGGCCAAGGTCAACGCATCCGAGAAGGCACTCGACCGGGCCCAAGCCGACCAAGCGAAGCTCGACAAGGTGTACCGGACCTCGGGTGCCCTTCTCGACACCCTTGACAGCATGGAACTCCGGGGCAGCGAATCGACTCGGGCCAGATCGCAACCGGCACGATCAAGAAGAACCAGGAGGCGCTGTGGACTCATGACGCCGTGGCTCTCACCGACGCTGCCGTCGCCCTCGCTGACGAGGCACAGAAGGCAGTCGACGGCTCGTCTAAGCGCGGGGATTCGATGATTCACGATGGGCAGGCCAAGCAGGCGAAAGCGCTGATCGCCCAGTTGCGTACCGATGCCGGGGCCGCGCGGAAGGTGACGTCTGCCAAGGACGTCGAAGCCCACCAGAGCGACCTGGACAAGGCACGGTCCGAACTGGCGGACGCTGTCAAGAAGGTCCGCTCCTGTTGCCCGCCGCACCTGGTGACTGCCCGTCTGATGCGTCGGGAGGAAACGACCTCTGGATGCGGACCGCAGGCCCATAAAACAAAGGGGTCCGTACACGCTGTGCGTGTACGGACCCCTGATCGAGCGTCGGGCAAGCCTTGCACCTGCATTTCCCCGCAGGGAGCGGGTGTGCGGCTGGAAGGGACGGGCGCCAGCGCCAGGGCGGCTCGTGTCCGTCGTGCCGGTCGCGGCGGCCGCCGCCGTCGAGCGCGCCGAACAGGCCGGAGCCGGGGCAGCCAGGCCTTCGGTGGCAGAGCTGCGGACGGGACAAGTGCGGCGCTGCGCCAGGCCCTCGCTCCTCATGGCCTAGCCCGGAATCGCGTTCACCATCTCGGGGCCGTGCCGGTCACGGTGACGCTGAAGGTTCCCGAGGCGCAGGTCCTGGCCGTGCTCCTCAGCCGACGTGATGCCCTCCCCCGGCAGGCTCAGCAGAGGGACGATGACGGCTGGGTTGCGGGGCGGCGGAGACCGCGGCTGCCGCGCTCGCCGACACCCTCCGCGTGCACGGCACCGGCGCGTACGCACGGGTCCTGACGTCCGGACAGGTGAGTGCCGGCCTCACACCGCAGGCAGCCCAGGCGAGGTCGCGGCCCTCGCCGTCCGGCCTGGTGCCGCATCACGCGGCAAACGGCGCGGACTCGGGTCCGGCTTCAAGGGCATCGCCGCCCGGTAGTCGGCACCGCGCGTTGCCGGTCCCGCGTTGCCTGCGGGAAATGCGCCCTCGTACGGCACCGGTCGCCACGACGCGACGTCCGCACGCCGATCTGCTACGTGCCGAACTTCCTTACCGTGTCTTGCTGTCCTGCTGTCCCGAGGAATTCCTCCCGCTCCAGGGGGTGAAGGAAGGCCCGGCATCGTGCCCGCGACGTAGGCGTCTCGGGTGTTCCATGGTCCGGCTTCCTCAACCGGAAGGAGAAGGCCATGGCCGCTATGAGCGGGGGGCCAACCGCCCCGAGACGTCTTGCGCTGCGCCCAACAGCCACCTCGGGCCGACAAGCACCACCCCCACGAGGACGGCCGACCGCGCGGCGATCCCCCGCAGACGCTGCGCCACCGGCGCGGCCGATCACCTTGGCCTGTCCGTATCCGAAGGGTGGTCCGTGTCCATCGCGGACGCTCGGCAGCCTGCCCAGCCCAACCGCCGTCAGCGCTTCGCCCGCCGCATGCGCATACTCAGCGCCCGCCTCCGCGCGCTGATGTGGAGAGCGGTCCGGCTTGCCAGCCGGGCCTTCCTCGCCGGGGTTGCCTACACCGCCGGCGCCTGGGTGGCGACTGAAGTCCTGGGTCACGCCACCATCGGCGCCTCGCCGCTCATGCTGCTGTGGCACCTGGTCCAGTGAGCCCGTGGGCCGACCTCCGCCCATGGTGTCGGAGGTCAGCCCAGCGGTGGTGCGCCGCGTCACCGGCGTGGATCGGGTCCGGCTTCAGGGGCATTGCCGCCTGGTAGTCGGTGCCGCAGCGCTGGCCTTGCCTGATGCGTTGCCGAGGCGCTCGATCCTGCGGACGGCGTCAAGGCCCATCAGGACTTCACCGAACACAACGTGAGCGTCGCCCAGCCAGGGGGTGGTGGAGAAGGGTGATGGAGAAGGAGCAACCGTTGGTGTTCCGCCCCACGTTGGCCGTGCTGAGGAGTCCGGGCTTGGTGTGCTTCAGCGTGAAATCCTCATCGCCGAACGTGCCGCCGTAGGTGCTGCGGTCACCGGTGCCGTTGCCCTTGGTGAAGTCGCCACCCTGAATGATGAACTTGGGGATGATCCGGTGGAAGCGTGATCCCTTGTCGCCGAAGCCGTACTGCCCGGTGGCCAACTCCCGGAAGTTGCGTGCGGTCTCGGGCACCACGTCGTCGTAGAGCTCGGACTCGATCCGCTCGGAAATCCCCAGAGGCCGTCCGTCAATCTTCATGTCGAGGAACACCTTGCGGTTCCTGCCCTGATCGCTCACGCGTGTTCCCGTCGCGTACGTGGTTCGTTCTCGGCTGGACCTTCGACTGTTTTGGCAACGCCTTGTCCCGGGAAGCGGTCGACAGTAGAGCCCCGGTGCCCATGCACCGGGGCTCTACTGGTGCCACTCCGCAGCGCCTACCTATGGCAGGTGCGGTCCACCCTTACGTCATCGATCACCGGCCCGTAGGCGCCGGCAATGGTGCTCTCGAACGCCAGCGTTGTGGTGAAACCCAGGGCCAGGAAGGTCACTTGCCGCGTCCGGTACCCCATGTTGGCGCGCGTCTTGCCGGTCGAGTCGAACGAGAAGTTCTGGACGTTCCGTCCGTCGACCAGGACTCGGCCCGTCTTGACCGCCTGGCCACCCGGGTTCGCGGCAAGTGAGTACGTCACCGTGTACTTCGTGAACGGCTTCGTGGAGAAGGTCTGCGCCACAGTCCCGGGCCGGGTGGCGTTGAGGTCGACAGACTGCTTTCCCTGCGCTGCCTGCCAGAACCCGGCGCCGATGAGATCCACGGCTCCCCGGGTGACTTTCCAGGGGCCGATGGGCTGGCCCGCCAAGACCGTCCGGAACGAGTTCGCCGGTGCGGCCGGGTATTCAAAGCTCCCGTCATCAACCCTGCTGACCGCGCTGCGATCAGCCATGTCAGCGCCGCTCTGCGGCTCGGCCAGCGCGCTGCCGCTGCCGAGGGCCAGCAGGCTGGCTGCCGCCGTGGTGGTGACGAAGGTACGTAAGACCACTGGAAGACCTCCCAGGGAAAGGGGGTGAAGGTGCGGGGGACGTGCATGATTTTCCTACCGGCCCCTGAGCCCGTACCAGCCCCTGCCAGCAGCGCACGGAGGTGTTGTGCAGGCGTGCGAAGACTGCGCGCGCTCGTCGCCTGCCTCGACTGGTCAAGGGGTGCCCGACTCCCGCTCGCCTTCCGCCTGGGAGGGCGTCGGGTAGCCCCGCGGATCATTCACGGCTCGCCTCCAGGGATTCGTCCCGCGCTGTTCAGGCTGCCGAGGCGGGAGCCGACAGGTGGTCCTCGGGCGCCGGTGATACGGCCTGGGGCAGCTTGAGGAAGAGGGTCAGCCCGGCGCTCGCCAGGTAGAGGAGGGCGAAGATCCACATGACGCCCTGGACGCCCAGCGGGCCGAGGAAGAGCCCCACCAGGGCCGGGCCCAGGAAGGTGCTGGCGCCGGCGCCGAGGTTGAGGGCCGACATTGCCTGGCCCTTGTGGGCGGGGTCGAGCGAGGGCATGAGGGCCGAGAGCGGGACGTAGCCGGCGAGGGTCGCGCCGAAGAGGCTGACCAGCACCATGGCGAGGGCGTAGTTGTCGCCCGCCGAGACCGTGCCGTAGTAGAGCAGCAGGGTGGTCACCGCGCAGCCGACGCCGCCGCACCAGGCGACGGTGCGCTGCCAGCCGATGCGGTCGCCGACCACTCCGAAGATCAGGTTGAAAAAGATGTTGGTGGCGAACATCGCCGACAGCAGTTGAAGCCATTCGGTGAGTGAGAAGCCCAGCGTGTCGGTGAAGAACACCGGCAGGAAGACCAGGAAGCCGAACTGCGGTGCCGTATTGATCGCCCGGACCACCGCGCCGGTTCCGATCCGGGGGTTGCGCCAGATGATGGCGAGCGAGCCCAGCAGGGTGGCGACCGGGCGCTCCCCGGCGGGTGCCAGGCGGCGGGCGCCCGTGGGCTCGCGCACCAGCAACAGCGCGAGCAGACCGCCCACCAGCACCAGGGCGAGCGAGAACCACAGCGTGCCGTACGCGCCGATCGCCGGCACCGCGAAGCTGGCGACGAGCGAGCCCAGTGTCGGCAGGCCGCCCGTGAAGGCGAACCAGAACCAGCCCACCGCCGAGCCGAGGCGCCGCTGCGGCGTCACAGCCGTGATCCAGATGAGGAAGCCGTACGCGAAGAGCGGATAGCCGAAGCCCCGCAGGCCGTAACTGACCAGCAGCAGACCAAAATCGACGGTCGGTACGGCGAAGACCAGGAAGACCACCTGGAACACGCCCCAGATGCCCAGGCCCAGCATCATCACCCGGCGCGGCCCCCACAGGTCGGACAGGGCGCCGGAGAACCAGGCGGCGATGCTCGCGGTGACGCCGTAGACGGTGAACAGCAGCGCCACGCGCTCCTTGGACATGCCCTCGTCCAGGAGGTACGGCGCCAGGTAACCGGACTCGACCCCGTCTCCGATCATGAAAATGAGCACGCCCAGAAATCCCCAGGCGAGCGCTTTGGGAATTCCGATCCTGTCCAGCCAATGCCTCGCGGGTGCGCCTTCGGCGGAAGACGACGGTTCCAGATCGACAGCCACGAGAACCACCTTTTTCGAGAAGTCGGGGAAAGCGCGGGGAACGCTGCCCTGAGATGTCACGATGAAAAGGCCGTGTGAGAAGGCCGTCAATGAGCGGGCGGAAAACCCCGTGACACACCCCGGCCGTGACGTGAAATCGACCAAGGACCGGTGCCCCCGGCTGCCGTTCCACCCGCATCGCCGCAGCTCACAGGGGAAGCGGTTCGGAGTCCTGGCATGACGTCCCGCCGACGGCCGGGTGAAGACGGTGTTACGTTCACGTGGCGTTCGTGATCTCCGTGGGGGCCGGCCGGCCTCAGCGTGAGGTGTCGACGGTCCTCATGTCGACGCCGATGTCCCGCAGCCGCCGCACCTGGGCCGCCGGGGCCGCGTCGTCGACCAGCACCAGGTCGAAGTCGGTCAGCGGCGCGAGCGCGTACAGCCCCTGGTTGGCGAACTTGGTGTGGTCGATGAGCAGGACCCGGCGCGCGGCGGACGCCATCATCGCCCGCTTGATCTGCACCGTCTCGGGCGACATGTGGTAGCAGCGGTCCCCGGTCACCGCCGTCGTCGACATGAACAGCACATCCGCCCGGAACGACTCCACGCTGTGCGCCGTGTGCGGCCCCATGAAGGCGTCGTACGCCGGGAAGTACGTGCCGCCGAGCGCGATCAGGGAGACACCCGGCTCCCTGGAGAGCGCGGTGACGGCCGGCAGGGAGTTGGTGATCACCGTGAGCGGTGTGTGGTCGGCCATCTGCTGGGCCAGGCTCAGACAGGTGGTCGAGTCGTCGAGCATCACGATCTGCCCGGGCGCGAGCAGCTCCGCGGCGGCCCTGGCCAGCCGGTGCTTGGTCTGCGCCATCGTGGTCATGCGCTCGCTCACGCTGCCGTGGAACTGGGTGGACGGCAGACAGCTCGCCCCGCCCCGTACCTTGCGCAGCCAGCCCTGTGCCTGCAACGCGTCCAGGTCGCGGTGGATCGTCATCACACTGACGTCGAACTCGTCGGCCAGGTCGCTGGTCCGCACGAACCCCTTCTCGGTCACCAGGTCGCGCAGGCGGCGCCGCCGTTCTTCCTGGGCGTCCATACGGGTCATGGCGTCCGGCTCCTTGCTGCACGATGCGAATCTCACGTGAACTTAACACGGCGGCGTGGTGTCGCCGCCTGGCGGAGCGGAACGGGCCGGCGATCTCACACGGCGGTCAGATCCGGTCACGGGATAATCGCTCAGCCGATTGACGCTCCGCCCGGCCGCGCGTTTACCTGGCGTTCGCGAGTGAAGGGGCAGGTATTCCAGTCATGTCGGTTCTCACCATCGACGTCGGTACGTCCGTCATCAAATCGGTCGTGTTCGACGACCAGGGGCAGGAAATAGCACTTTCCCGCATCGGGACCGAAGTGCTGCGCCCCCACCCCGGCTGGGCGGAGCAGGACATGGACGCCGTGTGGAACGGCGTGGTCTTCACCGTGCGTAGCGCCCTGTCCCAGCTCGGTCCCGGCCACGACCCGGTGTGGCTGGTCGCCTTCACGGCCCAGGGCGATGGCTGCTGGCTCGTCGACGCCGACGGCCGTCCCACCGGGCCCGCCGTCCTCTGGTCCGACGGCCGCGCGGGCGACCTGCTCACCCGCTGGGCCGCCGACGGCGTCCTGGAGGAGGCCTACCGCCGCAACGGCTCGCTCACGTGCAGCGGCATGCCCAACGCGGTGATCAGTTGGCTCGCCGCCCACGACCCGGGTCGCCTGGAGCGTTCCCGTACGGCCCTGACGGCGGCCGGCTGGCTCTTCCTCAAGCTCACCGGCGTCACCGCGATCGACGAGTCCGATGCGTCGGCGCCCTTCCTCGACCACGCCACCGGCGCGTACGACCCGGCCATTCTCGACCTGTTCGGCTTCCAGGAGCACGCCCGGCTGCTGCCCCGGGTCCTCGGCGAGCACGAGCGCATCGCCGAGATCACCCACCACACCGCGGGCGAGCTCGGCCTCCCGGCCGGTCTGCCCGTCGTCATGGCCCCGTACGACATTGCCGCCACCGCCCGCGGCGCGGGCGTGGTCAACCCCGGCCAGGCGTGCGCCGTCCTCGGCACCACCCTCTGCACGGAGATCGTCACCCGCCAGGTGGACACCTCCGGCGAACCGTGCGGCATCAACATCGCCTACCGGGGCCGGAAACGCATCCTGCGCGCCTTCCCCACCCTCTCCGGAACCGAGGTCCTCGACTGGGCCTGCCGCCTCCTCGCTGTCGACGGGCCCGCTGCCCTCGGGGAGCTGGCGTTCAGCAGCCCGCCCGCGCCCGGCGGCCCGGCCTTCCTGCCATACCTCTCGCCCGCCGGGGAGCGCGCGCCCTTCCTCGCCCCGCACGCGCGTGGCAGCTTTTGGGGCCTGTCCCTCGACCACACGCCCGCGCACCTGGCCCGGGCCGTCTTCGAGGGCCTGTCGCTCGTCGTCCGCGACTGCCTGCGGGCATCCAGCACCGACGTCCACGAACTGCGCCTGTGCGGCGGCGGCTCCGCCAGCGACCAGTGGTGCCGGCTCATCGCCGACGCCACCGGCGTCCCCACCGCCCGCAGCACCGACACCGAACTCGGTGCCAAGGGCGCGTTCCTGACCGGACTCGTCCTCAGCGGAGCCGAGAGCAGCATGCACAATGCCGCCGCCAAGTACGTCCGGATGCGCTCCGGCTGGGAGCCCGACCCCGGGCGCGCCGCGTACTACGACGGGCTCTACGAGTCGTTCCTGACCTGGCGTGGCGCCGCCCGCTCCCTGGGCTGGTCGCCCGCCACCACCTCCGTACGGAAAGCACCCCATGCCTGACGCCCTGACCGCCGACGCCGTCCATCTCGGCCTCGACCTCGGTACCCAGAGCGCCCGGGCGGTCGCCGTGGACGGCACCGGCCGGCTGCTCGCCGCCGCGTCCCGCCCGCTCACCGGCCACCGCGACGGCGTACGCCACGAACAGGACCCCGAGCAGTGGTGGTCCGCCCTCGCGGGCGCCTGCCGCGAGGCCCTGACCGGCATCGACCCGGCGCGCGTCCAGGGCCTGGCCGTCGACGCCACCTCGGGCACCGTCCTCCTCGCCGACGAGCGCGGCACACCCCTCACGCCCGGACTGATGTACGACGACGGGCGCGCCCGCGCGTACACGGCCCGTGTCAACAAGGCGGGCGAGGAGGTGTGGCAGGAGCTCGGCTACCGCACCATGCAGCCGTCCTGGGCGCTGCCCAAACTGCTCTGGCTGCTGGACAACACCGACTTCCCCGGCGCCCGGCTGCTCCACCAGGCCGACCTGATCACCTGGCGGCTGGCCGGACGGCAATTGCCGAGCGACGCCAGCCACGCCCTCAAGACCGGCTACCACCTCATCGACGACCGCTGGCCCGACGAGGAGCTGGCCGCGCTCGGCGTCCCGCCCCGACTCCTCCCCGACGTCGTACGCCCCGGCACGGTCATCGGCACCGTTTGCGCAGACGCCGCCATGGCGACCTCGATCCCCGCCGGAACGCCCATCGTCGCGGGCATGACCGACGGCTGCGCCGCCCAGATCGGTGCCGGAGCCCTCACCCCCGGCGCCTGGAACTCCGTCCTCGGCACCACCCTCGTCCTCAAGGGCGCAAGCCCCCACCTCGTTCGCGACCCCCAGGGAGTGGTCTACTGCCACCGGGGCCCGGGGTCGACCTGGCTGCCCGGCGGCGCCTCCAGCAGCGGCGCCGGAGCCCTCGCGCGACGCTTCCCCGGGGCCGACCTCGACGCGCTGACCCGGCAGGCCGCCTCCGCCGGCTCCACCGCCGTCGCCTACCCTCTGACCGGCGCGGCGGGCGAGCGCTTCCCCTTCCGCGCGCCCGACGCCACGCCCTTCGTCCTGGGCGAACCGGCAGGGGAACCCGAGGAGTTCCACGCCCTGCTCCTCGGCGTGGCCTGCGTCGAACGCCTCTGCTTCGACTACCTGGACCATCTCGGCGCCCCTGTCGACGGCCCGCTCACGCTCACCGGCGGCGGGGCCCGCAACCGCTACTGGTCACAAGCGCGCGCCGACCTCCTCGGCCGTACGGTCGCGCTCCCCGAGCATGCGGAGAGCGCCACCGGCACGGCAGTGCTCGCCGCGACCGCCTCGGGCGCCGCCCTTGAGCGGGCCGCGGCGGCCATGGTGCGCGTCCGCGAGGAGTTGAACCCCGACCCCTCCCGCACCGCCCGGCTGATCCCCGTCTACCTCGACTTCGTCGACGAACTGACCCGACGCGGCTGGCTCGCCCCGGCCGTCGCGGAACACGCCCGCAGGAAGGCCGAGCAGTGACCGACTTCATCCTCGTGCGCCACGGCGAGACCGAATGGCACGCGGAGAACCGCTACGCCGGCCGCACCGACGTACCGCTCACCGAGCTCGGCCACAAACAGGCCACAAACCTCGGTGCCTGGGCCGCCGGGCAGCGGCTCGACGCCGTGCTCTGCTCCCCCCTGTCCCGCGCCCGCCTCACCGCCGAACCGGCGGCGACCGCCCTCGGGCTCACCCCGCGTGTCGACGAGCGGCTGTACGAGGTCGACTTCGGGCGCGGCGACGGGCTGACGCGCGCCGAGATGGCCGAGGAGTTCCCCGACGCGCTCGCCGCCTTCCTCGCCGACCCCGTCGCTCACCATCTGCCCGGCGGCGAGGACCCCGAGGAGGCGGCCGGCCGGGCGATCGCCTGCCTGGAGGAGGTGGCGGAGGAGCTCCCCGACGGGCGCGTCCTAGTCGTCGCCCACTCCACCCTCGTACGCCTCGTCCTGTGCCGGCTCCTCGGCATCCCCCTCGCCCGCTACCGCCAGGCCTTCCCGGCCCTGGAGAACGGCGCCCTGACAGAACTGCGGCTGCTGCCCGGCAGGCAGGCGTCCCTGCTGCGGCTCAACGCACCCGCCGCCCTCACCACCACCCACTGACCCGTCTGGAGCACCACCGTGACCACCACCGTCCTCGCCGCCGGCGACCACTTCGTCCTGCCCCGCCTGCTCGGCGGGGAACTGCGCGCCGCCGCCCCGGGCGACGCCGGCCTGGAGGTCCGCGAGCTTTTGCTGCCATGGCCGCACACCCCCTTCGGCAAGGTCACCGAGGTCGACGAGGCGTCCGGCACCGAGGACGAGCTGATCGACGCGCTGCGCGGCGTACGGATCTGCCTCACCCAGATGGCCCCGCTCACCGAACGCGTGCTGGCCGCCTGCCCCGACCTGGAGCTGTTCTGCGTCAGCCGCGGCGGCCCCGTCAACGCCAATCTGGAGGCGGCCACACACCACGGCGTCGCCGTCTGCTACGCCCCCGGCCGCAACGCCGTCGCCACCGCCGAGCACACCCTCGCCCTGATCCTCGCCGCCGCCAGAGGCATCGGTGACGTCCACACCGACCTCAGGCACGGCACCTGGCGCGGCGACTACTACGACTACGACCGCTGCGGCATCGAGATCGACGGCTCGGTCGTCGGACTGGTCGGCTTCGGTGCGATCGGCTCGCGCGTGGCCCGCGTTCTGGTCGCCATGGGCGCCGACGTCCTGGTCCATGACCCGTACGTCAAGCCCGAGGCGGTGGCTGGCGTCGCCGAACTCGTCCCCCTGGACGAGCTGCTGAGCCGCTCCCGGATCGTCTCGCTGCACGCGCGCGTGACGCAGGAGACCAAGGGCATGATCGGGGCCGCGCAGATCGCGTCGATGCCCCGCGGCTCGGTGCTCGTCAACTGCGCGCGCGGCGCGCTCGTCGACTACGACGCCGTGTGCGACGCCCTGGACTCGGGACGGCTCTCGGGCGCCGGTTTCGACGTGTTCCCCGCCGAGCCGGTCCCGGCCGGGGCACGGCTGCTGTCCACGCCGGGCGTCGTCCTCACCCCGCACATCGCGGGCGCCAGCCGGGAAGTGGCCCACAAGGCGGCCCGGATCGTGGCGGGCGAGGCGGCCCGCTTCCTGCGTGGCGAGCCGCTCGCCCACTGCGCCAACCCGGAGGTGCTGCGGCGATAGGCGCTGTCGGCAGCGAGGCCGGTGAGAGGCTCGACGTGCCGGGACCGGCAGAACACGGCCCCGGCTTTCCCGCGCCCCAAGCTGCCCCGCGGAGGCGTCAGGCCATCAGGTGAGTCACGGAACGGGCCCGCTCCCACATGCCGGGCATCTGCTCGCCCGGCCGCTGCTGCTCGCCGTGCAGGGCGTTGAGCACCACCAGGCATCCGGTCAGGGCCGGCACCGCCCACTGAGCGGTGGCCAGCTGCCGCCGCGCCTTGTCGAGGTCGACCGGGTGCTGCTGGGCCTTCGCGGCGTCAGCGGGGTCCGTGGAGGAGGCCAGCTCCACCTTCTTGCCCAGGACGCGGGCGTAGGCGGTGGCGGCCAGAGCCGCGGCGGTGACAAGGGTCTTGGCCGTGGTGGAAGCTCCCACGCCCTGCTGGGTGGCGACACGGTGGGCGTTCACGGCCAGCAGACCGCCGCCGCCGAACAAGTGCGCTCCGATCGCGGCGGCGTTGACCGGTGTCCAACGTGCCCAGCCCGACGAGAGATGCGGTCTCGGGTCGCCTCTGTGCCGCCTTCGTCCCGGGCCGCACGGTTGAGGCCGACCGCCCCCATCAACGACCCGCCGAACCAGGCGGCCAGACCAAGATCGTGCAGGCTGTGGATGACGGTGTTGCGTTCAGACATGACAGAACTCCTGTAGAGGAAAGTCGCAGGAGGCCCGGCCGACGTAGACGGCGACCCACACGCCACCCCGTGGCGGGGGTGAGGCGGGTCCAGCCGGCAGGTGGGGCCAGGAGTGTGCGGACGTGGGGCTTGCGGGTGCGCAGCCGCACGCGGCCCCGGTAACCGTGGAGGATGAGGTGGCCGAGGTGTTCGAGGGCCTTGACAGCGAAGCCGTTCGCGGGGCACATGCCGTCGCCTTTGCCGAAGGGGAGGTAGGAGTACCGCTGGTTGTCGGTCGGCTGCTCCCAGCGCGAGGGACGGAAGTCCAGGGGTCTGTCCCATACGGCCGCTGACCGGTGGATCGCGTGCGTGCCGATCAGGACGTGCTCGCCCTCGCGGACCCGGGCGCCGACTATGTCGTGGTCGGCGGCGGCCACTCTGATCAGGCGCCAGGCGGTCGGATACAGGCGCAGCGCCTCCTTGACCAGCCGATGGACCTGCTCCTGCCGCACCGCCGGGGTGTCGTAGCCGTGCCTGATGCCGAGCATCACCACCCATTCGAGGGTCACGCCGGTGAAGCCGACCGTGGACAGGACGAGGCGTTGCAGCAACTGCGCGCGATCGGCCGGGGACAGTTCTCCGGGCAGGCCCAGCACGAGGTCGACCAGGTCCTGCGCGCCGCTTTCCCGCGCCGGCAGTCGGCCGATCTGTTCGGTGAGCCCGGCCCGGACGGCGGGCACCGTACGGTGTGAGCGCCTCAGCACATGGCCGACGATGTCGTCGGCGACGACGCTCGACGTCACGTAGGCGTCGACGAGCGCGTTGATTTCGGTATGACGCCGGTGCGCGATGACGGGAGCAAAGTACCGCCGGACCAGTTCGACGCCCCAGCGCTGGTGTCGCAGACGGCCGCGGCTGTCACTCACCTCACCGAGGGCGGAGTCGAGGTCGAACGATGACGCGAGGTCGTGCCGGGCCAGGACCCTGAGCAGCTCGCGGGAGGCTTCACCCCGGACCGCCTGGGACAGGGATTCCTGTCCCAGGCGGAAGAACCCGGACTGGGACAGGTAGTCGCCGGCCGAGTCGACCAGGACGTCCCGGGCCGCGTCGGCATCGGCCACGAAGAGGGTGCCGAAGCGGAGCCTGAACGGACCGTCACGGTCCGCAGCCTGCTCCTCCCACCGCTGCAGTTGCGGCCACAGACTCTTTCTGTCCAGGAACACGGTTCGTCCGCCCATCTGACGGAGGACGGGACGCGCGGCGGTCCCGGCGCTCGTCCCATCCTTTTGCGGAGAGGACGTCAGGCATTATGCCCGTACCTGTCGCCGTACTGGTTGCGGCGCGCACGCGCCTCACCGCTGAGCGCCCGAAGACTCTTGATGATCCATGACATCGCGGCCGTCCTCCTTGTCGGTCGGGGTTGTGCCCGGCCCGGCTGCCGAGCGTCAGTTTTGCTGCCCGTAGCCGACGAAATACCCGTGCCACCGTGCACGCATCTCACCGCTGAGCGCCCGAAGGCTGCTGGTCACCCACGACATCGTGGTCCTCCTTGTCGGTCAGTGCTCCTGGGCTGTGCCGTGTGATACGGCATCCCGGCGGCCCGCCGCCACCCTCGCCGTCCGTGATCGGCTCACCGGTGAACCGGCCCGCCGAGGGGTGCCCTAACGCTACTCACACGGCAGAACCGGGTGAACTGCCGGAACCGGCCAAAGATGGTGAAGGTCACCCTGGAGCGCGTCTACGCCCTCACCGACGTCACCGCGGCCCAGGCCACAGCACGGCTGGCGAAGATCGTTCGAGGGCACTGGGGGATCGAGGCGCATCACCACGTCAGAGACGTCACGTTCGCCGAGGACGCCCGTCGCTTCCATACGGGCACCGCCCCCAGAGCGATGGCTGGCTCCGCAATCTCGCCATCGCCTTGGCCCGCTCGATCGGCTGGGACAACATGGCCGCCGCTGTCGACTTACTACCGGTCCCTTCCCGATCACGCACTCGACCTCATCAATACCGGATCATGAGAACGCTCGCGCCTTGGCCGGGGCCGGGATGCAGGTGCACGTGACGGCGAACGGTGAGCCAGCCAGCTAAACAAACCGGCGGCAAAGATCACGGGACACGGCCTAATCGCATTGCCTACATGGATGGCTTGTCGGCGGCGATGATGAGGCGCTTGTTGCCGCCGCCGGTGCTGGGGCCAGGTACGGGCGGGGCAGTGTCGTAGACGCCGATAGGGGTCCACTTGACCTGGTCGTTTGGATTCCAGTAATCCTGAAAGATGTAGTAGAGATGAAATTTTTGTGGGCGGCAAGGTTCACTAGGTGGACAGGTGATGCCGTCCTTATAGACCCTGATGCTCTTCCCGATCTCGTCTGGGCCGACCCAGGGAACCCGAATGTCGCTGGTTTTTGTGCTGTGGGCGTCGATTGGGCCGAACCAGGAGTTAGTCTCTCCGATATAAAGCCATGCTGGATAGTCCATTGTGTTCTGCACTTCCGTGATGACGGTGACATTCGCCCTGGCCGTGGTCGCGGATTTGGTGCCGTGCAGGGATCCGGGCGTGGCGGCGCCGGCGGACGGGAGGGCGGTGAACGCGCCGCCAACCGCAAGGGCTCCTGCTACGACGGTGCGGAGGGTGCGGGAGATTCGCATTGCGATCCTTTACTTTCCGAGTCAACAATCTATACGGACAGTAAAGCAATGGGTACTCAGAGTCAATGTGCGCTGACCCCGGGGGCCGTGGAGCCCGGCGCAACCGCAGCGACGTGCGAAGATCCCACCCGGAACCGGCCGGGAAAAATGGGATGAACCGATCATCTCAACTGACAACAATCACGTTTGATGGATCGACGCTACTGACGTTGAAGTCGTCTTGTCGTAGGGGCTGACGGTTGATGATCGTCGCGGTATGCCGGTGGTATGAGGTATCCGCAGGGTGGGGGTCTGACCGCGGAGAGGCGAGTGTTCCGTGAGCGGGTCCGGATGGAAGCGGTCGGTATGTTCGCCGATGGGCGGGGCAGTACGGAGATCGCCAAGGAGTTACGGGTCAGTGTCCGGTCGGTCCAGCGGTGGCGGCGGGCCTGGCAGGAGGCGGGCGAGGACGGGGTTCGTTCGCGTGGTCCGGTGTCCCGGCCGAAGCTCAGCGATGCGCTCTTCGCCGTGCTCGAGGAGGAGTTGGCCAAAGGTCCGGTCGCTCACGGGTGGCCTGATCAGCGGTGGACACTCGCCCGGATCAAGACCCTGATCGGGCGGCGGTTCCACAAGTCCATGACGCTGTCGGGGATCTCCCAGATGCTGCGGCGGCATGGCTGGAGCCACCAGGTTCCAGCACGTCGGGTCATCGAGCGTGACGAGAAGGCCGTGGCCGGCTGGGTCAAGGACGTGTGGCCACACGTGGAACCACCGCGGCGGCGCTCGGGGCCTGGCTCGTCTTCGAGGACGAAGCCGGATTCTCGATGACGCCGCCGACCTCCCGCACCTGGAGCCGGCGCGGAACCACACCGGTCATCCGGGTCCGCGGCCGTTCCCAACGCCGCTTCTCCATCGCAGCCCTGTGCTGCCACAAACCGGGCGAGCGTTCCCGCCTGATCTACCGGCCCAGACGGCATACCGACCATAAGAGCGGCGGCCGCAAGAGCTTCGCCTGACCGAGTACCGCGACCTCCTCATAGCCGCCCACCAGCAGCTCGGCGGACCGATCGTCCTCATCTGGGACAACCTCAACGTCCACAAAGACCGCCGCATGCGGGCCTTCATCGACACACACGACTGGATCACCGCCTACCACCTACCGCCCTACACACCCGACCTCAACCCCGTCGAAGGCATCTGGTCGATCCTCCGCCGGACCAGTCAGGCCAACACCGCCTTCACCAACTCCGACCATCTCATCAGCCGACTCCGACACGGCCTCCGCCAGATCCAATACCGCAGCGACATCATCGACGGATGTCTCACCGCGACCGGCCTCACACTGACGACACCACGCCTACAAACTCAGTAACCGCTACTGATAGCCACTGCTTTTGGGCCGGTCTCGCATCGTCCTGATGGGGTGAGCCCTTTGGCGCGCTTGTGTGTGCGACACGTATTTCACTGTCGACGAGGCCACCGGCGAGCTGTGCTTGAAGCCGGACGCGATGTGCACAGCCCCCGCGGGCGGTGACAACATCCCGCCTATGTGACACCTATCGCGCTTCGGGTGCGACACGAGGTCGCTCCCGCTGAGTGAGTAATACCTGACGAAGGAGGAGGAACCTGGTCGAACTCCGAGTCTGTATCCGGACTCGTCCCCGCGCTCACATGCGTCGCTGGCAACGGCGGGGTGTGGAGCTGAGCGTTCAAGCCCAAGAGCACCCCGGCCATCGGGGAGCCACAGGCGAGGGGAAGGCTGGACGGGCCAACGAGAGTGAACCCCTTGATGAAGCTCCGTGACGATAAGACTGCGCGATGGCATGCGGGCGGCAGTCACAGGACCCGGTGCTGCAAGGCACCAGGCGAACCAGAGTCCGAAGCTCTGGAAACGGATACCGCCGGTCCCGGAGTAGAAGGGGCGCCCACCCCAGCCGCATCTCACGGGTGCGGAACGTGGCAACCCCGTCGAGGTCCGGACAGCACACCTGTCCGGTAGGCCGACCGAGAGGAAGGCTCAACTCCTCGGCGGGAGAAGGAGGACCCAAGAAGCGAACGCCGGTCGGCCGAAAGGCCAGGGGAAACCCGGGAGTACTGGAACCTTCGTCCAGCCCGGACCAACCCGCCGGATACGGGCCCGTACGCCGGCACACCGCCACCCCCGACCAAAAGGTCAACCACCTGCTGGTCGCCTTCAGAAGCGCCTTCAACGACGCCCAGCCCCGCAGCCACGCGCCCGGCTACTGACCCGCCCCATCTAGACCACGCTTCCTAGTCCACGCTTCACCCGAAGGCCTCCCCTGACTTACCGGGCCGGGCCCCTCGCGCAACGTGGCCACCGCTCATGGCCCAACCTCATCTTCGCTCCCCCGAGCTGAAGCACCCCGGCCCGGCCGCCCCCGTCACGACTGGCCCGCTAATTCGAACACAAGATCTACTGGCGGCATGGTGCACAACAACTACTCCCCCAAGCTCGTACAGACCCAGCGCGACTGGACACGCACCTATCAGGCCCTCGCCCACTCCCGCGCCAGCCACAACACCGCCCTGCGGCGACGGCTCATCGTCCTCTCCCGCCGCCTGGTCCAGGACGTGCCGCGCACCGAGCAGGCCGACCTGCGCCGACGCGCCCAGGAGCCGTCATGACCCGCCGCTGCTGGGACATCACCGACCGCCAGCGCTCGGTCCTGGCCTGCATCCGCGACCGCGTCCTGGAGACCGGCGAGGCTCCCACCGTGCGGGAGATCGGCGCCGCCATCGGCCTGTCCAGCCCCTCTTCCGTTCACTACCAGCTGCGTCGCCTGGAGCAGGCCGGCGCCCTCGTGCGCGCTGACAGCGGCAGCTGGAGGAACTACCGGCTCGCGCGATGAGCGAGATCCGCCGTATTGACATGCTCCGCTTCCTGGAACGGGTCCAGGAGCGGGATCTGGCGCGCACCCGTAGGTGGATCGCGGATGAGGAACGGCGAGAGGCGGAACGGATCCGCGGGCAGCAGGCCCGGCCTCCGGCTCCGGACTGGCTGATCGAGCTGGGCATCGGCCAGGGCAAGCCCCCAGTGTGCATGCATGTCGGCGGATGCCACATGGCCGGCAAACGCAGCCGCGGTGCCGACGCGGCCCAAGCGCGCCAGGCCCTCAATGAGGGCGTCGCCGCCTGCATCCACTGCCGGCCCGACACCGCGCTCGGCGTACTGGACTGAGGAAGCCACCCCACCAGCGGGTCAAGATACGGCGGCACAGAAACGGCTGAGGGTGGCGGGACCGGGCATGCGAGCGGCGGCGCACCTTCCTAGGCTGGTCGCCTCGGGGCCGTCCATGGAGGTACTGCCATGCCTGCCCGTCCCGTTTGGTCCGGCGCCATCAGCTTCGGTCTGGTGACCATCCCGATCAAGGTGCTCCCCGCGACCGAGAACCACAGCCTGCGCTTCCACCAATACCACCTCGAGGACATGGGCCGCGTGCGCACGCGGAAGATCTGCGAGCTGGAGGACCGCGAGGTGTCGACCGCGGAGATCGGCAAAGGCTACGAGGTCAACAAGGACACGATCGTCGCCATCGCTGACCACGAGCTGGACGACATACCGCTCCCCACCGCGAAGGCGATCGAGATCGCCGCATTCGTCCCCTACGAATCGATCGACCCGGTGCGCATCGGGGAGGGCTACTACCTCCAGGGCGACGGCCAGGTCGCCGCCAAACCCTACGTGCTGCTCCGGAAAGCCCTCGAACGCAGCAGCAAGGCGGCCATCGCGAAATTCGCGTGGCACGGGCGCGAGAGGCTGGGCCTGCTGCGAGTGAAAGACGACGTCATCGTTTTGCACGCCATGAAATGGGACGACGAAGTCCGCTCGCCCGAGACGATCGCCCCGACGCCCATGGATCTGACCGACGACGAGATCGAGCAGGCCGTTCTCCTCGTCGACTCCATGACCATCGACGACATCACCGGCCAGGAGTGGGCCACCGACCGCTACACCGCGGCCCTGGAAGAGGTCATCCACGCCAAGGCCGACGGCAAGAAGCCCCCACAGGTGGCCGAGGAGGAGCCGACCGGAAAGGTCGTCGACCTCATGGCCGCCCTCGAGCAGTCGGTACAGCGCGCCCAGGAAAGCCGCAGCGAGGGCGAGCACGCGACCGTGCACGAGATGAAACCGAAGAGGACCGTGAAGAAGACGGCCACGAAGAAGGCTCCGGCGAGGAAGCCGACGGCCAAGAAGCGCGGCGCTTAGTGAGCGAAACAGGGCAGGCAGATAGAGACGCGCACCCGCGAGAGCCGGTCTTGCTTCTTAGAAGGGACGCTGTCCATCAACGATCGCCAAGGCCCATCGAGCATTGTCACCCGCCTGGACAGCCAGCTTCTGCTTCGACGGGTCGATGTAAACCCGTCCGATAGTGACCGGGCTTTTGCAGTCGATGCGGCTCGGATTATCTTTCGGACGCTCACGCTTAATAATCTGCATAGTGCTGACGCCAGAACACTTGACGTGCACCGTGTACACCTTTTTGGCGGGTGTGAAGTCGGGCAGGTCTTCACTCCCTGCGCCGTTACGCACCGGGACGAGGTACTTCGGGTGAGCGGGGAGTCGCAGACTCTTCTCCACCTTGTCGCCGCGGCTTGGCGCGGGCGACGCGTCCCCCGTACGGCTCGGTTGAGACACGCTGCTGGTGGGACCAGAGGATCCCTCATCACTGCTCGAGCAGGCAGCAATGAGTACCAGGGGGAGCAAGGCAAGGGATGCGGCCAGTTTTCGGTCCATGGGGTGGTCTCCTGAGAGGTGCGCCCGTCCGGCTGCAACTGCGCCGGACGGGCGTGGACGGAATTTAGTGAACGGTCCATCCCTCGCGGTACGGGGCCCAGAAGGTCACGTACTGCTTGTGGCCGACGGAGCAGTTGGTGTAGCGCGTCCCGCTGTAGCCGTAGACCTTTTCCTTCTTGATGCCGTACTCACCCCTGACCGTCGAGTGCGGCTTCACCTTTCCTCCGATCTCGACTCCCAGCTCTGAGGTCCAGCTTTTCGTGGCCGAGGTTTGGACATCGGCCTTGACCTTGCCCAGCCACAGGACCTTGAGCTCGGAGCTCAGGGTGAGGGAGGCGCCGAGGGTCGTCGTACCAGACCGCTTGGACGTGAACTTGTAATCCATGGAACGCCCCGTGTCATTCGTCGCGTACGTCGAGTACTTGACGGACATGGTGTTCTTGAGATTCTTCGTGATGCGCACGAAGCGGCCGGTTGGGCAGTCTTCGCTCGTCGGCCCGATGGGGTCACCCAGATCAGGCCCGTCAGTCTCACCGGGGATCGGCATGTCCTCGTCCAGCGCGCCGCCGGCATCCACCCCTGGCGCCACCTCCGCACCCGAGGACGGCGCCTCTGTCACTGTCCCGGGCTCCACAGCCGCACCATCGGCGACTACGGGAGCGGCTATCCGGCTGTCATCCGCGAACGCCGTCGCTGGACTGCCCATGATCAGCAGGCCGGTGGTGACTGCGACGACTCTGGTTGCGCGGTTCCTCATAAGGTCCCCCCTGACAGAAAGAAGCGGCCCCTTACCCGGGGCCGCGGTCGCCATGATCACAACATAAGTGCAGGTAGGAGCGCTAGTGCTGTGACCGCAAAGGTTCACCGGCCTGGGGAGTGTGCCTCCTTTGACTGAGCAGACGTTCAGGAACACTCGCGCAAGGGAGCTGTCGCAGGAAGGCAGCGCATCACACGCCGGCGGATGAGCCTTGTCGTCGGGAGAGGGCTAGTACTGCAACGGTCTTTGGCGTGACTGGTGGCCAGCTTGGTCGTCTATGTGGTTATGGGCGGGGAGCTTGCTGATGTCACGTTGTGGGCCGGGGAACTGGGTGCGGTGCACGAGCGGTTCGTGCACCGGTTCAACAGGGAAGAGCCGCGGCAGTCGGCGCTTGCCTATATGCGGGGGCTGATCGCTCCGCTGGAGCGGAAGAACGGCTGGACACTCGCGGAAGAAGCCGGGCACGCGGGCCCTGACCGGATCCACCGGCTGCTGAACCGGATCGAGTGGGACGCCGACGAAGTCCTTGACGACGTGCGCGACTACGTCGTTGAGCACCTCGGAGACCGGGATGCCGTCCTGATCATCGATGACACCGGATTCCTCAAGAAGGGCATCCGCTCGGCCGGGGTGCAACGTCAATACTCCGGCACCGCCGGTCGCACCGAGAACAGTCAGATCGGTGTGTTCTCGCCTACGCGCAGCCGCGGACGCACGTTGATCGACCGCCGTTTGTATCTGCCCACCTCCTGGACCGACGACCGGGAAAGGTGCCGACAAGCTGGCATCAAGGACACTGTCGCCTTCGAGACGAAGGTAGCCATGGCCAAAGCGATGGTCCGCCGGGCGATCCACGACAGGATCCCGTTCGGATGGGTGACGGCCGATGCCGCCTACGGCTACAGCAAGGGCTGGCGCTTCGAGCTGGAACAGGCCGACGTCTTCCATGTCATGGCCACCACCCGGCACGACACCGTCGTCACCCGCTGGTCCATCGACCACCCCGTCCACGATCTTTTCCCGGCCTGCCCAGACAGAAGTGGAAGCGCCGTTCCTGCGGCAACGGGGCCCATGGCCCACGGGTCTACGACTGGGCCCGAGTGGAGGTCCGCCCTGGCACCGGCCCGACCGGCAACACTGGGTCATCGCCCGCCGAAGCGTTCGCTTACCGAGGAGATCTCTTACTACATCGCCTACTGCCCGGCAGGCACCACGCTGGACGAACTGATCCGCGTCGCGGGCAGCCGCTGGGCCATTGAGGAGTGCTTCCAGACCGCGAAGGGCGAGTGCGGCCTGGATGAGTACCAGGTCCGCCGCTACGACGGCTGGCACCGCCACATGACCCTGGCCATGGCCGCCCACGCCTGCCTGACCGTCCTGCGGGCCCGGCAACTGGACACACACAAAGCAGAAACGGATCCTCCGAGCTCATCCACCTCAGCCTCGCCGAGATCAGACGCCTGATCACCCGCCTCACCAACCGCCGACCGGTGTCCATCGACCACATCCTGCACTGGTCAGCCTGGCGACGACGACGTCAACAGCAAGCCCGCACCAGCCACTACACACGACGCGGACACCCACCCCCACACCCCGAACAACCATCACAACAAAGACCGTTGCAGTACTAGCCTGCGTCGCTCTCGGTCGATCTCGGTGACGACCACCGTGATCTTGTCGCCGACCTGGACGACATCTGATGGAGTCTCCACCGGTGTCCAGGCGAGCTCTCGCAAGTGAACCAGTCCCTCGATGCCGTCGGTGACCTGGACGAAGACGCCGAACGGGATCAGCTTGGTGACCTGGCCAGGCAGTTTCTGCCCCACCGCGATGGTGTCAGCGAATACCTGAAAGGGGTCCGGCTGTGTGGCTTTCAAGGACAGTCTGGCCTCCAGGTTCCACGTGTCGAACTGGAGGAACTCGCATGAGAGGCGCTGTCCGATCTGCACGACATCGGAGGCTGCGTCGAAACGTCGCCAGGACAGCTCAGCGAAGGAGATGAACCCGACGCCAGGGAAGACCGGATGGTCGGGGCTGTCGTCCAGCGCAACGAACACACCGAACCGTTCGATCGCTGTGACGGTGCCGGAAAGGAACTCGCCGCGGTGCAGTGATTCCAGGAAGGCCCAGAGTTCTGGGTTCTCAGACGGTCCGCCCATCATGCTCCCAGCCTTTCACGAGGAGCCGTGCACTGGGTGGGAAGTGCGCTCACGCTGCGGTCTTGAGGGGACGTCCGCCCCAGCGGATGCCCTTCTCGCTGCGGATGCGGGCGCGTTCACGTCGTTCGGCGGACAGGACGTCGCGGTGGCGGGCGTTGGCGTTGCGCCAGCGCAGGTAGGCGTGCAGGGCCCGTGTCTGGACGGTGTGGTTGGGGTGGTGGGAGTTGGCGATGGTGAACTGCCGAAGCGGTCCGAAGTGGGCTTCGATCGGGTTCGCCCAGGATGCATAGGTCGGGGTGAAGCACAGCTCGACCTTGTTCTTCCTCGCCCAGCGGCGGATGTCGGCGCCTTTGTGGGCGGACAGGTTGTCCAGGATCACGTAGATCGGGGCGCCGTCGGGCCGGGCAGCGCGGATCGACTTCAGCGCGGCCAGCGTGTTGGCGGCGCGCCCTTTCTGCGGCGGTTGACGCCCCACAGGGTGTCGTCGCCGATCGAGTAGCAGCCGTGGAAGTAGCGCACGCCGTGGGTGCGGTGGTAGGTGGCGGGCAGCCGGTCGGGGCGCTTCTGCTCAGCCCAGCCTGAGCCCGCGGTGGGACGGATCCCGAGCGGGCCGAACTCGTCGAAGGCGAAGACCCGGTCGGAGAAGCGGTCGAGGACCTCCTCGATCCGGTCCAGCTTCGCCTCGCGGTCGGGGTCCGGGGACCTTCCATGTCTTGATGCGCTGGAAGGTAATGCCGCGGCGGGCGAGCAGGCAGCGTAACGCCTCGCGGCCGATGCGGACCACGTGGCCGTGGGCTTTGCGCAGGTAGGCGACGAGCTTGCGCAGGGACCAGCGGGTGAAGGGCTGGCCGAGCTTGGCCGGGCGGGTGATGGCCGTCTGGATGACGAAGTCTTCGTCGTCAGGGCTGAGTTGGCGGGGACGGCCTCCCGCCCACCTAGGGTCCAGACAGGCCAGGCCCATCTCGTTGAACCGGTGGATCACGTCCCGGACAGTGTCCTCGTCGGCCTGCACCAGCTGGGCGATCACGGGCACCCGGTTCCCGCCGGCCGAGGCCAGCAGCATCATCGCGCGCCGGTAACGCACCGAGCTGGTGCTGCCCCGACGCACGATCTGCTGCAGCTTCTGCCCCTCCTGGTCGGTCAGTCTGCGCACGCGGACAGGCTCGGCCACCGCACCTCCAGCGGTTGGATCGGACGTCACCACCCATCCAACCGCCACGATCACCAAACCGGCCAACCTATGCGGTCAGAGCACTAGACACTTGAGGGAACCGTGAGGTTCTCCCAGACGCTGGGATCTACACGTGGTGCACACTGATCGCCGGGCTCGGCACGGCGCCGGTGCCGCCCAGGGGGATGTCCGCCAAGTGCCATGCCGGACGCCCCCCGGACGCCGAGGGCAGAGACGCGAGGGTCAGCCGGCGGGCTCGTACTCCACCGTCTCCTGCCCGCACCCAGCAGCCAGTTCCCGCAGCGCCTGCGCCGAGGTGGTTGGCGTAGGCCTTGCGGCGCTGGGCACTCCAGGTGCTGGCGCCGGAGTCCCAGGCTTCGGCGAGCGGCACCATGTGGTCGAGATGTCCAAGGCCGCGGGGCTGGGTGAGGGTCTGGCCGTCGACGTAGGAGTGCCTCGAATCCGCAGAGAGTTCACGACGGTGCGCCCGCTGCCTTGTTGGCCGCGACGATCCGGGGCTGCTCCAGGCGGGCCCTCGTCGTCCAGGCCGTCGACTCCGGGCACAGCTGAGTCGGCCGGCGTCCGGGGCATACGACACGGTGCGGACGTGGTCGGCGAGGCGGCCACGGAGAGGGGACGTACCAGGGCCCCGGCTGGGCGGAGAAGACCAGCCGGGGCCCTATGAGACCGGCAGCGAGCAGCGTCACCTCTTCATGAGAACGTTCGTCTTCAGGTGAGGTGTGGGGCTGATGACCTAGTTGCGGCGGCGCCGTGCCCACCACACCATGCCGACCAAAATCACAATGGCAAGAACGATGAGCACCACAAGGTCGGTCGTACTGCTGACCTCATAGACGCCGCGAGCCATGGTTAGCCCCATCTTCACCTGCATCACCTCGGTCACTGCCCGTGTGAGGCCTGCGGGCCCCACACGTGTCGGTCCTAACGGTGCTTGAAGTGCTTGTAGCGGATGACCGCTATCCCGGCTCCGGGCGCCAGGAGTATGAGTGGCGCGGTCAGTGCTGCAGGCCGGGTCTAAGCCCTGCAGGAACACGTGCGCGCCAGCAACTGACTCCGGAAGCGCGAGGGCCCCGACCAGATGTCCGGTCGGGGCCCTCGTCTACTTTGTCCTTGTTCCGCGTTGTCGATGCCGAACCATCCAGAGCCCAATGCATGCAATCAGGACAGCGGTGAAGAGCACTGACACGGTGACGCGTACGGCAAGCCACGCGTTGCCAGGCGGGTGCCACAGCGCTTCTGCCAGGTTCAACATAACCGCGAGTGAAAAGGTAAGCCATAAAGCGCTTTTAGTGCCGTTGGCATACTTTTCCGGGCTCACTATTATTTTCCTCTCACTCAGTCGCCCACGCGTACGGGTTGAAGCAGCTGTTCAGGTCCTTTGCTTCATCCTTGAGCGAGTTATCGGTGTCCTCCCACGCCTTCTTTGCATAACACCCGGCCGGTGCCACGCTTGAGGCCCTGCCCAGGAATCGGGGTCCCTTGTCTTTGACGAAGCGGGCCGATGCTTTAACGAACTCAGGCCAAAGACCGGTGGGATCGATGTTGTTGACAGGGTCACCTGCCGCATACAGGTAGGGGTTCTGTTCCTGGCCGGAGGGGTCGGGCTGGGTGAAGCGGCCGATGTTGGGATCGTAGTAACGGGCGGAGTAGTGGTACAGGCCGGTCGGGTCCTGGTAGCCGCCAGCAAACTGGTAGGGCTGTGCGATCTTTTCGCTGGTCGCTGCCCGGGTGACTCCGCGGGGACTGTAGGAGTAGGAGTTGACCTTCGTACCGGACTCGTCCGCGAGCGCGACGACGGAACCGATCGCGTCGCTGAGGTAGAAGTACGTCTTCCCGTCCCGGGTCATGGAGTTGAGTGTGCCCCCGGGCTCGCGGTTGAAGCCGGTGTCCACACCGCCGGTGGATATGGCGGACAGGCCCAGGGGGCCGTTGTGGAAGAAGGTGTCGCCGAGCTTGACGCGCTCGCTCTGGTCGGTGGAGCCGTACTGGCCCGTGTACGTCTTGCCGCCCACGGTAAGCGAGGTGAGCTGGCTGTGATCCGACCACTTCTCGCCGGTCCGGGTGCCCTCCGGGGTGGAGGCGCCGGCGGTCTCGTTGCCCTCGAGGTCGTAGGACCAGTTGGTGGTGGAGCCGTTCTTGCCGGTGATCTGCTGGGCGTCGTTGACGGTGTACGTCGTACCGCGCGGGCAGCCCTCGGCGGTGCCCTGGCTGGTGAGGTTGCCCGCCAGGTCGTAGCAGTACTGCCAGGACGAGTTGAGCGCGGTGCCCTTGTTCTCGGCGGCGTAGGAGAAGCGGCCGGCGCCGTCGTAGGTGTAGCTGGTCTTCGTGCCCGCCACGGCGTCGGCCAGAGTGCGGATCTTGTCGCCGTCGGTCTTGGCGTCGGTGCCGTATCCGTAGGTGTAGGCGAGGTCGACCAGGGTGCCCTTGCCGGACTTGGCCGTGATCTTCTTCGGGCGGCTGGAGTTGTCGACGTCGACCGTCTGCACCGTGCCGCCGGAGTAGGTGGTCTCGGTACGAACATCGTTGCGGTTGTACTTGTACGTTGTCATCCGGCCCTGCGGATCCTTGAGGTCCTTGAGCTTGTTGACCTCGTTCCAGGTGTAGTCGACCTTGCCGGCCGGGTCCTGGTAGTAGTCGACGTTGCCCGCCGGGGTGTAGGCGAGCAGGGTCTGCGAACCGTCCTGCAGGGTGCGGATGGTTTCGCGCTGGAGTGGGTCGAACCGGTAGGTGATGGTGCCGGTGGAGTCGTCGCGCTGGCGCAGGTTGCCGTCACCGTCATACCAGTAGCGGACCGTCCCGTTGCTGGTGGAGACCGTCGTGATCCGGTCGAGGTTGTCGTAGGTGAAGACCTTCTTGATGCCGCGGCCGTCAGTGAGGGTTTCGGTGCGGCCCAGGCTGTCGTACGTGAAGGTGGTCTCCCCTAGCGGCTTCGGCGGGACGGCCTTGGTCAGATTGCCCTTGGCGTCGTAGGTGAAGGACGTCTTGACTGTCTTCGTCGACGACATCTTCGTCTCGGCCGCGCACCGCTGGCCCTCGAACCCGCCGCACGTGGGAGTCGCGGGGTTGTAGGTGTACGAGACGCTGCCGCCGCCCGTGCCGGTCTGAGCAACCGACTTCGTGTTGCCGGCCGTGTCGTAGGTGAAGGCGGTCTTCTCGCCGTCGGCGTTCGTCGAGTCCTTCGGTACGTCGCCACCGGCGATCGTCTGCCAGCTCGTGACCGACTTCCCGCCGGTCGGCGACTTGATGGACTCCAGGTTGTTGCGGGTGTTGAACCCGTAGTCGGTCACGTTGCCGCCGGTGGTACCGGTGCCCATCGCGTCGGTGGCCGTGTCGACGTTGTGGTTCGCGTCGAACTTCGTCTTCCGGTTCCGGTCGAGCGCATCAGTGACATCGGTGACCTGACCGTCCCCGTCGTGCTTGTACTTCGTCGCGTGCTCCTCCGGATCGGTCACCGTCGTCGTACCTGCGGCCGTCGGCGAGTCCGCGCTGTAGGCGTAGCTCCAGGTGGGGCCGGTGTGGCCGGTGCCGTTGAGCTCGGTGGCGCGCAGCATGGAGGTGACGCGGTTGGCTTCGTCGTAAGTGAAGACGGTGACCCGGCCCTCTGCCGTGGTGATTTTGGTGAGGCGGTTGGAGGTGTCGTAGCCGAAGGTGGTGGTCTTGCCTTCGGCATCGGTGGTCTTGTGCAGGTTGCCGTCGGGGTCGAGGTCGAAGACGGCGGTGCGGCCGGAGTTGTCCTTGGCCTGCCACTGTGAGGCATCGGTTTTGAGCAGGTCGATCCAGCGGCCGGAGCGGGTCTCGGTCAGTTTGAAGCCCTTGTGCTCGTCGCCCTCGTCGTGCTGGGTGACGGTGACGGTGCCCTTGTTCTTGTCCGTGACCTTGGTCAGGGTGCCGTGCTGGTTGTAGGTGTCCTTGGAGTGCGACTTCCAGTTGGTGACGGTGTAGGTGCCGTCGGTGTTCTTCTTCAGTTCCTTCGAGTAGCCCTTGGGGGTCGTGAAGGTGCCGTCTGCGGCCTTCTTGAAGCGCAGGGTATCGCCGGAGGCGTCGTACAGGACCACTTCATTTTCGAGGACCTGGAGGTAGCGCTCGTACTGCTGCCACCAGCGCTGGGACACTTTGCCCCACGGCGCGTCCAGGGAGTTGTAGGTGCGGGCCAGAGTCAGCTGCTGGCCGACGCCGGCGATGGAGAAGTCGGTGGCGGTCAGCATCAGGTTGCCGGTGGAGAAGTTGATCCGGGCCGTGAGTGCGTCCGTGATGGCGAAGTTGCTGATCTTGTGCCACGGAACATCGCCCTGCCCCTCGGGCACGTGAGCGGGGATCTCCCGGACAGAGCGGGCCGAGCCGCCCTCAGTGCGCTTCTTCTGCTGCGCACGCCAGGCCGCGACCTCGTCGGAGGGCGTGCCTTCGGCCTGCGGTGCGACAGGCTTGTTCGTCCCGACCTTCACGTCGGGCATCGTGAACGACGGGGCGTCCTTGCCCCACGCCGACCCCGGCTCGTCGGCCGCGGCGGTGCCCGCAGCCGGCAGCAGGGACAGCGTCAGAGCGCCGGCCGCCAGAGCGGTGGCGGTGGCGTAGCTGGTTCTTTTCCGGGCACGCGAAACACGCGCACCGACGGTGCGTTGCGGCAAGGCTTCCCCCCA
The DNA here is from genome assembly GCF_020026305.1 of Streptomyces sp. 135. NCBI lineage: Bacteria > Bacillati > Actinomycetota > Actinomycetes > Kitasatosporales > Streptomycetaceae > Streptomyces > Streptomyces sp. 135. The sequence continues at coordinate 8,777,495 of NZ_CP075691.1, read as the reverse complement.
CAGGAAGACACATCTCGCAGACCCCAGTGGTCACGAAAGGCCCACAACCTGACACACAGCCACTTGGGACACGCCACGATTCCCTCGAACGCACGTACTACACGAGAGGGAATCGGCCTCTCTCCATGCTCAGGGCGAGGCGGCCTGAAACGTGCGGCAACCACCCGTCCCACCACGGCAGTTGCACCCTGCGCACCCTGCACTGGCGACAAGGTGACCGGGAACCTTCAGGTCCGCCCTGCCCGAGCGGCAATTGACGGCTCAATCGCCCCGCCGCGGCACCCCGCGCCGGAGCCGGACCCGGTCTGCGATCACGCCGGGCGCCCCTGCCCGGCAGACGCCGGAGCGGGGGCCAGGCTCAGCCGGCGGGTTCGTACTTCACCGTCTCCTGCCCGCACCCGGCAGCCAGCTCCCGCAGCGCCTGCCGCTCGGCCTTGTCGACGGACAGGCCCCACCGGAGCTTGGTCGCCACCCAGTGCGTGGTGTAAGTGCAGCGGGCATCGGCGAGCGGCGGCTGCCATTCGGCCGGGTCCTGGTCGGACTTCGACCGGTTGCTGCGCGCGGTCACGGCCACCAGCGACCGCTCGTCACCGAGGTCGTTGGCGTAGGCCTTGCGGCGCTTTGTGCTCCACGTGCTGGCGCCGGAGTCCCAGGCCTCGGCGAGGGGCACCATGTGGGCGATGTCCAGGCCGCGGGGCTGGGTGAGGGTCTCGCCGTCGTAGTACGAGTGCCACTCCCCTGCGGTGACCTTGCAGCCCGCTGCGATGGTCGGGGCGGTGCGGGACTCGGCGATGAGGACCTCCTCGCGGGTGTTGCACCCATCACGGTCCTCGTCGGTCCAGTGCTGGAACCGGGAGCGCTGGTATCCCTCCCGTGACTCCGCGGCCCTCGGCAGAGCGGCGACCGCCTGCTCCAGCGTCATCGGAAACGCGACCAGGTCAGCGTCGGCGGCCGAGGCCGCCGACATCGTGGTGAGGGGCAGGGCGAGGAAGGCTGCGGCCAGGGCCGCGCGCATACAAGTGGTGACCACAACCTGGTCATACCGGCGCCCGCCGGCCGCCGGGGACGGTTCGGGTGGAGCGTCACCCGCGCGAGCGCAAAGGTCGTACCGGCGAACCGTGCCACACCAGAGCCGGACACGACCAGCAGATCGAACTGGAAAGCGGGCGGCCCGGCTTAAGATCCGTGACCGTGGCAGACATCTCCGATGAACTGATCAAGCTGGAACGCTCCGCCGAAGAAGCACGAGCGAAGCTCGCGGGCCTGGTCGGCGAGGAGTACCAGGCGCAGTGGCGCAGCTGGTACGAGGCGGCAGCCGCCTTCCAGGCCGCCGTCACCGCGCACGCCAAAGCCACCGGCCAGCCGCGGCACGAGGTTGAGCAGGCCGTGAAGAAGGCAGTGCGGCACGCCGACGAGGACCCGGCGGAATAGCCCCCCACACCGCGGGCCTCCCCCGGACCGCACGCATACCTTCTGGGCTACCAGTCGGTGAAGTTCACGACGTGGGTGCAGTGCGGATCGGAGTCATCATCTGTCCAGTACTGCTCCTCGTCGAGCAGCGACGGCAGGGAGGCGAGCAAGGCGGTGGTGGCGTTTGACGGGCGTACGTCGACGGCGACGGCCTCGGGGGTCTCTGCCGGGTGGAGGTACAGACGTAGTCGGTCCTGGTCCAGGAAGCAGAATCCACGTAGCAGAAGGCTGGGCTTCTCGTCCGTGTATGGCTGAGCGAAGCAGCGCAGGATCCCGAGAGCACGGTCATCCGTGGTGGGGCCCGGTGCGTCCAGGGCTGAGGGGTCTACGCGGACGAGGACCATGCCCATCACCTGGGTGATGTGATCACTTGAGTAGATGCGAGTACCGGTGACGAGGGTACGCAGAAGCGCCGTAACCTCCTGCGCCGTGGCTGGTTCCTTGTCCCATTGCAGAGGGATTTCGTAGGCGATCAACTCGTCCGGCGTGTAAGCGCTCGCTTCACCCATGACAATCCGGATGACCGCAGATGAGGCAGGTGCGGGTAGGACGCCCCGGATGAAGTGTGTGCCGGTGACCGGTGCGTGGACATGGTGGAGCAGCAGGCGGGTGAGGTCCGCCTGCTGCTCCGCGATCTCATCGTGCGTGGATGTCATTCACTTACCCAGTTTGGACACTTGTTGCGGGGCTGGTTCTTGCAGAACGCGTTGATGACGCCGATCTTCTGACCTCGGCCTGCATCGTAGTCCCCATCGCTCGTCTTACGGGCCCACTGGACGATGACGACGATCTTCACGTGGCGGCTGCCGTTGGTGGCGATACCGTAGTACTCGAGCCGTGCGCCGTCTGTCTTGTCGGGCTTTCCGTTGAGTGGGCCTTCGACGACCTTGCAATTCTTGATATTATGTTTGTGAGTGAAGTGGTTCCAGCCGAACTTACTGTTGCCGTAACGGGTCGGGATGTTTCTGCCTTCCCAGTCCTTCTGCTTGCATCTGATGCGCTTGTTCCAGTCAGGAGCCGCCTGCACGGGTGTGGCAAGGCCGACGAGAAGCGTGCTTGCTGCGAGCGACGCCGTGGCTAATGTGGAGATCTTCTTCATGACTCGACCATGACATCGCACCGACTGCCTGTCCCTGGATTTTTTTGGGCCGTGGCTCGAATTGCTAGCCCGTCCCGGCTGGACATCAACATCAGTAATCCTTGAAAACGGAATGAATTCATTTCCGCAGGCTCCGAAACACGGATGTAGGCCGACCAAATCGGTGGGATGAAGAGCGCGTACACCGCCAGATGGACGAGGGGTCGTGTCGCGCAAACGCTGGTGCGGGGCGAGTTGGTCGGGTGGATCTGATGCACCCGCTCGAGGTCGGCCAGGACGCGATCGTCCCCGCCTGGGAGAACCACGACGCCCGTGACCGCCTGCGAGTTGCCCGTCGTCGGTCCGGCGCCATGCCTGTACATGGTGCTCGCCATCCGCGACGCACACGTCCTGGACCGCTGAAGAAGGCGGTGCGGCACGCCACCCCGTATGGGCTCGTGGCTATGCATCACCTTGCGGGGTCGGTGGCTGAGCATGGGCGTACTGGCTGACGCAGAACCCGGCTTCCCCGGGAACCCGGTGGGGCTGGCTGGGACCGGTGGCGTTGAGATGCGCGGCGATCGCGTACGCCACGGCGTTGACCGTGTCAAGGTCCGCCGAGTGGATGGTGATCCAGGCCAGGCCAGGCCCGGCTGGGTGAGGTGTGCGTCGTAGCTCATGCTCCTGCTGACGCTTACGAGAATGCGGTCGGTTCGGCCTCTGTGCCGGATTCACTCCCGGGCGTGACAGATGCCGCATCACCTTGGCCCAGCAGACAAGACAGCTCAGCGCCCTCATGCCGCCATCGAGGAGCAGGGCGTCCCGGCGCTGCTCGCACGCGCCTACGTGGTCGTGGCCGCCGGAACAGGAGATGGCATCCCGTGACCTGGCCGTCGCGTTGGGACGCAACCCGAACACCATCGGCCCTGACCTGTGCGGGCTGCTGCGGGCGGTGGGGGTCACTCGGTCCAACCGAGGAAAGATCGGGGGCGCCGGGCTGCCAGGCCCGGATCAGGTGCGGCAGGCGCAGCAGGTCGGGCCACCAGGGCAGGTCGTGCCCGGCGAGGGCGGCGACGTCGCCCCAGTCGGCCTCGTATTCGATGCCCGGGTGCGCGGTGTCGGCCGCGACCAGCGCCGGCCCGCGGAAGCTCATGTCCCCGTACAGGGCGCAGACGGTGACGACGCCGTCGGGGTTGCCGCTGCCGGCGACCTCGGTGGCGACGTCGGTGGCGACCTTGCGGTCGTCGCAGTGCACGATCCGGATCACGCCGAGGGCGGTGTGCCAGTCATGCGCGGGGCCGCGCACGGTGTCCTTGTAGCCGGCCCACCGGCCGGGCGGCAGGTCCTCGGGGAGCGGGCGCAGCAGTACGGCGCCGCGGTGGGCGAACTCCGGGGTGTTGGCCGCCCCACTGGTAGACCTGGAAGCCGTCCCAGATCTCCTCGGGCTCCTTCCGGCTGCCGAAGGCCGCCAGCGGATCGTGCGGCGGTTCGGTCGGCTGGGGGAAGTCGTCGTACTTCCTCACCAGCCGCCACAGCCCGAAGGAGTTGATGCCCAGCAGCCGCTGGACCTCCGTCCTGGACAGGTAGCTATTACTCACGCCCATACCGCTGCTCCTCACCGTCCCGGGGCCGCTTCGTCCCCAGGTCAGATCATGGGACGCACCGGTGGGCGGCACGTCCAGAGCGGCCCTTCCTGCCTGATTCCTCATGGGCATTGGCCGAGAAAGCGCCCTCGCCGCTCCCCTGACGCGGTCCTACCCGCAAGTGGTTCAGAGGCTCCTCAGCTAATCAGTCGATGATGTGCACGGTGACGTACATGTCGCCGGGCGCACCGCCGTGCTTGCCGGGGCCACCGAGCTCGCGGATCCGTACCTTCTGGCCGTCGCGGATGCCCGCTGGGATGCGGACCTTGTAGGTGTGCTGCTCCCGGATGAGCCGGCCTCCCCCTTCACAGGTCGTGCAGGACCGGGCCGCCTTCTCGTCTGTCCTGGTGGCGCAGGCGGGGCACGGTTTGTGCGCGGTGATCCGCAGGGGGATGACCGCGCCGTGGGTGGCCTCCGCCGGGGTGACGTCGATGTCGTGGGCGAGGTCCTTGCCGCGGCTGGGCAGGGTGGCCCCGAAGTAACGGTCGTTGATCTCTTTGAGAGCGGCCCACACCTGCCCACTGGCCGGGCGCTGGGCAGGGTCCTTTGCCAGGAGCCGGGCGGTGAACCGCTCCAGCTCTGCGGGGGCGTCCGGACGAAGGGTGCGCAGCGGCGCCGGATCTTCGGTGAGGTGCTGGTTGACCAGGCGCCAGGAGGTGCCGGTGAAGGGCCGGCGGCCGGTGACCATCTCGTAGAGCACGCAGCCCAGGGAGTACATGTCGGAGCGGTGGTCGAACGTGCCGGACAGGGCCTCGGGGGCCATGTAGGCGGGGGTACCGATCAGGACGCCGGTGGTGGTGATGTCGTGCCGGGCGTCACTGCTGCGGGTGATACCGAAGTCGACGACCGTGGCCTCGCCGGTGGAGCGGACGATGATGTTGGACGGCTTGATGTCCCGGTGGGTCAGGCCCGCTTCGTGCGCGGCCTCCAGGGCGTCGGCGACGCAGGCCGCCGTGTACATGGCTTTCGACAGGGAGAGCCGCCCGGCCTCGAGGACCGTGCTGAGCGACTTGCCGGGCAGCAGCTGCATCACCAGATAGGCGTGCCGGAGCCCGTCGTACACCGCGGATCCGAAGTCGTGCACGATGACGATGCGGGGGTGGGACAGACCGCCGGCGACCGCAGCCTCGCGGGCGAACCGGGCCACCTGCCGGTCGTGGTCCGCGCCGCCGTCGCCGGTGAGGACCTTGACCGCCACCTGCCGGTCGACCTTGGGGTCGTGCGCCTTCCAGACCTGACCGAAGCCGCCCGCACCGATCGGTTCGATCAGTCGGTAGCGGCCGTCCAGCACGGTCCCTGCCCGCACGACTCCCCCTCTTTCGACGCTCACCGCGGCAGCGGCGCACGGTGTACCAGACGTGTACCCGTCACGCTACGCCGCGACAACCACCAGTAACAGGAGGTGCTGATCTACTCAGGCCGTGTCGCGCAGGGAAATCGGCAGGGGGAGGTCGGCGGTTGTCCCCAGCTCACGGGCCGCGCGCTTCTGCCTCGCCCGGCGCAGGGCGGCGGCCTCGGTGGCCGCGGCCTGACGGCGGCGCTCGACGCGGGCCTGGTCGATCGGAGCCGGTGTGTCGTCCGGGACGGCCGGGCGGCTTGGCGGCGCGCCTCGATTGCGCGGCGGTAGCCGTCCGGCGAGGTGCGGCGCTTTATCTTCGTCGTCGCCCTGTCCCTGATGGCTGGCTTCTTCAACTCCGCGCACCAGGACTTCGTCGCTCTGCTGCTGACCGTGATGATCACGACCATCGGTATCACCGGCCTGTGGCTCCTGCCGCCGGCCCTCGCGCCGCAACTGCTCGACACCCTGCACCCGAATGCGATGAGACTCGTCTGGCTGGTTGCCATCAGCGCGCTCGCCATTGTGATGGCGGTGTTCACGCCGCGCGTGCTGCCCACCGAGTCGACGTGGCAGGCCGCTGCCTGGCTGGTCATGCTCACCGGCACCGTCATCGCCATTGCCGCGCTCATTCGCGCAGAGCAGCTGCTCCGCCGCCTGAGCAAACCTCGAGCAGCGACGTCTCCGAGACCTGATCCGCCTGCCCATGTTCCCGTGTCCGGGGCCACGGAACGCCCGACCCATCTTTGGGGAACCAAGCGTGTTCGACAACCTGGTGGCAGTGGCCACCGGCAAGCACAAGGAGCGCCTGGTCAAAGCCGCCAGGGCGGCTTCGGTCGACCTCGTCTGCGCAGGAGACACATGGCGGGCCATCCACTCCCAGTGCGCCCGCCGCCACAACATCGTTCCCTTGCCCGGCCGGGACGCCGGCGGTGGAGGCCGGGATCTGCAGCCGGTCGGCCTGACCGGCCCCCAGCTGGCACTCATGCTCACCACACTGTTCCGCGGCGCGCGACATACTCCGTCGCCCACCCCCACGAGCGGGCGGTCTTTCAGCGTGTCTACGACGCTGCCGCCGCAACTCGCACTGACCTGCGAGGACTAGGCATCGGACAGGCTCTCATGGAGGAGACGCGCAGAGTTGCCAGGGACGAGATGGGCCTGGAGCAACTGCACCTTGCCGTCCGCGACGGCGTTGGTCTGGAGGGCTTCTAATGGCGGCTCGGCTGGAAAGAAATCGGCCGATGGCCCGGCGCCCTCCGGCTCAGCGCGGGCGACGATCACGACGAGATCCTTATGATCCTCGCCCCGCTCTGAGCGGTCACCTCACAGGACGGTGACACAGGGCCCCTGCGATCCGGCTGCCTACGTGATGTGGGCGCGACAGACATCAGGCATACAGGTAACGGTCCACCAGGCGCAGCAGCGCTTGGGTGTTGAGCAGTGCTGCGAAGGCGAACTCACTGCGGTAGGAATTGGAGGAGGCCTTGTGCGAGCCCAGGTGTCGGTTGAGCGTGTGTTGACGGTCAAAACCACTGAAGACGTTCTTCATTGCGTTGACCAGCAGGTAGGGGCCCAGCATGCGCAACTGGGGTGATCCCGAGTAGGTGCTGTGTGCTCCCGCGATCATTTTGTGGCTGCCGGTGTTTGGGCTGGGCGGGAACGCCCCCTGGGGGAAGTAGCTGCGCAGCCAGGCGTGGCCGTGGGCGCGCATGGTGGTGTCCAGAACGTTGGCCAGCCGTGCCTGCGCTGGTGAATCGTGGCCATCGCGGATACAGGCGGCGGCCTGGAGCGTGAGTTCCCGTAGGTCGAGCAGGTCGGGGTGATCGACCTCCTTGAGGCTTGTCTCAACGTCCTCCACCACTTCTGGGCGGTGCTCCATCAGGCAGCTCTGCCGGTCCTTGGAATGGCGTAGCGCCAGGAGTTCCGCGACGATCTCAGCACGCGGAGCCCAAGCCAGGCAGGTACCGTCCTTCGCGCTGATACGCAGCAGCCATATCCACAGCCCGGCGTCGACGTCGCGCAGATTGTCGGGCAGCCACTCCCGGAACAGCCAGCGCAGCGTGTCGAACCTGCTGAACAGGTCCTCGGTGAAGACGCGGCTGATCGTGCCGGCGATCTGATGCAGCGAGGACTGGAACGAGTCCGTTTGCAGGGTGAGGGAACTCAGCGGCGATGTGTACGACGATATCCAGTTGCGCTGGAACGACCGCACCGAGCTGCTGAGAATGCTCGTCGTCGGCCGGGTGGCGGCCTGTACGGAGTTCAGGAACGACTGCTGCTGGGTCGCCATCGAGGCCAACGCGTCCAGCACGATCTTTACGTTCGTCGTCGGCCGGGTGGCGGCCTGTACGGAGTTCAGGAACGACTGCCTTTGAGCCGCCATCGAGGTCACCGCCGACGCTGCGATAAAGGCATTCTTCCGCGCCACCGCGTGCAGCATCGGGTTCCCGCATGCGATTCATGTCGGTCATCTGCGCTCGCGCGGGCCCCAGCGGGCCGTAGTCCCGCAGGATCGGGTGGCTGATCGGCCGTACGCCGCTGGTCGCCTCGGCTTCGGCGTCGTCCGGCTTTACGTCTTCGTCGCTGTCCTGCTGCTCCGGCTCTTCCATGGGCACCAGCATCCTCTGTCCCACCGACACCGGCCTCGTATTTCTCAGGTCCGCCTGTCGGCGGCCCTGGCCAGTCTCTCCCGTGCTGGCATGGCGCCGGAGTAGCGGCCTTTCGAGCGCTGTGTTTATTCAATCGAGGTACACCCGCGTTGGTTCCTGTTCGCTGGCACTCTGAACCTCGAAGAAAGGCGGGCGGCGTTGACTGCTTCACCCGATTGCAGCGTCAGCGGCTGCGCCTCCTTGATCCTCAGCCGCCTACCGGATGTGATCAGCGCGGGCAGCGTGAACGCCCGGCCGCGCGATGGAAGAAGCCCCCGCAGCTCCCTCGCCGAGGACCGGCCAGAAGCATCACCCACGCACGACACCATCAGCACCACCTCAACGAAGCGCTAACCGCCGGGGGCCGGTCCGCGCGGAAAAGCAGCCATGTCTCCTCAGGCCGCCCTGGCCCTCACCCAAGACCGCCGCCGCTGCACCGGCGAATCCCACCAAGCCCTCAGCGCACTCCTTGAGGACGACGGCCGGCCGCTCCCCGTCCCCGCAGCCCGCCGCCCGGAACAGGCGCTGCTGGAGACTGCGGTCTTCCTCGCCTGCTGCAAGATCGGCGGTGTCTGCGAGCACCCGCTGGGCATCGTCCAGGTCCGGCCAGATGAGGACCAGCTTGTCCTCCGGCTCGCCAACGAACCCTATGTGACCTATTACTGGGTCGAGTTCCTCCTCCCCCGGCTGGCCGACCACGACGAATTCTCCAGCCCCCAGGACTGGATTATCGGCGTGCCCGGCCTCCGCTACCGCAGGGAGAGGGGCGGCATCTGTCTGTACCGCCCCGGCATGCCGACGAGCATCCTGCTTACCGGCTTCAACCCCCACTGGTGGGATCGCGTCGTCAACCGCCTCGCCCCCGACTACGATCTGCTGCAGCCCAAGCCGGACTGGACACCCGAGGAAAGAACCGCCTACGCCGCAGCCATCGCCTCGCCCTGCGATCCGCCCTCGATCTACTCGCCCCTGCTCCGCCGCATCCGGGCGACCGCCGGGCCAGGGCCGATCAACAGCACCGATGCCTGGCACGCTGTCGGCGGCAACGTACGGCTGGAGACCACCGATGGCCCGCCGTGCCCCGACCTCATCCGGCTTCTGTGTGACGGCCCCACCGGGCTCGGCTGGGAAGTCGAGCACAAACGCTGTACCTGCCTGTGCGATCACACCCACGCAGACATCGGATGCAACATCGACTTCTGCGAGCCCGCCACCGGGCGGTCCGTGTACTACTCGAACGCCAAATGGGGCCGCACGCTTGATGACCGGCGCCGCGAGAGGATTGCGGAACTGAACCGCGAGGCCTTCGCCTGACCTCATGCGCTGCAGCAGTGATCGAGAATCGGCCATACAGCCACGGTGAAGGCGTTCAATGGCCATGCTTCAGTAGGTGTCTTTGATCCTCGGGGGCACTCGTTCATGCTGTGATCCGGCTTGAGATGCTGTGCCTATGCCAGCTTTGGTGACACCGCTGATGCCCACGGGTTGTCTGGTTGGGGTTCCCCAGCCGTCCTTGCCTGTAGAGGGAGGTTTGTTGCTGCGTCCCTGGCGGCTGGAGGACGCCGCTGCCGTCGTAAAGGTGTTTCAGGACCCGGATATTCAGCGTTGGCATCTGAAGCGGGCTGACTCCGAGGCGGAAGCACGAGAGTGGATCAAGCAATGGCAGCGGGGCTGGCAGGACGAAGTTGCCGCCCACTGGGCTGTCGTCGACGCCGGGAGCGACGCTGTCCTTGGTCGGGTAGCTCTGCAGTCAGTGATCCTGATCGGTGGTCAAGCCGAGATCTCGTACTGGACCGCGCCGTGGGCCCGCGGTGCTGGTGTCTGCTCCCGCGCCGTTGAGGCGGTAACTGACTGGGCGTTGGGCGAGGTCGGGTTCCACCGCCTCGAACTCGGACATTCAGCGGTCAACCAGACATCGTGCCGCGTGGCGGTCAAGACGGGTTTCGTGCAGGAAGGCATCCGTCATAAAGCATTGCTGCATAGTGACGGCTGGCACGACATGCATCTCCACGCTCGCGTCCGATAGCACGCTCTCAGCCCAGTCCGGCAGACAAGATGCTGGTCAGGCTGGGCCAATCCTTTTCCAGCCGGTGCGGGGGCCGTTGCGGGTCAGTCGCCGGGTCATGAGAGTGATGAACGCCCAGTTCAGGTGAGCTTCGGCGTGTTGAGGCAGGCGCTCGTAATCCCTCGCGTTGCGGCGGGCGTTCATGATCCAGCCGATGGAGCGTTCGACTTTCCAGCGGCGGGGCAGGACGACGAAGCCGCGGGCGCCCTTGGGCCTCAGCACGGGCCGCAGAGACATCCAGAGGTGGCCTGCGGTCCAGGCGGGCAGCAGGTCGCGGGCGTAGGCGGAGTCCGCCCAGACCTGGGTGATCTGCGGATGGGTGAGTCGCAGGCGCCAGAGGAGGTCCCGGGCGATGATCTCGTCGCGGACGTCGCCCGCCGTCACCGTGATCATCACGGGCAGGCCCAGGGTGTCGACCACGAGATGTCTTTTGCGCCCGTTGATTTTCTTGCCTGCGTCGTAGCCGCGGCTGCCCCGGCCGACAGTGGAGGCCGCCTTCACCGACTGCGAGTCGACGATGAGCGTCACGGGGAATGGGCAGCGGCCCTTGCCCGTGCGGATATGGCGCCGCAGCTGGTCGCGGATGAAGGTGACGACCCCGGCCCGGTTCCATCGCGCGAAGAAACCGTAGACGGTCTGCCACGGCGGGAAGTCCGCAGGCAGGGCCCTCCACTTCGTCCCGTTGTCGACGAGGTAGCGGATTGCGTCGACGATCTGCCGGCGGGGCCACTTCTCGGGGTGCCCGCCGGTCTTGGTCCGGCATGCCTCGACCGGCAACAGGGCTTCAAGCAGGGCCCATTCGGCGACGGTGGTGTCGGAGGGGTAGCGGCGGGTCCGGTGACGTGCAGTGGTCGGCATGGCTGGACTCGTGTCAGGAGCGGGACTGCTTGGAGAGCTGGGCGAGGGTGGAGCGGACGCCGGTGAGCTGGTCGGTGACCAGCTGGGCCCATTCGTCGTCGGGGTAGCGGGCCAGGTGGGGGTCGAGCGTCCCCGTGATCATCCGGGTCAGCCGTCCCAGGATCTGCGCCAGTTGCTTCTTCTCGTACTCGATCCAGTCCGCGGGATCGTCGGAGAACATGTAGCCGTCCTTGCGCCGCCAGATGATCGGGGTGAGGTGCTCGGCCGCACCGACGTCGCGCAGATGGCGCACTCCCCGGGCGACCTGGGAGCGGGTGATGCGGGTGGCGGACATGAGCTGGTAGGTGTGCAGGCCCGCGGGTCTGGCCTCCATGAGCGCGACGCGGACCAGGTCGCCGTAGTGCTCGGACAGCGGCCGCGCCTCCCGCGACCGCGCCGGCGGACGTCGGGCCATGGCCTACTCGCCCTTCAGTAGCTGGGTGAGCTGCTCGTCCAGGGTGAACTTGCCGTGATCGAGTGCCCCCTCCAGCCAGTCGGCCGCAGCACGGACCCGTGCCAGCTGGCGCCGGACGGTGTCGCGCTCGTCGTCGGTGAACTGCTGGCCGCGCATCTTGGGGACCAGCCGCCCCAGGGTGGCCACGAAGCCATGGCAAGACCCTACGAGATCGACGTACTCCAGGGTGTGCTCGATCTTGCGGACGGCCGGGACCCGCTCGCGGATCTTCTCGCGGCTGGCGGCGGTGTTGTCGAACTGGGCGCGGTTGACCAGCATAAACAGGATGAATTGCATCAGATGCAACACTCCACAGGGCTCCTGAAGGGGCGTTCTGGCTGGTCAGTGAGGCGGCCTCCGCGGAGGGCTGTCGAGTCGATCAAGCCTGACCTGCACGTTAGCATATAGATTCATCATTGTTGCGTTTGATACAACAGGTGGGTGAGCATGCAAGCACCCGGTTCAGCGCACCTTGTCCTGGCCCGCAACGTCATCCATCTCGACCCGGCCCCCGCGGTGTTCGACGCGATGAAGGAGGGCTGGGCGAGGCAGCAGTCAGCCCGGTTCCTGAAGTCATCGACGATCGACCCGCGGCTGCGGTTGATTGAGCGGTTGGAGGAGTTCACCGGCCAGTACCCCTGGCAGTGGACACCAGCGGACGGCGAGGCGTTCATCGCCCACCTGCGAAGCGGCAGCAAGCCGATCCAGATGTCGACCGCCCGCACCTACGAGGTGACGATCGGCCTGTTCCTGGAGTACCTCCTGGACTCCCGCTACGGCTGGCTGCACGCTTGCTCGGAGCGGTTCGGTGAGGTGCCGCAACAGGTCTTCCACGAAGGCAATTCAGTCCTTCATACGGTCGAGTACGAGGGCGACCCACGCCGCCGGCCACTGGACTACGACGAGATCCAAGCCCTCTTCGACGCCGCCGATGCTCGGCCGAGCAAGATCCGCGGCCAGGGCCGCAAGGGCGCCCTCTGCGCTCTGCGCGACGCTGCCGTGCTCAAGACGATCTACGCCTACGGGACGCGCCGCACTGAGTCTTCCCGACTTGACCTGGTCGATCTGCGGCGGAATCGCAAGGCGCCACAGTTCCGCGGCTACGGCAGCGCGATGGTCCGCTTCGGGAAGTCCCAGAAGGGTTCGCCGCCCAAGCGGCGGACGGTGCTGACCGTCCCGGAGTTCGACTGGTGCGTCGACGTGCTGGACCAGTGGGTGACCGAGATACGTCCGCATTTCTCGCCCGGTCGCCACCCCGCTCTCTGGATGACGGAGAGGTGCGGGCGCCTTTCACCCCGGTCGATCAACGAGGCGTTCGTCGCCGCCCGCGAGGCCGCCGGCCTCGATGAGGACCTCGACCTGCATTGCCTGCGCCACAGCTACATCACGCACCTGACCGAGTTCGGCTATCCCACCCGGTTCGTCCAAGAACAGGTCGGACACTCGCATGCATCCACCACGGCGATCTACATGGGGGTCTCGAACGAGTTCCGCAACAAGCTGCTGGAAGCATCACTGAAGAACCGACTGGGCGACGACTGGGACGTGACGACATGATCAAGAAGATGGGCTACCAGTGGCATCTGCGAAAGCTGATGGCTGAGAAGGAGATGTTCCAGACCTCTGACCTGGTGCCGTTGCTGGCCGAGCGAGGGGTCACCCTCTCGCGAGAACAGGTCTACCGGCTGGTGACCCAGCCGCCCCAGCGCATGAGCATGGACACTCTCGTTGCGCTCTGCGACATCCTCCAGTGCACCCCGAACGACTTGATCAAGCCGGAGGTCGTCAACACCCAGCTCCGCAAGGTTGTTGGCGACGCCGACCCGACCCCGATCACACCGCGGCGAGCCGTCGTCCGGCGCCCCGGCAAGCCGTGAACCAGAAGCAGAGAAATCAGCGGGAGCTCGCGGAGGCCAGGGTCAGCATCATCGGTCACGTTCGGCACCGGATCCCGGAGCTGACCGAGCAGGCGGCCCAGGCAGTCCTGGAGCGGGCCAAGGCATGGGGTCCGATACCTGCGCGCGAGCTGGCCCGGCACTTCGCTGAACGCAGAGACGCGCTCACCGCCCCGTCGCCCCACTGCCCGGCCGCGCTGGTCCGGCTCCTGCGTCAGCTGGAAGCTGACGGCTTCGGGGAGGCAGTCACCCAGTTGTCCTGCGCGATGTGCGGCCGCAGCGACCGGGAGCTTCCCCGCCCGACGCCCCAGGGCCGCTGCTGCATGTGGTGTGTGTACCGAACCGAGCTGCGGAAGTGCGCCCGCTGCGGACAGGAAGGCCTCATCGCCCGCCGACTCGAGGAGGGGCCGATCTGCAGGCGCTGCTACAGCAGGGACTCCTCCCTGTCCTGGGAGGAGTGCGCGGGCTGCGGACAGCGCAAGCTGCCCAAGAGCCGACGTGAGGACGGCAAGGCACTGTGTCAGTCCTGCACTCCCAGGCCGGAGCGGAAGTGCATCCGGTGCGGAAGGCTGCGGCCAGCCCATGCCAAGACTGAGGACGGACCGGTCTGCAACAGCTGCTATGCGCCCCCGCCCCGGCTCTGCGGAGGCTGCGGCAACCTCCGGCGGATCAGAGTCCGTGCCGCCGACGGACAGCCCGAGCTCTGCCAGAACTGCAACACGGGGCCGCTTGGGGTGTGCAGCATTTGCGACCGGCAGGCGCGTGTCTACCGCGTGAGAGAGCGAGGAGGCGCCCTCCACTGTGACCGCTGTCGGCCGCGCACGCTCGTTCAGTGCGCCGACTGCGGCCGTGAGCGTGACGCTCGGGCCAACTGGCCCCTCGGCCCGGTCTGCGACACCTGCTTCAATCGGCGCCGGCGGAACCCCGCGCCTTGCTCGCGGTGTCAGAGCGCCCAGGTCCTGATCGGCCGCGCTGATGACGGAGGCGATCTCTGCGGGCCCTGCTGCGGCACGGACATCACCTACAGCTGCAGCCGCTGCGGTTTTCCCGGCGACATCTACGACGCCGGACTCTGCACCCGGTGCTCAGTCGGTGACCGCGTGCGCCAACTCCTCGCGCCCGGGGACGGCCCGGGCCCATCGGCACTCCGTCCGCTGGCTGACGCACTTGCCTCGGCCGACCATCCGCGATCCGTGCTGACCTGGCTTCGAAGCAGCTCCGGTCCGAAGATCCTGGCGGAGCTCGTGTCTCAGAACACGGAGATCACCCACGCGTCTCTGGACGCCCTGTCCCAGGACTACAACTCGACCCACCACTTCCGGAAGCTCCTGGTGGCGACCGGCGTCCTGCCGGAGCGAAACGAGAATCTCGCCCGTCTGGAATCGTGGTCTGCCGGTGTCCTGACGCGTCTTCCGCAGCATCAGATGAAGATCATCGGTCCGTTCGCTGAGTGGCAGATCATCCGCGCCGCGATCGATTTCCTGAACTGGCTCGATGGCAAGCAACTCGACCTGGCCGCAGCCGGCCAGGAGGACCTGGACCTCTGGCTCACCACTCACCCCACACGACGCAGGTCGATCGGAGCCTTCATCCGATGGGCCGGTGCCCGACGACTTACCAGCAGGATGGCCCTCACGGCAGAGCGAACCGGGCTCCCAACCCAGTTCATCACCGAAACCGCCCTGAACGAGCAACTGAAGCGCTGCCTGAACGACGACCAACTCCCCCTCGACGTCCGCATCGCGGGCGCGTTGATCAGGCTCTACGGCCTGCCCGTCGTCCGGCTGGTTGAACTGACCACTGACCGGTTCGAACGCACGGGGGACGACGGTTACCTCACCATCGAACGGAACCCCGTCCTCTTGCCGCCCAAGCTGGCACTGCTCATCCAGGAACAGATCGCTCGACCGACGGTCCGCTCGATGCTCCGGCCGCCACAGGACGGCCGCCCCACCTACTTGCTTCCCGGAGTGCCCGCCCACCGTCCGATCACGGCGCAGAGGATCGTGAACAAGCTGCGGCAACACGGCCTGGAAGTCATCAGCGCCCGCAACACCGCCATGCTCGAAGCCGTCGCCGACCTTCCTCCCATCGTGATCAGTGACCTCTTCGGCGTCAGCGCTGGCAGCGCCCACAGGTGGGCTCGGTTCGCCCAGGACAGCTGGACGGACTACCTGGCTGCCTGCTCGAACGACGAAGCGGGATCCCCGGAGGGATCTTGAAGGGACGGAATGGTGCAGGGTTGGAACACCGCCTCTGCACCAGACCAGTCTCTGTGTTCTCGTAGACCGGAACCTCTCACCGATGGCGCAGGCCCCTCCGTGGCGTGTGAGCCGGCTTGGCCGTCAGGGGAAAATCGTCTCCGTGCTGTTGTTGTAGCGCACGTATTCATCGCCCTTGAACAGGTACATGTCGTTGCCGCCGCTCGGGACCATCGCGGCTGCATCGAAGTTGGCGGTGAACGCGGTGCCCTTCAGTCCCGGGAAGCCCCTTTCAATGCTGTCACGGCGGACGATCTAATCCTCGTAGACGTGGTAGCGGACGTACTCGGAGTCCTTGAACAGGTAGATGTCGCTGCCACTGGTCGGCACTGTCGAGGCCGCCTGGAAACCGGACCGGAAGGAGGTGTTTTCCAGGCCCGGGAAGCCAGCGGCGGTCTTCTTGCCGGTAGAGGCTCCGTACGCCATACGGCGTAAAGATTGGGCCGATGCGAGGGGTGGGCTCTGCGCTCGTTAGCTCCAGGCTTAGTACTCGCGGCACCGTCCGCCGGCGTTGCTCGACCCGAAGGTCACCGGCAGATCATGCGTCTGGCCGTCAAAACCATCATCGACTCCCCCACCCGCGCTCTCGCAGGACGTGACCTTCCTGCCAGTATCGGCTTGAGTGCCTGAGCGTGGTTTTCTGTGCAGTACCAACTCGCGATCGCCAGCCGTCGTCATTCCGCTCGCCCGGTGCGTTCTTTACGCCGTAAAGAAGCCGGAGGCGCGGGGCGGATCAATCGCGAACCGGCGAGTCCGACCGGCCGCCTCTTGCGTGCGCCACTCGCCGGGAGGCGCGCGCAAGACGGGGAGTTGATGGCTCGGGGGTTCAACACCCGGTTCTTTACGGCGTAAAGGTGGGGCCTATGTGAGAGGTGGGCTCTGCCAGTACGGCCCCGGGAGCGGTGTAGGGCAGGCGCCCGACCTCATCCCAGCACCGCCTACGCCTGCTCCCAGTTCACCCAGAACAGCTAGACGGCCTGCCTCGCAGCCATCCAGGCCACCGACTAGCGCGTGTTTACAACGTCTCGACGAAACCAGGGGCAGTGCCGGTACGTGTCTGATGGAGTGACGTGGTGACGGCTCCAGTGCAGCACACCCCAGAGCCGGATCTGATCTCTCGGAAGGAAGGGCGAGGATGCTGTCAGAGGCAATGACTGCGCTGGCCGCAGCGGGAGGCACTGCGGTGGTGCAGGCCGCTGGCACAGACGCATGGGCGGGGTTCCGTCAGCAAGTGGCCCGGTGGTTCGGCCGAGGGAACCCGCAGCGTGAGAGCGCCGAACTGGAGCGCCTCGACCAGATCGCACCCGAACTGGAGGCGGCCGAGGCGGCCGGGATGGAGCGGGCGCGGGCGCGTTTCCGTTCGGAGGCGGTGTGGCAGGCCCGTATCGAGGCCCTGCTGGAGAGCCTGGACGACACCGAGCGAGCTGAGGCGGCCCATGAGTTGCGCGTGCTGCTCGCCCAACACGCTCACCAAGGCGGGGCGTCGGCTGGCCAGGACGGGCTGACCGTCGGCGGCAACGTCCACATCCGCGCTGACCATGGCTCGATCGCGTTCGGCGTTGTGAACGGCGAAGTGGACTTGGGCCCCCACGTCGTCAGGCACACCTCCCCCGGACCGGAGAACGATCCGGACGACGACTGGCCGCAGGAGTCCTGATCCGTGGGTGACATCGCCAAGGGCGTCCTTGGGGGCGGATGGGCGCTGGTCGTTGGCTGGGTGCTGCCCGCCGCACTCAACCTCGCGGTCTTCTTCCTCACCGTCGCTCCCAGTCTGCAGCGGACTGCAGCCATCAAGCGCGTCTGGCCCGACACGGCCAGTCAGACGGCCCTGCTACTCCTCTGTACCGCCGTTCTCTTCGGCATCGTGCTCAACGCTCTCCAGACCCCCCTCTACCGGATCCTTGAGGGCTATCTGCTGTGGCCGCGCAGTGCGTACGATCGGGGATGTCGACGGCAGGGGGCCCGGAAAGATCGGATCACGGATCTGATTGCCCGCCCGGAAGGCCGTACTCCGGTACAGCGTGCACTGCTCAACGAGCAGTTGGCCCGCTACCCGGCGGACACCGACCAGCTCGCCCCGACCCGGCTCGGCAATGCGATCCGTCGATTCGAGGAGTACGGCCACAACCGCTTCCGCCTCGATACCCAGGTGCTGTGGAACGAGCTGAGCGCAGCTGCGCCCGCGCAGGCACGCCGCCAGGTGGAGACAGCACGTACCAGCGTTGATTTCTTCGTGGCGTTGCTATACGGGCACGGGGTAGTGGCGGTGCTTGCCCTTCTGGCCCTGACGTCAACCGCCGCCGAGCGGCCCCTGCTGGTCGTCACCGCCACCATGCTGTGTGCACTGATTCCGTTTTGGTACCGCTCCGCTGTGTACGCCACCGATGAGTGGGCCGCCGCAGTGCGGGCCATGGTGAACTTGGGCCGCAAACCGCTGGCCGACGCGCTCGGACTGGTACTGCCGCAGCAACTGTCCGAGGAGCGCACCATGTGGCAGCTCGTTACCCGGATGTCCCGGCGCCCCTACCGGGATGCTGCAGACACGGCCTTCGCACCGTACCGGGCTGCGCCACCAGATCCGCACTGCCCACTGCATCCACCGGCTCCCGGCCCGGGCGCGTGATTCCTACCGCACTGGACGTCCTTGCAGAGGAGCCACACCCATCCCCGAATAGCGCATGGTTGGAACACTGCCTCTTCCCCAGTCGGGGACGTCTTCGTCCCGACCGCACTCGCGATCGACAGCGTGTGGCCCGGCGTCATCCCGGACCTGCCGCCTGTGGTCTCCTACCCGCTCGCCGCCGATCGGCCGCCCGTGCCGGGCGAGCCGGCCGAGGCCGTCCGGCTGCGCCAGGCGATGGCCCAGACGGTGATCGACGGCGGCTGGGCCCCGTCCGAGCCCGTCCGCGACGCGCTGCGCACGGTGCCCCGCCATCGTTTCGCCCCGGAAGTGAACCTGGCGGCCGCATACGACGGCGGCGACCGGGCCGTCATCACCCGACGCGACGAGGCCGGGACGGCCATCAGCTCGGTGTCCGCGGCCTGGCTCCAGGCCGACATGCTCGAGAGCCTGCGTCTTGGGCCGGGTGCGATCGTGTTCGAGGCGGGGTCCGGAGGCTACAACGCCGAACTGCTCGCCCACGTCGCCGGATCCGAAGGCCGCGTGGTGAGCGTCGACATCGCCCCGTGGGTCGTACGCCGCACCCGCGCCTTCCTCACCGAGGCCGGCAGCGGACGCGTCACCGCCGTCGAAGCCGACGCCCCACTCGGCGCGCCCGCCCATCTCGTACCCCGCGGTGGCTTCGACGGCAGCGTGATCACCTACAACTGCTGGGACATCGCTCCGCCTTGGCGTGAGCAGCTGGCTGAAGGCGGGCGTCTAATCATGCCGCTGGAGATGGGCGGGTACACCCGGGCGATCGCGTTCGAGCGGCGCGGCGAGGTGCTGCATGCCCGTCGCTTCACCTACTGCGGGTTCGTCCGCGACCAGGGGCAGCAGGCCCGCCCTGCCCCAGTCGTTCCCTTGCTAGGCGGGGCACTGGCGCTGCGCTTTGATGACGGCCCCGCCGCCTGCACGGAGGGCCTGGAGGAGGCGCTGCGCGGGCGGCGGCACAAGGTCGCAACCGGCGTGACCATGAGGGCGGCGAACTCCGACTTCGGCTCCCTGCAGTTGTACGCCGCCACCACCCTGTCGTCCTTCTGCCGCCTGGTCGCCCACCAGGACCCGGGAGAGGGGGTGACCGGCATCGCGAAGGACCGCGACGCCCCCGCGATCCTCGGCGAAGCCTCGCTGGCCTATCTGATCCACGTCCAGACCAAGGACGGCGACAGCCCACAGGGCAAGGAGTGGGAGTGGTTCGCGTACGCCTTCGGCGAGCAGGGGCCCGAGCTCGCCGAGCGGCTGGTGGCCACGGTGCTGGCCTGGGACCGGCACATCCGCGCCGAGGCCAACGACGAGCACGCCGATCCCGTCCTGTCGGTCTACCCGGCCGGCACGCCCGACGATGCGCTGCCCGTTGGTGACGTCCTGGACAAGGTGAACTGCCGCTTGGTGTTTCGGTGGCCGGGGCGTGACGCTGTGCTGCCCGGGTCCGTTGAGCTGTGACATGGGTTCGTAGTTGGCACAAAAGAGAGGTAGGGGGCACCGGTGAGCCTCGGCCTCGTAAGTCTGCTGGTCAGCGGCTCGGCCTGCGTACGCGCGCGACCGCTACCTGTACGTAAGTGCCAACTATCTCTCTGAACTCGGCGCCCTTTCCAGGACGCCAATCCGGCAGATGTGCTGGTCAGCGCACTGACGCTGTGCGAACTACGAGTCCTCGTCACATGCGCGGAGGTCGGGTAGCCGGGGCGCAGTAATGCGCTCCGGCTACCCGACCTCATCGAGAGCGCGCGCCCTCGGTGAGGTCTTGAAGGCGATGCCGTCGCAGAACAAGGCACTGAAGGAGGCCCGGCAGGCGGCCGTGAGCGAGCTACTCAACCGGCCGGGGGCGTCGCTCCGTACGGTCGGCGCCGAGCTCGACATCAACTCCAGCACGGTGCAGGACATCATGAAGGGCTACTCAGGGTCGGGCTCGAAGCGGCCGAAGAAAAACGACGCGGAGACGTAACGGTGGACGATCTCGCGCAGTGGTACGGCGAACAGCTCGACGAGGACGAGGCCGATGCCCGGGACTGCGCCACGGGGAACGGCAGGTGGCGGGCAATGGGTGAGTCGGTCCTCGGCGACGGCAATGCCGAGATCGTCACCGTGTGCGATCTCGCGGCCGCAGACCACATCGCCCGTCATGACCCGGCGCGGGTGCTGCACGAGATCGACGCCAACCGGCGCCGTCTCGACCGTCACACCCTGCAGCCCATGGTCGGCCGCGACAGCGACGAGAACGACCCGTCCACCTACGTCCTCGGCTGCCCGACTTGTCAGGTCGGCGTGGTGGTCGAGGGTGATTGGCCGTGCGAGGAGGTGCGAGACATGCTCGTCTCGTACGCGGACCGGCACGGCTACCGCGAGGAGTGGCGGCCGTAGCCGCGCGTACGGCCCCCTGTCTCGCGGGTCGAGGCGGGGGCTGCGTCCTGCCCGCCTAAGATCCGCTCGTGGCAGAGATTTCCGATGACCTGATCAAGCTGGAACGTTCCGCCGAGGAGGAGCGCGCACGGCTCGCGGGCCTCGACTGTGAGGAGTACAAGGCGCAGTGGCACAGGTGGGCGGATGCCGTCGAGCAGTTCCAGGCGGCCGTCACCGCGCACGCCGCGACCACCGGCCAGCCACGGCACGAGGTCGAGATGGCGGCGAAGAAGGCCGTACGGCACGCCGACGAAGACCCCGTCGAGTAACAGGGGCCTCCTTGGTGCTCGTAAATCTTGTCGAGCTGGTCAGGCGTCCCGGAACCGTGCGGCGAGCGCACAGGGCTCGCACATCGCGCCTTCACCCGGGAAGGGGACGGTGCAGTGCGCGCAGTTCCAGCTCCCGCATCCCGTGCAGTGGAACTGTGCGTCCCGGTGTGGATGCTTGGGGCACCAGTGTCGTTCTGGTGCGTTCACGGCAGGGTGAGGCTCTGCGGGATCCGGAGAGGACAGCCCCTGGGGCGTTCTGCTGGCGAGGAGCCAGACGAAGGCGCCGCTGATGAACAACGAGATGACACCGTGTGTTATGACGCCGACTTGCAAGATGCCTCCGCGGTGCCAGAAGAACTCGTATGCGAGGGGCAGGTATGCCCATGACCAGAGCGTCAGGAGCGCTACCGTCACCGTCCGGTGAGAGCGTGGGGCGTCTTCTCGCAGAAATGCGGCGGCCAGGATGAGTGGCACGAGCATGCCGACGACCGTAGGAAGCGCGATCCCGGCCACCAGCAGGGCGCCGAGCAGGACGGGGATGCCTCCGCATCCGATGCCTGACGAGGCATGAAACGGGCCGATCCTTCCTCCGAGTGACAATCGCATGGGGCTCCTGTGTCTTCGCTGTTGGCTGCGCGTCTGGCTGCGACTCACGGGTCACGCGCAAGGTTGCCTTGGGGGCATGCGATTCGGGGGCCTAGACTCGAACAAGCGAACGATCCGGCTCCGCTTACCCGCCTCGACCTGCTGCGCTTCCTAGAGCGCGTGCAGGAGCGGGACCTCGCACGCACGCGCAAGTGGATCCGCGGACGAGGAACGGCGGCAGGCAGACGGGCCGAGGGCGAGCGGCGCCGCCCGCCGGCCCCGGACTGGATCATCGAGAAGAGCATCGGCGACGGGCCGCCCGCGAGCGTGCACGTCGGCGGCTGTTACGCCGCGCCGAAGTGGCCGCGGGCGCTGGGTGTCACGCGCGAGCAGGCCCGCGAAGCCCTGTATCGACAGGTCCCCGCCTGCCCGCACTGCCGCCCGGATGCGGCACTCGGCGTGCTGGAGTAGCCCGGCGTGCGCCGTACCCTGCGGCCCCGCACGCTGGCGTCATGGCCTCCACCGTGCCCGTAGTGATCTACCCGCCCGACGGCGACGGCGGGCGCCGCGTCCGTGTCGACGGCACGATCCTCGGGCGCGCGTACTCGGTGCTGGACGTGGCCCGGTTCATGCAGGAGGCGGGGCTTCAGGACTGGGACGAGATGGACGTCGTCCGGTCCGGGATGATCGAGTGGCGCGGCGGTGGGCCGGACGCCTGGACGATGTGATCGACCCACGTAGTCGGTTAACGGACGGACGCTGACGCCAGACAGGCGAAGCGCTCCCGTCGCCGCGATACCTGGTGCCCATCAAGAGGCCTTCGGTCACCTTGACAGGCACCAGGGCTATCTACGGCGTACGGCCCTTCGGGTACGGATCAGTGTGGTGCGTCGCCGCCACATTCAGACTGCGGAAGCACCTTGTTCTTCTCCCCCAGGGGGGAATCTCCCAGGCCCACCCCTGACCAGTAGACGGCTGTCGAGGCGCGGGGTTTGCCATCGGGCGCGGTCACGAAGAACTCCGACACGTATCGCTGTCCGCCTGCTGTTTTGCCTTCGATCTCCAGTACGCGGCCGCCGTCTGCTTCCTTGGTGGCGCCTACACCCCTGGAACGAAGAACTCGCGGCTTGGGCCCGGGCTTGAGGCAGAAGTCATCGGCCTGCTTGCGTACGTAGGCACAGGCCTTCTTCTGGTAGGCGAGTTCCTTGCAGAACTGCGCGGCGTTCAAGTGCGGCGCCCGGGAGACCACTCGGTCGAGGACCGCGATCGCTTGCTTCTCGCTGACTGTCCTCTGGGGTGCTGGGTCCGCGGTGTCGCTACTGTTGGCGCACGCGCTTGCGGCCAGGAGCAGAGGCGTGGCCAGGAACAGGATTAGGGGGCGCATCTCGTGCCTCACAGGTTGATGGCGGGCCAAGTGGATCAAGGTTGTCATGGCGTCCTGCCCTTGATCCACCTGGGTTCTACGGTTACTTACACGCCCCATCCGACGTTCGTCCAGTGCTTCCACTTGGGTCGGCCTTGGCGCTGGTTCGTCTTCACCGCGACCTGGTGCTGGGTCCCGCGGGCGCTACGTGCAGTGCCCTTCCAGTAGCTGCTCATCTTCCCGGCTTCTGCGTACTTGTGGATCAACTGCTTATCGCAGATGTCGAAGTTGGCTGACACGCTGACCGAATGCAGCGTCACGCTCGCGCTCCTGGCGCGGCAGTCGTTGCGGTCCTGGCTTGCGTTCGGAGCCCAGTCCTGCCAGCTCACGTGTGGGCCGTTCGGGTTGCTCTTTACTCCATGTCCACAGCTCTTGATGGCCCAATTTCCATAGCGGTCGCACGTGCTCATGGCGCGCTTGGAATAGAAGTTCCATGAATCGTTCCCGTCGTGCTTCTCCACCCAGTTTTGATAGCAGGAGTCGTTGTAGGCAATTTTGTATGTCGTGCCGTCAAAACGCTTCTTCACTATTTTGCGCCGGAAGCAGTCACTGGCAATCTTTTTGGCGTAAGGACGGACGGACGCGGAAGCTTCTTCGGGGTCGTCTTGGGTGGCGTCATCGGCCGCCGGCGCCTCTTCCCACTCGACGCTCAGGTTGCAGCCGTCGGGCTCTTCCGGTGCCTGCCCCGGTTCGAGTGGTATGCCGGTCTCCTCGTCGTTAATCGTATAGGTGAGGCTGGTTATGCTCTCGGGAGCCACCAGGACTTCGCTATCCTGGTCCTTGCATGCCGACGCGGGCAAATCTAGCTGAGAGGCGACCTTAGACATATCAACCTCCAGGACCTTGTAGTCGCTTGGCAGATCGGATGCCCGTGCGGTGGATCTCTTTGCTTTCAACGCGCCCGGCGTAGTTTCGGAAATCTCGTCGAGATTTTGATTGGCGAACTCGGCCAGTTCATTTTGGCCTGCCGCAGTTTCTGTGATGTCATCTGCGTTCTCCTGTACGACGGGAACGCTGATGGCAGCCGCACCGGAGGGTTGTTTCTCCGTCGGCGCCTTCGCCTGAGCTGCCGTATTCACAGTCAGTGCCGTACCGGTTAGGGCGAGAATGAGCCCTACTGCGGTATAAGACTTTCTGGGCAAGTGTCGAAATGAGTGCACGCGATCTCCAAATGCTGATCATATTAGCGGGGTGGATTTCGTGAAGTTGCCGTAGTTGACTCGTTGCGCCTTCACCTCGGTGGGCGACTCCTGCCGCACTGGCGACAGCGGACGAGACGGTTCCGCCTTGAATCTTCACACCTTCCCCGTGATCCCTCCGTATGGGGAACATCGAAGGATCTTGCGCAGGCCGAACCTCCTTGTAAAGGAAGGATCCGAGGCTGTTGGCCAAAAACAGCACGAGTCTGCTTTAAGCGCAATATGCACGTTTGGTGCTTTCTGGCGCCTGCACAGCGACCGTTGGGCCGGGACTTCACCAGAGACCGGCGACTCACCACCCTTGCTGCTTGTCGCCTCCATCGGCGAGTGGCTGATTCCGGAGGTCTGCTTCGAGCGGCACCAGCGCGTACAGCCCTGACCTGCATTACCCGCTCAGAGAGCGCTGCTGAGGGCAGCGCCGTACCACTCCAAGGCGCGCACCGGCCTTCTTTGAGTAGTGGCCGGCGGGTGACGGCGCGCAGGCGGGTCCTCGGTCTCACGCACTCGGATGGAGCTCGACGACCCAGCGTGGGTGCAATGGCGGGGCGGACGGGCTCACCGCTACGCAACGATGGCGACCAGCAGTACGAGCACGAGCAGAAGCACGATGGCGACCGCAAGGGCGGTGAGTCCAGTTACCCACCCGATGACGCGCCAGGCGACCCCGGTCACGAGGTTCGCGCGGTCGACGGCCTCTTGGTAGTCACGGTCGTCGTCCCAGTCGCAGTCCATAGACACCCCCGGGCAGGAACCCACAGCTATCGCCTATCCACAGGCACACACGTTCCCTGTGAGTCGGCCCTACCGTGCCCCTTCTGCGATCACGAAGGGGGACGGCATGACGAGGGTGGAGCTCACGCGCGCGGCTGACGAGGCGCTGACGGTGATGCCGGATGACGTGCACGAGGAGGTGTTCGCGCTCATGGGCGTCCGTGATGTGGCCGATCGCCAGCTTGGGCTGTTGCGTGTCGTCGGCGAGGCGGTCGAGGACGGTGGCCCGGCGGACCAGGTACTCGCGGTGATGGGGGGCACTGGTCGGTTTCGCGAGGCCAGTTCAGCCTTCGAGAGGTGATTCTCGGACCATTCCTCGTTATTTCTCGCTGCCCATACGAACCTTACGTCACGCCTGTGTCTCAGATAGGCCGAAAGTCTCCTCGTCCGTGCAGGCGGTACGCGCCGCTGAAAGGATTCTCCGTCTTCTTTCCTGTTAATGAGTTTCCGCAAGTGGCCCTGGTGGCGCGTGGGGACGATTACGCTTCGAGAAAACGGGATGTCCAGACACCTACTAAAGGCGAAGAAGGCTGGCCGGAAGGCGATCACTCGTTTGCGGGACACGCGCTTAAGCCGATTTTCCGTTGAGCAGAACCCTTTTGGCCGCGAAGACCGCAGTCGCGCACCCCAGTCACACGACCGAAAGGGAAACCATGAGCATGATTCTGACAGGGCAGGTCACCCTCGACTCCGACCACCCTGTGGAGACCCAGGGCAGTGACTTCTCGACCTTCACCCGTGTCACCTTTCCCACCCCCTTCCCCGAGGGGAGCCAGGTCATCGTCCTCACCCAGGTGCAGACCTTCAACGGTCCACACACCCCCGGCGTGCGTATCGCCAACGTCAACCGCACCGGGTTCCACATTCGTATGAACGAGCTGTTCGGCGCTAACATCATGAGTGACGGCGTCCACACCACGGAAACCATCGGCTGGCTCGCTACCACCGTCTGACATCCGCCACCGGCCGGATGCGCCCCGGGAGAAAAACGGGAATATACCCGATCGGTACACAGGCGGCTGACCGACTGCGATGCGCCGTCCCGTCGTCATAAAATTGATGGCGATGACGGCGCATCAAGCGGGAATGCCTTCTTTGATGAGTGTTGATGGAGGGCGTGGCCGCTGTCACATACGCCGTGATGAGCCCTTTCCATGCTCACTGCCTGCCAACCGTCGTAGCGTGCTGTGTGGCGCAGGCGAGCGTCAGCTGCGAGCGGCTCGCCTGCGTCCACGTCCTCAGGAGCGCACGGACACGTAAGCGACCACGGCGAGGGCCGCGACGGTCACAGCCCACCCGACGAGGCGGGCCGCCAACCGTCGGCGTAGCCGCTGCGCTCCCGCTCGCGCATACGAACCAGTTCGCGCTGGTACCTATCCGGTGTCTCGCTCATGCCGCAACCACCCCGCCCTCCGTCCAGACCCGCCCGCACCCGGTGCAGTGCGCAAACGGCAGCCGGCCTTCACCACCGTGGACATCGATTGCACCCCCGCAAGCACACCGCTGCTCCAGTGTGCGGCGCTGCGCGGCGATGTCGAGGGCGCGCTCCACCCGCCCGGCCGCACCTTCCGCGACCGTGTCGATGCGCCTCTCCTCCCGCTCCGGTAGCGCCGTGAACGGGCCCGGCGCGCGGGTGATGCGGGCGAGGAGCCACAGGGCGGCGTACGGCGCCGTACGGCTGGGTTTCCTCCAGGCGGAAGGGGTCGCAAAGGTCGAGGTGATGCCAGGTCGCCCCGTCGTGGTCACCGGGGCGGGAATGGGCGGTGGCCGGATGCAGGCCCGCGGACACCGCCTGGCGTATCAGCTCGGCGCCTAGGAAGCCGTTGTCGCCGGTGATCAGCACAGTCATGCCGCCTCACGCGACGGGCGAGCGCCACCGTCCTGAGCCACTTTGGCAGGTATCACCGGTCAGCCCAGCCAAGGAGGCATGAGCGCCGGACCGAACCGCGCATACCGCTCCGACCGTCGGCCGGCCTGGCCAGCCGGAGTGCTCACTCCTCAGGCGAGAACGCCGCTGTGTTCGGCGAGACCGCGGAGTTCAGGACAGGACGGCGGTCTCAGAAAGCCAGGTGGGTGTCGCTTCGCGGATCCCCGAATACCAGATGTTCGTCCGTAGAGCCCGTTCTGTGTCGAACGGTGCCAGGGCCGGGCGTAGCCGAGGACCACGTCGATGTCCGGGTCGGTCGAGTCGAGGGAGGGTGCTCGCGTATGCTCCCGCCCCGCGCGTTCCGGCGCCTTGAGAACCGGCTCTCAACGACCGCGAGGGCCGTCTTCCGTGGCGACGATATTGTCGGTGATCCACATGTCGGCGTCGGTCACTGAGGCTTTGGGGGCGAAGTAGGTACACCGGTACTTCGTCTTCTGGTTCAAGGGTGCCTTCCAGACCCGGGGCATCGAGTCACAGCGCATGTCGCCGCCCCCGTCCTCGTCCCGGTGGTTGCCCCACCAGTAGGTATGTACTCCCGCCCGGGTGAGCAGGCCCGTGCTGGGCCGCGCCTCGTATCCGTCGCCCATGCCTCCGAATCCTGGCTTGCCGGTGAACCGCACCGGCCAGACCACCTTGAGGCCCTCATAGGTGACCGTGCACGTGATCGTGGCGTCCCGGACCGGCTTGACGGTGTCCTTGTCGCAGGTGGCACTGGTCTTGCCCGGAGCGTGGGCCATCCGGACGGTGCGCTTTCGCAGCTCCTCTTTGACGTACTCGACGAACGGGGCGCCCGCCTCCGGTGCCGGCACCCCCTCGTTCTCATCATCTTCTGGCGCGGTTGCAGGTGGTGACGCGATCGGCTTGCCCACCGGCGAGCCGATCACCGACGGTTCTGCCCCGGCGTCGTCCTTGTCGGTCTTGCTTCCCGTGCAACCGGCGAGCAGGAGGCAGGAAACGGCGGCGACAGGTATGAGTACTCCCCGTATGGCGTGCATTCCGCACACGTTACCCACCCACCCGCGGACAGGCACGGCGCGCCGACGAGTTGCGGCGGCTGAGTGGCCGCCGCACTGCGGCCTGCACCTGCCGGAAGCGTCTACCAGCAGTCACATGACGAGCCCGTCAGCCCACAATCGTGCAGAGCTGCGAGATCAGGCGGTGGTGCAGGAGCGGTGTCGCCCCCTGCACCATTGCCGCGTACGCCGGAGCAGGCAGCGACGTGGCTGATGTCCGGAACGCCTTTTCCATCGGCTAGCTAGTTCGGGGAAGAAGCGGGCGGTAGCGGCTCAGGTGGCCGGCGCTTCGGACTGCTGTTCGCCGGCAGGCTCCGCCACGGCCGCGGTGGTGTAGAACACCGAGAAACCCTGCTTAGCGCGTTCGACTTGGCCCTTGGCGACCAAGTTTTCGACCGTAGTGCGCACGACACCGGGCTTGATTGTGCGGTCGGGGTGCGCCTGAGTGAGGGCGTTGGTGATTTCGGAGGCGGAGCGCGGCTCGCTCTGCGTGCGGAGGTGGTCCCTGATCAACTCAACCAGTGTCGGCCCCGCTGCCGGTTGGGCTGGCTTCTTCGCAGCGGCCTTCTTGGGCGCCTTGTCCTTCGCTTGAGCCGTTCCTGACTTGCGCGTGCCGGCTCGTGGGGCGGGCACCTGCTTCTTGCGGGTCGGCGCCTTCTTGGCGTCACGCGCCGGGGCGTCCGGAGAACCCAATGCCTGCTGGACTTTGACCAGCACCTGGTGATCGCTCTCCAGCGCATGCAACTGTTCTTGCAGCGCCGCAATCTCAGAGCTGATGCGTTCTTGTTCCTTGAGGTTGGTTTCCAGATCCGCGGCTACTTGGTTGGCATAGCCGGCCTGGACTCCGGTGGTACTCGGCTGGACCTTCGACACAACAGTTGCCTTCCGTCAGTTGAGCCTTTGTGGCTCGGTGCGTGTTTGTAAGTGCTCAGCATGGGTTGCCCTGCGCGCGCAGCACCACGACTTGCTGCCCGTTCTCGCGACGTCAGTAACTCGCACGGGGTGGTGCGGCGTACGCGCGTATAGCCCAGGTGGACACACGAGGACGCAACCTCACTCCTTCACGAGCGACAGGACCGACACGGATACCGAAGAGCACTCCTACCCGGGGCAGTTACTGAGTTTGTAGGCGTGGTGTCGTCAGTGTGAGGCCGGTCGCGGTGAGACATCCGTCGATGATGTCGCTGCGGTATTGGATCTGGCGGAGGCCGTGTCGGAGTCGGCTGATGAGATGGTCGGAGTTGGTGAAGGCGGTGTTGGCCTGACTGGTCCGGCGGAGGATCGACCAGATGCCTTCGACGGGGTTGAGGTCGGGTGTGTAGGGCGGTAGGTGGTAGGCGGTGATCCAGTCGTGTGTGTCGATGAAGGCCCGCATGCGGCGGTCTTTGTGGACGTTGAGGTTGTCCCAGATGAGGACGATCGGTCCGCCGAGCTGCTGGTGGGCGGCTATGAGGAGGTCGCGGTACTCGGTCCAGGCGAAGCTCTTGCGGCCGCCGCTCTTATGGTCGGTATGCCGTCTGGGCCGGTAGATCAGGCGGGAACGCTCGCCCGGTTTGTGGCAGCACAGGGCTGCGATGGAGAAGCGGCGTTGGGAACGGCCGCGGACCCGGATGACCGGTGTGGTTCCGCGCTTACCCAGGTGCGGGAGGTCGGCGGCGTCATCGAGAATCCGGCTTCGTCCTCGAAGACGAGCCAGGCCCCGAGCGCCGCCGCGGTGGTTCCACGTGTGGCCACACGTCCTGACCCAGCTTACCACGGCCTTCTCGTCACGCTCGATGACCCGACGTGCTGGAACCTGGTGGCTCCAGCCATGCCGCCGCAGCATCTGGGAGATCCCCGACAGCGTCATGGACTTGTGGAACCGCCGCCCGATCAGGGTCTTGATCCGGGCGAGTGTCCACCGCTGATCAGGCCACCCGTGAGCGACCGGACCTTTGGCCAACTCCTCCTCGAGCACGGCGAAGAGCGCATCGCTGAGCTTCGGCCGGGACACCGGACCACGCGAACGAACCCCGTCCTCGCCCGCCTCCTGCCAGGCCCGCCGCCACCGCTGGACCGACCGGACACTGACCCGTAACTCCTTGGCGATCTCCGTACTGCCCCGCCCATCGGCGAACATACCGACCGCTTCCATCCGGACCCGCTCACGGAACACTTGCCTCTCCGCGGTCAGACCCCCACCCTGCGGATACCTCATACCACCGGCATACCGCGACGATCATCAACCGTCAGCCCCTACGACAAGACGACTTCAACGTCAGTAACCGTGCACGAGCTCGTTAGCGCCGGCTGGGCCCGCACGGTCGCATGGCTGTCCATCCATACCCACAGTCCGGCACGTTCGTCTTCCTTTCGGCGTCGTTCTGTCGCGCGATCGTTGAGGGGGCCTATGAGTTCGGTGACGGCTTCACGAACCGAGGAACCGGACAGTTCGGTGACTGCCTCTTCCAGGCGGGTCAGTGAGGCGGAGGGGCGCGGATCCGGCAGGCGGTCCAGACCCAGAAGGTCCGCGAGAGCCTCGCGCTGAGCTTCGTCAAGCGGTCCGAGGCGCACCCGTGTGACGGGGCGGCCGGAGGACAGTCGGCTGTGGACCGTGTGCCAGAGCGGGCCCACCGCGGGACGACGCAGGGTGCTTTCACCCGGTGCCGGTTCGGTGTGGGTCACCCCGCCTCCACATCAGCGCCGTTCCCCACGAAGCGAGCGCTGGTGACAGCGTCATCGTCCCCGTCGGTGAGGAGTTGGTGGGCAGCGACGCCAGGTAGTTCGCGATAGGTGCACCACTCGTGGTCGGAAGTGACCATCAGATCAAGGTCCAGTGCGGTGAGCAGGGCGAAGACCTGTCCGCGGTTGACCGCGTCCAGACGAGGACCTCGTCGGGCAGGATGGGGCGGGGTGCCAGCGGCACGGCCCTGCTCAGTCCAGGCGGGAGAAGTCGAGATCCACCAGGATCTCCTGCAAGACGACCTTCTTGTGACAACAGAGACCTCGAGACTCGTTGTCCATGGTCCTCGACGAACTCTTCTACCTGAGAATCGAGGGGGCCGGGGTCTGTTGGGTGGAGTCCGCCGGGGTGCGGGGTTCGGCGACGGCCTTCGGTGGTCGCAGCGTCTGCTCAACGCGGGGGCACCCGGGTCCCCGTTCAGGCTGGGGCGGGTAGGTCGGAGTGCAGCGGAGTGAAGCCGTGGGAGCGCAGTTCGTCCCGTGCGCGGGCGCGCTGGACCTTCCCGCTGGTGGTCCGGGGAACGCTCATCGGCCCGACGATGACCACGTGAGCGGCCAGCCGCAGCTCCTGGGCCAGGCGCTTCCTGATGAGGTCGGCGAGGGTCGCGGGAGTCCGGCCGTTGAGGTGCAAGGGGCGTACCTCCTGGACCAGGACGACGCGATCAGCGCCGGAGGGTCCGGGCAGGGCGAAGGCGGCGCAGGGACCCGTAGCGGGGTCGGTAGTTTCGCTGACGCGTTCGATGTCCTGGGGGTGGACGTTGCGGCCGTTGACGATGATCAAGTCCTTGGCACGGCCGGTGACGTACAACTCTCCGTCCAGCAGGAAGCCGAGGTCGCCCGTGCGCAGGAAGGGACCCTCGCCGTCGGCCGTGGTGGCGCCGAAGTGTTCGGCGGTCGCCTGTGGGTCGCCGAGGTAACCGGCGGCGACGCTGTCGCCGCCCACCCAGATCTCGCCGATGCGGCCGTCCTCCAGGAGGCGCGCGGTGGTGGGTTCGACGATGCGGACGTCGGCGCCGGCGGGGCGGCCGCAGCCGACGAGGTCGGCACCGTCCGGGGCGGGCACGGCGCGGCCGGACTCCAGCGCGGTGCGGTCGAAGCGCCGCACGGTCGCACCGCTGCCGCAGCGAGTGCCGGTGACCATGAGGGTGGCCTCGGCCAGTCCGTAGCTGGGCGCCCAGATGTCCCGGCGGAAGCCGATGGGGGCGAAGCGGCGGGCGACCGCGTCCAGGACGTCGGGGCGTACCGGCTCGGCGCCGCTCAGCGCGAACCGCAGGCAGTCCAGGTTCAGGTCCGGGTCCAGGTCCGCGAGCCGGGTGTTCTTGAGGCACCTGAGCAGCCAGTCGTAGCCGAAGTTCGGGGCGAAGGTGTAGAGGGCCCGGTACTGGCTGATCATTTGGAGCCACAGCAGCGGGTGGGCGATGAAGGACACCGGGGAGGAGAAGACGAGGTTGCCGTAGTTGGCGAGGGGGCTGAGCAGCATACCGACCAGACCCATGTCGTGGTAGTGCGGGAGCCAGCCGACGCCGGGCTGCGATGGGTCGTGGCGTACCTCTTCCAAGACCTCTTCGGGGAGGATCTTCTCCCTGATCGACAGGAGGTTGTGCAGGAGGTTGCGGTGGGTGATGACGACACCGCGCGGCTCGCTGGTCGATCCGGAGGTGTACTGGATGTAGGCGGTCGCGGAGAGGTCCTGGGCGAGGGGGGACCAGGTGTCCGGGTCCGGCGGATCGAGTGTGTCGGTCGCGACGGACTCGGGTCGCGGTGCGGTGTCCAGGCCGGAGAGCCAGGAGCTGAGTGCGGGCCGGTGTGCGGTGTCGGTGAGGACATGGCTGATGCCGGCGTCGCGGATGATGTTCTCGGCGCGGTGGAGGGCGCGTCGGTCGGTGTCCGGCAGGGGGGCGGGGACGGCGATCCGCCCGGAGTACAGGCAGCCGAGGAAGACGGCGAGGAACTCCAGGCCCGCCGGATACATCAGCATGACCCGTTCTCCCGGCGGTATCCGGGTGGCCAGCCAGGCACCCACTGTGCGGGCGCGGGCGTCGAGCTGGGCGAAGCCGAGGCGTTCCACCTCGACGAGTTCGCCGCGGACGCTGTCCACCCGCGCGTACCAGCGGGTGTCGCCCAGGAGCCACACTTTCTCGCGCAGGAACCGGACGAGTTCACTCACCGCCGGCTCCGATCCGCGCGGCCAGGGTCTGTTCGACGTAGTCGGCCACGGCGCCGACCGTGTGCAGTTCCCACGCGGCCTCGTCGGGGATGCGCACTCCGAAACGTTCCTCGGCGAGGACGGTCATGCGCACCAGGACGAGCGAGTCGAGTGCCAGGTCGGCGATGAACGCGGTCTGTTCGTCGACGTGTTCGGGGTCGACGTCACCACACTCGGCGAGCAGTGCCTTCACCTCGGCCATAATCTCCGCCCGGTTCACCGTGAGGTTCCCTTCCGCGGCACGTCCGCGTCCCAGGCGACGGGCAGGACGCTGAGGCCGCGTTCGAACATGCTGGGCCGCCACCGTGGTGTGCCGTCCAGGCGCAGGCCGGGCAGCCGGCGCAGGACGGTGGTGACGGCTGTCTCGGCCGTCACCCGGCCGATGTGCGCGCCCAGGCAGTAGTGGGCGCCGTGGCCGAAGGCGAGATGGCCCGGTGTGGGGCGGTGCAGGTCGAGGCGGTCGGGGTCGGGGAACCGTGCGGGGTCCCGGTTGGCGGCGCCCAAGCACAGGAACAGGGACTCGTTCGCCGGGACGGTCACCTCGCCGAACTCGATGGGTTCCAGGGTGCCGCGCCAGCTGGTGAACGGCAGCGGGCTTTCGAAGCGCAGCAGTTCACCGATGCCCGTCGCGGTCAGGGCGGGGTCCTCTCGCAGCGCGGCGAGTTGGCCGGGGTGGGTGAGCAGGGCGTGCAGGCTGTTGCCGACGCTGTTGATGCTGGGGTCCTGGCCCGCCACGAGCATCATCATGACCTGGCCGTGCAGTTCGTCCTCGCTGAGCAGGCCGTCCTGGTCGCAGGCCGTCACCAGCAGGGAGATCAGATCATCGCCCGGCGAGCGGCGCTTCCCGGTGACGGTCTTGCGCACGAACGCGTCGATCTCGTGGGCGAGCGCGGCAACGTAGGGGACGTCGTTGTTCCACTCGGCCGTACGCCAGATCATCGCCCGCAGGTGGTCCATCTGGGGCGGAGCAGCGCCGAGGACGGAGAACAGGACGTTGCCGCCGAGCGGATAGGCGACCGCCGCCATGAGGTCGGCGTGGCCCCGGCAGGCGATCCGGTCGATCCGGGTGTCGACGAGGCGCTGTACCCGGGCGCGCCACTGCTCCTGCCGGGCGGGCGTGAAGAAGGGCCGCATGATCGCGCGCAGATCGGCGTGGCGCGGGTCGTCGCTGTCCAGCAGGTGGGTGAAGAGCCGCTCGCGCAGTTCGTCCGGCCAGTGCCGAAGCCACATCCGGCCCGCGGCGATGCGTGTGCTGTCGCAGGTCACCCGCGGGTCGGTGTGGGCTTGCCGGACATCGTGGTAGCGGGTCAGGAGCCAGCCCGGACCGTCCGGGCTCACGACCCGGCTCACCGGCCGGTGCTCGCGCAGCCAGTGCAGGGTGGGGTACGGGTCGTGCTGGAATGCCTCGGTGAACGGCGCCGGCAGACCGCCGGGCAGGTCCTCGGGCGGCCAGCCGGGCGGGTACGCGCGGGCAGCCTCAACCCGGGGCCTGGGTTGCGCCGGGATGTAGGGGGCGGTGGCCGGGGCGGGCGGCGGGGTCTTGGCCACGGACACGCCCTGGAGGCGACTGGTGCGCAGCATCGGGTAGTTGAGCTCGCCGTACCGGTCGCCGCTCAGCCCCGGGCCGCCGTGGTTGGACAGGTACGGCACGCCCGCGAGGTGGGAGTCGTTGACGCGCAGCTGGCCGCAGGAGCGGACGTCCCGGACGAACCGGTCGATGACCTCGGGGGCCTGCGCGAGAAGGGAGTTGCGCAAGCCGTAGGCGCCGGAAGAGACGAACGCGAGCATCTCGGTGAGGAGGTCGTCGTCGGCGGCCGGGTCGGGGACGGCCAGGGTCAGCACGGGGAAGAACGTCTCATGCCGCACCGATCGCAGTTCCCGTGCGTGGGCGAGTCCGTCGGCCCGGACGATCGCCGGCTCGGCGAAGACGCCGATGTCGCTCTCCCGCCCGTGGACGTCCAGGTGGCGTCCCCCGGTCAGCACGCGGGCGCCCGCCCGCCGGGCGTCGGCGAGTGTGGCGTCGTACCCGGCGGTGTTGGGCGAGGCGGCCAGCACCACGTTTGGGTCGTCGGGAAAGCCCGGTCGCAGCCGCCGGACCCGGTCGGTCAGCAGGTCGGCGAGCGGGCCGGCGACATCGGGGTGGACGAGGGCGATGTTGGGGGCGCAGCAGATCTGGCCGCTGCCGTGGAAGGACTCCATCAGCGTCTCGACAGCCTGGTCCAGCGGCGCGTCGCGCCACACCATGACCATGTCGTTGCCGCCGAGTTCCAGGACCGGCTTCTTGCCCGCCGCCAGGCAGGCCTTCTCCAGCTGCTCGCCGCGGACGGAGTCGCCGAAGTAGAGCACGTCGTCCACCAGCGCGCTGGCCAACCAGGTGTCCAGCGCCTGGGCGGGCTCGGTGCACAGCGCTGAAAGGACGCCGGGCGGGGCACCGGCCTCGGTGAGCGCCGGCAAGGCCACCCGCTCAAGCAGGTACATCGCGGCGATCGGTGCCTGCCGGGAGAGCCGCACCACCAGCGCGTTGCCCGCCAGTACACACTGGAAGGCCGCGCCGACACTCAGCGCCGGAGTGTTCTGCGGCGGCTGCACGCACACCACACCGTCCGGTACCCGGCGCATCATCACCGTCCGGCCGTCGACGCCGTAGCGGGTCTCCAGCTGCCGCAGACACCACTCGGTGGTCTGTGGACCGAAGAACGTGAGGAGGTTGTCGACCTCCATGCGGGCCATCCGGACCGGGTGCCCTTCCTCGACGAGGAGGCCGGTCAACATGTCGGCGTGGTCGTGCAGCCGGGCGCGGAACGCTTCGGCCACCTCGGCGCGCCGGGCGAGCGGGCTGCCACCCCATTCCGTGGCCGCGCGGCGGGCGGCGCGCAATGCCGCGTCCATGTGGTCGGGACCGGCGAGGGCGCAGCGGCCAAGGACCGTGCTGGGGTGGGCGTCGGGGGTCATGCGCCCGGCGTTCAGCGCGTTGCGGTAGCAGGTGGCGCCGATGGGATCGTCGAGCAGGGCACTCGCCCGGATGGAGTGGACCCACTCGGTGGCGTCGGGGACGGTGACACCACCGACGAGTGGACCGAAACTGAGCAGGCCCTGCGCGGACTCCGCCGCGAGGCCGTCCGGTTCCTGACAGGTCACCATGAGGTTGCGCTCTTTCAGCCGTTGGCGGGGTCGGTGGTGCGGGCGCCGAGGCGCAGCAGCACGTGACGGGAGATGTCGGTGAGGGTGATGCCGCCCTGGAGCAGTTCCAGGGGCGGAATCTCGACGTCGAGTTGCTGCTTCAAGGTGGTCAGCAGCTCGGCGGCCATCAGGGAGTCGACCCCGTAGTCCTGGAGCGGCAGCCGCGCGTCGAGGCGGGCGGCGTCGGTCTGGAGAATGCGGGCCAGCAGCTCGGCGAGCGTGCCGTTGACCTTCTCCAGCGCCTCGTCGGGAGAGAGCCCGGCCAGCGAGGTCAGGAGATCCTGGCGGGTGTGGCCGCGCACATCTCCGGCGGCGGGGAGCAGCGCCGCGAAACGGGGCGCGCTCACGCAGGGCATGAAGGTGCGTGCCCGTGCCCAGTCGAACCGGCCGATGCCGGCGACGACGGTGTCGGCCGCCGTCAGCGTCTCCAGGGCGTCCAGCGCCTCGCGCGAGCCGAGTGGAGCGACGCCCAGCGCCTCCATGGCCGGGCCCAGGCGCTCGCGTGCGACATGGCCGCGGTCCCCGATCGCTCCCCACGCGACGGCGAGCGCGGGCTTGTCGCGGTGCCGGTGCCGGGCCAGCGCCTCGGTGAACAGGTTCCCGCCGACGTAGGCGGACTGCGTGATGTTGCCGATGCTGGTGGTGAAGGAGGAGTACAGCCACCACAGCCCCAGGTCCCGGTGGCGTGTCAGGGCGTCGAGGACCGCCGCCCCGGCCACCTTGGGTGCCAGCACCGCGCGGGCGCGGTCGTCGGTCAGTTCGGTGAGCGGAGCGTCGTCGAGCGCCATGGCCGCGTGCACGACCCCGGCGAGCCGGTACCCGGTGGCGTCGACATCGTCGATCACCTCGGCCAGCGCGGCGGCATCGGTGACGTCGGCGGCGTACGGCGTGGCCGTCGCACCCCGCGCCGTCAGGTCGGACAGCAGCTCCGCCGCTTCGGGGCCGTCGGCACCGCGGCGGGAGACGAGGGCCAGGTGGCGGGCCCCGTGCTCGACGAGCCACTGCGCGGTGGCAGCGCCGAACCCGCTCAGCCCGCCGGTGACCAGGTAACTGCCGTCGGAATCGAGGCGGAGCGGTTCGGGCCGCCTGCGGACGGGTACCGGGCCGTCCTGCGGGTCGAGGCCGACCACGACCTTGCCGATGTGCCGGGAATGCTGCAACAGCTCGAACGCCTCCTTGACCCGCGCAGCCGGGTACACCGTGTACGGCAGCGGCCGGTAACGCCCGTCCGCCACGCGCCCGGCCACCTCGGCCAGCAGACGCCGACCGGCCCCGGAAGCGGCCTCGCCGGACAGCAGGGTGGTGACGTTGACGCCGAAGAAGGCGATGTTGCGGCTGAAGGGACGCATGAGGAGCGGTTTGTTGGCGTAGATGTCGCGCTTGCCGAGTTCGATGAACCGGCCGCCCGCGCGGAGCGTCTCCAGGCCCCGGTCGATGGCTTGCCCGGCCAGCGAGTTGACCACCACGTCGACCCCGCGCCCGCCGGTGATGTGCCGGGCCTGGCCCGCGAAGTCGAGGCTGCGGGAGTCCAGGACGTGTGCGACGCCCAGTGCGCGCAGCAGATCGCGCTTGGCCGGGCTGCCCGCGGTGGCGATGACGGTGGCGCCCACCTGGTGGGCGTACTGGACGGCGGCCAGACCCACCCCGCCTGCGGCGCCGTGCACCAGTACGGTCTCCCCGGCCGCCAGGTGCGCCAGGTCACGCAGGGCGTAGTGGACGGTGAGGAAGGCCACCGGCAGGGTCGCGGCCTCCGCGAACTCCAGACCGTCGGGGAGGCGCACCACCAAGGACGAGGGGGCGACCGTGTGCGAGGCCAGACAGCCCGGGGCCGCTGCGCACACCCGGTCCCCGACGGCCAGGCCGTCCACGCCGTCGCCCACGGCCGCGACGATTCCCGCGCATTCCAGGCCGGGCCCGACCTCGCTGAAGGTGCTCTCGGCTTCCTCCGGCGGGAGCAGCCCGGTGGCCAGCATGATGTCGCGGTAGTTGAGCGCTGCGGCACGCACCGCGATCACCACCTCGCCCGGCCCGGGGGTGGGGGGCGCGGTCCGCGTCCAGAGGGGCTCGTACGACAGACCGGGCGCACGGATCTCCAGCGCGAAAGGGTGCTCGCCGCTCGCCTCGACGTGCTCATCGAACGGAGCCGTGCGTTCCCGGGGCAGGAAGCGACCGCCGGCGGTGAGCACGATCTCGTCCTCACGCCCCCGCGTGTTCCCGTCGTCCTCGGTGTGCGCGAGGGGCGCAAGCAGTTCATGGGCCAGCCGGTGCGCGTCGGCGGCCGGGTCGCCGAGGCGTTCCAGCGACACCCGGGTCACCCGCAGCTCGGGATGTTCGTTGGCCAGGGTGCGGGCCACGCCCCAGGCGACGGCGTCCTGCGGCTGCTCGGCGCGCTCGGGCGCGGGCAGCGCGCCGCTGGGCCGCGTCACCAGCCACAGGGCGGCTCCGGTGCCGTCGCGCAGGCCCCGGCAGGCCGAGGCCAGGGCGCGCAGCACGGCCGTACGGCGCACCGCCTGATCGAGCACCGCCTGCGGGTCGGCTGGGGCCTCGCCCAGCACGAGCACCACGGCCGGACTGCCGTCACCGGCAAGAGATCCGGTCCACATCGCTGGATCGACGGACGCCGCCAGCACCGGCACGGGCTCCGTTCCGCCGCCGGACAGCAGGGCCGCCAGGCGCTCGGCCAGCGGCGTCTCGGCCGCACTCTCGGTGGTGACGATCCAGCGGGTGCCGTCGTCCGGACCGGCCGGCGCGGGCTGGGCGCTCTCGTACGAGGGGGACGAGGCCATCAGCACCGAAGCGGTCTCCTCGGCCAGACCGGTGATGCCGTCGAGGCAGACGATGTCGACGAGGCCGCAGGAGCGCAGCGCCTGCGACCACTGGCCGGGGCCCAGCAGGGGGGAGTCGGGCCGTCCTTCGCCGTCCTGCGCCCAGAAGCTGTCGAGCATCCCGAAGAACGGCAGCAGATAGTCGACGTCGTGCGTCTCGGCGGCCAGCAGCCGGCCGCCGGGTGCCAGCAGCGCGCGTACCCGGCGCAGCGCCGCCCGCGGATCGGCGGTGGTGTGCAGCACGTTGGCCGCGATGACCACGTCGTACGTGCCGGCGGTGAAACCCTGCTCGGCCGGGTCGTGGTTCAGGTCGAGGGTCCGGTAGTCGACGAAGGAGTGGGCGCCGAACCGGTGACGGGCGCGGGCGAAGAAGCCCGCGGACACGTCGGTGAAGTGGTAGACGGTGCGTTCCGGTGGCAGCAGCGGCAGCAGTGCGGCGGTGGCACCGCCCGTGCCCGCGCCGACCTCCAGGATCCGCAGGGGCCGGTCCTCGGGCCACTCCCGTGCGATCTGCGCAGCCAGCGCGGCCAGGACCCTGTTATGGCACCGGCAGCTCGGCGCCACGTCGTAGAACTGCTCCAGAGCCTCGCGTGAGCCCTGGCCCGTCATCAGGTGCAGTGCGTCCTCCGCGCCGCGCAGCACCTCCGCAAGGTGCGTCAACTGCCGTACCGCCAGCTGCACTTCCGCGGAGGTGGCCGGGAAGTCGAACGGCAGCTGCGCCAGGAGCGGTCCGGGGGCCGGGACCCCGGCCAGCCGCCACCGCCCGTCCTCGCCCCGCGCGGCCAGACCGTGCCGGGACATCAGCGCCAGCAGGGCCCGCGCCAGCCGGTCGTGCCGCGCGAGCATGCCCCGGCGGACCAGATCATCGGCGGTGAACCCGCCGCCGGCCTCGCCGAGCAGATCCGCGAACGCGGCGGCGGCCACATGGGCGGTCGCCCGCTTCAGCCGGTCGCCGAACTCCGCGAAGCGCATTGCGCGCGCGTCGGCCCGTGCCGCGTCGACGGCGGGCGTGACGGCCGCGGCCAGGTCCTGGTTGCCCGGCAGCGGTGAGGGCGCGCAGGGCAGGTGGGGCAGCGGGGCGGCGCGCAGCACCGTCTCGTACCGCTGCGTCGACCGCTCGGTCGGCGTCGGCACGCGCCGCATGCGTACGCCGTCGAGCTCGGCCGTGACGCTGCCGTCCGGGTCTGTGACGGTCACGTCGAAGCAGAGTTCGGCGGTGCCGCGTGTGCGGTCACGGACGTGCAGCATGCCGGTCGGGGACGGGCTGCGCCAGACGCGTACGCCCCCGATGGAGGCCGGAAGCCACGCCTGCCCGCCACCCGTCCGGGCGATGACGAGCGGCACGCACGCCTGGAGCGCGCCGTCCAGCAGCGCCGGGTGCACCACGTACCGCGCGGTGTCGGCGGTGTCCGTGGTGTGCCGGTAGGCGGCCAGCGCTTCCCCGTCCCCGGCGTGCAGCCGCACCAGTTGCCGGAAAGCGGGCCCGTAGTCCAGTCCGGCGGCGGCCAGTTCGGGATACAGGGCGTCTGCGTCACCGCGGCGGGCGCAGCGGGCCCGCACCTCGGCCAGGTCGATCCGCCCGGGCGGCCGGCCGATCAGCTCACGTACCCGGCACCGGGCGTGCGGGCGGGGCTGTGTGCCGTCGTCCTCGATGCCGTCGGCGGCCTCGGTGCTGGTGATGGACACCATGCCGTCCTCAGGGGAGAACGCCAGTTGTACGCGTACGTCACCGGCCCGATCCCACGGGACGACCAGCGGGCGGCTGACCTCGAGCCAGGACAGCTCCACCGGGCCGTCCAGCACCCGTCGCCCGGCGGACAGGGCCATCTCGGCGAAACCGGCCGCGGGGAACACCACGGAGCCGGCCACCTTGTGGTCGGCCAGCCAGGGCACCAGTGTCGGTTCGACGGGCCCCTGCCAGGAGGGCTCCGCCGTCGGCAGCCGCTCACCCAGCAGCGGGTGGTCCAGCCGTCCGTTCCCGCTGCTGATGATCCAGTGCTGCGGGGTGCCGCTCCAGTACCGCTTCCGCTGCCAGGGGTAGGCGGGAAGCTCCGCCACCCGGGCGGGGCGGGGGAACCAACGCGCCCAGTCGAGATCCGCCCCGGCGGCGACCAGGGCCTCGGCCGACCTGCGCAGCGCGGCGGGCCCTGCGGCATCCCGGCACAGCGTCGGGAGGACGGCCACCTGCTCGCGTCCGGTGGTGATCCGGCGCAGGTACGTACGCAGGACCGGGTGCGGGCCGACCTCCAGCAGCACGTCGGCGCCGGTGTCCAGGGCGTGGCCGACGGCGTCGGCGAACCGGACCGGTTCGCGCACGTTGCGCCACCAGTAGTCGGCGTCCAGACCGGTCGTGGGCACCGACCCGCCGGTCACGGTGGAGACCAGCTGCTCAGAGCTTCCCCGCGGGGCCAGCCCGGCGAGGCCGGCGGCCAGAGGCTTGCGAACCGCTTCCATGGCTGGGCTGTGGAAGGCGTAGTCGAGGTCCATGAGCCGGAAGAACACGTCCCGGGCCGCCAAGTCCTCCCCCAGCGACTTCAGCCGCGCCTGTGGCCCGGCGACCGTCACGTCCCTGGCGCTGTTCACCGCCGCCACGACCAGGCCGGGGTACGCCTCCAGCACCCTCTCGGCCTCGGACGCCGCCAGCCCCACCGCCGCCATCCGGCCGCGGCCGGCCGTGGCCGCCTGGGCCCGGCCACGCTCGGCGATCACCCGCGCCGCTTCGGCAAGCGTCAACGCGCCGACGGCGTACGCGGCGGCCACCTCGCCGACGCTGTGCCCGAGGGCGAGTTCCCACCGCACGCCCCGCTCGCGCAGCACCGCGGTGATCCCGGCCTGCACCGTGAACAGCAGCGGCTGCGCCACCTCCGTGGACGCCAGCCCCCACTCGTCCACAGGCCGGCGCATCTGGTCGGCGACCGACCAGCCGAGCCGGGGTGCCAGCCCGGTGTCGACCGCCTCCACCTCGGCACGGAAGACCGCGTCCGCGTCCAGAAGGTCGGCCCCCATGCCCGCCCACTGCGAACCATTGCCCGCGAAGACCAGGCAGACCTGGCCGCGCCGCACAGCCTCACCCGTCGCTCCCTCACCTGGCAGGAGCCGCGCCGCCTCGTGCGGCGTCGAAGCGAGGGCCACCCGACGGTGTCGATGCCTGGCCCGACGCACACTCGTCGTGGCCGCGATGTCGTAGAACTCCCGCGCCGTGGCGCCCGTCAGCCGTGCGGCCAGCCGCCGCGCCGCCGCCTCGGCCGCCTGCGGGGTGCGACCCGAAGCGATCACCGGCAGCTCGCGCTCCGCTTTGATGTCTGTGCGGGGAGCGGTGCTCGGCGGCCTGCCGATGACCACATGGGCATTCGCGCCGCCGAACCCGAAGGAGTTGACACCCACGAAACACCGGCCTGCACGCGACACCAGGGGGCGCGCCCTCCCGACCGGCTCCAGTCCCAGCCCGGCGAAGTCGATGTGCGGGTTGAGCGGGTCCAAGTGGAGTGAGGCCGGGATCGTGCCGTGGCGCAGCACTACCAGGGCTTTGAACAGCCCCGCCATGCCCGAGGCGGGTTCCAGATGACCGACGTTGGACTTCACCGACCCGATGGGCAGGGGCCCCGCCGTCCGCGCGGCGCCCAGCACCTGGCCCAGCGCCAGGCACTCGGCCGGGTCACCTGCCTGCGTACCCGTGCCGTGCGCCTCCACGTACGCCACCTCATCGGGGGCGATGCCCGCCCGCTCGTACACCTGTCGCAGCAAGTCCTCCTGCGCCTGCGCGCTGGGCAGCGCCAGTCCAGGGGTGCGCCCGTCGCAGTTGCTGCCGGCCGCGGCGATCACGCCGTGGATCCGGTCCCCGGCGGCCACAGCGTCGGCCAGCGGCTTCAGTACGACCACACCCGCGCCCTCGGCCCTGACGAACCCGTCGGCATCCGCCGAGAACGCCGCGCAGCGGCCCCGCTTGGACAGCATGGACGCCTGGCTGAACCCGACGAAGCCGCTCGGGTTCAGCAGGACGTTGACGCCACCCGCCAGTGCCACGCGGCTGCCGCCCGAGGCCAGTTCCCGGCAGGCACGCTCCACGGCGACCAGCGACGAGGAGCAGGCCGTGTCGATCGCCATGCTCGGCCCGCGCAGGTCGAAGAAGTGCGAGAGCCTGTTCGCCGCGATCGCGTGCGCGCCACCGGCCATGGAATAGGCGTTCATCTGTCGGCTGGTCATCTGCAGGCCGCCGTAGGAGAAGTCCGAGACACCGATGAACACGCAGGTGTCGGAGCCCGACAGCGTGCCGGGGTCGATGCCCGCGTCGTCCAGCGCCTCGACGGTCGTCTCCAGCAACAGGCGGTGCTGCGGGTCCATCTGGGCCGCTTCGCGCGGAGAGATCCCGAAGTAGGCCGCGTCGAACCCGGCGATGTCGGGGAGGAACCCGCCCCGGGCGGTGTACGACTTGCCGGGCCGCGCCATCGCCGTATCGACGAACCGCCCGGCCTCGAACCGGTCCTCCGGCACCGTCCCGACCAAGTCCCGCCCGGCTTCCAGCGCTTCCCACAATCCGGCCAGATCCGTGATCCCGCCGGGCAGCCGACACCCCAGGCCCACGATGGCGAACGCGTCCGTCTTCGGCCAAGCCACCGTCATACCGAAACTCCAGTCCGTCACTTAAAGAGTTGGGTCGAGCACGATGCGTAACGAT
Organism: Streptomyces sp. 135; assembly: GCF_020026305.1. Lineage (NCBI taxonomy): Bacteria > Bacillati > Actinomycetota > Actinomycetes > Kitasatosporales > Streptomycetaceae > Streptomyces > Streptomyces sp. 135. The sequence goes on along the minus strand of NZ_CP075691.1, from coordinate 8,733,889 downwards.
GGCAATGGAGGTGAAAGGAGTCAAATGGACAGAAGCGACTCAGGTGAGTTCACGTGCCACCCTGATCCGCGGCCACGGCTCTTGCGCAGCCGTCCACCTCCGGCGTCCACTTCGGCGTCCACTTCGGCGTCAAGAGAAAACGCCGGAGTGAGCGCCGCGACGAGGCCTTGACATCGCCGCCCCCGCCGACTTCGTCTCCTCAACGACCTGCAACGGCCTTCGACACACATGGCGCTCCCGGGGCTGGACTGCGTACTACCGCCCCTGGAGCTCGAAGAGGGCCTTCAAGGAAGTCGATCGGATCGTGTCCGGCCAGCTCTGGCAGTGGGCGAGCAGACAGCATCGGCGGAAGGGAAGGCAGTGGATCGCGGCCCGGTACTGGGACAAGCGGATTCCCGGGAGCGACAATCGCTGGATCTTCGGTGAGGGTTCGGCCTACGTCAAACCCGCCGCGATGACCAGGATCGTCCGTCACGTGCCGGTCCTTGGAACCTATTCCAAGGACGATCCGGCGCTGGCGGGCTACTGGACCGAGCGCGCGGCCAGGCGGACCAAGCTGGGGCTGGAGAACAAGTTCATCCAGACCCTCGCGGTCTGTCAGCGCGACCCGTCATGAAGGCGATCGGCACCCCGGCCCGCTTCGAGATCCTCTTTATGGCGCGAGTGACGGAGACGGAGGCCGGGCGAGGGGCCGACGGTCGGCGGCGAGCGGGGGATGAGAGATGCTGCTGTCATATGACACACGCAAGTACGTGAATTGGGCAGTATGCCGCAGGCATATTCATGCGAAGGGTCGAATTACTGCCCGGGCCGTGCAGGGGACACGGACCAGGCGTTTGACCGTGTGCGACCGTGTGCGTCCGTCCCGGACTCACACAACCACGGAGGTAGATCCATGCTGAGATCCTTCGCAGGCAACCGCCGCTTCCGCGTCCGTCTGGCGCTGGGGTTCGTGCTCGCCGCCATGGCGTGCACCTCCGCCGCGGCGCCCAGCGTGCCGCCCCCCGTACCGAAACCGGCGGCGAAGAGTGCCTCCGGCAAGGGCTTCCCGATGCGCATCGTCGCGTACGTGGCCAACAGTGGAGCGGGTACCGTCTCCACCTTCGACGTCCGCCTGGAGCGACCCATCGGAACCACGACGGTGGGCAGCGGACCGACCGGCGTCGGCGCGGCCCCCGACGGCTCCCATGTGTACGTGGCGAACGGCCTGTCCGACTCCGTCACCTTCATCGAGACCGCCAGTCGCAAGCCCGTGGCGACCGTGCCGGTCGGTTCCTATCCGTTCTCGGCCACTCCGAGCCGCGACGGGCGGTGGGTACTCGTAGCGAACTGGGGCAGCGGAAACGTCTCCGTCATCGACACGGCCAGCCGGAAGGCCATCGCGACACCTTCGGTCGGCGACCTTCCGCACAGCATCGCCACCCTGCCCGACGGGACCGCCTACGTCACCAACAGCGGCAGCAACAACGTCACCGTCCTGTCCAAGGGCCACGAGCCCGTGGCCCAGATTCCCGTGGGGGACTTCCCCAGCGGCATCGCGGCCACGGTGAAGGGCGACAGGGTCTACGTCGCCAACACGGGTTCCGGCAGCATTTCCGTCATCGACCCCACCACCCGCACGGTGACAGCCACCTGGCAGGTCGGCAAGGCCCCGCTCGGCCTCGCCGTCAGCCCCGACGGACTGCGGTTGTACGCCGCGGATTCAGGGGACGACGCGCTCCTCGTCATCGACACCGCGAGCGGCGGCGTCCTGTCCCGGGTGCCCGTGGGCAAGACACCGCAGGGCGTGGCGGTCAGTCCGGGCGGCAGGCGGGTCTGGGTCACCAACGAGGACTCCGACACCGTCTCGGTCGTCGACCCGGAGCTGGCGACGGTAAGGACGACGCTGCGCACCGGTCACCAGCCCGAGGGCATCGCCATCACCCCCAGGTGAACCGGCCGGGCACGGCGGACCGTCGCCGCGCCCGGCATCCCACTATTGATCCTTTCGTAAGTTCGGTGGGCGTGTGGCTGGCGGGGTGACTCATCAACCTTCCTCTTCGGTTGCCGGCTCTTCCCTTCCTCCTTTGCCGCGGCCTCAGTTGGCGGAGGCGCGTCGTGTTCGGGCAGTCGAGTTGTTCGAGGGCGGCGTCTCGAATGCGGAGATCGCGAGGGCGGTGGGGGTGTGTGCCGAGAGTGTGCGGCGTTGGCGGCGGGTGTGGGAGCAATGCGGTGCTTCGGCTCTGCGGCGACGGGCAGCCACCGGACACCCGCCCAAGCTGGGCGACACCCAGGTCGAGCTGGTCCGGGCCGCGTTGGAGCAAGGCGCCCAGGCTCATGGTTTCGAGGCCGACCTGTGGACCCTGGAACGAGTCGGCGCGGTCGTGTGGACGATCACGTAATTCCCCAGGTGCTGGTGGTGGGGACGCCTGGTGGGTCGCGAGTCAGTCCCACCAGATCACGACGTGCAGGTGTCGCTTGGCGGCGTCGAGGTAGAAGTCGCGCAAGGCGTTGAAGTGCACCAGCAGGTACGCCCTCAAACCTCCGGCGATGGAGCCCACCTGGTCGATCAAGGATGCGGCGTCACGCTCGTCGGTCGGCAGGGCGGCGAGAAGGATGGGCATGTCGATCTGGCCAAGCAGCTCGGAGACGCACTCCACTTGAGAGACGTCCAGGCTGGTGGGGGCGCCCCCGAAGGGGGCTATGACGTGCGGGTGAGTGTCGAGGAAACCGAGGTCCAGAGCCGTGTCGCCGTCGGTGGCCCGGCGCAAAGCATCGAGATGGGACCCTTTGAGTCCGGCCACCTCGCCGACACGTTTCAGCAGAGCCGGTGCCCAGTCCAGGTCCAGCACGTCGTACGCCGGTGGATCCCAGTGGGGATCGCCGTCCGGTGACGCGGCGGCGGACTGACGGCAGGCGGCGAGGTACCCCTCGGGGATGCGGGCGAGCTGCTGAGTAACGGCCATGACGGCAGTATCCCTGCCGCATCTACCCGATTTCTGCTCAGGCTTGGGGGCCCACGGTCGGCGTCCCCATGGGGACTCGTGACCGCCGAGGTGGGGAATTATGTGACGCTCAGATCCCGAAGCCTGGGGAAATACGTGCCCCACAGGTCGTCACCCGGGCGACGGGGGTGGTGTTGTCGAGGGCGTCGGTGTGGCGGATGCTGACCGGCCGGCTCGGATGGAGCCTGCAACGGCCCGAGCGGCGGGCGGTCGAGCGGGACGAGTCGGAGATCGCCCGCTGGATCGCGCACGAGTGGCCGCGTATCAAGAAGGGGCCGTGAACACATGTGCCTGGATCGTCTTCCTCGACGAATCAGGCGTCTCCCTGCTCCCTCAGATCTGCCTCTCCTACTCGCCCCGAGGGCAAACTCCGCTCCTGCGGCACCGACTGAACTGGAAGCGCGCGTCGATGGCCGGGGCCTTGGGCTACCACTCCACCGACCCTGATCGCGGGGCCCGCCTGTGCTTCCACCTCAAGCCCGGCGGCTACGACACCGCCGGACTCATCGAGGTCCTGGAGCAGATGAAGGTGTTCTACCGCGGCGAGAGGGTGGTCCTGGTCTGGGACGGAGTGTCCGCCCACTGGAGTCGGCCGATGCGGGCCTGGGTCGCCGGACAGGACTGGCTCACCCTGGAACGATTAACCGCCTACGCACCCGAGCTCAACCCGGTGGAACTGCTGTGGTCCTCACTCAAGAAGCGTGAACTCGCCAACCTCGCCAGCGACCAGATCGCCCAGGGAAAGCACCACACCCAGGCCTTGCTCTGCCTCGCCAGACGACGAGCCGACGTCCTGTTCGCCATGCTCCGCGACGGAACCTTCTACGAGTCCCGGCCTACCGCAGTGGCATGAGATCGCTCACGAGTCGCACTGCATGGACGTCAGAGGGGCGACTCGCAGTCGAAATCGAAAGTCTCTACGGCCGCGTCAGCGGGGAAGTCTGGATGGTCGTGCCAGATTCCAGCCAAGGCCACCAGCAGGTTCCACGAGGCGGTTGCATGCAGCTCTGTCTCCCCTGAGTGCTCGGCTGGAGAGTTTCGGTGGAAGATCACCGCCGCGATCTGCTGGTTCGCGGCCAGGCGCAGGGCTGCGGCCGTACGGCGGGCTTCGCCTTGAAGCGGAGCGGTTTCGGGGATGCGTGCCCATACGAAGCTGGCCAGCCGTGCGACCTGGTCCTCAGTGATCCGTTCCACTCATACCCCCTGCGGCTAGCAACCCTATTCACCTGCGACGGCGTCAACTATCGCACCGCGCTGACACCGCCATGGGCGACGGGAGGCCCAAACAGCTTGACCAAAGACATAGGGGCACCCACAGGGGCGGTCGCCGTGCCTGAGGGAGGGCGTTCCAGCCGGTGCGCTCCACCGCCTGCCACCGTTCGTCGGTGAACGCCGCTTTGCACTTGGTGCACCGTGGACGACGGGGGTAGCGCAGGAAGTCGCGGTACTCCTTCGCCCAGTCGGGGTGCGGCTCCTGGCCGTTGGTCTCCTGGGTGGCGGCGACAGCCTGGTGCTTGCAGCCGTCGCACAGCTGCGGTGGGTGTCGACGGGGACTCCCCAGTCCGTCTTCTCGGCGGCCTCCCAGCGTTCGTCGGTGAACCGCGTCCCACAGTGGGCGCAGGCGGTCACCGCACACCTGCCCGCGAACACGGAGCTGGACGCCTGGAGCCCGGGGGCGAGGTCATCTCGCTGTGGCCGGCGACCGCCGATACCGGTGCTCAGCCGACGAAGCTGGCTCCCCTACCCTCCGCCCCGCGCAGCCGGCCGAGTAACAGCCGCGAGCATCGGCGGAACCTTCCCTTCGAGACGGAGCAATGTCGTGGCCCGCGAGATAACCGTCCCGCTGCTTCCGTGCAGATCCATCGACGAGATCGTCGAGTTCGACCATGCTCGGCTTCACCTGGCCCTACTACCAGGTCCGCCCGAACCCGTGCGTGGGCGTGCATCGAGAAGACCTCCAGCTGCAGTTCTTCGGCATGCCGGACTTCAAGCGACTCCTATGGCAGTTGTGTGGTCATCGTGCCCGACCCACAGCAGCTCTTCGAGGCGTTCGCCGCGGGCATGCGCGCGGTCCACGGCAAGCTCCTGGTCTCCGGGATCCCGCGGATGACCCGCCCGCGGAAACGCAAGAACGCCGACAACCAGTCCGGGTTCACGGTCATCGACCCCGGCGGGAGCTGGACCCGGATCTTCCTGTCCCCGGTACTGGCGGCACCGGTGCGCCCGCGGTCGGCAAGCTGGCCAGGGCGCTGGAGAACGCCGTCGTGCTCGGCGACTCCAAGGGCGACAATCAGCAGGCGGCGAAGGCCCTGGACGCCACACTGGCCCGGGAGCAGGATTGCGCACCGGCCGCCGAACTGGTCGAGGCGTTGGCCTACCGCGCCGAACTCGCCATCCGCGACGACGACACCACCGCCGCGGTCGATGCCCTCACCCGCGCCCGCGCCGTCGCCCTCACCGAAGCCGAACGCAGCGAACTCCCCGCGCACTTGGCCGGCCTCGACGGCCCAGAGGCCGTCGTCGAACTCACGGGGGGGGCAGGTCGAACAGGGCTCCTGGCCGGGTGATCTTCCCGCTGTACGCGCATGAAGGCAGGGCCTCTTGCCTAGAAGCCGGTTTGACGGCTCCTGGCCAGCCCTGGCGTCTTTATAGCAGCGCGGCGGTGCCTCTCCGGTTGTCTGGAGAGGCACCGTTCCGTTTCGCTGGGTGCACGAGCCGGGCAGGCGAGATGCAGGCGGAGGTGCCGGAACCCACGGCAAACCCGGACGGGGGTGAGCCGACCAGGCTCGGCCGGCTTCTCCGGGGCCGCCGCAGGTCGGCGGCGACTGTCTGTCTCGGAAGCGCGCCCCGAACAGTCGCCCCTCCAGCTCTTCGCCCTCAAACGGAGCCACAGGGTGGCGATTTTGCGCACGCCAAAGAGCCGCACCAGTTGGCGCGGGGTCATCCGAATGTCGACCGGACGGTGCCAAAAATACGCTCCGGAACTGGCAGCGATACGGGATTCTTTGATTCCGCCCGGTGCTGGCACGGCTCTGCCCGTTCCGCGCTGACCGGCTCTTCGTCCCCGGACTTGCTCATGCTCCGGGGAGTGCGGGCAGTCCCGCTGCACGTGTGGCGTCTCTCGACCGGATGACGAGTCCGGTCGGGCGGGACTTCTTCTCTCCCTCAGGCAGACACGTCGCCCCCTCTGAGCCACCCGGGGCGGATACCGCACACTGCGCCTCGGGGCTCGGAAAGGTGCCCTTGATCTCCAGCCAGAACGCCGTCTCGGTGTCCGGCCGGACGAGGAAGTCGGGCAGGTACGGCGTGCCGTCGACGAGGTCTCCCTGGGACCCGTAGTCCCAGGGGACGTCCAGGCGCTCCACGACTGCCCGGCGTGCCTCGGGGTGGGAGCGGAAGCGGTGGCTCTTGTATCGGGTCTCGATCGGCTGAATCGTCATGGCGCCCCGGCCTGCCCTCGACCTCCGTGGGCTCGGTACTCGCCGAAATCCCGCAGCTCTTCACGGACCTGCTTCGGTCTGCTTCGGTCTGCTTCGAGCAGAGGGATTCCGTGGCCGAGGAGGATGAGCTGGTAGGCATCGGTCTTCTCGGTGCCCCACGTCTCGCCGATCAGGTAGAGGTCGTCTCCGCTGAGGATCCACTGTCGGGGTCGCGGGGGAAAAGACCATCCCCGCGCCCGCGAGGATGGTCCCGCGACGAAACCCCGGTACGCAGCGCAGTGCTCGTGCTCCCCGAAGGCGAGGTCGGGCGGCGCAGGGCCCGCTCGAGACAGGCGGTCAACCCGGTCGGCGTCCCCCCGGTGTGCCGAAGACGGCCAGAGGCACGCAGTACGCCAAGCCCGCGCAGCACACCTCACTCGCCGGCAGAAGCTCCCCGAGGTGCTCGCGGAACCCGGTCCGGCGGGAAACGGCGATGAGCCAGGCGGCGGTCCTGGACTCCCGCCATCCAGGAGAAGGACGAGCTGGTGGGTGGCGATGTACGCGACGTCCTCGGCGAGATGCCGCGCGAATTGGTCGTACTCGCGCCCTTCCAGGCGCAGCAGACTGCCGCCGAGCTTCACGTAGCGGCGGACCAGGGCGAGCAGTTCAGCGTCGTAGGCATGGTGCACCAGACGATCCTGCCTGGCTGAGCGCCATGGAGGGCCACCGGTCCGGCTGATCGTCGCGATCTTTCGCCGGATCCCCTCAACCTCTTGGGCGTGGTCTGTGGTCTTGCTACACAAGCGGCCCTCGCGCAACGCGGTCAGTGATCCTCCCCCCGGCTGCCAGGGACCCGCGACGAGTACGGCTTGATGCGATGCTGACGACTGCGAGGAGCACGGAATGGCGTTGAGCAAGAACACGAGGGTCGGCGTGGTGGGCATCGCGGCGGCGGCGATGGCGGCCGCGGCTTTCGTGACGCCCGCCCAGGCAGCGACGGACACACCTCCCGCGGGGTCCGGTCACCGGGCGACGCAGCGTGCCATGGACGCGGCCGTACGGGCAGGCATCCCCGGCATCACGGCTCAGGCGCGTGACGCCCGTGGCGTCTGGAAGTCTGCGTCCGGCGTGGGCGACCTGAAGTCGGGTGCGCCGCGCGGCAAGGACGACAAGTTCCGCGTCGGCAGCATTACCAAGACGTTCGTGGCGACCGTCCTGCTCCAGATGGAGGCGGAGAGGAAACTCAGCCTCGACGACAAGGTGGATGACCACCTGCCGGGCCTGATACGGGGCAACGGCAACGACGGCCGCGCCATCACCGTCCGGCAGCTCCTCAACCACACCAGCGGTCTGTTCGACTACCTGGCCGATGAAAAGTACGGCAAGACGTACCTGAAGGAGGGCTACCTCAAACACCGTTACGACACTCTGTCGCCCGGGAAGCACGTGAAGGTGGCGCTCTCCCACAAGCCGCTTTTCGAACCCGGCGCCAGGCAGGCGTACTCCAACACCAACTACGTCCTGGCCGGGCTGATCATCGAGAAGGCCGGCGGAAGGACGTACGAGGACGAAGTCCGCGACCGCATCATCAAGCCGCTGGGGCTGAAGGACACGTCCAACCCCGGCAACAGCATCCACCTGCCCCGCCCCAGCAGCCGCGGCTACTCCAAGCTGTTCGAGGCGAAGCCCGAACGGATCGACGACATCACCGAGATGAACGGGTCGCAGGGCTGGGCCGACGGCGACATCATCTCCACCGCGGGTGACCTGAACCGCTTCTACCGTGCCCTGCTGGGGGGCAAGCTCCTGCCGCCGAAGCAGCTCAAGGCGATGAAGACCACCGCTGTCACGCCTGAACCAAGCGACATCTCCTATGGACTGGGCCTCACCCGCATCGAGACGAGCTGCGGCACGACGCTCTGGGGCCACGGCGGAGGCATGGTCGGCTGGCTCTCCATGGCCGTGACCACCGAGGACGGACGGCACCAGCTCGCCTTCAACTACAACGGGGACTGGGACGCGACGTCCATGCAGCGGATCACCGAGGCCGAATACTGCGGCGCGCCCCGCTGAGGGAGCCGCCCCGCCGACGCTCTCTCGCCGTAGATCCGCCGGCCGCCTCGTCCCAGGGCCGAGAGACATTCCAGGGACGGGGCGGCCTACGCCCACGGCGCGGCGACATCCGCGTTCTTCGCCCTCATGTCCTTGCTGTCGAGCAGCTTCCTGCAGATGGTCTTGCCGAGGCCGGGCGCGCGCATCAGGCGACTCACACCGGCGCGCATGATCAGCTCCTTGCGGTCCAGCGGGGTGAACATCCGGCGTCCGGTCACCAGCGCACTGTCCTGCTGGGCGCGAACGAACGGCCTCATCCGCTCCTCCCAGGCCCGCAACGCGCCGGACACATCGCCGCGGTGACGTTGGAGCATGGTTCCCAGCAGCTCACCGCCGGCGATTCCGGCGGAGACGCCCATGCCCGAATACAGGGTCATGCACCAGGCCGCGTCGCCGATCAGGACGACCCTTCCGCGGCACCAGCTGGGCATGCGTACCTGCTGCACCGAGTCGAACAGAGAGTCAGGGGCCCGCTCGTAGCGTGCCAGCAGGCCCTCCAGCAGTGGGCCCGTCGGCTCGGGGCCGAACGCGGCACGGATGGACTCGGCCGACGGGCGGCCGAACTCGGCGTCCACGTCATGGGTGCGGTACGAGAACAGAAGGCTCGGTGCCCGGTCGGCGAAAGGGAAAACCCACGCCGAACGCCCCGGTTCGGCCAGGATCAGCCCCTCGGACAGGCCGAAGCCGTCGACCGGCCCGTCCAGGAGTGTGACGCCGATCATGTAGTTCAGCGGATACAGGTAGCGCTTCGGCTCAAACGCCAGCCCGCGCACCGTGGAGCGCATGCCGTCGGCGCCCACGACCAGGTCGAAGCGCTCCTCGAGGGTGGTGTCGGCCTCGGTGTCGCGCAGGCGGACGTACGCGCCGGACTCGTCCTGGACGATGCGGGTGGGCACGGTGGAGAAGCGGATCTCCACATCGTCCGGTAACGCCGCGAACAATCCCCGCTCCACGTCACCTCGCAGCAGCGGCCGGGGCCCTCCGGCCAGCGACCCCAGGTTCACTCTGGGACGACGGTTGCCGCTCCGGTCGACGTCGTACAGAGCGATCTGCGGCCCGCCGCGGTCACCGATCCCCTCCAGTACGCCCAGCCGCCGCGCCGAGGCGATGCCGGAGCCGAACAGGACGATGTAGTACCCGCCCGAACGCCGGGCGGGAGCCCGTTCGACCGCGACCGGCTCCCAACCGGCCTGACGCAATCGCAGAGCGGTGGCCATGCCCGAGATCCCGAGACCGACCACCAGTGCCCGGCCTGCCTTTGCTGAAGGTGACATGGCAGTTCCCGTTTCCTTTCGTGGTTCATGAGCTTGCTGCGCTGTGTGTGCTGTACGAACCGGCCCTCTGCCGCAGGGGGACGCGGTCTCATGCAGTACGACGACACAGCCACGGGAAATGTCAGGCGACACCCACGTCACGCTCGGAGCGGCTGTCCCCTCGGCCGGCCGCTCGACCTCGTCCTCGGGCCGAGGACGACACGCCATGCCGCCTTGCGGAGGTCATGGGCGATCCGGCGGCTGCGCATGACGGCCGTCACGCGTCAAGTACGAACGCCCCCGCCCGGTCACACACCGGAGAGGCGAGCCGATGCCGGCTTCGCTCTCCGCTCCGGCCGCCGGGCTGGTCATCGCTGGAACGCGTACAACAGCAGGGCAGGGTCGGGCCCGGCCTGCAATCACACCCCGCGGACAGCGCTCATCCGGTCAGGGCTTCACAGCAATCGCGCCGAACTGAGGCAGTACGACGGAAGATTCCGACGCTGCGCGCCACAGTGAGCACGACACGAGACCCGGGGCGAGGAGATCCAGACCGTCGAAGAACGCGCTGATCTCCGCACGACTCCTGGCGGTGATCGGCGGCGTGGCGTTTTCGTTCCAGAACTTCATGGCCTCGACGTTGCCCTCACCGCCGAGGTCGCTGTCGGTGGTCGGGTGCGTGACGGCGAGATAGCTGCCGGAGGGCACCGATGCCATGATCCGGCGCACGATGTCCGACGCCTCGCCGGTGTCGAGGACGAAGTTGAGGATTCCCAGCATCATGACCGCGACAGGCCGATCGAGGTCGAGAGTCGCTGCGGCGCCCTCCATGACGCTGTCCGGACGGCGCACGTCGGCGTCGATGTAATCGGTGGCTCCCTGCGGGGTGCCGACCAGCAGGCTGCGGGCGTGGACGAGCACGATGGGATCGTTGTCGACATAGACGATCCGGGAGTCGGGCGCGATGCGCTGCGCGATCTCGTGGGTGTTGTCCAGGGTCGGCAGCCCGGTGCCGATGTCCAGGAACTGCCGCACTCCGCACTCCGCGGCCAGGAAGCCGACCGCGCGGCGGAGGAAGCCGCGGTCCGCGCGCGCCACGTCCCGGATCACCGGGAACACCCCGGCGACCTGGTCACCGACCCGCTGGTCGACCTCGTAGTGGTCTTTTCCGCCGATCCAGTAGTTCCACACCCGGGCGTTGTGCGCGACACCGGTATTCAGCCTGCCCAACACGTCCGACGGGTGCTGGCTCCCACTCACGTCTTTCCCTCCCCGCGCGCACATGGGATGTCGGGATGCCCTGGGTGCGCAACCACCGTGGCGACTATGGACCGTGCCGCCATTGTCGTGGTCCTGGCTCACCGTGTCCCGGAGTTCGGGAGTTCCGCAGAGAGCCGGGTGTCCCGGGGCGACCGCCGCGGGACGCCCGCGTGGCCGCGCCCCTTACCCCGGCGTCGTCCGCCGGGACCGGGAGGGAGCCCCGCGCCGCGCACTCCTTGTCCAGGGCTCCGGTGTCTTCAGCGCGCGCCTTCAGCACGCGGTGCAGGTGGGGTCGAGGAGGACGGGCGCAGCCGTGCTGTTGAGGATGTCTGCGACTGTTTCCGGCGCGGCCTCGGAGCCGGAACCCAAGCCGAGCTGACGGCTCCCGCTGCGCGAAACCCTCGGACTCAGACCAATGGCGGGCGGCGACTTCGACGGGTCGACCAACTCCGACTTCGACCTCTTCGTAAGCTGGTCGGACGGTGAGCTGACCATCTACGAGGATGTCGGTGCGCGCGGCCTGGGCAAGGAGAACCAGCTGAAGGGCCCGAACGGCACGTGGAAGCATGCCCGTGTCATCGCTCCCGGCGAATTCGGCGGCAACCTCTGGGAGGACGACGTCTTCGTGCGCTGGTCCGACGGCGAGGTGTCCGTCTACGGCAACACTCAGGCCGACGCACTGGGGCGCGAATACCAGCTCGTTCCACCCGGATAGGATCGTTTCATGCGGATACGTCACGCACTTCCTCTGTTCGTAGCCGCTCTGGCCGTCCTGATGTCCGGCTGCACGGACGGACGGAGCGAGGACGGAGGCAGTGGGAACAGGCCGTCGGAAAGCGCCGGTGCTTCGTCGCGCCCGTCGAAGCCGTCCGCGCCTTCCGGGAGTACTCGGCCCTGGGAGCCGGACGACGCGTTGCAGCGTGCGGAGCGCGCGCTGGACGCCGCTGCCGACGACGGCCCAGAACCGGAGGTCATCGACTCCGGCACCGCATACGTCGGTTCAGGGCTGGACAAGTCCTTCACGGCGAGCGGTGAGAAGCCGTACCGGCTCGACATCACCTGCGACACCGACAAGGTCGAGGAGCTCACCCTGACCCTGTCCCGGGGGAAGGAGGAGCAGGCCTACGCGGTGGGCTGCGGGGACCGCGAGGCGGACCAGTTCAACCTGCCGGCGGACAAGCCCTTCAAAGCTCGCGTCGACCCCGACACGCACGGCACGGGACTTATCGCATGGCGTCTGCACACCGTCGCTCCCGGTGATGTGGACGGGTGCGACGACGATATCGACGGGTGCGAGGACTAACGAGCTGGTGCACGGTTGGCGGTAAGACGTCGGGCCTGGATAGTTGATCATGGTCGGGTGGTGCGGAACTCGACGCGTGCGGTGATCATCAGCAATCGGCGGATCACGGGGCTGACTGCCGGAGTGATTGCTGAACTCGTAGACGAGATCGGCCCGTTGTGGCATGAGGTCACCAGGCGAGGCTTGTCTCCCGGCCGCGGAAGCGGGCCGTGGGCGCCGGCGCGAAGTACCGGCTGGTGTTCGTCGACCGGCTTCTGGCCACGCTGGTCCACCTTCGTCACGGGGTCACCCACGACGTGCTGGCCTGCTGGTTCGGAGTGGACCGCTCCACCATCACCCGGGCCATCGGTGAGGTGCGACCCCTGCTCGCCGAGCGAGGGTGCACCGTCAGCCCCGACGTGCGGCTGCGATCTCTGGCCGAGGTCGTCGACCATCTCGGCGCGAGCGGGACGACCGGCATCGTTGACGGCACCGAGATCCGGGTCCGCCGACCAGCCGCTGGACGCAAGGACCGGGACACGTTCATTTCCGGTAAGAACAAGCAGAACGCCGTCAAGTCCATGGTGGTCACAGACGGCGAAGGCCGCGTCCTGTGGTGCAGCCCGGTCCGTCCGGCAAGCTGTGCGGACATCACCCACGCCCGCCAGTTAGGGCTGGTCAAGCTCCTGGCCGACCGGCCTGCGGTCGAGATCCTCGCCGATGCCGGATACCAAGGACTGGGAGCCCAGACCGGTGGCCGGGTGGTGACACCACCGCACCGCAAGTTCAAGAAGAACGCCCCTGAGTGGTACGAGGAGATGCACGAGCGACAGCGCAAGGCGCATTCCTCACGCCGTATCCGTGTCGAGCACGGCATCGCCCATCTGAAGAACTGGCGAGCCCTGGCCCGCCACCTCGGCCGCCGCGAGCACATGAGCGACACCATCCAAGCCATCGCCGGCCTGCTGTCCCACCAGCAGACCGTGGACCTGAGCTCGACACGGGAGATGTGAACACAGGCCACACCGAACCCAGCGACGTCTCACCGCCAACCGTGCACCAGCTCGTAAAGGCTGTTGCACAACGACCGAATGATTTTTCGTGACCGTTTCACGGTGTCACCCAGACCGGCGAAAACAGGAGCAAAATCGGGCAGTTGACCTTGCGATTGGTGGCCGGATCCGAACGTGATCGCCGTTGTGCAACACCCTTTAGGTTTTGTCTCTTTGGTCAGCGTCGGGCCCAGATGAGGATGCCCGCGAGGTGGAGTGCGGCCTGGTAGGCGATCGCGAGCTTGTCGGTTCGTGTGGCCAGGCCGCGCCATTGCTTGAGACGGTTGATGCACCGCTCGACGGTGTTGCGCTGCTTGTACGCCTCGCGGTCGAAGCCGGGCGGACGGCCACCGAATCGGCCTCGCCGCAGGCGGTGGCTGACTTGGTCGGACGGCTGCGGGATGACCGCACGGATACCCCGGCGCCGCAGGTGGCTGCGGATGGCGCGTGAGGAAATGCGTCGGCGCCCCCTGGCGTGCCCTACAGCCTCGCCCTGGCCCGCGCCCTCGACGACGCGGCGAAGGCCCGGCACCTCTCGCACCGCGCCGCGTCCGTGCGGGCCTCAACCCCACGGCCGTCGGCCGGATCGTGCGCGGCGAGCTTTACCCGGACTTGGCGACCCTGGCCCGCCTCGAAGTGGCTCTGCGTACAAACCTCCTTGAGCGCGGCCTGTTCCGTAGGGTCCCCGCGGAGCCTGAGGGGCCTTAACTATCCGAGGCCCCCGAGTAGGCCGCTGAGTAGACCATTCGGCCCAAGAATCCCCAGGAGCCCAAGTTGGCTAAGACCTTCAAGGATGGGCGAAACTACATTCACGGCGTATCTCTCCCTTTAGCGGCATTCCTTTAGGGGTGGATGAAACGCCTAGTAACTGCCCGCCTCTTGAGCTCATTACGCACCTGTCACTCGAAATGGGGAACTGTCAGGACGCCGAACCGGGCACGGGGGACATCAGAGGTCGCGAGAATGGCGGGGTGCAGGCTACGAGAGCCTTTGGAAAAGGGCTTCCAAAGCTCCAGGGTTTGCTCCATCAAAAGAACCCACTTTTTGGCCGTTTTTGAACCCGATGAATGTAGGCAGACTCCTAATGCCCACCTCCTGCGACACATCCGGCAGTTCGTCAACGTCGACTTTGTAGCACTTGACTCCGGGGTGCCGCTGCGACAGAGCCTCGAACATTGGCGAAATGCTTCTGCATGGACCGTTCCATGTGGCCCAAAAATCAATGAGTGCGATCTCATCGCGGTGGATGATATCCGTGAACTCTTTGTGGCTCGTAATCGGAGTGACAGGCATGCGAGACTCCTTTGAATTGAGGAAGATGAATTTTATACCTATTGTCTGCCCGGTGCTGGTCTTATACCGGCCAAACCGCACGAACGGGTGGCTCCCTGCCGACACCCCCTGGAGGCTGCGCAGCATCCGAACGGAAACCAGCGCTCAGCCTGCGTCGTCCCTGGTGGGTGCTAGGGCCTGTCTCTTGGGTCCGTCCGTGAGATCGTCGTGCTCGTGATCGAGTCTTGGTTGATCAATGACGACAGCCCTGTCCCTGTGTCGTCGGCGGGAGTGGTGGAGGCTCTTCGGTCGAGGATCGACAGCGGCCAGCTTGAGACGTGGCTGACCAGTTCGTCTGGACGGTCGCTGGCCTTCGTGACGAATGCCGAGCGAGCGATGGTGGTGCTGCTCGAAGGCGAGGGTGATCCCGGCGAGCATGCCGTGGACCCCGGAACCGCGGGGTCGAGCGCCGGGTTCGTCCTCTCCAACGGGCAGGGCGACGAGTATCCGGATGAGGACACCGTCCCCCTCCGTCAGGCATTCAGGCTCGTGGAGCACATCGTAGGCACGGGCTCTTGGCCTGCGGACGCACGTTGGGTGGTCGATCGCTGAGCGGGCTATCGCCGTGCCCAGATGAGGATCGCTGCGAGGTGGAGCGCGGCCTGGTAGGCGATGGCGAGCTTGTCGGTCCGCATGGCCAGGCCGCGCCATTGCTTGAGCCGGTTGATGCAGCGTTCGACTGAGTTGCGCTGCTTGTATGCCTCGGCGTCGAAGGCGGGCGGTCGGCCTCCGGCACTGCCTCGCCGCAGCCGGTGGCCGATCTGGTCGGAGGGCTGGGGGATGACACCGCGGATTCCGCGTTGGCGGAGGTGACTTCGGATCGCGCGGGATGAGTACGCGCGGTCCGCCAGGACGGCATCGGGGCGGGTCCTCGGTCGTCCGGGGCCGCTTCGCGGAACGCGGATGGCGGCCATGACGGCCTCGAAGGCCGGGGCGTCACCCGCCTGGCCTGCGGTGACGCGGAGGGCCAGGGGCCGTGCACGGGCGTCACTGGCGAGGTGGACCTTCGTGCTCAGGCCGCCGCGGGAACGTCCGAGCGCGTGGTCATCGGGTTCAGCCCGGCCTGGAGCCCCTTTTTCCTGGCGCCGGCAGCGTGCTGGTGGGCCCGGACGACCGTGGAGTCCACCGACACCGTCCAGTCGATGTCGTCGTCGGCGTCCGCTGCGGCCAGGACGGCGGCGAGGATCATCTCCCAGGTGCCGTCGACGGCCCATCTGATCAGCCGTTTGCGAGCGGTCTGGAACGAGCCGAACTGGTCGGGCAGGTCCCGCCAGGGCGAGTTGGTGCGGTACTTCCACGCGATGGCCTCAAGAGTGCGGCGATGGTCGGCCCATCGCCGCCCGCGAACCGGATCGGCCGGCATCAGCGGCTCGATCCGATCCCACATCGCATCGGCGATCACTAATCGGACGGACATATCCGATCAAAGGGACACGGCCTAGAGGTTGCGTTTCCGCAGTCGATCGAGGTCCGCTTCGGCGCAGCCGGGCCGGGACCGTCGACATCGCGCTCTGCACCACAGTGTCCGTCGACGCGGTCATCCCCGCACACCGCGACGTTGATTGGGCGCAGCTACGCAAGGTGGAAAAAGGCCGGCGCTCGCCGCGCCGGCGAAGCAGGCCACCCAGGCGGCGCGGACGTCCGGGCGCCAGGTGGGCCGGGCAAGGGCCCGCCACGGCTGCCCGGGCTTCCAGCCCTCCCCGCGCGGACGCTCGCGCAGCTTGCCGATGCCCCCTTCACTGTCGCCTTGATCACGGACACCACGATCGCCAGCTGAGAGCACGCTGCCGGTAGCCGTCCATCGCCGCGAGGAAGTCGGCCGGCGACAGGTCCGCGTGCACGCCGAGGTCGGCGCCATCGTGGCGAGGTGGGCATCGCGCAGCCGGTTGTACCAGGCGTCCAGGTAGCGGCCGTTGTCGTGGCGGACGTACGCCTCGACCGGCGCGACGTCGTAGCCGGGCTCCACTGCGTACGCGAGGGTCGGCGTGGCGTACCAGGCCGGCCCTTCCGGGCGCTCGTCCTTCGGCGTGAACGGACTGGGCAGCAGCCCGGCGTCCAGCTGCGCCCATTTGTCCTTGGCCACCTTCACGCGGGACAGGTCGACGTGGCTCAGGTCGACCAGCCAGGGACCAGGCAGTTCCGGATCGAAGACGGGATTCTTGACGTGCGTCGGCGCTCCAAGGCCGACCGTGAGGCCGTTCGCTCCAGCGGCGAAGGCCATCTTCACGTCGATGCCCACCAGGTGAGGGCGAAGGCATTCGGCGTCGGCGGGCAATGGACTACCCGCCGCCAAGCCGGCTCGTCGTTCCGTCTCGGCGAACCGCTCTGAGGGAGATTCACCGCGCCGCGCCGGCCACCGCATGAGTCAGCGGGACAAAGGAGTTGTCCCGCGGGGAGTAGATGTCGGTCGCTCCGGTCTCGGAGGAGTGGAACAGCGCCCGCAGGCGGAGGTCCCCGCCTCGCCGGCCGGACTCCAGACCGGGGTAGCCGGCCAGGTTGGCCAGCTGTGTCAGCAGGTGGGCGCGGGCCGCTCGCTCGCACGCCTCGGCGTCGAGTGCCGCGCCGATCCGCGCCCCGACGGCTTCTCGGCTGGCCGCCCGGGAGTTTCCGACGAAGAGCCACCTCCGCATGCAGGAGGAGACGCTTTTCTGGGCGAGCAGTGCGGCCACCGCGGTGCAGCCGGAGTGCCCCGAGATGACGACGTCGCTGAGGTTCGGGAGGGTGAGCGTGTATTCGATCGTGGCTATGTCTCCCGAGACGATGCGGGGGTTATAGGGGAGGACGATGTTCCCTATGTTGCGCACCTCGTAGATCTGGTCCGGGTGGGCGACGAACCTCTGCGGCGCCAGTCGGGATTCCGTGCAGGAGATGAACAGGACCTTCGGCAGTTCCTTGCCCAGCCGGTCGCGAGTTCGCGGGCTCTGGCGCGGCAGAGCCGACCGGGATGAACGTGGGGTGTGCGTGTGCATGATGTCGTCCCTCTGTCGCGGCGGTGTACGAACAGAACGCGTCTGATCGTGGCCGTGTCAGAGCAACCACATTTGAAGCTTCGACCTGGTGGTGCTGTCGTGCAGGAGTGTGGGTTGGTGTGCCGCGAGGCGCCCCAGTGGTGGGGCGCGTGGCGCCTTGCTCGTCTGTGGGTCCAGTGAGACCAAGGGCGGCGGCTCGGCGGCACACGGATGTGACATCCGCTGCGTTTGAAGGGCCACCTCACCCTCGCGCTCGCAGACCGCGCCGGGAGCCGAGGGCCCGTCGTGATGCCTCTCGCTGCCCTCATGCTTCTGAGCCGGCGCCGTGGCCGACGTGGGTGGCGGCTGGGTCTGCGCCAGTGGTGCGGCGTGGCCCATCAGCGCGTGCCCGCACATCAACAGGGGCAGCAGCCACCCGACAACTGTTCTCAATAGGCCAGCGTGCTCCATCTGCAGCCTTCCCCCGTCGGCTTCACGTAGCTGCATCGCTCATCAGTCACTTGGATGTTTGAGCGCTCAAATGCTGGTTCGGCTGTCCACGCTAACCGATACCGCTCGGTTCTGGTCATCGTCGTTCGCCAGGGGCCATTTTCCGCCCAACGAGAGTTTGCACAGCGGGAGCGCGCTACCAGTCGTAACGAGCGCGACCAGCACCAATAGGGAGAACGCCTCCTGGCCGATGACGCCTTGTGCAAACCCCACGTTGATGAAAACAAGAATCATGAGCCCCCGGGCGTTCATCAGGGAGCCCACGGCGGACCCTTCGCGCCAGCTGAAGCCCCGCGCCTTCATCACCGCGATGCAGCCCGCGTACTTGCCGACGAAGGCGGCGAGGATCAGAGCGAGGAGCGGCACGACCGTGGCGACCTCGGTGAACCCGTCGATCTTGGTGTTGAGGCCGGAGAACGCGAAGAAGATGGGCACGAGCAGGACCTGCACGGTGTCCAGGAGACGTTCGCGCAGGGCACGTCGGAGCACCGCACCGCGGGGCATGGCCAGACCGACCAGGAATCCGCCGAACACCGCGTAGACACCGATCTGCTCGGTGAGCAGGCCCGCGCCGAGCACCATCACCAGCACGGCGCAGAACTGACCACTGGTCAGCATGCCGCCGCGCTCGACCCGTTCGCCCAGCTTGCCCAGCAGGCGTCGGCCCGCGGTCATGACGACGACGGTGAAAGCCGCGGCGAGCAGCACGGTACGCATGCTCTCGTCGAAACCCCCGCCCTTGTGGAAGGCGATGAGGAAGGCCAGCAGGCACCAGGCGACGGCGTCGTCGACTGCCGCGGCCAAAAGCGCCAGGATCCCCAGGGGAGTTCGCTCCAACCCGTTGTCGAACAGCATGCGAGCGAGCATCGGGAAGGCCGTCACCGAGAGGGCTCCGCCGACGAACAGCGCGAACATCGCCGGGCTGACGTCGTCGAGCGAGAGGCTCTCGTAGAAGAGCAGGCCCACCCCGCACCCCACGACGATCGCGGGCAGGATGCTCGCCACGGCGATGTACACGGCCGTGCCCTGGTAACCCTTGGGGGCGGTGTGATGGTCCAGGCCCAGGCCCACGAGGAACATGAACAACGTCAGCCCGATCGTGCTGAGCACGTAGAGGACGGGCTTCACCTCCGCGCTGAACAACGAGTTCTGGACATCTGGTGCCACCCGTCCCAGCAGGGTGGGACCGAGCAGGATGCCGGCGACCATCTCGCCGAGGACCCGGGGCTGGCCCAGCATGACGAACAGCTTTCCGCACAGGGCGGAGAGGATCAGAATGACCAGGAGCGCGGGCAGCACATCGATGACCAACTGCACATTCGCGTCCGCGGCGGCCAGATGTACGTATCGCATGGCAGCCCCTAAGCCCGGGTGAGGATGAGAGCGGCGTTCTGGCCGCCGAATCCGAAGGAATTGCTCAGGGCTGCCTCTATCCTCTCCTCGCGTGCGGTGTCTCGTACGACGTCGAGATCGACGGCCGGGTCCGTCTCCCGCAGGCCCGCTGTGGGCGGCACGATCTGGTGGCTGAGCGTGAGGGCGGTGAGCGCGGCCTCCACGGCTCCGGCCGCTCCGAGGGAGTGACCGGTGACCCCTTTCGCCGCGGTGACCAGGGGGTGCCCGCCGATGACGCGCCGCACCATCCGCCCCTCGGCGAGGTCGTTCAGCGGCGTCGACGTTCCGTGGGCGTTGACGTGGTCGACCTCGGTCGGGAACAACTCGGCGTCCCGCAGGGCGGCTTCCACCGCGCGCTGGGCGCCCGCTCCCTCCGGGTCGGGACGCGTCTCGTGGCCGGCGTCGGCCGACGCTCCGTATCCGCTGACATACGCGTACACGTGGGCGCCCCGTGCACGCGCGTGGTCGGGGTGTTCGAGAACCAGGATGGTGGCGGCCTCGGCGATGACGAATCCGTCCCGGTCGACGTCGAAGGGGCGCGAGGCCCTGTCGGGGTCGGCGGTGTTGCGGGACAGTGCTCCCGCGCGTGCGAAGGCGGCGACGACCGAGTGCACGAGGCTGGACTCGGCGCCTCCGGTGAGCACGATGTCGCAACTATCGTGACGCAGCAGGTCACGAGCGATTCCGAGCGCGGTGGTCCCGGACGCGCAGGCCGTGCTGGTGACCAGACTGGGTCCGCGGGCGTGCAGGTCGGTGGCCATCTGACCGGCGATCAGGTTGGGCAGGGACATGGGGATGGTCAGCGGCGAGATCCGCTCGGGTCCGAGCTCGCGCAGCCGGTCGTACTCGCGCTGCCAGGTGCCGATGCCGCCCAGCGCGGAACCGAGCACGGTGCCGACGCGAGTCCCGTCCCACTCCCCCGGGACGAGCCCGGCGTCGGCGACCGCCTCACGGCCCGCGACCAGCGCCATCTGGGTGCAGCGGTCCAGCCGCCAGGCCGCACGTCGGCCGAGGACCGCGTCCCCGTCGAACGCCGAAGCCTGGCAGGCCAGTTGGACCGGCATCCCGGCCAGTTCCGGGATCACCGCCGTCGTGGGGCGGCCCTCCACGACGGCCTGCCAGGTCCGGGCGGTGTCCTGGCCAGCCGCGGTGATCATGCCGATCCCGGTGATGGCGGCGTGGAAGGGCTCCGCACGGCGCCCACTCGGGCCGCCCCGCGACCGCCCGGCAGTCACGTCTGCCACAGCAGACATGGCAGTCACAGCTGTCCCTTCGACAGCTCGGATGTGCGGCGCGTGACTCATACCTGGCCCTGAGCGCCCGCGTGTTCGATCAGCTTGTCCTGGAGGAGCGTGACGACGTCGGCGATCGTCTGCTCGCCGTTGAAGTCGTCGTCGGCGATGGGGACCTCCAGCACGCTCTGGAGCACATCGGAGAGTTCCACCAGCGCCAGGGAGTCGAGTCCGAGATCTCCGAAGGTCATCTCCGGAGTGACGTCGGTGCCCTCGACACCGAAGCGCGTGACGAGCTCGGAGCGCAGCTGGTCCTGGAGCTGCTCGGCGGAGGGGTGCACAAAGGCAGTCACGGTGTTCCCTTCGGTCGTGTGACGCGTTACGTGTGACGTGTGGGTTGTGACGTGTGGGTTGTGGCTGTGAGCCATGCCTGGCGCGACGGCGTCAGGCGGGCTGCGGTGTGATGCTCGGCCAGGAGAGCGCGGCCGCGCCCCAGGTGGCTCCCCCGCCGTAGGCGGTCAGGAGCACCCGGTGTCCGGACTTGAGCCGTCCGTCGGCGACCGCGTCGGCCATGGCGAGCGGGATGGATGCCGCGGCCGTGTTCCCGACGCGGTCGAGGTGGAGCGCGCAGCGCTCCATGGGCAGCGCCAGACGCTCGGCGACGGCTTGGAGGATGCGCCGATTGGCCTGGTGCGCGACGAGGCAGTCGACGTCCTCGGGGCGCCAGCCGGCACGCTCGCGCACCTCCGTGGTGGCGGCGGTCATACGGGCGACGGCGTGCCGGAAGACGGACCTCCCCCGCATGGTGAAGTACCGGCCCTCCTGTTCCGGATCGGCCGGGTCGAGGGGTTCCCTGGACCCACCGGCCCGTACGGTGATCAGCTCTCTGAGCGAGCCGTCACTGCCGAGTACCGAGGGCCCCAGTGCGCCGGGCTCGTCCGGGTCGCCGGGGCGCAGGACGACGGCGCCCGCCCCGTCCCCGAAGATGGGCCGGGTGCCGCGGTCGGCCGGCGCCAGGATCGTGGAGAACGCGTCCGCCCCGATGAGCAGGACCCGTCGCGCGCTGCCGGCCGTGATGAAGCTGCTCGCGGCGGACAGCCCGTACAGGAAGCCGCTGCACACGGCGGACAGATCCCACGCCGGGGTGTCCACGAGGCCCAGCCGGTGCGCAACGAAGGGCGCGGTGGCGGGACACGGGTGGTCCGGCGTGCTCGTCGCGAGGATCACCAGATCGGCGGGTTCACCGCCGGCGGATTTCAGTGCCCGAGCCCCGGCGTGGACGGCGAGATCCCCGGTCGAGACGCCGGGTTCGACGACTCGGCGTTCCCGGATTCCGGTACGGCTGCTTATCCACTCGTCCGTGGTGTCCATGATTTTCGCGAGGTCGTCGTTGGTCACCACCTTTTCCGGCAGATAGGCGCCGAGACCGCAGAGCACAGCACTTTTCCGCATGGCCCATCACCTCCTTCGTCGGAGAAACTAACACGACCTCAAAGTGTTTTCTACAGACTGCCTCAATTCATTTGGGGATGCTGAAAATGACTACCATTAACGGGATGCAGATGGGAACGAATGCCATGTCGGCGAGCATTGATGCAGGTCAAGGCGGTGGGCCAGGTACATTACGGGCCTGACGGCCAGGAATTCATTGCCCATTCGCGCGCCACCATGCTTCACTGCGCCTCATTCCGAAAACGCCCTCAGCTTTTCCGCCAGGGAGGAATAGCCGTGCCGTCAGTGGTTCCTGTTCGCGGCGACGAGATGATCGATGAATTCATCGACTTCGCGCCACACCTTTACCGTGAGCTCGGCGATGACCAATGGGTTCCTCCGCTGTCCTCTGACATTCGCCGTTTCATGGACCCAGCGGTCAACCCGTACTTCGCGGAGGCGGAGATCGAGCACTTCCTCGCGGTCGACTCCGCCGGCGAGAGCGTCGGCCGGATCTCCACCACCATCGACCCCGCCTACGTGGAGCGCTTCGGCAAGACCGGCTTCTTCGGCTGGTTCGAGTGCGTGAACGACCCCGAGGTGGCCTCGGTGCTGCTGCGTACGGCCGAGACCTGGGTCGCCGAGCGGGGCATGGAACGGGCCGCCGGCCCCTACTCGTACTGCGCGACGCAGGAATTCGGGTTGCTGGTGGAGGGCTACGACGACCAGCCGGCCGTCTTCCAGCCGCACAATCCGCCCTATTACCGGCAGCTCCTGGAGGACGCGGGTTACGGGCCCGACTTCCGCACGAACACCTTCAGCTGGGTCGCCGAGCGCGACGCGGGCATGATGGAGCCGCTCGTCCGCCGGGGCGAGGAGCTCTGCGACAGGCTCGGCCTGACCGTGCGGGACCTGGATCCGGAGCGCTGGGACAGCGAGGTCGACCTCGTCCAAGGGCTGCTGGCGGCGTCGTTCGCCGAGAACCACGACATGGTCCCGATCAGCAAGCCCGTTCTGCGGTTCCAGCTGGGCGAGCTGCGCGAGCTCATCGATCCGCGCCTGACCCGCATCGTGGAGCACGAGGGCCGGGCCGTCGCCTTCGTCATGCTCGCGGCCGACGGCAACGAGCTGCTGAAGGTGGCCGGCGGCACCGTCACCGAGGAGTTCGCCGCCCGCTACGAGGAACTCAAGGCGAACATCCGGGGCACCGTGGTGCTGATGATGGGCGCCCGCCCCGAGTTCGAGGGCCAGGGCGTCGGACGGGTCCTGGTCGGCGAGATCGCGAAGGTCGTCCTCGGCCGCGTCGGTTCCTACCGCGACATGCACACCACGTGGATCCACGAGCACAACTGGCAGAGCAGGGCCTATCTGGCACACACCAGGACCGGGCCCGCGCGTACCTACGCCGTCTACGGGAAGGACCTCGCGCCGTGACCCGCGTGATGATCACCGGAGCGACCGGCAGTCTCGGCTCGGCGTTCGCCCGCCACCTCATCGAGTCCGGCGCGGACGT
The DNA here is from genome assembly GCF_020026305.1 of Streptomyces sp. 135. NCBI lineage: Bacteria > Bacillati > Actinomycetota > Actinomycetes > Kitasatosporales > Streptomycetaceae > Streptomyces > Streptomyces sp. 135. The sequence continues at coordinate 8,710,169 of NZ_CP075691.1, read as the reverse complement.
GGTCTGCCTGCTGCGCCCGGGCGAGGGGCCGGGCGGCCTGGAGCACCACCTGCACCGGTGCGAGGTCCGCCGGGGCGACGTCACCGACCTCGCCTCGCTGGAGAGCGCCCTCCAGGGCATCGACGAGATCTACCACTTCGCCGGCATCGCCATCACGCTCAACAAGCTGCACTCCCTGATGCAGGAGGTCAACGTCACCGGCTGCGCGAACCTCGTCAAGGCCGCGAAGAAGGCCGGGGTCCGACGGATCGTGCACGCCTCCTCCATCTCCGCCATCGGCTATCCCGCACCCGGTGAGATCGCCGACGAGAACTTCGACATCTCCCGCTCCAGCTGCCGGAACAGTTACATGATCACCAAGCGGGCCGGGGAACGTGAACTGCTGCGCGGATGGCGGGCGGACGGCCCGGAAGTGGTGATCGTCAACCTCAGTGCCTGCATCGCCCCGTACAGCGACCGCCGTTACGGCTGGGCCATGCTCATCGACAGTGCCCGGCAGGGGAAGCTCGTCGCCTACCCCCTGGGCGGCGCCGCCTTCACCTCGGTCGAGGACATGAACTTCGGCATGCGGGCCGCCATGGAACGCGGTGAGCCCGGATCCCGCTACATCGTCTCGTCGGTGAACCTCACCTACCGCGAACTCTTCCACCAGGTGGCGCAGGTCGTGGGGTGTGCGCCGCCGAAGCGGGCGGTGCCCAACAGCGTGGTCCGGGCCGCCGGCCGCGTCGGCGCGATCGTGGCCTCACTGCGCAAGGACCCGATGCGGTCGCCGTTCCTCGTCCCCGAGAACGCGGCGCTGTCGGTCAACCGGCTCTTCTACGACACCTGCCGAGCCCAGCGCGAGCTGGGGTTCCGCCCCACGTCACTGCACGACTCCATCGCCGCGGTCGACAACTGGCTCACCGAATTGGAGGTCGACGGGCTGATAGGCGCCCTGGGGCCCGAAAGGAGGCGGGGCAATGCCCTCCGCAGCGTCACAGACCACGACTGAGCACCACACCCTCGGCCACGCCCTCGCCTCCCACGCGGAGCGGCTGTCGGCCACCACCGCGCTCGTCTACGGCCGGTCCGACGGCGCTCAGGACCGACGCACCTACGCCGAGCTGTACGCTCAGGCGGCGGCGGCCGGCGCGGTGTTGCACGAGTTGCCTCCCCGTACGCACGACCGGCCCTTCGTGCTGATCGCGCTGCCCGACGGCGTGGACTACGTGGCGTCGTTCTTCGGATGTCTGCTGGCGGACGCCGTGGCGGTCACCTTCCATCCGCCGCTGATGTCGACCATGCGGGCCGGCAGAGCGTGGGACCACCGGCTGGAGCAGATCCTGCGGGACTGCGAACCCTCCGCCGTCGTCACAGCGCCGGAGCTGCGCTCCCGGGTCCGGGCCGTCGCCGACACCGCCGCACTGGCTCCTTTGGTGATCACACCGGACGAGATCCCTTGGCAGGCCGACGGTGAGGCGGGCCCGGTGCGGACCCGGCCGCGGCATCTGGCGCTGCTTCAGTACACGTCGGGCTCCACGTCGAGTCCCAAGGGCGCGATGGTCTCCAACGCCAACCTCGCGCACAACATCGCGCACATCCGGCGCAATCTCGGAACCGGGCCCGGTCAGTCGGCGGCGGGCTGGCTGCCGCTGTTCCACGACATGGGCCTGATCGGTATGGTCTGCCACCCGCTGACGGCCGGCATGAGCCTTCACATGTCGACGCCCACCGGTTTCCTGCGCAACCCGCTGGGGTGGCTGCGGACGCTCAGCGACACCGGCTCCAGCTTCACCATCGCTCCCGACTTCGGTTACGCGACGGCCGTGCGGAAGGTTGCGCAGGAGCGCCGTGAGGGCCTTGACCTGTCGGGGCTCAGGCACGCTCTCAACGGCGCCGAGCCGGTACGGCGCAGGACCGTCACGGCGTTCGCCGAGGCATACGAGCCGTACGGCTTCAACCCCCACGCGATGATGCCGGTCTACGGCCTGGCCGAGGCGACCCTGGTCGTCACCTGCCTGGACCGGCAGGCCCCTCCGGCGCTCGGCGAGGTGGAGAGGCAGACGCCGGGCGCCGCGAATGGGACAGTGCAGGGCTCGCGGCCCGGGACCACACGGACGGAACTGGTGGGCTGCGGGACCAGCATCGCCGCGGACATCGAGGTGGCCGTGGTCGATCCGAAGACGTCCCGGCGGCGCCGGCCAGGCGAGGTCGGTGAGATCTGGATCAGCGGTCCCAGTGTCACCGGCGGCTACTGGGGACACGAGAAGGTCACCCGGGAGACCTTCGAGGCAACGGTGGACGAGCCAGAGTTCCGCGGACGTCGCTTCCTGCGCACCGGGGACCTCGGGGTCTGGCACGAAGGCCAGCTGTGCATCGCGGGCCGCATCAAGGACGTGATCATCCATCGCGGCACCAACCACCATCCGCAGGACCTCGAAGCCACCGCGGAGGGCTGCCATGAACTGGTGGCGCGCGCCGTGGCCTTCGCGACGCGCGACGAGTGGGACCAGGACGAGCAGGTGGTGCTCGCCTGCGAACTGCTCGCCTACGGCCCCGGGGTGGACTGCGCCGCCGTCCTGTCGGCGGTTCGCGGGGCGGTCCTGGAAGAGCACGGGATCGCTCCCGCGGCGGTCGCGGTGGTCCGGTCCGGAGCGGTGCCGCGGACGACCAGCGGGAAGCTCCGGCGGGCCGAGGCGGCCAAGCGCTGGAGCGCCGGCGAGTTCAAGCCGGTGGCCCTCTGGCACCGGGGAGAGACAAGCGAGGGAGGACAGCGGTGACCACCGGAGCCACCATCACTCAGCGCGGCATCGCGGCCGTGGTGCAGGCGTCGATCGCCGGCGAACTGGGTCTCGCCCCAAAGGAACGGGTGGATCGCCACGCCACGTTCGTGGATCTCGGCCTGGACTCCGCCGCCCTGATCGGGCTCGCGGGAACGGTCGCCGAGGAGCTGGGGGTCGAGGTGCCCACGGAGTGGCTCTTCGACCATCCGACCGTCGACAGCCTGGCGGCGTTCCTGGCCCACATCCTCGCGACGCCGGAGCCCGCCCGTGGCTGAGGACGGCAAGGACCGCGCGGTCGCCGTCGTCGGGCTCGGCTGCCGGGTCCCCGGTGCCGACACCGTCGAGGCGTTGTGGCGGCTGCTGGACGAGCGGGGGGACCAGATCACCCCGGTGCCCAGCCACCGGGAACCCCTGTACACCGGCGTGACCTCGGCCGGCTCTCAGGCCGCCGGAGCCCAATGGGGCGGTTTTCTGGACGAGTTGGAGAGCTGGGATCCCGGATTCTTCGGCATCTCGCCCAGCGAGGCAGCTGGGATCGACCCTCAGCAGGCACTGGCGCTGGAGGTCGCCTGGCGCGCCCTGGAATGCGCCGGCATCGTCCGGGCCGACCTGCTCGGCAGCCGGACCGGGGTCTTCTTCGGCCAGGCCACGCACGATCACGCGATGCTCCTGGGCGGGCAGTCCCCCCAGGACATGCAGGGTCCGTACACCAACACCGGCCTCTCCCACGCCATCACGGCCAACCGCCTCTCGTATCTGTGGGATCTGCGAGGCCCTTCGCTCACCGTCGACACCGCCTGCTCGTCCTCCCTCGTCGCCGTGCACCTGGCCGTCCAGAGTCTTCGGTCACATGAATGCGACCTCGCGATCGCGGGCGGGGTGAACGCGCTGCTGTCCCCCGTCCCACAGCTGGGCGCGGCCGGCCTGACCGCACTGTCCCCCGACGGCCGCTGCCGCACCTTCGACTCCTCCGGCCAGGGCTACGTCCGTTCCGAGGGCGGCGGGGCCGTCGTCCTGCGCCGCCTGGAGGACGCCCTCGTCGTCGGCGAGGACATCCATGCCGTGATCAAGGGATCCGCCGTCAACCAGGACGGACGCACCAACGGGCTCACCGCGCCCAGCGGCCGCGCCCAGACCGAGCTGATCGTGCGCTCGCTGAGGCAGGCCGGAGTGACCTCCGCCAAGGCCCTCGGCTACGTCGAACTGCACGGCACCGGCACCCCGCTCGGCGACCCCATCGAGGGGCGGGCGCTGAGTGCGGCGCTGAACCGGGCGGTGGGACAGGACCGCCCCGCTCTGCCCGTGGGATCGATCAAGGCGAACATCGGCCACCTGGAGGCGGCGGCAGGCGTGCTGGGCCTGATCAAGGCAGCACTGGTGCTGCGGCACGGCGTCGTGCCCGGCAACCCCCACCTGCGGCAGGTCAACCCTCGTATCGACCTGGACGGTTTCGGACTCTCGATGTCGGCCGACCACACCGATCTGCCGACGGACGCCTCCACGGTTGCCGTCAGTTCCTTCGGTTTCGGAGGCACCAACGCCTCCCTCGTACTCGCCCGCGCGCCGCGCCGACCATCCCCCGTGCAGGGCGGCGCGCGGGCGAACTCCGGGCCCGTCCTGCTCCCTCTGTCGGCCCGGAGCGCCCAGTCGCTGGCTGCGACGGCCGGCGACTGGGCCGACCGGCTGGGCACCCTCGACTCCTGGGAGCAGGTACGCCAGGCAGCGCGCGCCGCGTCCGCCCACCGCACGGCCTTCGAGTGGCGCGCCGGGGTGGTCGCGACCGACCGGGAGGAGCTGCTGGGTGAACTGGCGGCGATCGCGGACGGCACGCGGAGCGCCGTGCGCGCGAGGACCGGCTCGCCTTCGTCCGTGGGCTTCGTGTACTCGGGGCACGGCTCGCAGTGGGAGGGGATGGGCCGCGAACTGTTACGCGCCTGTCCGCCCTTCGCCGCCCGGGTGCGTGAGGTGGACGCCGTACTGGCGCCCATGCTGGGCTGGAGTCCGCTCGCCGCACTGGAGCAGACCGCGCCGACGGACCTGGACGACATCTGTGTGGCGCAGCCCCTGATCTTCACCGTGCAGCTCGCTCTGACCGCGCAGCTGGCCCATCTCGGGATCCGGCCCGATGCCGTGGCCGGCCACAGCATGGGTGAGCTGAGCGCGGCCGTCGTGGCGGAGAGGCTCGATCTGGCCACCGCCTGCCGGGTTCTGCGGGCCCGCAACGACGCCGTCGAGGCGGCTCGCGGCACGGGCGGCATGGCCGTCGTGGAGGCCGGCGCGCGCGAAGCCGCCGAGATCCTGCGCCGGTCGGGCAGCCCCGTCACCGTGGCGGCGGACAACAGCCCTCGCTCCTGTGTGGTCTCCGGGGCCGCCGACGCGCTGGCGGCAGCTCTCGCGGAATTCGAACGGCGGGGATGTGACACCCGCCGGGTCAAGGTCGACTATCCCTCTCACGGCCCCTTGATGGAGGCGCCCGCCGAACAGCTCGGCCGGGTGCTGGGCCAGGTGGACGCGCCCCGGCAGAGCTCGGGACCGGCGTTCTACTCCTCGGTCGCCGGCGGGTTGCACGAGGCACCCCTGGGCGCGCGGTACTGGCAGGACAACCTCACTCATCCGGTCCGTGCCAGGGAAGCGGTCACGGCCATGGCGGACGACGGCGTCGCCCACGTCCTGGAGATCAGTCCGCATCCCGTGCTGCTCCTCGCACTGCGCGAATCCCTCGAAGCACAGGGCGAGGGGGCGGTGGCCATCTCCACGGGGCACCGCGACCAACGCGGAGAGCTCCGGCTGCGGAAGGCGGAGGCGGCCCTGTTCGAGCAGGGCCTGGACCTGCGGGCGGATGCCGACGCGGAAACCCGTGCGTGGGCCGCGCTCCTTCCGGTCCATCCCTTCCGGCGCACCCATGTCTACCGGGCTCCGGCGGCCGAGCCGTCCGACCGGGTAAGGGGCGCCGGACCCGGTGTCCTCACGGAGGCGTCCTTCCAGCCGGGGACGTACCTCGCGAGCCTGGCCATCCCCGCGACGCGCGAGAGCCACACGGTGGCGGGCGAGCCCGTGGTGTCCGTGCCGGAGCTCGTGGCGGCGGCGCTCTGGTCGGCGCGGGAGGCCGGCGTCGAGGATGCCCGGTTCGTACAGGACCTGGAGATGCACCGGCCGCTGCCCGCCGAGCCCGGTGTGGCGCGGCAGTTGGTCGTGCACCTGGGCGGGGACGGGTCGCGGCCCGCCCGGTCGGCGGCGGTGCGGTTCCTCTATCGGCGCGCCGGCCGGTGGACGACGGCGGCGGCGTGCACGGTCGGCGTCCGGCCGCCCGCCCCCTTGCGGGAGATCACGGCGACGGCCCGGTGTGAGGTGACCGTGCCCACCCCGCCACCGACCAGTTCGCCCGCCTCGCTGGTCAGTGTGCTGGACCGGGCGCTCCCCGCCGTGGCGCGGGCGCTGCTGGCCGACCGGCCCGGTCTGGATCCGGAGCAGGTAGCGGTCTCCCGCGTGATGGCCGTGCACACCTCGGCGGAGCTGTGGACGGCGGACAGCGCCGTGGCGCAAGGACAGCTGCGGGAGTGCGACGGGGAGGTGGTCATGGATCTGGCGTTCGTCTCCACGGCGGGCGACTTGCTGGCGCAGGTGCAGCATCTGGCGTTGGCACAGTTGTCGCGGCGCACCGGAACCGATCATCCGGCGGGGCTCGCTTCCGTCGGATCGGGCGACCGCCCCAGGCCCGGTGGTGAGCTGCGGCAGACGCTGCTTTCGCTCCCCTCCGACGCCGAACGGCGGCAGGTTCTCGGCAGCCGGCTGCGCGCCGCGCTCGACAGCGTCCTGCCGAACGGACTGAGCGTGGGCGCCGCGGACGACCTGCCCTTCGCCGAGATGGGGATGGAGTCGCTGGTGGGTGTGGAACTGCGCAACCGGCTGGAGAAGGAGCTGGACATCCGGCTCTCGGCCACCTTGGTCTGGGCGCATCCCACCATCCGCCAGCTCACCGACGCTCTGCTCGGGCGCGTCGTGCGGAACACGGAGCCGTCCCGGGGGTCGGCGCCCGGCGCCGCCCGGGACGCGACGGTGGCGGAGCGCATGGAGCCACCACCGGCGGCCGGCTCTGACGCCCTGAGCCGGCTGCTGGCAGAACTCGACGGCCAGCCACGGGGGAAGGCATGACCACCGACACCACGACCGAACAGGCACTGCTGCGCGCGGCGGAGACCATCCGTTCGCTGCGCACGCGTGTCGCGGAACTGGAAGCACGCTCGCGGACGGAGCCGATCGCCGTCGTCTCCTCGGGCTGCCGCCTGCCCGGCGGGGTCGAAAGCCCCGAGGAGTACTGGCAGTTGCTGGCCGACGGCCGCGACGCGGTACGGCCGCTGCGCGGTGAGCGCTGGACCGGCATCGACTTCTCCGGCCTCGACGACCCCGGATTCGCCCGGCTCACCCAGTACGCGGGACAGATCGACGACGTCGACGGATTCGACGCCGCCTTCTTCGGCATCGGTGACGCCGAAGCAAAGTTGCTGGACCCGCAGCAACGCGTGCTCCTGGAGATCGCGTGGGAGGCCGTCGAGCGCGCGGGGTGGCCGGCCCGACAGCTGGCCGGGTCCGCCACCGGAGTGTTCGTCGGCGTGGGCCATCAGGACTACATGCTGACCTCTCTCGCCGCGAGCGAGGACATCGGCAGCAGGCTCTCCACCGGCAGCGGGGCACGCAGCCTGATCGCCAACCGGCTCAGCTACGAGTTCGGGTTCCGGGGGCCCAGCATGGCCGTGGACACGGCGTGTTCCTCCTCGCTCGTCGCCGTGCACCTGGCCTGCCAGGCCCTGCGATCCGGCGCGTGCGACCGGGCGCTCGCCGGCGGCGTCAACCTCATCCTGTCCCCGCTGTCCACCACGATGACCGGGCGCGCGCTGCCGCTGGCCCCCGACGGACGCACCAAGGCGCTTGCCGCGGACGCCGACGGCATGGTGCGCGGCGAGGGCGCCGGTCTGGTCGTCCTGCGCCGGCTGTCGGACGCGCTGGCGGACGGCGACCCGATCGAGGGCGTGATCCTCGCCGACGCGACCAACCAGGACGGCCGCACCAACGGCCTCACGGCGCCCTCGCCCGTCGCGCAGGAACAGCTGATGCGCCAGGTGCTCGACGCCTCGGGGCTCGCCGCGGGCGACATCACGATGGTCGAGATGCACGGCACCGGTACGCCGCTGGGCGACCCCATCGAGTACGAGGCCGTGCGCGCGGTCTACGGCGGCCGGGGCACGCAGGAACCCACCTGCTGGCTGGGCTCGGTCAAGGCGAACCTGGGGCACCTGGAGTCCGCCGCCGGAGTCGCCTCGCTGATCAAGGCCCTCGGGGCGCTGCGCCACGGTCGGCTGCCGGAGCAGATCAACCTCAAGGAGGTCAATCCCTTCATCGAGCTGGAAGGCGAACGCTTCGAGATCCCCCGCCGCCCGGAGGCGTGGCAGCCGTCCGAGAAGCGGTACGCCGCCGTCAGCTCCTTTGGTTTCGGCGGCACCAACGCGCATCTCATCGTCGCCCACCCCGACGCCGTCCCGGCCATCCGCAACCACCGGCGCGCTACTCAGGACGCGCCCCGCCCGGACACCGGAACGGAGCCCGTGCTGCTGCCGGTCTCGGCGCGATCAGGCCCGGCGCTCACCCACGCGCTGCGGGAATTCGCCGTTCATGTGGGGGACTTGGGCGGCGCGGAGCTCCGCGATGTGATGGCCGCCGCCGCGCGCAGACGCCAGCACCACCCCTGGCGCGCGGCCGTGACCGCGGCGGCCCCCGAGCTGCTGGCCGAGGCCCTGCGCCGTACGGCGGACAGTCACGGCGGCCTGGCCTCCGGGGCGCCCTCGGTACCGCAGCGGATCGGCTTCGTCTACTCCGGCCAGGCAGGCCAGTGGGCGGGGATGGGCGTGGCTCTGGCGGAGCAGGACGGGCTCGTCCGTGACGAACTCCTCGCCTGGGACGGCGCGATCACCGCGGCGGGCGGTCCGCCGTTGATGAAGACGCTCGCGAGCCCCCACTGCGAGGAGGCGCTGCGCGACACGCGCTTCGCGCAACTCGCGATCGCGGCCCTGCAGGCGGCTCTCACGGCGCGGCTGAACGCCTGGGGGCTGGCGGCGGAGGCGGTCTGCGGACACAGCGTGGGAGAGGTGTCGGCCGCACTCGCGTGCGGGGCACTGACCCGCGAGCAGGCCGTGGCCGTGATCATCGCTCGGAGCGAGGTACTCCACGTGCACGCCTCCGGCGGAGCGATGTACGCGGTGCGGGCGCCGTCCGAGCAGGTGGCCGAGGCGCTGGCCCGGGCCGGGCAGCGCCCCGACGGGCCGGGCGACGGGGTGGGCATCGCGGCGGTGAACGGGCCGGAGGGCACCGTGATCACCGGGCCCGCACCGCAGACGGAGGCCCTGCTGCCGCACCTGTCCGACTGGCGCGTCACCCGTCTGGACACGGACTACGCCTTCCACGGCCCAGCCCTCGGCCCCGCCGCGGAGCAGCTGCGCAAAGAGCTGGGGACCGTGCGGCCCGCCGCCGGCCGCATCCCGCTGTACTCGACGGTGACAGGAGCCCTGCACCCGGCCGGCGAACTGACCGCGGCGCACTGGGCCGCCAACGCCGCTCTTCCCGTCCGCTTCAGCGACGCCGTGGAGGCGATGATCGACGACGGCATCACCTGCTTCGTGGAGATCGGCCCCCACCCCGCGCTCCTGCCCCATATGCGGCACCTGGCCGAGGCGAGGCCCGGAGACGTCCGCGTCCACGCGGTGGCCACGCTTCGCCGACGCGAGGACGAACTGGCGTGCCTGCACTCGGCGTTGGGCCAGCTGTGGGCGGCCGGGAACGACGTGGACTGGTCCGGCGTCTTCCCGGGTCCGTGCCCGATGGTTCCGCTGCCCACCTACCCATGGCAGCGCCGCTCGTACTGGGTCTCCGGCACCGAAACCGACAGCACGTCAGATGACGGGCCGGACAGCAAGGAGACGCCGACGCCTGCTCTGGACGTGGACTCGGTCCTGGAACGGCTCATCACGCACCTGGCCGACATCATGCGTGCCGACCCCGCCGCGCTGGTCCCCGACCGGTCCGCGCGGGACCTGGACGTCGACTCGGTGTCCTTCGTGGAGCTGAAGAACCGCCTGGAGAGCGACCTGGGGGCGGCGATTCCGATCACGGTGCTCACCGAGGGCGCGACGCTGCGAGAGGTGGCCCGCACCCTTGCGACAGCCGGTGGGACCCGCGCCCCCACCTCGGCCGAGGCCCGGCACGCCCTGGACCACCTCGACGAACTGTCAGAGGAAGAACTCGACCGTCTGATGGCGGCACTCGACTCCGAAGAGGGACGATAACTGTGGCTTCGACCCCACTGACCAGCACCGCCGAAGAGAAACGTGCCGCGCTGCGGGCCCGGCTGAGCAGCGTCGCGGCCCGGGACGAGACCGCCGAGCGCTACCGCCGTCACGCCAACCCCTACATCGCCCGCATGCTCGACGGCCTCGGCATCGACGTGCACTACGTACGGGGCCAGGGCACCAGGCTCTACGACGGCGCCGGCAACGAGTACCTGGACTTCGCGGGCGCCTACGGTGCCCTGCCCTTCGGGCACAACCCGCCGGAGATGTGGAAGGCGATATCCGCCGTGCGGGACTCGGGGGAACCCAGCATCACCCTGCCCTCGGTCCTCGGCGCGTCCGCGTTGCTCGCGGAGCGGCTGGCCGCCGTGGCACCCGGCCATCTCGACCAGGTGTGGCAGTGCAACAGCGGCGCGGAAGCGGTCGAGGCCGCCCTCAAGCTCGCCCGCGCCGCCACCGGCCGCCGTCTGGTGGTCTCGACGCGCAACTCCTTCCACGGCAAGACCCTCGGCGCCCTGTCCGCCACGGGGCGGCCCCGCTACCAGACCCCCTTCGGCGCGCCCTCGGCCGGCTTCCACCACATCGCTTTCGGAGACCCCGAAGCCCTCCGGCAGATCTTCGGCGAGCATCCCGAGGACATCGCCGCATTCATCGTCGAGCCGGTCCAGGGCGAAGGCGGCATCGTTCCGGCCCCGCCGGGCTACCTCGCCACCGCGCGTGAACTGTGCACCCGGTACGGCGCCAAGTTGATCGTCGACGAGGTGCAGACCGGACTCGGGCGCACCGGGCGCCTGTTCGCGTGCGAGCACCACGACGTGGTCCCGGACATCATGCCGCTGGCCAAGGCGCTCGGCGGCGGCATGGTGCCGATCGGTGCCGTGGTGTTCGGGCAGGACAGCCTCACCGAGGACTTCGGCCTCCGGCACACCTCGACCTTCGGCGGCAACGCCTTCTGCTCCCGGGTCGGCGTGGGCGCCGTCGAACTGCTCACCGCCGACGACCAGGCGCTGGTCCGGCAGGTGGCACGGCGCGGCGATCACCTTCTGGCCGGGTTGCGCGAGGTGGCCTCCCGGCATCCGGAGCTGGTCGCGGACGTACGTGGCCAGGGGCTGCTGCTCGGCGTACAGCTCTCCGACGACCCCGACCTCCACGCGCGGCAGGGCCTGTTCCGTTCGCTGGCCGATCAGGAGGGACTGGCCGGGTTCCTGTGCGGCTATCTGCTGCGCAACGAGGGCATCCGCCTGGCGCCCGCGTACTTCGCCAACAGCGTGCTGCGGGTCGAGCCTCCGCTGAACGTCACCGAGGCCGACTGCGACACTCTGCTGGGCGCACTCGACCGGGGCCTGGATGTGATCGAACGCGGGGACAGCGCACGGTTCTTCGCCCACCTCCTGCCCGCCTCGGAACGGCCCGCGCCCGCTGCGTCCCCCGAGGAGGACGCGTCCGCCGCGCCGCGTCCCACGCGGCTGCGGCCGCGTGAGGGCGAGCCGCGCTGGGCGTTCATCGCCCATCCCACGGACCTGGCGAGCTACGAGAGTTACGACGGCCGCCTCGGACTCCCCGGCGAGCAGGTGCGGGTGCTGTTCGACCGGATGAACCAGTGCCGCAACGTGGACACCGCCGCCGCCATGCTGGTCGGCCGGTGCCGGGTGGAGACCGACACCGGGGAGAGCTCCTACGGTGAGGTCTTCGCGCTGCCCTACGGGGCACAGCGGCTGCTGGACATGCCGAGCGCGCAGTCCACGGCGCTGGTGCAGGAGGCCGTCGACGACGCCGTGGCACGCGGCGCGCAGCTGGTGGGCCTCGGCGCCTACACCTCGGTCATCACGGCGAACGCCACGGCGCTGCGGGACGTACCGGTTCCGGTGACCACCGGCAACGCCTACACCGTGGCGGCCGCGGTGGACGGTCTGGAGGAGGCGGCACGGCAGCAGGACATCGAGCTGGGCGAGGCGTGCTGTGTGGTGCTCGGCGGTGCCGGCGCGATCGGCCTGGCGTCCAGCCTGCTCCTTTCGGAGAAGGTCGGCCGGCTGGTGCTGGTGGGCAACCCCGCCCACCGGGCGCGCAGTGAGCGCCGGCTGGCTGCCGCGCTGGAGTCCGTGGTCGGGCACCTGATGGAGGCCGACGACGCGCCCCACGCGGGTGCGCTGGCCCGGTCGGTGCGCACCCGGGCGTCCTCCGGCGCGAGCGCCCGTGCCATCGCGGCGGATCTCGTCGAGCAGGGGCTGCTGACCGCGTCCGTGGACGCCGAGGCCGTCCTGCCGGCGGGGGATCTGGTCCTGGCCGCCACGTCGACGCCGGACCAGCTGATCCAGCCGGAGCTGGTGCGGCGGGACGCCGCGGTGTGCGACGTGTCGCAGCCGCCGAACGTGGGCCCGCGGCTCAAGGCGGCCCGACCCGATCTGCGGGTGGTCGCGGGCGGTCTCGTCCAGTTGCCCGGCGGCCGGGACCTCGGAGTCGACTTCGGCGTCCCCAGCGGTGTGACGTACGCCTGCACCGCCGAGACGATGGTCCTCGCCCACCGCCTTCACGACCCCGTCGTCAGTCACGGCGACAAGCTCTCCGTCGATCTGGTGCGCATGCTCCGGGACGAGGCCCGGAAGCTGGGCTACCGGCTGTACCTGCCGACGGATACCGATCACCAGCGGCAGGGAGGCTCTCATGCATGACACGTTCGACGACGCCGGTCGGGCACCGGCGACGACCGCGCCACGATCGTCCCACCGCCCCGCCCCGTCGGTGCTCGCCTACTATCCCGACCTGGAGCGCGTTCCCGACTCCCGCTGGCAGCAGGTGTACCGCTCCACGTTCCTGCCCGGCGCCGATCCGGCCCAGGTGTGGCAGGGGGCCACCGAGGTCGTCGGCATCAACGCGGAACTCTCCCCCATGATGCGTATGACCCTGCCCAAGCGGATGCAGGGGATCGGCACGCCGTCGCTGGCGCGGGTGCCGCTCGGGCAGCCGCTGGGTCGCTCCTGGATCCTGCTGGGCCGGCTGCTGCCGTACGACTACGACGATGTCGTCATCGCCGAGCGCGAGGAGGGCCGGCGCTTCCTGGAGGTGTCCCGGATGGCGTCGGCGCATGCGTGGATCCATGAGCGGGTCATCGAGGGCAAGGAGGGCGGCACGGTCCTCTCCGACCGCCTGACGTATGTGCTCAAGCCGCACCTGCGGCCGATGACCCCGGTCTACCGCCGGACCGTGCAGCAGCTCTTCGCCCATCGGCACCGTCGTGTGGCGCGACGCTTCGCCCGTCTGGCCCCCCGAATCGCGGACTGAGGAGAACCCGGTGCCCAATTCCGACAAGACCACCCCCAAGCCCGTCTCCCGCGCCCGCTCCGGTGTCCGAGCCGTCGCACCCGCCGGTGAACAGGACGAAGCGGCGCGGAACGACGATGTGCGCGCCGATGTCTGCGTCGTCGGCCACGGTGTCGTCGGCCTGATCAGCGCCATCGCACTGGCCAAGCGTGGCCTGTCGGTGGTCTGCATCGACCAGCCGACGGAGAAGCAGCAGGCCAGTTACAAGGTCGGTGAGTCCCTGCTGGTGTACTCCAACGCTTTCCTGCGGTCCCTGGGCGAGCTCGACGAGTCGTTGGAGAAGTCCTTCGGCAAGAAGGGGTTCTGGATGGTGCACGGCCTTGAGGGCCGCACCAGTTTCGACGCATCGGTTTCCGAATGGGGCTTCCAGAGCGCGCTGCCCGCGCGCTGGATCGAGAAGATCGAGGATCCCCTCTTCCACCGCACCATGTTCAAGGACGCCCAGATCGTCCGTCCCGAGATCGAGGCGGTGCTGCGCGAACGCGCCCGCTCCACCCCGGGGTTGAGGTTCATGGACTGCGGTCTGGTCCGGGACATCACCCTCGGTGAGGACGGCAACGACCACACCCTGCACTGGAGTTCCCGGGACAAGGACCGCGGCGGCAAGATCTCGGCCCGCTGGATCACCGACTGCACCGGCCGCACCCGTCTGCTGGCCCGCCGTTTCGGCCATGACATCCCCTTGGAGGACGGATTCTCCACGACGGCGGCCTGGGCCCAGTTCTCCCACTGCACCCAGGACATGTTCGACGAGCGCTGGAAGTTCGCCTTCCCCGACGGGGAGGTGACCGAGCGCGAGCACACCACCGTGCACCTGTGGGGCGACGGGTACTGGATCTGGCTCATCCGGCTGAAGGACGACCGCATCAGCGTCGGCATCACCTACAGTCAGCAGCGTCCTCCGGAGGAGGGCAACGCCCGCGAGGTCTTCTGGAAGGTCCTGCGCCGCTACCCGCTGCTGGACTGGCTCCAGGAGGAGAACGTCCTGGAGTTCAGCGCCTACCGGGACGTCCAGCGCATGACCAACACCTTCATCTCCCCCAAGCGCTACGCCATGGTCGGCGACGCCTCCTCGATGATCGACGCCTTCTACAGCCAGGGCATCAGCCTGTCCATGGCAACCGCCTGGCATCTGGCGAACATCGCCCAGCGCGACGTCCAGCAGGGCCGGCTGGACATGGACTACCTCGACCACGTCAACCGTGCCGCCACGGCGGACTGGCGCATCATCCGCTCGATGGTGCGTTCGAAGTACGGTCCGGCCCTCGCCGACAGCCGCTTCTTCATCATGGACCACCTCCTGGACTACATGGTCTTCGGGGCCGCACTGCTGGGACGGTTCCGCATCTCGCGCTGGCTGACCGAGACGGGCGGCCGCACCGACGAGGAGAGCGTGGAGCACGCGCGGCTGCGGGCGGGGCTGGAGCGCCGGTTGTTCCTGTCTCAGTCCGCGCCCTGGCACCGCCTGGATCCGCACCGGGTCGCGGGGCTGGTGGAGAAGTGGCACGAGGGCCTGGAGCGGCGCGCCCTCTGGCGGCTGGAGAACGGCGAGAAGCTGCCTCCGACCAAGGCGGGCATGCGCGCGCACGCCGCCCTCCCCGGCATCTGGCGGCTGCCGTACGTGCACCGGATGGAGCGGGCGGATCTGACCCTGCCCGCCATCAAGGAGCCCGAGTTCATGCAGGTGACCGGAACCGAGTACCGCCCCGTGATACCGGCGGGTTCCGGCCCGATGCTCGTCGCCATCACATCGCTGGGAACGCTCCTGGACATCGCCGACACCCGGGTGCGCAAGGTGCGTCGGGCGCTGCGGCGACGCCGGCAGGGAGGCGCCTGATGACGACCGGGGGGCAGACGCGGAAGACGGCGATCCCGTGGGAACCGGAGATGGTCAGCGCGATGGAGCGGTTCTCCGTGAAGGAGGCGCACGACCTTCTGCGCGGGCTGTTCCGCCCGCGGATGGCGGTCTACTGGACCGATTTCACCCTCAGCGTGCTGCTGGCGGGCGTGGCGTTCTGGGTGGTTCGGCCACTGGGCGGGCTCACGGTGGCGGGGGTGGCGGCGTTCTTGGTCTCGGTCCTGGCCACGTATCGCTGTTTCGCATTCATCCATGAGATCGCGCACTTCAGGGCGAAGAAGAGTTTCGGCCCGTTCCGCATGTGGTGGAACGCGGTGTTCGGGATTCCCATGATGGTGCCGGTCTTCCTGTACGAGTGCCACGGCGAGCACCACAACCGCAAGCTGTACGGCACCGCGCAGGACGCCGAGTATCTGCCACTGGCGCGGATGGCGCCGTCGAACATCGTGGGGCTGCTGATCACGCCGCTGTTCCTGCCGTTCTTCGGCCCGTACCGGTTCGCCGTGCTCACGCCGCTGTCGTGGTTCGTGCCGAGAATCCGGGAGTACCTGTACAGCAATGCCTCGGCCCTGAAGCTCGACTTCGAGTACCGGGGGCGGCAGCCCACCGACGAGGAGAAGTGGCTGTGGCGCGGCCAGGAGCTGCTCTGTCTGGCCTGGATCGCGACGGCCGCGACCCTGCTGGCGGTGGGTGTGGTGCCGCCGGCGCGACTGGCGCAGTGGTACGCGCTGTTCGTCACGGTCGCGTTGCTCAACTCGCTGCGTCTGCTGGCCGCGCACCGTTACCTCGGTGACGAGGACGAGATGAGCATCGTGGAGCAGATGATGGACACCGTGAACCACTCGCGGGCCCGGCTGCTGGGTGAGTTGTGGGCTCCGGTGGGACTGCGGCTGCACGCCCTGCACCACTTGATGCCCGGACTGCCTTATCACAGCTTCCCGCAGGCCCATGCCCGTCTGGTGGCCGGCCTGCCGGAGGGTTCCGCCTACCGGTTGACCGAGAGCCCGGGCCTGACGTTCTCGCTGCGCCGCTTGTTGCGGGAGGCCCGGGCCCACAAGAAGGCGGGGACGCTGCTGGAGCGCTCGCCGTTGAAGGAAGTGTCGACATGACGACCGTGGTTCCGTCACGAGACCGGCAGTCGTCCCGCCCTCGTCGGTTGCCCATGGCGCCCGGTGGTGGGCTGCTCGGACACGCCACGGCACTCCAGGCCGACACCATCGCCACCCTGCACCGGATCGCCTCTGCCTCGGACGGCGTGATGGGCTTCCGGATCGGCGGAAGCCTGGCCGTCACCGTCTCCACGCCGGCCGCTGCCCGCGACGTACTGATCGAGAACGCCGATGGGTTCGGCCGGGGCAAGCGGCAGACGCGCGCCCTCACCCCGCTGATGGGCAACGGCCTGCTCACCAGCGAGGGTGAACTGCACAGGAGACAGCGGCGGTTGGTGCTGCCGCACTTCTCGCCGCGCCGCATGTCCCGCCATGCGGAGGCCATCGTATCGACGGCGGAGAGCGTGGCGGAGCGCTGGCGCGAGGGCGTCGACGTAGACCTGGTGGCGGAGATGAACACGCTGACGATGGACATCGTCAGCCGGCTCCTCTTCACCGCCTCCAGCCGGGACAACCGGGCCCTGGCGGACGCCATCACCGAGGCGTTCGAGTGGGAGATGTACGCCATCACCAGTCCGGCGGCGCTGCCTCTGTGGGTGCCCGTGCCCCGCAACCGGCGGGCGCGGCGGGCGATGACCGGGATCCGTACGTGGATCGCCCAGTTCATCCGGGAGCGGCAGGAGGCCGCGGAGGGCGGCGCCGAGCTCCCTGAGGACATTCTGGGCGATCTGATGGCGTCCCGTTACGAGGACGGCACCCCGATGTGCGGGGAGCTGCTGCTCGACGAGGTGCTGACCGCGTGGGGCGCGGCCCAGGAGACGTCGGCCGACGCGCAGGCCTGGACGCTCTATCTGCTGGCCCGGCACCCCGGGGTCCTCAAGCGGGTGCGGCACGAGATCGACACGGTCCTGGGCGAGAGGTCGGTGCGCTTCGAGGACCTGCCCCACCTGCCGTACTGCTTGCAGGTGTTCAAGGAGGCGATGCGGCTTTACCCGCCGGCGGCGGTGATTCCCCGGCAGGCGATCAAGGACACGGTGGTCGGCGGGTACGCCGTTCCTGCCGGGACCATGGTCTTCCTCAATGCCTTCAGCCTCCACCGGAATCCCGACGTGTTCGTCGATCCGGAGCGCTTCGACCCCGATCGCTTCAGCCGGGAACGGGAGAAGGCACTGCCCAAGGGCGCCTACCTCCCCTTCGGAACGGGCGGGAACGTCTGTCCGGGCAGCCATCTGGCGATGATGGAGGGGCACCTGCTCACCGTGGTGCTCCATCAGCGCCTGGCGTTCGACCTGCTGCCGCAGGGCGCGGAGGTGACGCCGGAGCTGTTGGTGAACCTCCGGCCGAGTCCGGGGGTGCGGGCGCGCGTCAGCGCGCGGTGAGTCCAGCGGAGTTGTCGGCGGCGGCCCCACCGCGTGAGCGGAAATCGTGGGGGCGCCGCCTTTCCCTGTGTCCGCTTCTCAGGCAGCGCGGATCGGCTCACGCCGGACGGTGGGCATACACACCACGAGGAGCAGGGTCAGGACGACGGTCATGGTCGCGCCGATCCGGGCCGTGGTCGTCATCCCGGCGACGAAGGCGTGCTGGGCGAGGGTGACCAGGTCCTCGCCCTCGCGTGCGGGCAGGGTGGCGGCGGCATCGGCGGCGCCGGCGATGCTCCGACGGGCCTCGTCCACCACCCCGTCGGCCAGGCCGGCGGGCGCCTCCGCACGCAACTCCCTCCGGTAGGTGGCGTTCAGGACGCTGCCGAGCACGGCGATGCCGAGGGCTGCGGCGATCTGCCGACAGGCGTCGGCGAGGGCGTGCGCGGTCGTGGCCTTCTCGGGCGCCAGCGAGCTGGTGAGCGCTCCGAGCGCGGTGGGCAGGGTGAATCCGAGCGCGAGGCCGGTGGTGACCAGAGCGCCGGCGGCAGCCGGATAGGAACTGCCGTGGCTCAGTTGCCCGATCCACCCGAGGCCGAGCGACCACAGCAGCATGCCGAGGACGAGCGTCCACTTGGCGTCGACGACGGTCGCGAGACGGCCCCCGGCGACGGCCCCCAGGGCAAGCCCGGCCATCATGGGCATCAGACGCAGGCCGCTGGCCCAGGCGTCGTATCCCTGCACCTGTTGCAGGTACTGGGGGATCATGAACAGCAGCGCGAGCAGCAGCAGCGTGATGCAGGACAGCGTGCAGATCGACCAGGTGAATCGCCGGTGACGCCACAGGGCGGCGTCGGCCAGCGGTGACCGTGTGCGGATCAGCCGGATGACCATCGCGGACAGCAGCGCCGCACCGGTGAGGAACACGGGCAGGATCACCGGGTGGGCCCAGCCCCGTACGGTCGACTCGGTCACCGCGTACGCGAGAGCCGAGGTCCCGGTCAGGACGAGTACCGTGCAGACGGCGTCCACGGGTTCGACGCGACGCCGGCGTGGCTCGGGGACCACCAGGGCGACTCCGGTCAAGGCCGCGAGAATCACCACGACGTTGACCACGAAGATCGACTGCCATCCGAAGGTCACCAGCAGCCAGCCACCGACCACGGGACCGAGTGGCAGACCGAGGGCGAAACCCGCCGAGGCCGACGCGGCTGCCGCCTGTCGGCCCGCCGGTGACGCCAGGCTCGGTGCGAGCGACAGGGCGTGCGGTACGGCCGCCGCCGCACCGGCCCCCATGAGGGCCCGGGAGGCGATGAGGGCACTCGCGCTGTCGGCCTGCACGGCGACGGCGGAGCCTGCCGCGAAGAGCGCCAGACCGGTCATCAGAAGTGGCTTGCGACCTCGGGTGCCCAGTGCCGTCGAGGGCAGCAGCAGCGCGGCGAACGGCAGGGTGAAGGCGTTGGTGATCCACTGCAATTCGGAGGTGGAGGCGCCGACGGCGGTGGCCAGGGTCGGCAACGCGACCGTCAGGACCGTGACTTCCAGCCCGATGATCAGCAGTGCCGCGGTCAGGCAGACCAAGCCAAGCCACCGCCGGGTCGGCGTCGGCAGTAAGTCAGAGATGTCAGCTCCTGGTGTACGCAAGGCTTGCGGTCAGCTGCTGGAGGATGCCCCAGGTGTGCCGGATGCCCCCGTTGCTTGCGCGGGAGCGGGTACCGCCGGGTCGCCGCCCTTGCCGGCCGGGGCCGGGCCGGGGCCTTCGGTGAGGTCGACGCGCGGGAGGACGCGGTCCAGCCAGCCCGGCAACCACCAGTTGGCATCGCCCGCCAGGCGCATGGCGGCGGGGACGACGACGACGCGGATCAGGGTGGCGTCGACCAGCACCGCGGCGGCCAGGGCGAAGCCCATCTGTTTCACCTCGACCACCTTGGTGATCATGAAGGCGGCGAAGACGACCACCATGATGGCGGCGGCCGCGGTGATGACCTTTGCCGTGTGGACGGTGCCGACGGTGACGGCGCGGGTGTTGTCCCGGGTGCGGTCCCACTCCTCCTTCATGCGGGAGATGATGAACACCTCGTAGTCCATGGACAGTCCGAAGAGCACCACGAAGGTCAGCAGCGGCAGATACGCCTGGATGAAGCCGCGGCTGGTGAAGTCGAGCAGCGACTCCCCCGCGCCTTCCTGGAAGACCCAGGTGAGCAGACCGAAGGCGGCGCCGACGGACAGCAGGTTCATCACGATCGCGCTCAGCGCCAGCAGCAGGCTCCGGAAGGCGAGCAGGAGCAGCACGAAGGACAGACCGAGGATGGCGCTCAGCACCCAGGGGGTCGAGCGGTCGATCTCGCCCGCGACGTCGACGGTCTGCGCCGTCAACCCGCCGGTGGCGACGGC
This sequence comes from Streptomyces sp. 135, assembly GCF_020026305.1. Taxonomy (NCBI): domain Bacteria; kingdom Bacillati; phylum Actinomycetota; class Actinomycetes; order Kitasatosporales; family Streptomycetaceae; genus Streptomyces; species Streptomyces sp. 135. Next base: position 8,690,033 of record NZ_CP075691.1, on the reverse strand, counting down.
CAGTCCGCCGGCGGAGTTCTCCGCGCCCGGAGCGGCGGTGTCACGGATCCAGTGCACCAGGTCGATGGCCTCGTCCGCATCCGGTGCCGCCTTCGAGAAGACGGTGAGGATGGCGGCGTCCGCACGGGAGTTGACGATCCGGTCCAGCGAGCCCCCGTCCTCGGCCAGGGCCGCCTTCAGGGCGCTGACGTCACTGCGTCCGGTCCGTTCCTTGAGCAGACCCGTGACCGACAGGACGCTGTCGACCTGCTTGTGGCCCTCGATCCGGGTGGCGAGCCGGTCCATCGCGGCGAGGTCTCCGTCGTCGAAGGAGCCCTCCTTCTTGGTGACGACGACCTGGATGGGTGTGGCGGCGCCCGGAGCGAACTTCTCGGAGACGAGGTGATACCCCGTGCCCGCCGGCGCGTCGGCGACGGCACTGGCCCCGACGTCGAAGCCCAGCTTCAGACCGGTGACCGGAATGGCGGCCGCGCCCAGCGCCAGGACGGCGGCACCGCCGATCAGCAGCGGTCGCCGTAGCACCAGCTTGGTCCAGCGGGCCCAGATCGAGTGCTCCGGGTCGGGGTGGCTGACCGCGCGTCGCAGGCCGGGCACGGCCAGCCGGTTGATCTTCGTGCCGCACAGGCCGAGCACGGCCGGCAGCAGGGTCATCGCCACCGTGAGCATCACGGCGACGGCCACCATCACGCCGAAGGCCATGGACCGGAACACGGGGGCGCGCACCAGGAGCAGACCCGCGACCGAGATCAGTACGGTGAAGCCGGAGAACAGCACCGCCTTGCCGGCGCTGGCCATGGTGGCGCCGACCGTCTGCGCGATCGGGCGGTCGGGCCGCGCCTGGAGCTCCTCGCGCTGGCGGGTGACGATGAACAGGCAGTAGTCGATGCCCAGTGCCAGGCCCAGCATGGTGACGACGGCTTGGACGAAGGTGTCGAAGCTCGTCAGATAGCTGAGCGCGCCCAGCACGCCGAACGACGTCATCAGAGCGGCCACGCCCAGCAGGATCGGCAGGCCGGCCGCCACCAGGGTGCCGAACGCGATCAGAAGGACGACCAGGGCGATGGGCACGCCGATGGACTCGGCCCGGGCGAGGTCCTTGTCTTCCTGCTCGACCACGGCGGCGTTCAGCGCGCTGGAGCCGGTCAGCATGACGTCGACGCCGTCACCCTGGATGCCGTCCAACGCCTGCTGGATGTCCGGGGCGTTGCCCTGCCGGTCACGCTCGTCCCCGGTCAGTCCCGCAAGGACGATGGCGGTGCGGCCGTCGGGGGCGATCTGCGCCTCACCACCGGGTGCGTACGGGTCCTCGACGCCGGCGACGCCGGGCTGCTCGCGCAGCTCCGCGATGCCGCGCTGGACGACGTCCCGGAACGCGGCGTCCTTCACCGAGCGGGTGGAGGAGTCGAAGACCACCACGACGTCCTCGGTGACGGCGCTGTCGAAGTCCTCCTTCATCACCTCCTCCGCCCGGGCCGACTCCGAGCCGCTCACCTTCAGGGAGGAGCCCGTGAGGCTGTCGGTGAACTTCGGAACCAGCAACCCTCCCGCCACCAGCACCACCAGCCAGACGGCCAGGACCTTCCACACGTGCGTGGCACACCAGGTTCCGAGCCGGTACAGGAGGGACGGGCCGTGGCCGCGCTTCCCTGGCTGCCTACGGGGGGACATACGCCGCTCCTTACTCGACTGACTGGTCGGTCGAGTCGAGTATGGCACTAGACCGACCAGCCGGTCTAGTGATACTTTTGGCGGTAATGGAAACGATCCCCGCTTCCATGTCTTCCGGTCGGAGACTCAGCAGGTCACGAAGGACGAATGTTCATGGCAGTTGACGAGGATCGTGTCGCGGCCCGGAAAACCCAGATCTTCGAGGCGGCTGCCGCGGTCTTCGCGCGGCAGGGGTACCACAACGCCCGCATGGACGATGTGGTGAAGGCCGCGGGAGTGAGCAAAGGGGGGCTGTACTGGTACTTCAAGAGCAAGGAGGAGCTGGCGACCGGCCTCGTCCATCAGATGCTCACCCACGAAGCCGACGCCATGCAGGCCGCGATGGCCGGCGAGACACCGGCCGCCGACCGCTTGCAGCATCTGGTGCGCGCGTTCGCCGGCGACCTGACGAAGAATCCCGACCGGGCTCCCCTGGCCCTGGAACTGCTCGCCCTGGGCCGCACCATCCCCGACATCCGCGCCTGCTTCGACTCCCATCACGAACAGTTCGTCGAGCACATCGCGACTCTGCTGGCCCAGATGAACGGTGCCGGCCCGGACGCACCCGACACACACACTGCCGCCCTGGCGTTCGCGTCCATGATCGACGGCATGGTGCTCCGCTGGACCCTGGCCAGGTCGCCGTTCGACCTGGAGAACACTTTGTGGGAGGCCACGCAGGTCCTGCTCCGAGGGATGGCCATGCCTCAGCCGCGCTGAGCCGCTGACGAAGCCGCGGCGGGCTCGGCGGTCGCTCGCCCGGGCCGTGCCGGGCACCGCCCGGCCGTGGACGACAGCCGCAGAGTCAGGGAGCGATCTCCACGCTCCACTCGTGTTCCCAGTCACCGTCGCACTGCCGCGCGTACCAGTTCTGCAGCCAGTCAAGAAGAGCGGGACGGCCTGGGTCAGGTACGTACACGAACCGGGTATTGCCGGCTGCTCCGTACTGGCGCACGAACCTCGCACTGCGGGAGACTCCTACTGTCATGCACTCGCTCAACTCTATTCGTCCCGGTCTTGCCGGGCGGGGGGTCTCATGGTGTGGCAGAGGTTGGCCGTGATCCTTGCAGTTGCCGGGATGACGATCGGGCTGAACGCGACGTCGGCCAGTGCGGCGGCTTCGAGGTCGGCGTTCGAGGGCATGCCGCACTCCGGGAAATGTCTGGACTACCGGGCGGACTACGGGCCGTATGTCTTCGGCTGTAACTACGGCGACTACCAGACCTGGTACTGGGACGACAGCATCGCGTACACGGCGCTGCGTCAGAAGGCGACGGGGTCGTGCCTCACGGCGCGGAGCGGGCTGATCGCGATGAAGCCGTGCCTGGCCGATGACGCGGCGGCGTACTGGTCGGTGCAGAAGAACGACACGTTGGGTGCGCTGATCAAGAACTCGGTGACGGGCACGTGCCTGGCCAGGAACACGAACGACCGGGTGCAGCTGTCGACGTGCACGGGTGGGCCTTCGCAGCGGTGGTCGATCTCGGCCATCGCCTAGCCGATACGCTCGTCCGCCGCCGCGCCCGCTTCGAGCCCAGCCTGCACGACCTGCGCGATCGCCGTCTCGTACCTCGCCGTCGCGGCGAGAATGAGACGTATGGAGACGAACAGCGTGCAGGACCTGCCCGATTCGACGACGGAGCGAGACGGATGCGCGATCGTGCGCGTGCTCAGTTACAACGTCCGCTCCATGCGGGACGACGTCGCCGCCCTCGCTCGGGTGATCCGGGCCTGTCGGCCCGATGTCGTCTGCGTGCAGGAGGCGCCACGGTTCTTCCGCTGGCGCAAGGCCGCCACCCGTCTCGCGCGGAGCAGCGGGCTCGTGTACGTCTCGGGCGGCGCCACCGCCTCCGGCCCGATGATCCTCTCCTCGCTCCGTGCCCACGTGGAGCGCACCGAGGACATCCTGCTGCCCCGCACCCCGGGGCTGCATCAACGTGGCTTCTCGACCGCCGTGCTGCGGTTCGGCCGGGCCCGGCTCGGGGTCCTGAGCTGTCACCTGAGTATTGACGACCAGGAGCGCTATACGCAGGGCGAGTTGCTGCTGGAGAGGCTGTCCGCCCTCGGGGAGCCGTACGCCGTCGTCGGGGGCGACTTCAACGACCGCCCCGACGGCCGCACCTTCGGCCTGCTCAGCAACGCACTCCAAGACGGCTGGGGGACGAAACCGTGGGGGCGGGAGCACACCACCCGGCTGGGCGATCCGCTGCAGCGCATCGACGCCGTCTTCGCCACACCGGGGGTGCAGGTACTGGGGTGCGGAGTGCCGATGGGCCTGCCCGGGGTTCGGGAACAGGATCTGCGCGCGGCCACGGATCACCTGCCGGTGCTGGCCGCCGTGCGAGTTCCCGCCACCGCTTGCTGATCCGTCCTTGAGGGTGTCGGGGTGTCGGCGGGGGTGGCTGGCAGTGTGGGTGGTGTGTCGTGTCGTCAGCTAGGTGGGTTGTGAACTACGCGCCCGGAGGTTCGGTCAGAGACCGGGGACGGCCTTGGCCCGGGGATTGCGTTCGAAGGCCGACCAGTACGAAGACGAGCAGTAACCGCAGTCAGGGCCGAAGTACAGGCTGCGGGCCTGCTCGTCGCGCATGAGGTGGAAGCGGAACCACGCGGTGATCGGGCCGTGCAGGCCGGGGATCCCGTAGTGATCGGCGCCGCGTTGTTCGGCGTAGATGGCGGGCACCTGGGTGGCCTGACCGTAGGTCCTGCGGACCGTCGAGGGCGACACGATGGTGTCGTTCTGACCGGCGTAGAACACGGCGGGCCCCCGTACGCGGCTGCCGCTGCTGAACGCCAGGGGGTAGATCGGCGCGATGGTGTCCACCCGGGGATCGGCACCGGCGTCGACCGCCGCTCCGCCGCCGAAAGAATGGCCGGTGGCGCCCACGTTGGCCAGGTCGACCTTGCCCTGGTAGGCGCTGCCCGCCCGGCCGTTCTCGGTTGTCAGGTAGTCCAGTCCTTGCAGCATGGGCCCTCCGGTGCCCGCGTTGCCCTCCGCCGCGGCGACGATGAAGCCGTGCGAGGCGAGGTGGTTCAGCAGGGGGGGCGTACCGGTCGAGACCGGAGCGGGCTCCGTTGTTCCACAGGATGACCGGGTGCGTGGTGCAGCCCGAGGTCCCCAGGTCGGTCGGAAGACGGTCGTGCCTCGGCCGTTGGAGGCGGAACTGACGGCGAACGGGCCGGGCGCGGCCCACTGGCCGTCGACCGACGGGCAGGTCGAGGTCGTCGCCCCGGCCGCGGTGGTGCCCGTGCCGCCGCCCACTGCCAGCAGGGTCAGGGCTGCGAGGACCGTGCCGATGGGGCGGCTCACGTGATGACGTTTCCGGGCGGGGAGTGGGGAAGCCATGGTTCTCCTTGCTCGAAGAGGTGGTGACTGCCGGGGAGTTGGACGAATGTGTGCGTCATCGGGTGACCCGTCACGTCGAGACGCCGAGGTCGGCGTCAGCCGACCTGCGCCGCTTCGCCGAGGCAGGCGGAAAACTCCTCCTGCTGCACGGCACCGCGGACGAACTCGTCAGCCACCGCTCCACCGTCGAGTACTTCCGGCGCGTCCAGAAACGTCTGGGCCCACGTGCCACCGGCTCCTTCGCCCGGCTCTACCTCATCCCCGGCGCGAACCACGTCAACGTGGACGCGTCCTTCGCGGCGAGCTACGACTCGCTGAGCGCGCTGGAGACCTGGACGCAAGGCGGCCAGGCGCCCGCACGGCCCGTCGTCACCGACACCAGCCCCGCCGGTAACGCCCGTACGCGGCCGCTGTGCGCCTACCCCTCCTGGCCGAGATACCGCGGGCACGGCGATCCCGCCTCGGCACACAGCTTCGACTGCCACAGCACACGGTCACGAACCTGATCCGATCCGTGCGCCGACCAACTTCGGCCACCGTCCCGAAAGTGGTGCTTCACATGTCGTCCCCGTTCCCCGCGCAACCCCCGGCCCCCACAGGCCTCAAGAAGATCGTGGCCGCCGGCCTCATCGGCACCACCATCGAGTGGTACGACTTCTTCCTCTACGGCGCCGCCGCCGCACTCGTGTTCAACAAGCTCTTCTTCCCCGACTCCGACCCCCTGGTCGGCACGTGACCGGCTGGGCCGCAAGAAACTCCGGGTGCACAGCCTGCTGATGACGGGCGGCGCGACCTTCCTGATCGGCCTGCTCCCCACCCACGCCACCGTCGGCTCGGCCGCTCCCCTGTTGCTCACCGTGCTGCGCCTGGTCCAGGGCTTCGCCTCTGGGCCTCGTGGCCGCAGACGGGAGCGCCGGCCGGGCGTTCGACTCCTGGGAGGGCGGTTTGCAGCGCATGCGGGTGGCGAACATTTCGGAGAAGAACGCCGCCTGCGGGGCGTACATCGCGCCGTGGAAGAGCAGGGCCACGGTGACGGCTGTGATCATGGCCGTGAAGGACTCTCTCCGTCGATGAATCGCCCGTGTGCGCCGCGTCCATCGCCCTTGACGTGATGGCCGGCCTGACATCGTCTTGGGGACAGCTTGCCGTCGGACGCGTGGAGGCCGCCGTAGGCCACCCCGCCCGGGGGGGTGTCAGGCCGGGTGACCGGCGGTGATGTCGCTCGCGTCGTGCAGCGTGAGTGCGGCCTGGTTGCCCTGGTCGTCCGCGGTCTCCTTGGCGTGGGCGGCGGCGATCGGATCGAGGACGAAGGCGACGTGGTCGCCGCCGTCGTACCGGTCATGGATCCGCCCGGTGAACCACGCGAGGGCATCGGTCAGGACGAGAGCCTCCTCCGGTCCTTCGTGCCACGCGAGGCCCTCGAACTTGTCGGTCTCCGCGCTGCAACGGGAGCCGAAGCGTGCGGCGAGGTCATGTCGGTCCCGCGGCAGCAGGTGGACCGTCAGGGTGTGCGCTGCCAGGGCGAGGCGGTAGGTGTGGTTGGCCTTGGAGAGCCACACGGCGAAGCGGACGGGGTCCAGTGAGCATTGGCTGGCGAAGCCGACCAGGCAGCCGGCCCGCTGTCCGTCCGCCGCCGCGGTGACCACGTATACGGAGGGGTCCGCGAGTGTGGTGAAGGCCGCGATGTCCTCGTCGTCCATGTCCACCTCCAAAGGTTCATCATTGCGCCCGCACGCTGACGGGCTGTTCATTCACCTGTGGTCTCAGCGTCCGCCCGCCGAGCGACGCCTGCCACTCGTGTCACTTGCCCCGGGCGGATGTAGTGATGCGCTTCGCTTCCGGACACGGTGTTCCGCGACCGGTGCTGGGTCGCGATGGACGGCCACGAACCGCTCAACACCCCCTGCGCGATCTGAGCGCCGCCGACGAGACATGGTCGAGGGCGAGCAACTACCCTCTGTCCTCCCCGGGCCAGGCGGGTCCGTATCTTAGGCGCAAAGGCCGCTCACATGTTCGGAGGTTGGGTGCGCATCGCAGATCACGCCACGTGGGACCGGGGTTTTCCGGTGAAGTTCCTCCTGGTTCAGGAAGACGAAGACGGCGTGGGACAGCTCTGGGGGAGGTGCGCGGGTGTCGAAGGTTTTTTCGTCGACCCGGTCCCGCCGCCACGGGAGGTGCTCACCCTCCGCGGATGCCGCCCCGACGGTCTCCTGAGCGAGGTACTCGCTGAGCCCGACGTCTCACTACGAGGTCTGGGCGACGTGTGCGTCGAGGTCTGGGACGACGAGGAGCCCGTGCAGTGGTGGACTCTCGTCGATGCGGTCGTGCTGGCCCACCAGCCCCACTCGGCCGATCCGGAACGGTACGACATCGTGCTCGGCGCCGGCGTAAGGAACGAGGAGCGCTTCTTCGAACTACCTGCGACGCCGCGCTTCGAGCTCTTCGCGGGAACGACGGCTGCTGCGGCGAGTGCAGGCCGGTGCTCCGGCGTGGACGGCCTGTTCAAGGCGCGTGTGGACCCGGCCCCCGCTCCGATGGAGCTGATCGGCTGCGAGCCCGCGGAGCCGCTGCTCGCGGCGCTGCGGCGACCCCGTCGGTCGGAGCGGGACTGGGCATACCTCCTGGTTCTGGATCGTCATGCTGCCGTGATGGCCTCCCGGTCCGTGGGCCTGGCCATCACCGGAGCGCGACCGTCCGTGCTCGGCGGTGCTCTCGTCGACATCACCCCTCACCGATGGTGGTGTCGATCGGCCATCGCCGGCAGCCCGCCCGATCTGGGCGGAGTGGTATCAGGGCCCGCCCACCGAACCCAACCTGTGGGCGCCGTACGACTCGCAGGGCAGGGCCGCGTGGTTGGACCTCACCACTCGTGCCTGGAGGGTGCCCGCGCCCCGGCCGGATCGGTCCGGCGGTGAGCACCATCTCGACGGCCGATTCGTCACGGACGTTGCCGGACTGCACTGCGCGATCGCCGAGGCCCTGCTCGGGCCCGGCCGCTACTTCGGCCGGGGGTGGACCGCGTTCAAGGACTGCCTGGGCGGTGGATTCGGAGTGGCCCCTCCCTTCACCTTGACCTGGCACGACTCCGAGATCGCGCGCCGCGCGCTGGCGGACGTTGTGGAGGATCCGGAGGACGGGCTCTCCTACTTCGAGGACATCGTGCGGCTCCTCGAACGGTGCGGCGTCACGGTCGTGCTCCGGTGAGCCGCAGGCACCCGAGCGCATATGACTCCTGGACAGGCTGAGCGGCTTCGGCGCCTGCTGTTGCCGGGCGCGAGCAGGCTGATCCTCGTGTGTCACACCTTTGCCCTTTCGCTGGCTCGGCCGGTGCCCTTCCGGATGTGTCGCCCCAGGAACTCGGCGAGCAGGCCGCCTGCGAGCGCGCCAATGGCCGCGATGGCAAACGGCGCCTTGATCCGCAGGGGCCACGGACTTTCCCACCTCGGCCTCGCGCGAGCGAGGGCTACGTTGCTCCGGGGACCCCCAGGGCGACCATCAAGGCCGAGGAGAGTTCTTCCGCGAACAGGGCCGACCCGGTGAGGGTGTGCCGGATGGCTTCCTCGTCGGGTGTCAGTCCGGCAGCGGCCGACCAGGCGAGTGCACCGGCGACGGCGGGTTCGAGGGGGAAGTGCTCCAGAGGTATCTCGTAGCTCTCCGCCATCTCGCGGTTGAGCAGGCCTTCCCAGCTGCCGCCGTCCGGCGTGAGGGCCTCGACGAATCCCACGTCGCTGTCATGGAAGGACACCATGACCGCCGGACTCCCCGTTCTCCGCACGAGGTTCGCCAGACTGTGCGGTCCGGCCACGGCGAACTCCGTCACCTGCCAGTTCTCCGCCAACGCCGCCGTGTCGTCCATGCCCGTGAACCCGGCTGCCCGCATGAGCTGGTGCAGCTCCCCCGTGGACCGGGTCGTCAATGATCCGCCTGAGTTTCCCATGGCCCGCAAGCTAGCGGATGCCTCTGACAAGTGTTGATGAGGGCGTTCAACGAGGTGTGAGGCGGACGGCGAGGATGGCGAGGTCGTCAGGGCTGTCGGCGCCCAGGCGGATCAGGAGTTCGTCGCAGAACACGTCGAGAGGGTCACCCGCCAGGGCGGCGGTGTGCTCGGCGAGCCGGGCCATGGAGTCGTCGAGGGTTTCGTCCCGGCGTTCGATGAGGCCGTCGGTGTAGAGCAACAGGGTCGAGTGAGCCGGGAGTTCGACGGTCGCGTCGGGACGCGGCATGTCGGGGTCCACCCCGAGCAACAGGCCCGCCCCTTCTTCGAGGAAGCGGGTCTCTCCCTCGGCGGTGGTCAGCAGCGGCGGCGGATGCCCGGCGGAGGAGTAGTGCAGCTGCCAGGGCCCCTCGGCGGGGCCCTTGATCAGACCGTAGAAGCAGGTGGCGGTGGCTTCCTTGTACAGGCTGTGGTTGGCGAGGTCCAGACGGCGCAGGACCGCTTCCGGAGGTTCCTGCCGGTCGATGGCGATACCGCGGAGCATGCTGCGCAGCTGGCTCATGGCGATGGCCGCGTCGAGATTGTGTCCGGTGACATCGCCGATGACCAGCGCGGTCCCGTGCGCCACGACGAAGCTGTCGTACCAGTCGCCGCCCACCTGCGCGGTGGTGGAGGACGGCGCGTACCGTGCGGCCATCGGCAGGTGCTCCACCTCAGGCAGCTTGGCCAGCAGCGCCCGTTGCAGGCGTTCGGCGACGTTCCGGGTGTCCTGGTAGAGGCGGGCGCTGTCCACTCCGAGGGCGAGGGTGCGGACCAGGTCGTCGACGAGGGACAGATCCTCTTGGGTGAAGGGGCGGCTCCCCCTCGTACGGGCGACGGTCAGGGCGCCGAAGATCTCCCGGCGCGCCCTGAGCGGCGCGACGATGGCGCTCGTCGCGCCCATCCGCTCGAACAGCTCCGCGTACTGGACGTCCAGCGGGTCCCCGTCCGGGCTCGGTGGGGGAACCTCGGTGAGCAGCAGCGGTCCCGCGCCGCGCAGTACGCGGGCCAGCGGACCCCTCGCGCCCTCGGCCAGCGGCGGGAGTCTGCCCTCGTACTCCTCGGGGAGCAGTCCCGGGGGCGGATCGCGGTGGGCGACGCAGACCCGGTCCACGCGGGCCTCGTCGTCGAACAGGTCCACCGTGCACCAGTCGGCGAGGCGTTCCGTCATGACCTGGCCCGCCCGTTGGAGTCCCGCGCCGAGGTGGAGGGTGTTGCTCAGCGCACTGCCGGTGCCGGCCAGCAGGGTGAGCCGTTCGAGGGGCGACATGTCCGTCCGCGTACCGCTGCGCAGCCGGTCGCGTTCCGGGGCGGCCGGCGGCTGGGGTCCGGCGGGGAGTTCCTGCGCGACCGTGAGCCGGTTCCTTCCGGAGTCGGCCGGTGTGGCTCCCCGGGGAACGAGGTGGGCCACGAACACGGTGCGGCCGTCGGTCAGCTCCTGGGTCCGGATGACGAGGCGTACGGGGACGAGGTGGCCGTCCTGGTGCTGAGCGGGCAGCGGCACCGAGCGGCCCAGGATGCGTGCCTCGCCGGTGAGCAGCAGAGAGGTGAACGCCGAGAGGTGGCGCTCGCGCAGGTGTTCGGGGATGAGCACGGTCAGCTTCTGCCCGATGAGCGCGTCGGCGTCCCAGCCGAGCAGGTCCGCCGCCGGTCCGTTCGCCGCGACGATGCGGTTCGCCTCGTCGGCGGCGATGGTCGGCACCCTGCTGGTCCGCAGGTGCCCCACGTCCCACGGCACCAGCTCCGAGGTGCTGAGGCCCGGCTCCGGAGGAACCATCAGCAGGGTCCAGGGGGCGGCCGAGCCACCGTCGAGCTGTCCGATGATCTGTTCGAGCACCCATTTGCGGAAGAGACGGTTGAGCGGCAGGGAGGGCAGGGTGAGGAGCTGCTCCTCACGGGCCGCGTCCTCGGCCACGGCGAGGACACGGCGCAGCGTGTTCACCGCGGGGGCGGCATCTGCCGGTACTGACAAGGTCAAGGAAAGGATGTTCGTCTGAGGGTGGTGTTCCTCGAGGGCGGCCCGCAGGCACGCGCTGACCAGGTTGTTCGTGTCGTGAGCGGTGGCCAGGTCCGCCGGCCGCACCTCGGGGTCGTCCCTTCCCGACATGGCGAGCGCCAGTTCGCGCAGCAGTGCGTGCCGGTGCTGTTCGGAGGCCGCGCAGAGGTCGCGCGGCATGTCCACCAGGTCCACGGTCGTGCAGGGGTTGCAGGGATCTGCGGGCGGCGCGGCGGCTTTCCACCCAGGCGATGACGACGGCGCACCACCAGCACCACCAGCACCACCAGCACCACCAGCACCACCAGCACCACCAGCACTATCGGGGCCCTCAGGGCCCCTGGGGCCCCCGCGGCCATCGGGCAGAAGTTCGAACCATGCCGTCTTGCGCTGCCCGTCGGCGTCCACCCCGTGGCGGGTCGCGAGCTCCTCGACGATGCGCAGGCCCTGCCCCGTGCCCGCGTACGGGCGGCCGCCGAGGGGCACCAGGCCGCGCGCGGGACAGAGATCCCTCACCTTCACGAGAGCGCCGCCGCCGCGAGGCAGGACCGCCACCTCGACCTCGGTGCGCGCGTGCAGCACCGCGTTGGTCACCAGCTCGCCGACCAGGAGCCGAGCGGTGTCGACCAGCTCCGACGGGGCTCCCTCCAGAGCGGTCCCGACGAAGCGCCGGGCCGACGCCACGCTCCGGGGCGTCGGCGGAAACCGGCGCGACCTGGCCCCAGGGGCATCGGAACTGTCCATGCGTCCAGCCTGCCTCACCCCACACGACCCCGCAGCCGCGCTCAGCGCGAGCCCTGGCCGGACAGAACCGTCGCAGGTGGGGGCCACTCGACTGTCGCCTTGCTGTGAACGCCATGTGTCACTCGGGCCTCAAAGGTTCCCGCACCGTTCATTTGGTGCCGGACCGGCAACCTCCGCACCGCACTTGCGCATCCGTTCGCCGGGGAAAGTTGGCTCACTCGTCCCTGCCCCTGCCCGGTCGGGGCCTCTACGGTCCCTGTGACCAGTCGGCGACGCCCGTCAACTCATCGTTCGTTTCTCGGTGTAGGAGTATCTGTGGACCGTCGCAATTTCCTGCGTGGTGCGGTGTTCGGCACCTCTGCCGCCGTCTTCGGAGGCACCCTCATGCACGGCGCCGCCTACGCGGCCCCGGCCCAGAACGGGACCGGCCCCTACGGCGGTCTGCTGGCCGCCGACGCCAACGGCATCATGCTTCCGTCCGGCTTCACCAGCCGCGTCATAGCCCGCTCGGGCCGGACGGTTTCCGGCACCTCGTACACGTGGCACGGCGCCCCTGACGGCGGTGCCTGTTTCGCCGACGGCACGGGCTGGATATACGTATCCAACTCCGAACTCGCCACCGGGGGCGGGGCGAGCGCCGTCAAGTTCAACGCGTCGGGGTCCGTCACGGGCGCCTACCGGGTGCTGTCCAACACCCGTAACAACTGCGCGGGCGGGGCCACCCCCTGGAACACCTGGCTGTCGTGCGAGGAAGTCAGCCGCGGCTACGTCTACGAGACCGACCCGTGGGGCGCGAAGGCCGCCGTGCGCCGGGGCGCGATGGGCCAGTTCAAGCACGAGGCGGCCGCCGCCGACCCGGTGCGCAAGGTGATCTACATGACCGAGGACGAGTCGGACGGCTGCTTCTACCGGTTCATCCCGGCCACCTGGGGCGACCTGTCATCCGGGACCCTCCAGGTACTGGTCGCGGGCACCGGCACCACCGGCTCCTTCACCTGGACCAACGTGCCCGACCCGGACGGCTCCCCCACCTACACCCGCGACCAGGTCTCCGGCGCCAAGATTTTCAACGGCGGCGAGGGCTGCCACTACGCCTCCGACACCGTCTGGTTCACCACCAAGGGCGACAATCGCGTCTGGCGGCTCAACCTGCGGAGCAGCACCTACGAACTCGCCTACGACGACAGCCTCGTCACCAACGGCAGCGCGCCACTGACCGGTGTCGACAACGTCACCGGCAGCTCCTCGGGAGACCTGTTCGTCGCCGAGGACGGCGGCAACATGGAGATCTGCGTCATCACCCCCGCCGAAGTCGTGGCCCCCTTCCTGCGCATCACCGGCCAGTCCGGCTCCGAGATCACCGGCCCGGCCTTCTCCCCCGACGGCAAGCGGCTGTACTTCTCCAGCCAGCGCGGTACGTCCGGCAGTTCCTCCGACGGCATCACCTACGAGGTGACCGGACCCTTCCGCACCACCGCCTGAGCACGCTCCGGCCCGCGCGGCGTGTCAGCGGCGGACGCGGCGGATACGGATCGGGCCACGGACGTCCGCCGGGTCCACGGCGTGGCCCCGCTGGGTGATCTCCACCTCGCCGGCCGTGACCAGCCGGCGGGCAGCGCGGCGGGCCGGTTCCATCAGCGCGCGCCAGCCGTCGTCGTCCCCTCCGTACACCGCCCGTGCGGCGTCGGAGGGGCAGATCGTCGCGGTCGGGCCGCGGCGCTCCAGCAGGTCCAGGATGGCCCGTTCCAGGCGCCGGTCCGTCTGCCGTACGTTGTCCGCCACATCCGCCAGTGTCACACCGCGAGTGCCGTACCGCCGGTGCCGTACCGCCGGTGTTCCGTACCCTGACGGCATGCGTATGCGCCCTACTCTGAGCTGGACACCTGCCGAGGACCTGCCGCCGGGTACGACGGATCCGGCGCCAGTCGTCGATGTGCTGGGCGCCGGCGGTGTGCTGGTGCTCAGCGGGGCGGGTATCTCGACGGAATCCGGCATCCCCGACTACCGGGGCAAGGGCGGAAGCCTGAGCCGGCACACCCCGATGACCTACCAGGAGTTCACCGCAGACCACGAGGCCCGGCGTCGGTACTGGGCGCGCAGTCACCTCGGGTGGCGCACCTTCGGCCGGGCGCGGCCCAATGCCGGGCACCGGGCCGTGGCCGCGTTCGCTCGGCACGGGCTGCTCACCGGCGTGATCACGCAGAACGTCGACGGCCTGCACCAGGCCGCGGGCAGCGGGGACGCCGTGGAACTCCACGGAAGCCTGGACCGGGTCGTCTGCCTGTCCTGCGGCACGTTCAGCCCGCGCGGTGAGCTCGCCCGGCGGCTGGAGGAGGCCAATCCGGGCTTTGCGCCGGTGGCTGCCGGCATCAACCCGGACGGCGACGCCGACCTCACCGACGAACAGGTCGGGGACTTCCGCGTGCTGCCCTGCACGGTCTGCGGCGGCATCCTGAAGCCGGATGTGGTGTTCTTCGGCGAGGCGGTTCCGCCCGAGCGGGTCGAGCGCTGCCGCGCCCTGGTCCGCGGGGCGGCGTCGCTCCTGGTCCTCGGCTCCTCGCTGACGGTGATGTCCGGGCTGCGGTTCGTCCGCCAGGCGGCCGAGGCCGGCAAGCCCGTGGTGATCGTCAACCTGGATGCCACCCGGGGCGACCGTTACGCCGTCACACGGGTCGCACTGCCGCTGGGACCGGCGCTCTCCTCCGTGGCCGACCGGCTGGGCGTCCACGTAGAGGGAGCGGCCGGTCGGCGGTCCGACCCGGCCTGATGCGCCCGCGGGCGAGGCGGGAGCAGGGCGCCCGGACCTGGTGAACGCACCTGCTCGCTGCCCTCCGCCCGCGGCTGCGCTTCCGGTCAGATGACGCCCTGGGCGGACATCGCGTCCGCCACCCGCTCGAAGCCCGCGATGTTCGCGCCCGTCACGTAGTCACCGGGGGCGCCGTAGCGCTCCGCGGTCTCGTGGCACGTGCTGTGGATGTCGTTCATGATGCGCGTCAGTTCCTCTTCGACGCGCTCCGCCGACCACGACGTACGGGCGTGGTTCTGGGCCATCTCCAACGCGCTGACCGCGACGCCGCCCGCGTTGGCCGCCTTCCCTGGCCCGAAGGAGACACCCGCCTGCTGGAAAAGGCGTACGGCCTCGGGTGTCGTCGGCATGTTGGCGCCCTCCGAGACCGCCTTCACGCCGCCCCGGATCAGAACGGTGGCGTCGTCGGCGTCCAGCTCGTTCTGCGTGGCCGACGGCAGTGCGATGTCGGCCGGTACTTCCCAGACCCGCCTGCCCGGCACGAAGCGGGCCGAGGCGCCGCGGCGCTCGGCGTAGGTGTCCACGCGGGCGCGTTCGACCTCCTTGACCTGCTTGAGGAGGTCCAGGTCGATGCCCTTCTCATCGACCACGTAGCCGGAGGAGTCCGAACAGGTCACGGCGTTGGCGCCGAGCGCGGCCAGCTTCTCGATGGTGTAGATGGCGACGTTCCCGGAGCCGGAGACGACCGCCGTCCGCCCTTCGAGGGTCTCGCCGCGCTCGCGCAGCATCGCCGCCGTGAAGAGGACGTTGCCGTATCCGGTCGCCTCCGGACGGATCTGGGAGCCGCCCCAGTTCCGGCCCTTGCCGGTGAGGACGCCCGCCTCCCAGCGGTTGGTGATGCGCCGGTACTGGCCGAACAGGTAGCCGATCTCCCGGCCGCCGACGCCGATGTCGCCCGCGGGTACGTCCGTGTGCTCGCCGATGTGCCGGTACAGCTCCGTCATGAACGACTGACAGAAGCGCATGACTTCCGTGTCGCTGCGTCCGCGCGGGTCGAAGTCGCTGCCGCCCTTGCCGCCGCCGATACCGAGGCCCGTCAGCGCGTTCTTGAAGATCTGCTCGAAGCCCAGGAACTTGATGACGCCGAGGTTCACCGACGGGTGGAAGCGCAGGCCGCCCTTGTACGGGCCGAGCGCGCTGTTGAACTCCACCCGGAAGCCGCGGTTGACCCGCACGCGACCGCGGTCGTCCTGCCACGGCACCCGGAAGACGATCTGCCGCTCCGGTTCGCACAGCCGCTCGATCAGCCCGGCTTCGGCGTACTCGGGGTGGGCCGCGATGACCGGCGCCAGCGTCTCCAACACCTCACGGGCGGCCTGGTGGAACTCCGGCTGGGCCGGGTTGCGGTGTTCGATCTCGGTGAGCAGCTGCGAGAGCGCCGGCAGCGCTGACTTCGAATCGGGTCGCGTGGTCAAAGGGGGCCCTTTCTGGCACGGCTGACACCGGCGATCCGGTCAGGGACGCCGCTCGCTCCGGTGCAGCCCGGTCGGAGCGCTCGGCGCCATTGCCGTGCGCGGGACGCGCAAGCCGCAAGTATGACGCGCATGTAAACACAGTGACCAGCCCCTCGGTCCAGAGAGTGACCACGATGCGAGACCGGGCCGCCGGGTGCTTCCGGCCTGCTCGGCCGTCACTTATGGGGTCAGTAGGTCTGAGTGAACCGGCCGACCGCCGGGAACGTGTTCGCTTGAGCCCGGCATCGGTGCCCGGCTGACGTACGAACGAGAAGGCGATATCCCGCGATGGCCGATGACGCATACCTGTTCCTCCTTCCCGACCGGCACCCTCGACTGGGAGCGGCCCTCGCCGCCGTCGGCGCCTTGGAATGCACGGAAACTCCAGCTGTGCAGGGCTGGTTGCAAGCCCACGAGGTCTCCCTGTCCTCGGAACAGGTCAGAATCCTGCCCGCCGATGCACAGGCGCTCATCCCGGAGGACGCCGAGCGGCTGCCGGTGCCGCTGAGCGAGGAGGAGGCGCTGAAGGTCCAGCAGGAGTGCGCGCCTCAAGCCGTCACGGACCTGGAGAGCGAACTGCTCGCGTTCCGGGAGACGACCCAGGACTGGGAGGCCCTCGTGCACCGGGCCCTGACCGCGGGGATGCCGGCGCAGCGCATCGCCCAGCTGACCGGCCTCGATCCGAAGGAGATCGCCCGCCTGACCGCCTGACCGCCCCCCGGGACCCTCCCCGGTCAGACCTCCTCCCTGACGCTTCGTCGCTTCGCCACGAGCGACGCCATGGGGGTCCTCGGGTCGGACACCGCCAGCGACAGGAGCCGGGCGAAGTCGGACATCCAGGCCTCGATGGTCGCGGGGGCGAACAGGTCCGTCGAGTATTCGAAGGTGAGCGTCGTCTTCTCCGGTCCGGGATGCACGACGACGTACAGCTCATTGCGGGCCGCCGCGCGCACGGCGACACCTTCGACGGCGGAGGACAGACGGTGCAGCTCCAGGGCGGGCGGCCGGGCGGTCACCACCGTGAACAGCACCGTGGGGAAGAGCGCGGAGCTGAGGCGCTCCTCCAACAGCCCGGCCACCTCGCTCAATGGCAGGTCCTGGTGGTCGAGCGCCCTGAACAGCGTGCCGCCCAGCTGGTCCACCAGGTCCGCGAAGACGCCGGCGTCACCGATCCGGGCCCGCAGGAGTACGGCGTCACCGATGAACCCGACGACTCCCTCGCGGCCCGGCTTGGCGCGGTTGGCGCTGGAGGCGGCGAGGACGACGTCGTCGGGGCCGCCGCACACGGACGCGGCCCAGGCGGCGAAGGCGGCCGCCCACATCACGTACGGAGTGGTGCCCAGGCCCGCCGCCGTCTCGGCGACCAGCGCGGCCGTGCCCTCCTCAAGGGTGAGGGTGTGCAGCGCGCCGCCTCCCGACAGAGCGGCCGGGCGGGGATGGTCGTAGGGAAGGTCCAACGTCAGCCGCGCCCCGCCGAGTTCACGGCGCCAGTACTCCTCCAGGACCCGACGCCGGTCGGGAGCGAGAGCGTGCTCGGCGCGCGCCACGTCCGTGAACTGTGCTGCGGGCGGCTGGAGTTCGGGAGCGGTGTGCCGGCAGGCGGCGTTGTACAGCTCCTGCAGCTCCTGCCAGAGCACGGTCATCGACCAGCCGTCGCAGATCGCGTGGTTCAGTACGGCCAGCAGGACCCAGCGGTCCGCGGCGAGGCGGGCCAGGCGGAAGCGGAAGAGCGGGGCCCGGTGCAGCGCGAAGGGCCGCGACGCCTCGCTCCGGCACCAGTCGGCGACGGCCCCGGCGTCGTCGCCGTGTGCGGTCAGATCGGTGACCGGCACCTGCACCGGTACCGCGGCAAGCACCTCGAAGAGCTGCTGCCCGGCCCGCTCGACGCACCGGGCGCGCAACGCGTCGTGCCGGGCGACGAGGGCCGACAGCGCCTGCTCCAAGTGGCGGGGGTCCAACTCCCCTTGCAGGTCGAGGCGGTGGGTGACGTTGTAGACGGCCGGGTCGGCGCGCCCGTGGTGGCGTCGCCACAGTCGGCGCAGGCTGGAGGTCAAGGGGACGGCGGCGGCGACCGCCTCGTCCGGGTCCGTGCTCCCGCCACCGCCCCGTGCCGCCAGGCCCCTGATCGTCGGCGTACGGAAGAAGTCCGCCATCGACAGGTGCAGGTCCAGCTCCTCGGCCATGCGGTGCAGCAGCCGGATCGCGCCGAGCGAGTGCCCGCCCAGCTGGAAGAAGGAGCGGTCGACGGGCAGGGACCGGGTGCCGAGTTCGGCGCACCAGAGCTCGTGCAGGGACTTCTCCCGGGCGGTGGCGGGTTCAGCGCCCGAGACGTGCGGGGCGTCCGCCGTCTCGGGATCCGGGAGGCCGCGCCGGTCGAGCTTGCCCGAGGTGTTGACCGGCAGCCGCTCCAGCGCCACCCAGCGGCCCGGGACCAGGTGGTCGGGGAGTTCGGCGGCGAGCGCGGACCGGAGCCGGGCCAGGTCGGTCCCGGCGCGTCTCGGGACGACGTACGCGACGAGTTCCATGTCGCCGTGCGCGTCGCGGCGCGGCACGACGGCCGCGTCCTTGACGTCGGGCAGGGAGGTCAACGCGCTGTGCAGCTCGGCGGGTTCGACGCGGTGTCCCCTGATCTTGACCTGGTCGTCGGCCCGGCCCCGGTACTCCAAGGTGCCGTCCGAGCGCCAGCGGGCGAGGTCGCCGGTGCGGTAGTGCACCATGCCGGTGCCGTCGTCGACGAAGCGGGCCGCGGTCTCCTCGGGGCGGCCGTGGTAGCCGTGCGCGACCTGCACACCGCTCACGTGGATCTCACCGACGGCGCCCACCGGCACCTCGCGTCCGTCCGGGGCGACGAGCCGGATGTGGGCGCCGGGCACGGGGGTCCCGATGGGCGGCCACTCCTCCCCCTCGGGCGCGACGCGGTGCGAGGTGACGACGATCGAGGTCTCGGTGGGGCCGTACTGGTTGTACAGGACGCACCGCGGGTGGCCGGCCAGGAAGCGCTGCAGCGCGGCGGTGACCTGCAGGGGCTCGCCGCACTGCACCACCTCGCGCAGCGCGGGGAGTTCGGGCGCCGTGTCCATCACGTAGCGCAGCGGGGTGCTCGGCATGTAAAGGCGCTGCACCTCGTGGTGGCGCAGCGTCCGGGTGAGCACGGCCGGGTCGTGCCGCACCTCGTCGTCGATCAGGACCAGGGCGGCCCCCGACGCGAGCGTCGTGAAGATCTCCTGGACGCTGATGTCGAAGGCGGGCGAGGTCCACTGGAGGGTGCGCAGCGGCCTGTGCCGCGCCACCTGCCCGCGCACCAGGGCGGCCGGGCCCCGGTGCGGGACGACGACACCCTTGGGCCGGCCGGTGGAGCCGGAGGTGTAGATGCAGTACGCCGGGTCCTCGGGTCGCACCTCGACGTCGGGGGGTGTGTCCGGGAGCGTCGTGTCGCTGTCGTCGCTGTTGTCGCTGTTGTCGCTGGTTTCGGCGAGCAGTACGCCGGGCGCGTGGGCGGCCAGATCGGGGTGCCGGGCGAGCACGGTGGCACAGGTGAGCAGCAGCACGGGGCGGCCGTCCGTGAGCAGCCCGCTCAGTCGGCGTGTCGGGGCGGACGGATCGAGCGGCAGGTAGGCGGCGCCGCTCTTGAGTACGGCGAGCAGCGCGGAGATCAGCTCGGGGCCGCGCGGCAGCAGGACCGCCACGCGCTCCCCGCGGTCCGCGCCCAGCCGGCGCAGGCGGTGGGCCATGCGATTGGCCCGCACCTCCAACTCGCCGTAGGAGACGGCACGTTCGTCACCGATGAGCGCGAGCGCGGCCGGTTCGGACCGGGCCTGCTTCTCGAACAGGCCGTGCAGGCTGGCGGGGCCGGACGGTGCCTGCTCCCCCAGTCCACCCCACCGTGCGAGCGTGCCGCGGTCGGTGGGCGAGGGGGCGGTCAGCTCGGCGACCGGGACGTCGGGCGCTTCGAGGGCCCGCCGCAGCAGTTGCTCCACGTACTCCACGAAACGGCGCACGGTGGACGCGTCGAAGAGTGCCGTGTCGTACTCCACCATGAACCGCAGGCCCGCGCGGTGGTGCGTCAGGTAGATGCTGAGGTCGAAGGGGGCCCGCTCGCTCGGCACGTCCAGGAGCGTCGCGGCCAGGCGTGGCGGGTCGAAGTCGACCTCGGCCTCCTGTTCGTACTCCACCATGACCTGGAAGAGCGGATTGCGGCCCGGGTCGCGACGCGGCGCCAGCGCGCCGACCAGCTCGTCGAACGGCAGGGCCCGGTGTTCGTACGCGGTGGTGCTGGTGTTCCTGACGCGGCGCAGCAGGGTCGCGAAGTCCGGATCGCCGCTCAGGTCCAGGTGCAGCGGAACGGTGTCGAGGAAGAGCCCGACCGCGTGCTCGGCGCCCTCGGGCCGGGCCGCGACCGCGGTGCCGAGCGCGAAGTGGTCCTGCCCGGCGAAGCGGCCGAGTACGGCACCGATGGCGCCGGTCAGCGCCATGAAGACGGTGGCCCGTTGGGACGCGGCGAACTTCTTGATGCCCTCGGTCAGTTCGGCGTCCCACGTGTACGTCAGGCTCGCCCCCTCACCCGTGCGCTCCGGAGGGCGCGGCCGGTCGGCGGGCAGGTCGAGGTCCGGTACGTCCGCCAGCTCGCGCCGCCAGAATTCAAGGCTCTCCGCGGCCGTCGCCGGGTCGGGAACGTCCTCGGTGATGTCGTCGTGGAGCGCCGGAAGCCGGGGCTCGCCGTCGGGCCAGGAGCGGTAGTAGGCGGCCAGGTCGCGGGTGAACACCTCGGTGGAGGAGGAGTCGAAGGCGATGTGGTGGGCGAGCAGGAACAGCAGGTGCCGCTCGGGGGCGAGGCGCAGCAGCCGCACCGCGAGGGGCGGGCCCTCGCGCAGGTCAAGGATGCGGCGGCCCTCGGTGGCCATCGCGGCCCGCAGCGCCTCCTCCTCACCCGCCCCGGTGTGGTCGTCCACCGGGCAGTCGAGTGTGATCCGTTCCAACACCTGCCGGTAGGGGGTGCCGTCGGCGTCGCGGAAGACGGTCCGCAGTGCCGCGTGCCGGTCGGCCACCTTTTGGAGGGCCCAGCACAGCGCGTCGGTGTTCAGCGCCCCGTCCAGGCGGATCGCCTTGGGCTCGTGGTACATGCTGGTGCCGGGGCGCAGCTGCTCCAGGAACCAGATGCGGCGCTGGGCCGGGGTGAGCGGCCTGCGCCCACCGGGACGCGCGTTCCCCTCCGCTTCGGCGTCGCGCCGGCGGGAGCGCAGGCCGTCGAGCAGGGGCAGGGCGGCGAGCACCTTGTCCGCCGGTACACCGAAGTCCACGAAGCACGCGATCTCGTCCGCGCCCGCCGCCCTCAAGCGGCTCACCGTCTCGGCGGCCGTCGACTCGTCCCCGATCAGGGCGCGCGTGTCGCAGTAGCGTTCGTAGGCACGGCCGAGCAGGAACTCCACGTCATCCTCGGGGGTGTTCGCCAGGTCCACGTCGAAGCCGAGGCTGTTGGTGACCTGGTCGAACAGGGAGAGCGAGGAGCGCAGGTACGACACGAAGGGCCGGTACGCCTCGGCGCGTGCCCGGGCCGCGTCCTGGTCCAGATACGTGTGTACGAGGACGACGACACGGCCCGCGGCCGGGTCGAGACCGTGCTCGGCGCGGGTGCGGCGGTACAGGGCGATGTTCTCCGCCAGCTGCTCCACCGTCTGCGCCATCAGGTTGGTGACGACGCCCAGGTCGTTCGCGGCGGCTCGCCGGTAGCTTTCGGGGTTGCCCACCACGGCGACGTACAGGGGCGGTTGGGCTTGGAGGGGCCTCGGGTGCAGCTGGACGTCGACGGGCTCGCCGTCCCCGCCGGTCAGGGTGATGGCCTCCCCGGACCACAGCCGGCGCACGGTCTCCAGCTGCTCGTACATGGCCTCGCGGTGGCGTCCGAAGGCGTCGGGGGCGAGGGCGAAGTCGGTCGAGTGCCAGCCACTGGCGAAGCACAGGCCCGCCCGGCCACCGGAGATGTTGTCGACCACCGACCACTCCTCCGCCACCCGGACCGGGTGATGCAGCGGCAGAACCACGGAACCGGCGTGCAGCCGGACGCGGCGGGTGCGGGCCGCCAGGGCGGCGGCGAGGACGGAGGGGTTGGGGAAGAGCGCGCCGAACGAGTTGAAGTGCCGCTCGGGGAACCACAGCGCGTGGAATCCGTGCTGGTCGGCGAAGTCGGCCGCCCGCATGATCAGGGCGTACTTGTCGTGGGCCGCGTCGTCCGGGTAGTCGCCGAAGAAGTAGAGGCTGAAGTCCGGCGCGTCGGTGGTGGCCGGTAGGTCGGATACCGGCGGGGTGGTGGCCGGTAGGTCGGATACCGGCGGGGTGGTGGCCGGTACGGCATGTACCGGCGGGGCAGTCGGTACAGGGCGTTCCGGTGGGGCAGCGGGAACGGTGAGGGGTTCGGCGGGCGCGGCGGGTGGCGCCGGCCTGGCGGCGGCGAGGGCCGCCGTCTGCCGGTTGACGACGCCGGTCACCTGGTCGATCAAGTGCCGCGTGAGTTCCAGCTGCTGCGCGAAGAGGTCGTGCAGGTCGGGTGAGGCCCCTGCCGGACCGGACTGCGGGAGGGCGGGCGCCTCGGGTGCGGGCGGGGCTTGCGCGGGCCGCGGCGTCGGTTCCGGTTCGAGTGCCGACGTAGCGGTGCGCGGTGGCAGCCCGGTCGCCTCGGCTTGCCGCTGTGCGACGCGGTCGGCCAGTTTGCGCGGCGTGTCCGCCGTATCGAAGAACTCGCGTACGGGGACGCGCACGCCGTAGCGGCGATCGAGTTCCTTGGCCATCCCCATGAGGGAGAGCGAGTCCGCGCCCAGCTCGAAGAACGAGCGGTCCGGCGTGACGTCCGCGATGTCCGCGCCCAACTGGTCCGCGGTCATCTCCCTGATGCCGAGCAGGGGCGCGGCGTCGGGCAGTACGAGGATCGGCTCGTCCGGAGCCGCGTGCGCGACCGGCACGGCGGTGTCCGAGGCCGTGGTGCCCGGGGTCATGGTGTCCCGAGCCGCGGTGTCCCCGGCCGCGGCGGATATGCGGGCGGGAGCCACCTCGCGGCGGCGCAGCGGATGCCCCGGCAGCGGGATCCGGCCCCCGCCGCGTGCGAGGGCCGACCAGTCCAGGTCCGTCCCCGCGCGGTACAGCTCGCCGAGCGAGTGCAGCATGCCGCGCTGCTGTACGGCGGCCCCGCTCCCCTCCCCCTGGCCTCGCAGCCAGCGGCTTTCCGGCAGGCAGTGCCGTCCCAGGCCCCGGAGCGTGTCCCCGGCGCCGAGCTCGACGAAGCCGCCCTGCCCCCAGGCCGCCGCCGTGGCCAAGGCCAGGTCGAAGCGGACGGGCTGCCGTGCCTGTGCGCACAGATACGAGGCGTCGGGGGTCCAGCCCGCGGGGCGCACCTCGCCGTCGAGGCAGCTGACGAGGGGCACGCGCAGCGGCGCGTACGACACGTCGGCCGCCGACGCGCGGAACGCGGACAGCGCGGCGTCGAGCCCCGCCGAGTGGAAGGCCCGGTCCACCGGCAGAGGCCGCCACCGGATGCCGTCACGCTCCAGCAGGCGCGCCGCCTCGTCGAGGGCTTCGGGCGTCCCGGAAAGGACCTGCGAGCGGGGCCCGTTGACCACGGCGACCTCGGCGCCGGAGGCCTCGGCGACGCGCTGGGCGGTCGTCGGGTCGGTGCGGACCGCGAGCATCGTGCCGGGCGGGCTGTTTCGCTGCATGAGATGACCCCGCCGAGCGGTGAGACGCAGTCCGTCGTCGACGCTCAGCGCTCCCCCCGCGTGCAGCGCCGCGTACTCGCCGACGCTGTGGCCCAACACCATGGCGGGCCGCACCCCGCAGGCCCGCCAGACCGCCAGCAGGGCCGCCTGGTGGGCGAACAACGCGGGTTGGGCCACTTCCGTGGGCCACACCTGGTCCGCGTCACCGTCGGCGCCACCGTCCGCGCCGCCCGAATCGCCGGTACTGGCCATATCCCCGGTACCGCTCTCGCCGAGCAGCAGCGGCAGCAGCGTGCCGCCGAACTCATCGGCGTAGAGGCGCTCGCAGCGGTCCACCACCGAACGGGCCTCGGCGAACGCGTCGTAGATCCCACGGGCCATGCCCGCGCGCGCACTACCCTGGCCGGGGAAGGCGAACGTCAGCGGTCCGAACGGGGAGAGGGCGGCCGGTGGTTGCTCCAGGGCTCGCGCGAGTTCACCGGCGTCGGCGCCGACCACAGCCGTGCGTGCGGCGCGGTGCGGACGGCCGCGCCCCATCGTGGCCGCCACGTCGGCGGGGCCCGTGTCCGGCGCGTTCCGCAGGCGGTCGCTCAGCAGAGCGGTCAGCTCCCCCAGCGCCTGGGCGTCGCGTGCCGAGACGGGGACGAGCGCGGGCCTGCTGGACGTGGCCCTGGGGCGCCGGGCCGGGGCTTGTTCGAGGATGACGTGGGCGTTGGTGCCGCCCACGCCGAGAGCACTGACCCCGGCCCTGCGGGGCGTCCCGTCCGGCACGGTCCATGTCCTCAGTTCGGTGGCGAGGCTCAGGGGGCCGTCCTCCAGGCGCAGCCGGGGGTTGGGGTGCGTCAGGTGCAGGGTCGGCACCAGGGTGCGGTGCCGCAGCATCAGCACCGTCTTGATCAGACCCGCCATGCCCGCGCAGCTGTCGAGGTGTCCGATGGCCGGCTTCACCGAGCCGACCGCGCAGAACGCGGTGCGCCCCGTGTCTTCGCCGAGGGCCCGCCCCAGCGCCTCGAACTCCACCGGGTCCCCCAGTGGCGTCCCGGTGCCGTGCGCTTCCACGTAGGTGACGGTGTCGGCCGGGACGGCGGCCCGGCGCAGCGCGTCGCGCACGACCGCCACCTGTCCGGCCATTCCGGGTGCGGTGTAACCGGCTTTCCGGGCGCCGTCGTTGTTGACCGCCGAGCCCAGGATCACCGCATGCACCGTGTCCCCGTCGGCCAGTGCCCTGTCGAGGCGTTTGAGCAGTACGGCCGCCACTCCGTTGCCGCCCACGGTGCCGTCGGCGTCCGCGCCGAAGGCGCGACATCGGCCGGTCGGGGACAGGATGGAGTCGGGGTGGCTGCGGTAGCCGGTCTCCTGCGGCAGGTGCACGGCCGCTGCACCGGCGAGCGCGACGTCCGCGTCACCGGTCAGCAGGGCCTGCGCCGCCAGGTGCACGGCGACCAGTGACGTGGAACAGGCCGTCTGCACGCCGATGGCGGGACCGGTGAGGTCGAGCCGGTAGGCGACCCGGGTGGCGACGAAGTCCGGCTGCTGCCCGATCGTGCTCTGCATCCCGGTGACCGGGTCCCCGTCGGCGTCGGCGTCGGCGTACGAGGGAGATCCCGTCTGCTGGTGGTCATAGAGGTGCATGCCCGAACCGGCGAACACGCCGATTCTGGTGTCCTGTTGAGGGAGTGCGTAACCGCCGTCCTCCAGCGCCCGGTGGCAGCACTCCAGGAAAAGGCGGTGTGCCGGGTGGGTGAGCCGGGCTTCCTTGGGGGTGAGCCCGAAGAAGTCGGTGTCGAAGTCCAGCGCGCCGTCGAGGACCCCGGCGACCGGCACCCGGTCGGCGGCCGCCGCCTGCTCGGCCGTGAGGCCCGCGGCCCGTAGTCGGCCCTCGTCGAAGACGGTGAGGCAGTCGACGCCGTCACGTAGGTTCTGCCAGTAGGCGTCCGGCGAGTCGGCGCCGGGGAAGCGCAAGGCCATCCCGATGATCGCGACCCGCTGGTCTGCGCCCCTCCCGGCCTCTTCGGGCTGGCGCGCGTGCCCCGTTCGTGGCGGGGTTGGTTGCTCGGCGAGGTGCGCGCTGAGGTGCTCGGTGAGCGCGTCAGCCGTGGGGTGTTCGAACACCGCGGTGTCGGCGATCGCCCGCCCCAGACGCTCTTCGAGCCGTCCCCGCAGACGGAGCAACTGCACGGACGTCAAGCCGAGTTCATAGAACGGCAGGTGCACCGGCGCCGGGCCGCCGAGCACGGCGGCGAGCTCCTCGCGCACCGCTCGCCCCGTGTCATCGCTCCGGTCCCCGGCACCGGGGGGAGCGGCGGCGGCGCGGGGGGCCGCGCGCAGGCCTTCTTCGATGAACCGGTCGCGCAGCTCGGTGCGCCGCACCTTGCCGGCGGGTGTGCGCGGGAACCGTTCCGCGGGGACGGGCAGCACGTGTGTGGCGGTCAGGCCGAGGCATGTGAACAGCTCCGCCTTCACCTGGCGAGTGATGCGGGCGTCCTCCTCGTCCCCCCGGCCGACGAAGAACACCGCGAGTCGTTCCGTGCCGCGGCCGGCGTCCGGGATCCCGCAGGCGGCCACCTCGCCGACGCGTACCCCGGGCACGGTCGCTGCGGCGGCCTCGATCTCGTGGGCGTACACGTTGTTCCCGTTGAGGATGATCACGTCCTTGCGGCGGCCGGTGATGACGACCTGGCCCTCGGCGAGGAACGCCAGGTCCCCGGTGGCCAACCAGTCGCCGCCCTCGGGGTAGGCCGAGGCGTCGGCGTCCGGGTTGTCGACGTAGCCCGGCGTCAGACGCATGGGAGAGTGCACCTGCAACTGCCCGATCCTGCCGCCCTCCAGCGGCCGTCCTCCGTCGTCGACGACCCGCAGGGACGTCCCGTGGGCGGGCGAACCGGCCGCGACGAAGGTCACGCACTCGCTGTCCGGAGTGTCCGCGTCCGCGCTCCGCAGCTCCCCGCCGAGGCTGGACTTGACCAGGCGGTGCACGGTGCCCGGCCGGTCGAGGCGTCCGTAGGTGATCGCGGTGACCGTCTCGGCCATGCCCCAGACGGGGACGAGGTGACGCTCGCGGACACCGAAGTCCGAGGTGGCGTCGAGGAAGGCCCGCAGGACCGGCAGCGTGATCTGCTCACCGCCGCACACCAGCGAGGTCAGGCCGCTCAAGTCCCAGTGCCTGTGGGTCTGTTCGGCGAGCGCGTCCGCCACCAGTTGGTACGCGAAGGTGGGCGCCCAGCCGTGCTGGGCGCGGTACTCGTGGAGCAGATCGAGCCAGCGCAGCGGGTCGGTGAGGACCGCCCGGGTGGGCGTGTGCACGTTGGCGCAGCCCGCGAACACCGGAAGTACGTGGTAGAGCAGGAACGCCCCGCTGTGGTCCAGGGGCAGCCAGTTGACGAAGGTGTCACCCGCCCGCACCGGCAGGGTCCGGCGGGTACTGGCCGCGAAGTCGGCGAGCCCGGCGTGCGTGAGCCGCACCGCCTTCGGCGCGCCCGTGCTGCCGGAGGAGAGCATCAGCAGCGCGGTGTCCGCCGCCTTGGGCTCGTGGCGGTCGTACGACTGCGGATGCCGGAGGAAGTCGGCGGCGACGACGACCTGCTCGCCCTGGTCGAGGCCCGCGAGAGCGGCGGCCCCCGGGGCGTCGGTGAGTACGAGGGGGTCTTTCAGCAACGCGCGGGTGTGGCGCAGCCGTTCGGCGGCCACGGAGCCCGCCGCGGGCGGGTCGGCGATGGCCACGGGCACGGCGCCGCCGAGGACGCAGCCCCAGAAGGCCGGGAAGAACACGTCGAGCGACAGCCCGCACAGCACCACGGTGTCCCCCGGCCGCACGCCTTGCGCGCGCAGCCCGGTGAGGAACCGCCGTGCCCGGTCGAGGAGTTGGGGGTACGTCTGCGTCTCGGCCCGCCCCTCGGGGCCCACCGTGACCACTCCCACTGCCTCACCGGCGGCCGCCGCCCCGAGCAGGGCACGGACCGCGTCACGAGGGTCGTCCCCGTCGAGTTCTGGCTCAGGACCCCGGCAGAGGGCCTGCCCCCGTACGCGCGTCATGTCCGCCCCCTTCTGCTTCAGCTGTCAGTGGTGTCGTGGACCCAGGACCGCGGGTGTCGCGACCGGGGGGGCATGGCAGCGCCGCGACGGCGCGCGGCGGCGAACGCCAGGAGCGCCAACGCCCCGCACAGGGCGGTTCCGTGGAAGGCGGCGACGACCGCGAGCACGGGGAAGCCTTCCAGCGCGGCGGCTGCGGCGATCATGCCAAGGGTGAAGCCGGCGGTCTCGGCGGACGCCGACATGCCGAACAGGCGGCTGCGTTCCCGCTCGGGCGCGGCCTGTAGGCGCGAGACGTACACGATCTCGGTACAGCCGTCGGCGATTCCCGCCGCGAGGGCCGCCAGGATCAGGGCGGGGGTGGGCAGTCCCGTGAAGACGAGCACGAAGAAGACCGCCATGGCGGCGGTTCCGAGCGCGAACGCGCGCTCACCGTATGCCTTTTCGGGCTGGAAGCGTTTGAGGACCTGGTGGGAGAGGAGGGCCCCCACGGCCCAGGCCACCCAGAACTGGGTCATGAACAGCGCCGGATTGTCCGGGGACTCCAGGCCGGCCACGATCGGCAGGGCCACGTTGTGCGAGGAGGAGGCGAACGCGTCGGTGCCCCGCAGCAGGAGCGCCCCGGCCAACAGCGCGGGGATTCCCGCCAGTCCGAGCCTCGCGCCGGTCTTCCGCCGCCCCGGGGCCGGTTCCGTCGGGGGTCCCTCGTCCGCCGCGTCCTCGGCGTCGGTGCGGGGCCGCAGCACCAGTACGACCGCCGCCGACACCACGAAGCTGGCGCTGTTGACCGCGAACGCGAGCGCGTACCCGCCGGAGGCGATGACGGCCGCGGCCGAGCCGTATCCGAGGACGGTGGCAGCCGAACGCCCCGCCATCAGCAGCCCGTTGGCCCGCGAACGCTCGTCGTGACCGACGAGTACCGGCACGGCGCTGCGCAGCGCCACCGTGAACAGTGTGTTCCCCGCGCCGAGGACGATGACCGCGCCCAGGAGGAGGGTGAGCGAGGGATCACGGGCGCTGACCGCGAGCAGCGCCATCGCGAGGGCCTGCGCCACGTCGGCGCCCATCATCACGGTGCGGCGGCCGAGGGCCGTGGTGAGCGCGCCCGCGCCCAGGCCCGCCAGCATGCCGGAGAACAACCGGAGCGCCATCACCGCGCCGATACCGAAGGCGCTGCCCACGACTTCGTACGTGAACAGGCTCAGGGCGATCAGGTTGAGGAAGTTCCCATAGGCGGAAACGGCATAACTCGCCACGAGTGCGCGAAATCGCCAGCTGATCGACGCCGTTTCACTTCGCCGACCCGCCCTCACAAAACCCCTCACTCATGTGACCGTTCAACGGATTTGAGGTAGTCAACCCGCTGGGTCAAATCGAGTCAACCCACCGCCGGCCGGCTGCGCGGCTCCCGGACGACCAGGGTCTCCGCCCGTGTGCGCCGCGCGGGTACCGGACTCGGCCGGTCCGGCGTGCCGCGGCTGAACCCTGGGCGGTTTCCCGTCATTCGCACGTGTCCCATACTGCGCAACCTCGTCCGAGCTGGCTGATAAACCGTCAAGCGACGTCAGTCATCAGGCCGTTCCCCTACATCGTCGGCTTCGCGCCCGGGAACTGCCGTCTCATACGAGCCAGTCCAATTCACGGGGCAACCCCTCACCGGCCCCTCGCCCGGCCGTGGCCGAGCTGCTAGACACTGCGCCGCCGGTACGTACCTCAGCCGGCTCCGACCGTTGGCCCACCAAGGGGGACACTCATGGCATCGCGCATGCTCACGAGAGCGCTGTTGACCACCTTCACCGCTGCCGCCCTCAGCCTCGGCACCGTCGCCGGCGCGACAGCGGCCGTCGCCGCGCCCGCCCAGCAGCCCAGCGGTTCCGCCACCATCCAAGCCGTCAACAATCTCGGCCTCTCCATCTCCGAGGGCAAGAGTGTGCAGTGCTACGTCCGCGACGCCGCACCGCGCGGTAGGTACAACCCTGGCGCCATCGACGGCCAGCTCGGCACCAGCAGCTGGAAGGCCTGGCAGCTGTTCCTCAACGACCGCAATTACAACGCCGGAGCCGTCGACGGCGCCGTAGGCCCGAACACCATCCGGGGCCTCCAGCGGTTCCTGGTCGACATCGGCTATGACACCGGCGGCATCGACGGCGTGGCCGGAACCAAGACCAAGGCCGCCTGGAAGGCGTTCTCCCGCCTCCCCAACGACGGCAGCTGGTGCTGATCACGACTGCGTGAGTCCAGACGGCCGGGTCCCGGGGATGTTGGTGTCCCCGGGGCTTTTCGGCGCCTATGCGAGGCCGCCGTTGCTCATCAGCAGCTGACCGTTGATCCACTCGCCCTCCTTGGAGCACAGGAAGTCCACGAGGTGCGCGGTGTCCCTCGGGGTGCCCAGCCGGCCGAGCGGGGTGCTGCGGACACAGTGCTCACGGACTTCCTCGGGCATCCAGCCGGTGTCGACCGGCCCGGGATTGATCACGTTGGCGGTCACGCCGAGGTGTGCGAGTTCGTGGGCGGCGGCCAGGGTGATGCGGTCCAGGGCGCCCTTGCTGGCCCCGTAGGGCAGGTTGCCGACGGTGTGATCACTGGTGAGGCTGACGATCCGGCCGGTTCCCCGTTCCGCGGCGAAGCGGCGTCCGAATTCGCGAATGAGCAGCCAGGTGGCGCGCGCGTTGACGGCGAAGTGCCGGTCGAAGCTCTCGACGGTGGTGTCGAGCAGCCCGGAGTCGACGGACTCGCAGTGACTCATCACCAGCGCGGTGACATTGCCCATTTGCGCTTCGACTCTGTCGAAGACGCGTGCCGGGGTGTCCGGGTCGGCGAGATCCGCCTCGATCGCGGTGGTGGACGCGCCGTGTTCGGCCAACGACCGGCTGATCGCTTCGGTCGCGCCGGGCTCGCTGCCCCAGCTCATGCGGTCGTCGTAGGGGGTCCAGTACGTGAAGGCGATGTCCCAGCCCGATGCGGCCAGTCGAAGGGCGATGCCCGCGCCGATGCCGACGGTGCGGCCGACCCCGGTGATCAGGGCGAGCGGGCGGTCGGCCGAAGAGCCTCGACCGTGGGCAGCCCGGTCATGATTGGTGTCCGTTGTCACGGCCGGAATGGTTCACGGGCGACACCTCGGCGTCAATCGTTTTCCTGCGGCGCGGCGGCAAACGAGCGGGGACGGCACCGGGGCCTGCAAACACCTGCCGCCCTGCGGGCGTTGGTAGGTTGCCCGCCATGACCGAACCAGGATCCGCCGCCCGGCCGCCCGCCCCGATCAGGACCGAGCGGCTCGTGTTGCGCCGGTCAGACGCCCGGGACCGTGCGGCGTTCATCGAACTCTTCGCCTCGCCCGAGGTAAATACCTACCTCGGTGGTCCTCAGCCGCGCGATGAACTCGAGCGCGCGATGCCCGAGGTGCCCGGGCGGCGCCCCGGGGTTTTCGTCATCGATCTCGACGGAGCGATGATCGGCAAGGTCATGCTCGATCCGCACGCAGACCGTCCGGGCCACATACGTCCGGACGTCGGGAGGACCGAGCTCGGTTACCTGTTACTGCCCCAGGCATGGGGACGGGGATACGCCGCCGAGGCGTGCGCGGCGGCACTCGACTGGTTCGCCGACGCGAATCCCAGCGAGTCGGTGGTGCTCCGCACCCAGACCGCCAACGACCGCTCGATGCGCCTCGCGGCGAAGCTGGGCTTCGTGGAGGTGGAGCGGTACGAGGACTACGGCGCCGAGCAGTGGTTCGGCGTGTGGTCTCCCGGCACGTCGTCCGGTTGATCCGCGTGGCGTACGGCGCCGAGCGGGTAGGGAAGATCGCATGCCTGAAATCTTCGAAGCCGGTGTATGGGGCCTTGTGGCCGGTTCCGCCCTGCTGCTGGGGGCGGTGATCGGGTACGGAGTCCGGGTGCCCCAGTGGCTGGTGGCATCCGTGATGGCGTTCGGTGCGGGAGTCCTGCTGTCGGCCGTGTCCTTCGAACTGGTCGCGGAGGCGTACGACGAGGCCGGCCTCGCACCGGCGGCGATCGGCACGGTGGCCGGGGCGCTCGCCTATACGGCCGGAAACGCCTGGCTGGCACGGCGCGGCGCCCGCCACCGCAAGCGCAGCGGCCACGGCAAGCAGCCTTCCGAGTCCGAACAGGGCGGCTCGGGGCTGGCGCTGGCGCTGGGGGCCCTGCTGGACGGCGTACCGGAGTCGGCGGTCATCGGGGTGAGCCTGCTGAAGGGCGGTGCGGTCAGTGTGGCGACGGTGGCCGCGGTGTTCATCAGCAACGTACCCGAGGGCCTGTCCAGCTCCGCCGGGATGAGGCGGGCGGGGCGCGGCAAGGCGTATGTGTTCGGCGTGTGGGGGGTGATCGCGCTGGCCAGTACGGCGTCGGCGGTGCTCGGGTACGCGGTGGTGGGCGGGATGTCCACGGCGGTGGTGGCGGCTGTGACCGCGGTGGCGGCCGGCGCGATCCTCGCCATGATCGCCGACACGATGATCCCGGAGGCGTTCGAGAACGCTCACCTGGCCATAGGGCTGATCACGGTGTGCGGTTTCCTCGTGTCGTTCGCCCTGTCCCATGCCTGACCTCGCGGCTTTCGGAGGGAACCGGAGTGCTCGCGCCGGGCAGGGGTAGACGCAAGGGATGCTTGGGACAAACCTTCTCCCGCCCATTGCCTCTCTGCCCGGCGCCCGGCTCCGCGGAGAGCCCCGTCACGCCCGTCGCCGTCGTCGCCGTGGCCGGCTGCACCGGCGGCTGCTCGCCTACCGCGACGTGGAGATCCTCCACTCCCCCGCACCGACGGGTGACGAAGCGCGCTGCCTGCTCCTGGTGTACGGGCGCCGCATCGTCGGCCGCCTCGACTACCAGGTCTGCGAAGAGTGCGGCAGCGGTGTGGTGACCCACGCTCAAGTGACCGGCCCGCTGCAGGACAGCGGTCTGGGGACACGTGCCGTCTCCCACCTGCGGGCTTTCTACCCGGATGTGGACTGGTACAGCCGCCTCACGCGACGCCTGGCGCGTGACCTCGCGCACCGTATGCGTATGCCGCAGGGCTTCGCCGGGCCCTGCACCCATTTGCAGCCGCGTGCGAGCACGGCCGCGGATCCGACGGTGCGGGCGCGTGCCCTGCCCTGACGCGTACGCCCCCGCACACCCTCTCCCCCGACTCACCGGGCTCCCTATCGGCGGCTGCGTACGAGCAGATAGAGGAAGTACGGCGTGCCGATCACGGCCGTCATGAGCCCGGCGCCGAGCTGGGCCGGGGCGATGACCGTCCGGCCCACCAGGTCGGCGGCGCACACGAGGATGGCGCCGAGGAGGACGGCGACCGGCACCACCCGAACGTGCCGGCGGCCCACCAGGGCCCGGGCGGCGTGCGGCGCGACGAGCCCGACGAAGCCGATCGTGCCGGCGGCCGATACCGCGGTGGCGCTCAGCAGGACGGCGAGGACGAGGAAGCCCAGGCGTCCGCGGCCCAGGTCTAGGCCGAGCAGCCTCGGGGTGTCCTCGTCGAGTGACACCAGGTCGAGTTCGGTGCGTCGTACGACCGCGACGACCAGGCCCACGGCGAGGACGGCCGCGAGAGGCACCACGTCGGGCAGGGTCCGCCCGTAGGTCGAGCCCGCGAGCCAGGTCAGTGCCTTCGTCGCGTTGAACGGGTCGGTGAGGATGATGAGCAGGCTGATGACGGCCGTCGCTCCCGTGGCGACCCCGAATCCGACGAGGACGAGCCGGTTCTGCTGGAACCCGCCCCTCGCCGCGAGGCCGAAGACGAGCAGTGAGCTGACCGCGGCGCCCGCGAACGCGCCCGCGGCGATGCTCCAGGAACCGGCCGCCGGCACGGTCGTGACGAGCAGGACGGCGCCCACCGCGGCGCCGTTGGTGACGCCCAGAACACCCGGTTCGGCGAGGGGGTTGCGCGTCACGGCCTGGATGAGTGTCCCGGCGAGGGCCAGTGCCGCTCCCGCGCAGAGGGCGGCGATCACGCGCGGCACGCGGGTGTCCAGGACGAAGGTGACGGTCTGCCCGGCTCTGCCCTGGGCCCAGTTGACCACGTCGCCCATCAGCAGCTTGCTGTCCCCGATGAGTACGGCGGCGATGACCAGGCCGATCAGCGCGGCCACGAGGACGGTCGTCGTGACGACGAAGACGGTCCTGCTGCGGATGCGCAGCTTGTCGGCGGGGGCGGCGGCCGCCGTGTCCTTGGCCCGCGCGGCCATGACGACCAGGAAGACCGCGCCGACGAGGCTGGTGACGACGCCGGTGGGCACGGCGACCGCGGTGTCCGAGGGGACGACGGCGCGCAGCAGCACGTCGGAGCCGAGGACCAGGGCCGCGCCGGTGAGACCCGCGAACGGCAGCCGGGACCGCGAGCGGGTGAAGGCGCGGAACCTGCGGGCGAGGGGGCGTACGAGCGCGGGCGCGCACAGGCCGACGAAGCCGACGGGTCCGGCGAGGGTGACGGCGGCGGTGGAGAGCAGCGCGGCGAGCACGACCGCGACGACGCGGGTGGAGCGCACGGGGACACCGACGCCGTGCGCGGCGTCGTCACCGAGGGCCAGCGCGTCGACCCTGCGGGCGAGCAGGATCAGACCGATGAGTCCGACGGCGCCGATGGGCAGCATCTGAAGTACGCCGTCGAAGCCGTTCTGCGCGATGCTCCCCTGGTTCCACTTGTAGAGGCCCTCGGTCTCGTGGGGGAACAGCAGGAGCAGGCCCTCGGTGACGGCGGTGAGGCCGAGGGTGAGGGCGCTGCCCGCGAGGACGAGGCGGACCGTGCCCGCGCCGAGGCCGGACAGGCCGAGGACGACGGCCGCCGCGGCGAGGCCGCCGATGAACGCGATGCCGGAGGAGGCGAGGAGCGGCAGCGATATGCCGGTGGCGGCGGCGACGCCGAGGGCGAGGTACGAGCCCGCGTTGACGGCGAGGGTGTCGGGCGAGGCGAGGACGTTGCGGCTGACCGCCTGGAGGGCGGCGCCCGCCATGCCGAGTACGGCGCCGACGAGCAGGCCCGCGGTCATTCTCGGCAGCCGGGAGGCGACGACGACGGACGCGTCGGCCGTGTCGGCACTGCCGGTGAACGCCTTCCACACCTCGGCGGGGCCGACGGCGGCCGTGCCCTGGGTGATGTCGACGACCGCGAGCGCGGCGACGAGGAGGACCAGTGCGGCCGTCACCGCGGCCGCGCCCGTACGGGAGGCGGCTGTCGACGGGCGGGCGGCGGGGGTGGTTGCGGTGACGGCCATGGTGCTACTTCTTCAGCGCCTCGACGACGGAGTCGATGTACTGACTCATCGACTCGGTGCCGCCGAACATCCAGATGCCGTCGGGCAGCCGGTGCACGTTGCCCTTCTTCACGAACGGCAGCGACGTCCACACCTTGTCCTTCTTCAGGACGCCGGTGAACGGGTTGCTGCTCTTGTCGCCGTCGTTGCCGATATAGGCGAAGTGCACGTCCTTGTCGAGCTTGGTGAGGCCCTCGACGTCGGTGGCGCCGAGGCCGTAGGCCTTGTCGCCCTTGGCCGTCCAGTCGTTCTTCAGGCCGAGCTTCTCGTTGACGGCTCCGATGAGCGAACCGCTGGTGTACGGCCGGATCGAGGTCTGGTTGCCGGTGACGTAGCCGTCGGCGAAGGCGTACTTCGCGCCGCCGTGACCGGCGGCGGCGAGCTTCTTCCTGCCCTCGGCGAGCTTCGCCTCGAAGTCCTTCTTGAGCTTCGTGGCCCGCTCGGTGGTGCCGGTGGCCTCGGCGAGGAGGTCGAGGTTCTCCGTCATCTGGCCGATGGGGTCCGCGGCGTCGGCGGGGCGCAGGTTGAGGACCGGGGCGATCTTGCGCATCTGCTTCAGGTGCTCGGTCGCCGCGCGTGATGGGTCGTTCTTCAGCGGGACGGCGGTGTCCCAGGTCTTGTAGCCCTTGACGTCGGCGACGCCGGTCGGGTCGACCCCGAGCGATATCAGGCTCTCCACGGCGTTCCACTCGGTGCCGACGACCTTCTTCGCCGGGCCGTCCAGCTTCACCTTCGTGCCGGTGCCGTCGGTGAGGGTCAGGGCGGAGGCGTTCTTCTTGGCGTCGTCGGCGGCCCGGTGGTCGGTGTGCGAGGCCGATGGCGCGGGTGCGCAGGCGGCCGGTGAGGGGGTCGGAGTCGACTTCGATGCGGATGCCGTACGTGTCGGTCAGCCGCTGCGGTGTCAGTACGTCTGCGGGGTCGCCGTCCGCGACGACCCGCCCCGCGTCCAGCAGCAGGATCCGGTCGGCGATGGCGGCCGCCTGGTCGAGGTCGTGCAGGACGGCTCCGACGGCGATCCCGTGGTCGTCCGCCAGGTCCCGCATGAGGTCGAGGAGTTCGACCTGGTAGCGCAGGTCGAGGTGGTTCGTCGGCTCGTCGAGCAGGAGCACGCCCGTCTCCTGGGCGAGGCAGCCGGCGAGCCAGACGCGCTGGAGCTGGCCGCCGGACAGGTTTTCGGCGCCCCGTTCGGCGAGGTCCGCGACGCCGGTCATGGCGAGGGCACGGTCGACCGCGGCCCGGCCGCCCGGGTCGGTCCTGCCCCAGCGGCCCCGGTGCGGGTAGCGACCGAATTCGACGACGTCCCGCACGGTCAGTCCGCTGGGCGTGGGGCGGCCCTGGGTGAGCAGCGCGACGTGCCGGGAGAACTCGCGGGGGCTCAGGGCCAGGCCGTCGGTCTCGCCGTCGATGACAAGGGTGGCGGTCCGGGGCCGCTGGAGGCGCGCGAGCGTGCGCAGCAGCGTCGACTTCCCGCTGCCGTTCGGACCGACCAGCACGGTCACCTCGCCCGGGCGCAGCGTCATCGCGGCGTCGTGGACGACGTCGACGCCTTCGTACGCCACGGTGACACCCGTGGCCGACAGTTCATGACCCTGGGGGCGCGTGGCCTCGGCGGTCTCTTCACCAACATGCACGCGTCAGAGGTTAGCCTAACCTAACCGTTCCGCGAAACGGGGGGTGGCATCTCGTCGCCTCGCCTTAGCAAGTCGAAATTCGGCCAGGCTCAGGCGTTTTCCGCGTCCTTGGGGTGGTGGCGGGCGATGTTCCGTTCCAGGAGCCGGGTCGAGGCGGCGACTCCGATGCCGCGGACGGGGTCGACGGACGGCAACCTGCCGTCGGCCCGCTTCAGTTCGGTGAGCGCGGCCTCCATCGCCTCGTGCGCGGCGAAGAGGCAGGGCGTGCTGTAGATGGCGACGTCCATGCCGAGATCAGTGAGTTCGGCGAGCGAGAGCCGCGGGGACTTGCCGCCGGCGATCTGGTTGAACAGCAGGGGTTTGCCGTCGACCACCTCGCGGATCCGGCGGATGCCCTCCACGTCGCGTACGCCGTCCACCAGGACCACGTCAGCGTCGGTGGCCGCCAGACACCTGGCGCGCTCCATGATGTCGGCCTCGTCCGTCGCGTCGGTCCGGGCCACCACGACCATGTCCCTGCGGGTCCGCAGCACCATTTCCAGCTTGGTCAGGTACTCGTCGAGCGGCAGCACCTGCTTGCCGTCCGCGTGCCCGCAGCGGCGGGGCCGCTTCTGGTCCTCCAGGATCACTCCGGAAGCCCCGATCCGCTCCAGGCTCTCCACCACGTGACAGGCCACTTCGGGATCGGCGTACCCGTCGTCGATGTCCACGAGCAGGTGGTGCCCCGGGAACGCGCCCCGCAGCCGCTGCGTGAACGCCACCATGTCCGGCCAGGCGATGAAGCCGATGTCGGGCAGCCCGTAGTACGAGGCCGCGAAGCCGAAGCCGGACACGAACATCCCGTCGTAGTGACCGGCGGCGACGGACGCGGAGTACATGTCGTACACGCCGATCAGAGGAGTCGTGCCCGGCGTGGCGATCCGGTCCCGCAACTTCGTTCCGTGCTTCAACGCCTGGCTCCTGATCGTGGGGGAGATTCGCGTGGGGGCTTCAGGTGGAGGGATTCAGGTGGGGGATGCCGGGACAGGATCATCTCGGCGTCGAGAGCGGAACTCCCCGACCCGCGCTACTCTCACCCTCCCGGTGCAGCACATTCACCACAGAAACGTCACTGCCGGACAGGTACGGCGGCCGTACACTCGGCCACATGGGCCACACGGGTTGCACGAGGCAGGGCCGGCGGTCGGCCGCCTCTGAACCGCGCCCCGGCGCCGGACGGCCGGTTGCCGCGGCGGGCCTCCGGACGCCCGGGGCCCGGCGTATCGCCCTGCACGACCACGGCTAGCGAATCTCGCACCGGCTCGCCGCTCCTCCGGTGGCGTGCGCCGGATCTTCTCCCTCGGGTCCATCGGCGCCGGACGCTCTCCGTTTCCGGACGTCACCTCTCGCCCCCAGCTGCGACCGCACGCGCGGGCCGCGCCACTTCGAAGGGATCATCGTGAAGCTGAACGAGTTGTTGGCCGGACACCCACACCACGCACTGCGGGGCGACCCGGGAGCGACCGCGATCACCGGTGGTGTGACTTTCGATGTCGACCGGGTGCTGCCTGGTTCCGTTTTCGTCGCCGTACCCGGTCACCAGGAGGGCGGGCCGGGTTCCGTGGCCGACGCGTTCGCCCGCGGGGCCGCCGCCGTCATCGTCGAGGGGGATGATCCGACGCTGCCTGCGATGCCGTGGCCCGCGGACGGGTGTGTCGTGCGGGTGGCGGACACGCGACGGGCGGCCGCGGTGGTGGCCGCCCGGTACTTCGGCGAACCGGGGCGGCGGATGGACATGGTGGCGATCACCGGCACCAACGGCAAGACGTCCGTCTCGTACATGATCGAATCCGCCCTGCGGATCTCCGCCGGAGCGAAGGTGGGGGTCATCGGGACGGCCGGCAGCCGGATCGGCGACGAACAGATCCGCATGCCGCACTCGGTGCTCTCCACGCCGGAATCGCCCGACCTCCAGTACCTGTTGGGATACATGCGCGACCACGCGGCCAGCAGTGTGGTCCTGGAGGCCACCTCCATGGCCCTGCTGACACACCGGGTGGACCGGACGTTCATCGACGTCGGCGTGTTCACCAATCTGACGCAGGATCACCTGGACGACCACGGGACGATGGCCGACTACCGGGATGCCAAACTCCGGCTCTTCCAGGGCTTGTGCCGGCACGCGGTGGTCAACGCCGACGACCCGGTGGGGGCCGGGATCGCGGCCATGATGCCCGGCGCGGTGACCACTTACGCTCTCGACGCACCGGCGGACTACCGCGCGACCGACCTCGTGGTGAGTGCCTCGGGTACGCGGTTCACCCTGCACCACGAGGGGCGGGCGTATCCGGCGGCGATACCGTTCCCGGGCCGGTACTCGGTGGCCAACTCCCTTGCGACGCTCGCCGCCTGCCACGTACTGGGGCACGACCTGGACGCCCTCGTCGGCGCGCTCGCACAGCTTCCGCCCGTCCCCGGGCGGTTCGAACGCTTCGAGACCCCTGAGGGCGCCACCGTGATCGTGGACTACGCCCACTCCCCCGACTCCCTGGACAAGGTTCTGACCACCATCCGCGGCTACGCACCCGGCCGGGTGATCACTGTCTTCGGCTGCGGCGGCGACCGAGACACCACGAAGCGGGCCGAGATGGGGAGCATCGCGGGCACCCACTCGGATCTGTGCGTCCTGACCTGCGACAACCCTCGCTTCGAGGACCCTGAGGCGATCTTGGACCAGATCACCCCGGGCCTCGCGGCCACCGGCACGCCGTTCGAGCGGCTCGCCGACCGTCGTGAGGCGATCGCCTTCGCGCTGTCCTCGGCCGGTCCCGGGGACACCGTCCTCATAGCCGGCAAGGGCAGCGAACCGCACCAGGCCGTCCGCGGTGAACTGCTCCCGTTCAGCGACATGGAGACCGCGCGGGA
The DNA here is from genome assembly GCF_020026305.1 of Streptomyces sp. 135. NCBI lineage: Bacteria > Bacillati > Actinomycetota > Actinomycetes > Kitasatosporales > Streptomycetaceae > Streptomyces > Streptomyces sp. 135. The sequence goes on along the minus strand of NZ_CP075691.1, from coordinate 8,650,485 downwards.
ACTCGTCCTCGCGCAAGCAGCCGTCCGCCCTTCCGTGCTTCGACCTGTCGATTCGCTGAGCGGGTGAGCGTGATGGCCGGGGGCGGCACGGAGCCGTCTCGGTTCCAGCCGCGCATCCATTCCTCGGTGCCCTCGCACTCGTCGTCGGTGATCATCACGAAGTTCCGCCCGGCGTGGCGGGCCTGATCCAGCAGCGCCGGGGCGCACGCCATGGCCGCGCCGCGCGGCCGAACACCGCACTCTGCTCGGGCAGGCCGAGGCCGGCGGGCTCGGAGGGGGCCACGCGGGAGAGGTCGCCGAGTGTGACGCCGACCAGTTCCCCTTGGTGTTCTCGACCTTGCGGGCGCGCTCACCCTCGGCCATCTGACGGAAGCGGCCGATCAGCTCCGCCCACTGGGCGAGGCGACTGGTGCGCAGCCGTTCGGCGAACCGGGCGCGCCGGTCGAACGGCCTCCGCTCCAGCTCGCCGGGGCCGTGTCCCCAGGCCCGCATCAGCGCGGCCTCCCCGCACACGGCCGCGGCCGCCTTCGCCGTCGCCTTGCGCACGCCGGCGCCGAGTTCGGGGGCCGCCGCCGTGAGGATCCGCGCGGCGGATTCGGCGGACTCGGCGGCAGTCATGAACCCATTACCCGGTGGCCGCGTGACGAGCCGCTGGCTGGGGTCGGCGTGATCTGGCGCGGTGGTGAGCAGGTGAGGAGTCGTGGTGATCACGTGGCGGAGGGTGACCGAGGGAGACCTCGGGTTGGTGCGGCAGTGGCTCATGCAACCGCACGTGGCCCGCTGGTGGAGCCACGACACCTCCGTGGAGGCGGTCGCGCGGGACTTCGGGCCGGCGACGCGCGGCGAGGAGCCGTCCGAGGATCTTCTGGTCATGCTGGACGGCGCGCCCGTCGCTCTGGTCCAACGGTGTCGATTCGCGGACTACCCCAACTACCTGGCGGAGATGACCGACCAGGTCGAACTCCCCGAAACGGCGGTCACGATCGACTACCTGCTCGGCGACCCCGCACGGGTGGGGCAGGGACTTGGCCCCCGCATCATCCGGGAGATCGTGGCGGCCACATGGACCGACCACGCGGACGCGTCCGCCGTCGTCGTCCCGGTCCACGCGGCGAACCGCGCGTCATGGCGGGCCCTGGAGAAGGCCGGACTGCTCAGGATCGGTACCGCCGAACTGACCCCTGACAATCCGGACGACGACCGCACCCATTACGTCTACCGCATCGACAGACCCGTCAGCGAAACCCGAAACGACAGCCCTGGCTGACCAGGGTTTCGTGACGAACCACCGGTCGGCCCGTTGGGCACCCACGTCACGTTCACGTTGCCGATCCCGGCTGGCGGCCGGTCGCAGACAGGCGGAGGTCCCCGGCCCAGCTCTCACAACGGACGCCGCCGGTGGGGAAGGAGAGCTCCAGGGCGACGCGACCGGCGTTCGACACGTGGTCTTCCCGCACCGCCAGAACACTCTCCCCGATGTGGTCCGCGAACGGTGTCTCCTGCCGGCTCGCTCCCACCGTGACGAGCCCCGAGTCGCCCATGTCGTAGCCCGCGTGCGGCTCCGACTCCTCTGCGATCAGGCACCAATCCGATCCGGTCGTGATGCGAACGGCGACACCTCGGCCATCGATCAGCCACACCTCCAGCGGGCCCGCCGGGTCATCGCCGGGGTATACGTGCCACGACGCGACGACCTTCACGACCCGGCGGCCCACCAAGCTCTGCCCGCTCACCCCGGCACCGTGAAGCGGGCACGCGCTCGACTCGTCAGACGCCATCGGCCGACAGTACCGCCCATTGACATCGAGGTTCACGGCGGAGGAGCAGCGCCTGCACGGCGAGACACAGGTGCGTGCGCCATCAGCGGGACATAGCCCCCGGGCGTACGCCCACGGGCTACCGCCCAGCCCGCAGATGTGGCCGCCCGGCCGATGCCCTGGTCGCCCTGTGCGCGGCAGATTCGGACCGTGATCGAAGTACATGAACTGACCAAGCGCTATGGCGACACCACCGCGGTGAACGCCCTGAGTTTCACGGTGCGCCCGGGGCGCGTGACAGGCTTCCTCGGACCGAACGGCGCCGGCAAGACCACCACGCTGCGCATGCTGCTCGGCCTGGTGAGTCCCACCGGCGGTAGCGCCACCATCGGAGGACGGCCGTTCCGCGACCGACCGCGCGGCCTGCGCCACGTCGGCGTGCTGCTCGACGCGGGCGACGTACACGTCGGACGCAGCGGATGGGACCACCTGGCCGCACTCGCCCGCGGCAACGGAATCCCGCGTCACCGGGTCGCCGAGGTCCTGGCCGAGGTAGGCCTCACCGAGGCGGCGCGGCGACGCGTGTCCGGCTACTCGCTCGGCATGAGGCAGCGGCTCGGCATCGCCGCCGCGCTGCTCGGCGACCCGCCGGTCCTCCTCTTCGACGAGCCGCTCAACGGGCTTGACCCGGAAGGTGTGTCGTGGATGCGCGGGCTCTTCCGGCGGCTCGCCGGCGAGGGGCGCACGGTCTTCGTCTCCAGCCACCAGATGGGCGAGATGGAGGACACCGCCGAGCACCTCGTCGTGATCGGCCGCGGGGAGCTGATCGCCGCCGAAAGCGTCGCCCGGTTCGCGGCCCGTGCGTCCCGGCCCGACGTGTCCGTGCGGACGCCCGACGCCGCCGGGCTCGCGACCGTCCTGACCGACGAGGGTGCCGCGGTCCTTGCGGACGGCGAGGGGCTGCTCACCGTCACCGGCCTGCCGGCGGCCCGCATCGGCGAACTGGCATGCGCCCACCGGATCCCGCTGCACGAACTCGCCTCCGGTGGCCGCTCCTTGGAGAAGGCGTTCATGGAACTCACCGCCGACCGCGTGGACTACCTCACAGGGGCGTCCCGCAGCCCAACAGAGAAGCACGAGGAGCACGGGCAGCTCCTCGCGGAAGGAACACGATGAGTACGCCCACCGCGGAGGCCCGGGGCCAAGCGGGCACCACCACGCCCCGCGCCCGCTTCACCGACCTCCTCGCCGCCGAGTGGATCAAACTCCGCTCGCTGCGTTCCACGTACTGGGTGCTCGGCGGTGGCGCCCTCGTCGTGATCGCGATCAATGCGAACTCCGCCTGGTCCAACGCCCGTCGGCTCGCGGGCATGCCCCAGCCTCCGGCCGGGACCGAGCGGCACTTCCGGTTCGACCCGCTGCACACCGCCTTCGTCGAACCGGCCTGGCAGCTCTGGATGGTCATCGCGGCCACTGTGGGGGCGCTCTGCGTCTTCGGCGAGTACACCAGCGGCCTGGTCCGTACGACGTTCACGGCCGTGCCGGACCGCCGTGCGGTGATCGCGGCGAAGACGGCCGTTGTCGCGGCGGTGCTGTGCGCGCTCGGCGTGGTCGTCGCGGGGGTTTCTTTCGGTATGACGCAGGCGCTGCTCCGCGAGGAGGGCGGCCTGTCGGTCGGCGACCCCGGAGCGGTGCGCGCCATCGCGGCCTCCGCGCTGCTCGCTCCGGTGTGCGCGCTGGTCGGCATGGCGCTCGGCGCGGCCATTCGCCATGCCGCGGGCACGGTCGTGGCGGTGGTCGGCACACTTCTGCTGCTGCCTGCGGTCTTGCAGGGCGACACATACCGGTGGGTCAAGGAGATCGGCAACGCGATGCTGCTCTCCGCCTGGCGGCGCCTGGTGGAGAACCCTGCCGTGCCGGGCTCGGCGGAGAAGTATCCGGTGACGCCCGCCGAGGCGTGGACGGTCTTCGCGGTGTGGCCGCTGGTGGCGGTGGCCGTGACGGTGACCGTGGTGTGCCGCCGGGACGTGTGAGCGGCGCCCGCGACAGGCGGAGGTGGACCTGATACGTTCCCTTTCAGTACTCAAGCCTCCCCGGCCGGGCTCCGCCTCCGCGTCCGCCAGGGAGGCTTTTTCATGTCCACAACGAGGGAGACTGATGACCGACGTATCCGCGCGCCTGGCCGATGTGACCGACCAACCCGTGCTGGAGCGCCTCTGGTTGCTCTTCGGGCATGACATGTCGGAGTTCAGCGGCGCTCTGCCCAACCCCGACGGGACCTTCCGGAGTGATCGGCTGCAAGCCGCCTTTGCGCAGGCCGACTGGGCGCCCTACCTCTTGTCCAGTGGCCCCTCCCCCGTCGGTCTCGCTCTCGTCCGCGACCTGACTGCTCCGACACGCGTCCTGAACAGCTTCTTCGTTGTTCGTGGGGCACGCCGGACGGGGATCGGACTGCGCGCCGTTCAAGAGGTCGTGTCGAAACACCCGGGGCCGTGGGAAGTCGCCTTCCAGGATCGCAACGTCGCCGCGGTCGGATTCTGGCGGCGCGTTGCCATCGAGATCGCCGGTGACGCGTGGACCGAGGAACGCAGGCCCGTTCCGGGGCGTCCAGACCTGCCGCCCGATACCTGGATCACGTTCGACGCCCCGGCCGAGGCACATCCGCTGGGGTAATGGCGCCGAGATTTTCCTGACGGGTCGTACCGGTGGGGCGGATCAGTGGCGACCGCGAGTTGAACCCGACCTCCCGGACCGGCACGCCAACGCGAGCGCAGCCCTTGGTCGCTAGTCGATGCCTTCCAGGAACGGGATGAGCTCGTCGATGAAGGGCTCGTTCCGGTCGCCGACCACCATGTGCCCGGCGTCGCCCACATCGACGTACCGCGCGTCGGGGACCTTGTCGCAGAACTCCACGGCGATGTCCTCGCGCACCACGTCGCTGAGCCCGCCGCGGATGAGCAGGATCGGCACGTCGGCGTGGCGGGCGGCGTCGAGAAGACGCTCCGCCATGCCGGGCGGGTCGGTCCGGCCCTCGAAGCCGGCCAGCATCCGGGGGTCCCAGTGCCAGACCCAGCGATCACCGTGGCGTCGCAGATTGTTCCGCAGCCGCTCCGGGTCGTACGGTCGCGTGCGGTGCGGAAGGTAGGCGGCGACCGCGGCGACCGCCTCCTCGACGCTCGCGAAGCCGTCCGGTCGATGGCGCATGAACTCGACGATCCGGCGTACCCCGCGCGGATCCGGCCGGTGGGCGACGTCGACGAGCACCAGAGCGCGAATCGCCGCCCGGGGTGCCTCTCCGGCGGCGAGCAGCGAGCTCAGACCGCCGAGCGAGGCCCCTACGAGCACCGGCCGGTCGCCGAGTTCGGCGACGAGTGCCCGCACGTCATCGGCGAACAGGTCGAGGTCGTAGTCACCGTCGGCTGACCACTGGCTGGTGCCGTGCCCGCGCAGGTCCGGAGCGATGACCCGCCATCCCAGCTCGGCCAGCCGAGGGCCGGTCTGGTCCCAGGCGTGTCGTGTCTGGCCGCCGCCGTGCAGCAGAAGGAGAGGGGGCGAGGACGCTGCACCCCACGTGTTTGCCGCGAGCCGGATCCCGCCCCCGCCCGCGAAGCTTCGGGGCCGTGAGAGTGCGTCGGCCGTCATGACGTGCCTCGTGTCCGCAGCGGTGCCAGCAGTCGGTCTCGGTGGGGGTCGGCGGCCGCCGCGGCGAGCACGACGTCCAGTGCGAACAGAGCGCGCGCGAGGAACCGGTCGTCGTCGATCAGGGCAGCGACCCACTGGTGCAGGGCGCCCACGCACGAGGTGCCGACGGCGGCGGCCAACGCGTCAGTGCGGATGTCGGCGCGCAGGATGCCCTGTGTCTGCGCCTCGGCCATCGCGCGGCGAAGCTGGGTGAGCGGACTGCGGTCGAGTACGAGGCCGCTCTTCGCCCACTCACGCACCAGGCGCCGCGACACGACCGGGTCCTCTACGAACAGTCGTACGGTCGATCGGACGACCTCCCGTGGATCACCGGCCCCCAGTAGGGCCAGGCGGCGTTCGAGTTCGTCCATGAACCCGGCGGCGAGCGCCTCCCAGATCTTCTCGCGCGGTCCGATCAGGTTGTACACGGTGGCCGGGGCGACCTCCGCTCGCTCGGCGATCCGCTCGGTACTGAGCACCGACTCCGGGCTGTCCCGCAGGAGTTCCCGGGTCGCGTCGAGGATCCGAGCTCGCCGCTGGGCCTTGTGCTGCTCACGTAGTCCCCCTTCGGCCGTCTGCATCGCACGCACCCCACCCTTCGCCGAACTTTAGAGAGCACACTAAATTTAGAGGGCAGTACAGGGAATGGGCAAGGGCACGTTCAGCCCGCCTGTGCGTGCCCCGTGAAGAAGCTGACGAGGCTGTGCGGGGCGTTGTCGTCGAGGCACAGCTCGTGGACGCGGAAAGCCTCGGCGGCAGCGGCGGCGCTGCGCGGGAACAGGGCGTTCTCGTACGCGGTGAGTGCGGCTTCGACGTCGCCCGGGTGCGCGGCGAGGGCCTTGCCCAGCTCCGCGCCGTCGTACATGGCGAGGTTCGCTCCCTCGCCCGACGGGGCCATCAGGTGGGCCGCGTCGCCGAGCAGCGTCACGCCGGGCACGCGGTCCCAACGGTGGTCGACCGGCAGGGCGTGGATGGCGCGTGGAACCGGGGCGGTCTCGCCGTCCGTGAGCAGGGCGGTGAGTTCCGGGGCCCAGTCGTGGAACTCCGCGGCGACACGGGCCGTGGCCGCGCCCGCGTCGGAGAAATCGATGGCGTCCATCCACTCCTGCGGCTTGGTGAGTGTCACGTAGGCGTGCAGGACGCCGTCCGGCTCACGGTGGGCGGATATCCCCTGACCGGGGGCGAGCGCGAAGAGCGAGCCGTCACCGACGGCCCGGGCGCAGGCCGGGTGGCGGGTGTCCGCGTCGAACAGGTAGGCCTCGATCAAGGACGTCCCGACATACTCGGGCCTGGCGTCGGACAGCAGGGGGCGGACCCGGGACCATGCGCCGTCCGCGCCGACCAGCAGGCCGGTCGTCACGGTCGTCCCGTCCGCGAACGTCACCTCATGCCGGCCATCCCCGAGGGTGCGGGCCGCGGCGACCTTGTGCCCCCAACGAACCGTGCCGGCGGGCAGCGAGTCGAGCAGGATCTGCCGGAGGGCTCCGCGGGGCACCTCCGGCCGCCCGCCGGTGCCGTCGTCACGCTCTTCCAGCAGGACCTTTCCCTTCTTGTCGAGGACGCGGGACGCCTCGGCGCCCTGGTGGACGATGCCGAGGAATTCCTCGAACAACCCGGCCGCCCGGAGCGCGAGCTGCCCATTGTGGACGTGGATGTCGAGCAGGCCGCCCTGGGTGCGAGCCGATGGTGACGTCTCCGCTTCGTAGACCGTCGCCTCGATGCCGTGTACGTGAAGGACGCGTGCGAGCGTCAGGCCCGCGAGCCCTCCGCCGATGATCGTGACCGGAGTGGTCATGGTCTTTTCCTTTCTGATCGCGGACCGGTGGGCGAACACGGAGCAGCCTCAGGGCACCGGGCACCGGGCACCGGGCACCGGGCACCGGGCACCGGGCACCGGATCGCTCAGCAGGACACCCGCCTGGAACGCCGTTCCAGACACCACACTGGAACGGCGTTCCAGAGATTGTCAAGATGGAACGGCGTTCCACAGCGTCTAAAGTGAAGGCATGGCAACCAGCCCGAGCCGTCCCGAACGACGACAGGAACCGCTCTCACGGGAGCGCATCGTCAGCGCCGCCGTGGAACTCCTCGACACGGCGGGCGAGGGCGGACTCACCTTCCGCGCCCTGGCCAAGCACCTCGCCACCGGCCCCGGAGCGATCTACTGGCACATCACGGGCAGGAGCGAACTCCTCGGCGCCGCCATCGACGCCGTCATGACCACCACCATCCCCGGTGACGACACCGACGCGACGCCGCAGGAAGCGATCCGCGCCTTGGCACTCGGCGTGTTCGATGCCATCGATACCCACCCCTGGGTCGGTACACAGCTCGCCCGCACCCCGTCGCAGTCACCGATGCTGCGAGTCTTCGAACGCATCGGACGCCAGATCCAGGCGCTCGGCGTGCCCGCGGCCGCCCAATTCACCGCCGCGTCCGCGTTGATGAGCTACATCCTCGGAGTGGCGGGCCAGAACGCCGCCAACACCCGGGCGCTCCAGCGGGACACGGACCGGACCGAGTTCCTCGACTCCGTGGCGGCCGCATGGGCGGAACTCGACCCCGACGAGTACGCGTTCACCCGGAGCGTCGCCGGTCAACTGCGCGAGCACGACGACCGGGAGGAGTTCCTCGCCGGCATCGACCTCATCCTGTCCGGGATCACCGCGCGTCGGCAGTCGGCCGGTTGACCCGGCGCTGTCGCCGTGGTCAGCCAGGGTTCGACTCCAACCGCGAGGGCTTACGCTCAACTCCCGCTGCCGGAGGGTATTTCGACGCCGGCGTCCGGGATGTCATGCCGCGTGTACGCCCACAACGCGAGGCCCAGACAGCTGAACGCGGCGCCCAGCACGCAGACGGCGCCCCAACCGGCCACCGCGTAGAGGGAGGTCGCGGCGATGGCGCCGGTGGCGCTGCCGAGCGAGTAGAAGACCATGTATCCGCCGATCAGCCGGCTGCCCGCGTCCGGGTGCAGCGCGTAGATCAGGGTCTGGTTGGTGACATGGACCGCCTGCACGGCGAGGTCGAGAAGGATCACCCCGACGAACAGCGCCCAGAGCGAGCTGCGGGTGAACGCCAAGGGCAGCCACGAGGCGGCGAGCAGCGCCAGGGCGATGCCGGTGGTCCGCCGGGAATGCCCGCGGTCGTTCAGGCGGCCCGCCAGGGTCGCGGCCAGCGCGCCGACGACACCGATCAGACCCAGCGCTCCGATCTCGCTGTGGGACAGGGAGTACGGGGCCTCACTGAGCGGCAGCGCGACGCTGCTCCACAGGGTGCTGAAAGCAGCGAAGATCAGCAGTCCGAACGCGGCCCGGAGCCGCAGCAGTCGTTCCCGTGCGAAGAGAGTGAGAGTGGAGCGCAGGAGCTGTCCGTAGCGCAGGGTGGCCGGTGAAGCGTCGGTGCGGTGTGGCAGTACGCGGTACAGGACCAGGGCGAGCAGAGCGGTGAGCGTGGCCGAGGCGAGGTAGACGGAACGCCAGCCAGCGAGATCCGCCATGAGCCCTGATGCGGTACGGGCGAGCAGGATTCCGATGACCACGCCGCTGGTGACCAGACCGACGACCCGTCCGCGCCCGGCGGGAGGGGCGAGCGAGGCCGCGAAGGCCACCAACGTCTGCGTGACGACCGCGAGAAGCCCGGTCGCGGCCATGCCCACGAGCAGGATCGCCGCCGTGTGGGCGGTGGCTACGACGGTCAACGCCACCACCAGGAGCAGCAATTGGGCGACGACGAGCCGTCTGCGGTCGGCCATGTCGCCCAGCGGTACGAGGAAGAAGAGGCCCAGCCCGTATCCGACATGCGTAAGGGTGACCACGCTGCCGACGAGTGCCGGGCTCATGGCGAGGTCGTGGCCCATGGTCACCAGGAGCGGCTGGGAGAAGTAGACGTTCGCCACCGCGGCCCCGCAGGCGACGGCGAACAGGATGACGACACCACGGGTCAGGGCTGACGACGCGGCACTCTCTTCGCTGCGGACGTCGCCCCTGGTCCGCCCTGTCCGCCCTGTCTGCCCTCTCCGTCCCGTCTCTCCTGTCCGTCCCGTCTCTCCTGTCCGCCCTGTCCGTCCCGTCCGTCCCGTCCGTCCTGTTGCAGCCTCGCCGTTGCCGGACATCAGCCCTCCTCCGCACTTCTGGTTTCATCTTGCTACCACTGCGGTGACGGTAACTTTTTTGGTAGCATGTTGCAACCAATGTTGGGAGTGAGGGAAGCCATGGTGACCAGGACGCGCTTCGACGACAGCGAATGTCCCGTCGCCCGGTCGGTGGACGCGATCGGCGACTGGTGGTCCCTGTTGATCGTGCGGGACGCCTTCGACGGAAGCCGGCGCTTCGGGGAGTTCCAGCGGAGCCTTGGCGTGGCGAAGAACATCCTCACCGCCCGGCTGCGCACCCTTGTCGCCGGCGGTGTGCTCGAATCCGTCCCCGCCTCGGACGGCAGCGCCTATCGCGAGTACGTACTGACCGCGAAGGGCAAGGCGCTCTTCCCCGTCATCGTGGCGCTGCGACAGTGGGGCGAGCAGAACTTCTTCGCTCCCGGCGAGCCGCACTCGGAGTTGGTCGACCGCCGGCGGGGACAGCGCCTCCGCCCCCTGGAAGTGCTGTCCGCGGACGGGCGACAGCTCGACCCCGACGACACCACCGTCCACAAGCTGCCCACCGACTGATCCGAGCGGACCCCGGGTGCTGATGCGCGGGCGAGAGCCGAGGCGCTCGGGCCACCCCGAATGAGTGCGAGCGAGCGCTCGCAGACCGACCGTGCTGAACCCACAAGCGGGCGCGAACCGTCCTCACCACAACGGCAGTACGATCGCCGTCCGTTGTGGCGTCCGGGCATGGGCCGGACACCACCGCACGGCCGACCCGGGAGACGCGCCATGAGCTCGCACGAGCACTGCCCGTATCAGGACGGCAGGGTAGTCATCGACCCCGCCTTCAAGGCTGAGGCGCCCGCGCGGTACGCCCGGCTCCGGGAGCTCGGCCCCATCCATCCGGCGGAGTTCCACCTCGGGCTGAAGGGCTGGGTGGTCGTCGGATACGAGCTGGCCCGGGTGGCGTTGACGCATCCCGCCCTGCTCAAGGACTCCACGCCCGCCGCCGAGGCCCTGGCCGCCGCCGGCTACGTCCTCCATCGGCCCTCGGTCGGACTCGGCGCCCAGATGATGGAGGCCGACCCGCCCGAGCACACCCGTCTGCGCCGTCTGGCGGCGGCCGCCTTCACCCCACGTCGTACGGCCGACATGGCACCGCGCATCGAGCAGATCGCCCACGACCTGATCGACGCGATGCCGCCGTCGGGTGAACTCGACCTCGTCGAGGCGTTCGACGCCCCGCTGCCCGCCACCGTCATCGCCGAACTCCTCGGCATTCCGCAGCAGCACCAGCGGGACTTCAGCCGCTGGTCGGGACAGGCGCTCCAGGTGGCCTCCCCCGAGCACCGTCCGGCCCTGGCCGCTCTGCACGGGCTGCTGGCCGAGCTGGTCGCGGACAAACGCCGCCGCCCTCAGGACGACCTGCTGTCCGCTCTGGTCGCCGTACGCGATCAGGAGGATGGCCGGCTCTCCGAGGAGGAGTTGGTCGGCACGGCCATGATGCTGGTCGTCGCGGGCCATGAGAGCACGGTGAACCTCCTGGGCAACTCCGTACTGGCTCTGCTTCAACACCCGGATCAGCTGCGGCTGTTGCGCGAGCGGCCCGAGCTGCTGCCCGGAGCGGTGGAGGAGTTCCTGCACCACGACACCTCCGTAGAGCGCTCGACGAGTCGCTACGCGGCGCGGGACCTCGAACTGGGCGGGGTGTCGATCCCTCGCGGCAGCATGATCTCCGTCGCTCTCGGCTCGGCCGGGCAGGACGCGCCGCAGCTGGACGGCGACGCCCCGGCGGTCCTCGACGTGACCCGGCCGGGCGCCCGTCACCTGGCCTTCGGGCACGGCATCCACTACTGCCTGGGCGCGCCGCTCGCCCGGCTGGAGACGGCCATCGCCCTGCGCATCCTGTTGTCCCGCGTCCGCGAACTGGAACTGGCCGTCCCGCTGGACTCGCTCGAATGGATCGGTTCCGGCATCATCCGTGGCGTGCTGTCCCTTCCGGTGCGCTACCGCGTCGGCTGACGGCGGCCGGTCTCAGGCCGCCCCGCCGACCCTTTTTGAGGTACCGGTAAAAGAAGGAGAGGTGTGGCTCAGAGCGGGTCGAGGATCATGAGGACCTCGTCGCGGTAGTCGTCCACGGACAAGCGGAGGGCGCCGGGCCAGCGGCCGACTTCTCGCCAGCCGAGGCGCCCATAGAAGGCCTCGAGACCCGCACCGCCCCGCGCTGCGAGGCGAAGCTGCCGCAGACCCATCTCGTCGCGGGCGATTCTGCGGGCCTCGCTCATGAGAGAAGCCCCGAATCCGAGGCCCCGGACGGACGGTCGGGTCTGTACGTGATGGAGCGTGCCCCAATGGGCGATCAGCTCGGAAGCGTCGCGTCTGATGTTGAGCCAGCCGACCAGCTCGCCGTCAGAGACCGCGGTGAGCAGGCGGTTGGTGGCGGGGGCCAGGGTGCCGAGGATCGCGTCGACGGCGGGAGCCGCATGCGTCTCGTCGATGGGAGGGAAAGGAAAGCCCGCCGCTCCTCCGGTGTTGGTGACCTCGACCCAGCAGGCGGCGAGCTTCTGCCGCGTCGCGGGGGTGACCTCGCCGGGTGAGGTGAACTGCTGAACAGGGTGGACGGCGATCGACATCCCGGGATCCTTGCACGCGGGCCTGAGCACGCGTGGATCGGGTTGCCGTAGGTGTGCGCCCGCGTTCACCTCATGCGGTCGAGGAAGCCGAGCACCCGGTGGTTGACCTGCGTCGCGGGCTGTTCGTCGTAGGACGGCAGGCTGCTGTCGGTGAACAGGTGCCTGTCGCCGGGGTAGAGGAACAGCTCGGCATCCGACGCCGTTGCGACGACCGCGCGGGCGGCGTCCACATCGCCCTCTCCGGCGAAGAACGGATCCGCGTCCATACCGTGAATCTGAACCGGGACGTCCGGGGGCCACTCGGCGCCGAACTCCGAGGCCGGGACGCATGCCTCTAGCAGCACTGCCCCCTTTGCGCCGGGGCGAGTCTGGGCCAGCTTCTGCGCCGGCAGGACGCCGAGCGAGAAGCCGACATAGATGAGGTCCGCAGGCAACCCCCCGGCGGCGGCGACTCCGCGCGCGATGATCGTGTCGAACCCGGCGCTCTCGGCATAGGCGGCGCCCTCCGCGAGGCTGTCGAATACCTGCCCCTCGTACAGATCCGGGACGTGGACGGTGTGTCCGGCCCGTCGCAACTGCTCGGCGAAAGCACGGACACCGGCGGTCAGCCCCTGCCCGTGGTGGAAGACCAGCACCTCAGCCATGTCGCTCCCCTCGTACCGCGGTGCCCGGGTGGCGCCGCGGCACGAGTATGGACCGCGGCACTGCCATCCACGGGCCCGGCCGGACAGGGACAGGCCGGGCCGGTGGTCTCGGTTCGGTGGTCACGACGCCGTACGCACTCCGGTCCGCACCGGCCGGGGACACTCACACGTGAGGCCGCCGCCGAGCCACGTATGAGGCCTCGACACCCTGCCCGTGTCGGCGAACTGCATCGGACGGCGCGGAAGAGCGCTGCCGCCGTGGCCAGTTCGTCGAAGACCGGGGTGTCGTCAGACTGTCAGCGGCACGCTCGGCCACCTTCCGCAGAGCCTTCCCTGGCCGGTGACCTCATGGTCGCCGAAGTGCTCGGCGTCGCCGCCGTGATCCGCGCGCCGTCCCCCTCGGCCTCGCCGCCCAGTTGCTCAGGCGCCGTATGAACGAAGACGTGGGAGTAGAAACGTACGGACGAAGTCGTTCTTCCCCAACGGGTGAGAGGTCGCCAGTGCCTACATACAGAGGCACATTTGCGCCTATGGTGATGAGCGAACACGGTCGACGGCCATCTGGCGTCGGCACTCATCCGCGCGGGACCTCAGGCCTGGATCCCACGCGCATCGTCCATAGCAAAAGGAGTGAACGTTTGTGAGCAGCCAATCAGCCGCCACCCTCCGGTCGCGGTACGTGGAACAAGCCGCGTCGGACCTGGAGGCGAACCGGAGGCGCCAGGAGGAGCTGGCGAAGAAGATCGAGCTGCTGAAGCAGGAGGAAGCCCTGCTGTCGGACATTCTCGACCTCGCCGAGCGGTACGAGGGTTTCACGGACGCCTCGCGGCTGCTCCCGGAGCAGGCGCAGGGTGAGCCGGTGGTCGCGAAAGCGAAGCATCGCGGCAAGGCCGGTGCGCCCAAGCAGCGGTCGGCATCGGGCAAGAGCAAGTCGGCTCCCGCCGGGACCAGGGCGAAGAGCGGCGGCGCGAAGGGGAAGTCGCGCGAGCCTCTCCTCGGGGACCTGCTGATGGCCCTGCTCAAGGGCCATGAGGAACCGCGCCTGGCAAAGGAATTGCGGGACGAGCTCCTGGAGAAGCATCCGACCCGTGATCCGTCACCGCAGGTGGTTCGGAACACACTGGAGGCCCTGGTCGCCAAGGGGCGCGTCCAGCGTCACAAGCAGCAGCGGTCGGTCATGTACACCTTGACGCAGTCGGACAACGCCGGCTGACGACGGACGGACGTCGCTGAGAAACGTGGCGAAACAGCCAGGCGGCCTCGGCGAGGAGTGGAGCGCCGGGTGCGATAGCGTCACGACCTTGACGCTCAACTCTTGTGCCGCCGCCCCGGACTCCGCCCCGGACTCCGCACCGGACTCCGCCGAGGGCGCCCAGGCAGCAGCCGGGCAAGGACGCACCGGTCGGCGGGTCGTCGACCTCATCGTCCTGCTGATACCTCTCCTCGCATTCGCCGCCCCAGTGGTACTGGGCCGGGCCGAGCTGATCAGTGAGGGGTTCCTCTTCCTCAACATGTTCTCGCTGATCGTCAGTCCGATGGTGGCCTTCTACGCCCACATGGGCTGGCACGCCCGCACGCACGACGGCGACCTGCTCTCCGCCCGCACTCTCACCGGACGACGCACCATCAACCTCGGCCGGCTCACCAAGGTCGGCCGCCTCGAAGTGCCGGGACAGACGCGGAACGACGACCGGTTGGTCCTGACGGACGCGCACGGCGTGCGGGTCATCCTGCACAGACTCCAAGGCGGCGACGAGACCGTCGACGCGCTGGTCCGCCGCGCGCTCATGAGGCGGCGGCAGGGCGCCGGAGTGGTCGTCTCCGATCGCGCCGCCGAGCGCCTGGACCTGCGGGCGGAACTGGCCCGCCCGCACGGCCGTCTTCAGGCCGGCCGCAAGATTCGCGAAGGCCTCATCGGATTCCTGCCGCTGCTGGGTGTACTCGTACTGGCCCCCGCATCCATCGGTCTCGTGATCCTGGCCTGGATACTCTCCGCCGCGGATTGAGCCCCTTCTCCGCAAAGGGCAGTTCCGCGAGCGCGACTCTGCGGACGAACCCCCCTCGGGCCGTCGCCACCCCCGGCAGGATGGACATGTATCTCAGCCGGCGCCTGGAACATTCTGCGCGGTGCCGGGGAGCGGGGTGGTGTCGAGGTAACGCACCTCGTAGGTGCACTCGGTGAACTTCCAGCCTTCCGGGGTGCGTTGGTAGCGGTCGTGGTAGATGCCATGGTTCTGGTGGGAGCTGCCGTCGCGCATGCGTCCGAACTCCGTCATGTAGGCGCGGCCGGTCGCGGTGTCGTCGTCGTGGACGCGGATCGCGCCGGGGTGTGTGGTCTGGACGAAGTACTCCCAGAGGCTTTGGAACCGCTCGGCGCCGGCCCGGATCTCCTCGCGGCCGATGATCTCGACCTTGGTGTCGGGGAACCGCGGTACGCCGTCGGGCGTGAACAGTGAGGCGACGTGGTCGTAGTCGCGCATCATGGCCGCGTCGCTGAATTCGCCGCGCAGCGCCTCGATCTCGAAGCGGTCGGCGATGTTCTCGAGATGGCTCATCGGCTTCTTCCCTTCCCCCTGTATGTCTTGGACGTCTTGGGCGTCGTGTCTGTTGCCGCTTACGTTTGTCGTCAGGACAGCTGGCCGGCCTCGTAGTCGCCCCCGGGGCGCCGCACGATGACGTTGAGGCGGTTGAAGGCGTTGATGACCGCGATGACGGAGACCAGGTCCGCGAGCTGGTCCTCGTCGTAGTGCTTCGCGGCGTTCGCCCAGGCCTCGTCGCTGACACCGCCCGGGGTGTCGGCCAGGCGAGTGCCCTGCTCGGTCAGTTCCAGGGCGGCGCGCTCGGCGTCGGTGAACACCGTCGCTTCGCGCCAGGTGGCGACCAGGTTGATGCGTGCCGCGCTCTCCCCCGCCGCGGCGGCTTCCTTGGTGTGCATATCGAGGCACAGACCGCAGCCGTTGATCTGGCTCGCGCGGATCCGCATCAGTTCCTGGGTGGTGACGGACACGGGCGAATCCAGAAGGGTCCGGCCGGCGGAGACGAGGTGCTTCAAGAACTTCCCCGCCGAGGGGTTGCCGAGGTAGTCGAGGCGGGCTTCCATGCTGATCTCCTCTGTTGCGCCTGCTGTGACACCTCACCGACGACGCGGCCCCGCGAGATGTGAGGGCTACCCAGGTGTGACGTGCGTCTCTCTCGGCGTGCCGGATGCAGCCGTAGGTCTCACAATCCGGGGCGCTGTCTCGTCGTACTGGTGAAAGCAGTCGTACGAGCCGGTGCACGCGCCGTCGTACGAGTGAAGGCAGACGCGACCATGGGAGTCGGCGGCACCATGACCACCCGAACCAGCAGCACCCCGTCCGAGGCGGATCACGACGACCCGGGCCTGGACGCGATCATGAGTGAGCGGCGCCAGCTGATCAATCTCGCGTACCGGCTCCTGGGTTCGCTGGCCGACGCGGAGGATGTCGTGCAGGAGACGTACGCACGCTGGTACGCCATGTCCCCGCGGCAGCGGGACGGGATCGAGTCTCCTGGCGCCTGGCTGACGAAGGTCTCCGGCCGGATCTGCCTCGACCTGCTCGGCTCGGCGCGGGCCAAGCGCGAGAGTTACGTGGGTGAGTGGGTCCCCGAGCCGCTGCCGGACCATACGGAGTGGATCGGCGGACGGTCGGGCGGCGCGCATGCTGATCCGGCCGACCGGGTCACGCTCGACGAGTCGATCACCATGGCGTTTCTGGTCGTTCTGGAATCGATGACTCCACCCGAGCGGGTGGCGTTCATCCTTCACGACGTCTTCCGGTACCCCTTCGCCGAGGTGGCGGAGGTGGTGGGGCGTACTCCCGCGGCATGCCGACAGCTGGCTTCTTCCGCCCGTCGCCGCGTCCACGCCTCGCAGGAGTTCGCGACGCCCAAGGCCAGGCAGGCCGACATCGTCAGGGACTTCAAGGAGGCCTGGGAGGCCAAGGACGTCGAAGCCCTTGTGGGTCTTCTCGATCCGGATGCCACGGCGATCGGTGACGGCGGCGGCCTCGTCAGTGCCGCGCTCCACCCGGTGGAGGGCGGCGACCGGATCGCGCACGGTCTGGTCCATGTCTTCGACCATGCGGCGTCGGCCGTGACGTTCCTGGAACGCACGGTCAACGGTCAACCCGGGCTCGTGGCGCAGCAGGACGGTGTGACCATCTCGGTGATCGCGTTCGATGTCGCGGGGGATCGGATCAAGCGCATCTGGGCGGTACGGAATCCCGAGAAACTCCGGCCGTGGACGACGTGTTGACGTCCGACGGTCATATGAGGGGTCGCCCGTCCTCTCCCCTTCTCCCCCTCTCCCTCATCACACGCCTGATCAGAAAGCTGGAGCGAGCGAACACATGCGTCTACGGATCGTCACGATCAACGTCCAGAACAACGAGGGTGACCCCAGGCGTCTGGGCCTGATCAACCAGGAGTTGCACCGACTGGCCCCCGACCTCGTCGCGCTTCAGGAAGTCGTCGACGGGGGCAGCCCACGGCACCTCGACGAGCTGGTCGCGGGGACCGGACTGCACTGCACCCACCAGTCGGAAGTGATGTCCTACGCACCGCCGTTCGTCGACCGCTACGGCGGCAACGCGGTCGCCACCCGGTGGCCCCACAAGGTCGTGGAAGTCCTCGATCTGCGCCTGGCCGGCGCGGGTGACGTGCCCTGGTGCACACTCGCGGTCAGGGTTCCCCTGCCGGGCGAAGGCGAGCTGCTGTTCATCTCCGCCACCGCGTCATGGCGGTTGGACGCCGAAGCCGTCCGTGAGCAGCAGGCCGTCGCGCTCGGCGATCTGGACGCCCGGCACCGCACCGACCTCCCCACGATCATCGCCGGTGACTTCAACGCAGGACCCGACGCGGCCAGCATCCGTTATCTCACGGGGCGCCAGTCGCTCGCGGGGCGCAGCGTGCACTACCACGACGCCTGGGAGGTCGCGGGTGACGGGCCGGGGTACACCTGGAGGGTCGAGAACGAGAACGCCGCCGCCCTGCTCGACCAGATCGTGCGCCAGCCGGGGCACCGGCGCCGACTCGACTACGTGTTCACCGGCTCCTGGCACGCGCATCCCAAGGCGCGGTGTGAGATCCGTGCCGCGCGTCTCGCCTTCGACCGGCCTGTCGACGGGGTCTGGCCCAGTGACCACTACGGGGTCGTGGTCGATGTCGAGGTCGGGAGGGACGGGTCGGTCCCGTCGACACAAAGCTGATACATAGCTGATTCACGGTCGCGTGCCCGTGGAAGCACGGCCCTGACCAGCTGGAAGCGGCCCTCCCCGAGTCTGTTCACGTGCGTACCCGATGTCCGGAGTACGTGTATGTGACTCAGGGAGGCAGCTGCCGTGTTCACACGTGATGACGGACACCACGTACACCGGGCCGGGGGTGATCGGGCCGAAGACCGGTTCGCGCGCCCCGCGGGCGGCAAGGAGCGCGTCGGACGTCAGCTTGTCTGCGGCGCCGTCCTGGCCCGGCGCGCGGGCCCGTTGCCGACCGTGGTGGGCGGCCGGGCGGCCCTGGAGAGCAGCGGGCGGCTCCCGGACGCCCTCCGGCGGAAGCTGCCCGGCGTGCTCGCGTCACGGGCTGGCGGCGGCGGACGGGGCGGCTCGGCATGAGTACGCAGACCCGAACCGGAAGCGGATGCGAGAGCGGTAGCGACACCTGCGGCCTCAGCACGTGGCGGCACCACACATCGCGCCGACGCACCGGGCAGCCAGGCACCTGGCGGCACGGCACTTGGCGGCGCGGTCGGCTGATCGCCACCGTCGCCGCCCTCAGCGCGCTGGTCATGGCCCTGCACGCCCACGTGCCGAACGGATACGGCAGCCCCGGCAGCCTGCTGCAGACACTGTTGCCGTGGACGGGCCTGAGCGCGGTGGTCCTGCTGGTGCTCGCGGTGCTCCGCCGCTCCGCGCTCGCGGCCGTCGCCGTCCTCGTCCCCGCCCTCACCTGGTGCTCCCTCTTCGCGGGCACACTCGTCGACAAACGCTCGGACGGCGGGGACCTGACGGTGGTCAGCCACAACGTGAACGAGGAGAACCCCCACCCGGGCAGGACCGCGCGGCAGCTGGCCGCCTCGGGCGCCGACGTGCTGGCCCTGGAGGAACTCCCCCGCGACTGCGCCGGGGCGTACGAGCGCGAGCTGGCCTCCGCCTACCGCTACTCCGCCGTGCGCGGCGGCGTCGGCCTGTGGAGCAAGTACCCGCTCACGGCCGTGAAACCGGTGCACATCATGCCCTGGACGCGGGCGCTGCGTGCCACGGTCGAGACCCCCGAGGGCCGCGTGGCGCTCTACGCCGCCCACCTCGCGTCGGTACGGGTCCATCCGAGCACCGGTTTCGCCACCGCGCGCCGCAACGAGGCGGCGGCGAAACTCGCCGGTGCCCTGCGGGCGGAACGGTTGCCCCGCGTCGTCGTCGTGGGCGACTTCAACGGATCGACCGACGACAGGGCCTTGCGGCCCCTGACCGCCGGGCTGCGGTCGGCGCAGGACGAGGCGGGTGACGGCTTCGGTTTCACCTGGCCCGCAGCCCTGCCGGTGGTCCGCATCGACCAAATCCTGGTGAGAGGGGTGGCGGCGGCTTCTTCGTGGACCCTTCCGGCGACCGCCAGTGATCATCGGCCGGTCGCGGCCACATTGAGCCTGTGAGGCCGCCGGCAGGGAGGCGGGGGGAAGCGGACCGGCACATGACTACGATTCGGTCATCAACCATGACCAATGCTCGGATAAAGGTGAGCTGTTGTCTGCATCCCCTGTCCCGGCCCACACACCGAATCCGGCCCCGGGTCCGGCCCCGGTCAGCGTGTTGGTCGTCGAGGACGACGCGGCCATCCGACGCTCCGTCCAACTGGCGCTGGAGCGCTACGGGTACGAGGTTTCCGTCGCCGGTGACGGACTCGACGGCCTGGAGGCGTTCCGCGAAGGGCGCCACGACCTGCTGATCCTGGACGTGATGCTGCCGGGCCTGGACGGCATCGGCCTGTGCCGGCGCATCCGGGAGAAGAGTCTCGTGCCCGTGCTGATGATGTCCGCCCGCGGCGACTCCCTCGACGTCGTGGCCGGCCTGGAGGCCGGAGCCGATGACTACGTGATCAAGCCCGTCGACATCGGGATCATGGTCGCCCGCATCCGCACCCTGCTGCGGCGCGCCACCTTCGGTGCGGACCGCTCCGCCGCGGCCTCCTCGGAGGCCCCAGATCCGGACACCGCGTCCCACCTCCTCGACTTCGGCGACCTGACCATCGACACCCGCGGCCTGGACGTGCACAGGGCGGGCGCGCTCGTCCCGCTGACGCCCACCGAACTGCGCCTGCTCCTGGCGTTCGCCGAGCACCCCGGCACCGTTCTCGACCGGCGACGCCTGTTGCGCGACGTCTGGGACTACGGCTGGGAGGGCGACACCCGCGTCGTCGACCTGGCCGTCGTACGGCTGCGCAAGAAGATCGGTGCGCACCGCATCGAAACCGTGCGCGGCTTCGGCTACAAGCTCGTCCGGGCCTGAGACGGTGGCCAGGAGGTTCCGCGGCCTCCGCGCTCTGCGCTGGAAGATCGCCGCCCTGACGGCGGCCGCCTGCTGTGCGGTCGCCGCCGTGATCGGCCTGCTCGTCCATGACGCGACCGCCGAGCGCAATCTGCGGGCGGGACGCGATCGGGCCTACGCCCAGCTGCACGCCGCCGAGCAGGAGTACGCCCGCACGGGCGAACGGCCGGCCGCCGCCGAGCTCATGGCCCGCGACGAAGTACCCGAACCGCTCGCCCGCGATCTCGCCGCCCACGACGCACCCGGCGCCTATGCCGACTGGTACGACAAGAAGGACCCGAACTGGTACTGGATGTGGGCGGCCGTCCGCACCGGCGACCAGGTCCTGGCGGTCCGCACCGACATGAGCGGCGAAGTGCGCGGCCTGCAGCTCCTCGACCGCAGCATCGTCAAGGCCGTCCTCGCGGCCCTCACCGTGGTCATCCCCCTCGCCGCCCTCGCCACCGAGCCGATGAACCGCCGGCTGCGCCACGGCGCCCGCACCGCCCGCAAGATCGCCGAAGGTGACCTGGACGCCCGTGTCGGCCGGCGCGGCCGGGCCCGCGACGAGATCACCGAGATGTCCGCCGCCATGGACAGCATGGCCGGCGCGCTCCATCAGCGGCTGGAGACGGAGAAGCGCTTCACCGCCGACGTCGCCCACGAGCTGCGCACCCCGCTGATGGGCCTGGTCACCGCCGGCGGGCTGCTCCCCCAGGACGACGAGGTCGCCGACCTGGTCCGCGACCAGATCCACACCCTGCGCACCCTGACCGAGGATCTTCTGGAGATCTCCCGCCTCGATGCCGGGGCCGAACGGGCCAGGTTCGACGACGTCCCCCTCGGCGAACTGGTCACCGATGTGGTCCGCCGCGGCGGAACCAGCACCGACGTACACATCGAGGACACCGGCGCGCCGCGCACCGTGCGCACCGACCCCCGCCGGGTCGAGCGGATCCTGGGCAACCTCGTCACCAACGCCCACCGCCACGGCGGGGCTCCCGTCCAGGTCACCGTGACCGGCACACGTATCACCGTCCGCGACCACGGCCCCGGCTTCCCCGAAGACCTGCTGACGCACGGCCCCCGGCGCTTCCACACCGCGGCCGCCGAACGCGGGCACGGCCACGGGCTCGGCCTGACCATCGCCCTCGGGCAAGCCGCGGTGCTCGGAGCACAGCTGACGCTCTCCAACGCTCCCGATCAGGGAGCCGTGGCCACCCTGGAACTGGCCACCGCCCCCGCCCGGTCAGTCCGTGGCCCCGGGTGCTGACCCGGGGCCTGATCGGCAAAGGTCAGACCGCGGCGGGGAAGCGGTCCCATACGCGGTGCTCGCCGAGCAGTCGGGTCACCTGCTCCAGAGCGCTCACTCCGTCGCTCGCGAGCGCCACGCCCGGTGCCGTGTCGGTGATCCCGGCCGCTTCGAGCGCCGTCTCCGCGCCGCCCCAGCCGCCGATCGCCTTGCCGTGGCGGAACGCCTCCGACACCATCAGCACGACTCGCGGGTCGGCGGCGGCGGCCCCGGGGCCTGACGGCTCGCCGGCCTTGGCGTCCCTGGCCCCGTAGGCGTCGGCCCCGGGCGCCGGGGTGCCCGCGAGCAGCAGGGCGTCGAATTCGACCGACCGCGCGTTGGCGAACGTACGCTGTACGTCGAGCGCGTCCTTCCCGGAGCCGAGTCGGCCGCCGGTGGGTGCGATGATCAGCGGGACCATGCCCGCGTCGAGCACGGCGGCGCGTACGGAACCGACTCCTTCGAGATCGGCCTCGGGACCGGCGACGATGCCGACGATGCGGCCCTCCACGGGCCAGGTCCGGCCGATCTGGGAGAGCGCGGGGCTCGGCGCCACGTCGGCCAGGGGCACCGTCGCCTCGGGCGCGGGCAGGCCGAGTCCGTCGGCGACCTGTTGGCAGAGTTCCGGGTCGATGTTGGCCAGCACCTTCAACGCCCGTTCCTTGATGGCCTGTTCGTAGCACTTGCTCAGTTCGAAGGTGTAGGCGGCGATGATGTGCTCCCGTTCGACGGGCGTCATGGAGAGCCAGAAGAGCCGGGGCTGGCTGAAGTGGTCGGAGAAGGACTCGGAGGCCTCGCGGACCTTCTTCGCCGCCGGTACGTCGACAGGGACCTCGATGTACGCGCCGTTGTCCGCTCCCGCCAGGAACGGGCAGCCTCCGTCGAGGGAGTTCGGCCGGTAGGGCGCGGTCCCCGCGTGGACGGCGGTCTGGTGCATCCCGTCGCGGAACATGTCGTTGACCGGCGCGTGGGTGCGGTTGATGGGGATCTGCGCGAAGTTGGGGCCGCCGAGCCGGCTGATCTGGGTGTCCAGGTAGGAGAAGAGGCGGCCGGTGAGCAGCGGGTCGTCGGTGATGTCGATGCCGGGGACGAGGTGACCGGGGTGGAAGGCGACCTGCTCGGTCTCGGCGAAGAAGTTGGTCGGGTTGGCGTTCAGGGTGAGCAGTCCGATGGGCTGCACGGGCGCCAGTTCCTCGGGCACGATGTTCGTCGGGTCCAGCAGGTCGATGCCCTGGAAGGTCTGCTCGGCGTTGTCGGGGAACACCTGGATGCCGAGCTCCCACTGCGGGAAGGCCCCGGCCTCGATGGCGTCGGCGAGGTCGCGGCGGTGGAAGTCGGGATCCATGCCATTGGTGATCTGCGCTTCTTCCCAGGTCAGGGAGTGCACGCCGAGCTTCGGCTTCCAGTGGAACTTGACGAGCGTGGTGGCGCCCTCGCTGTTGACGAGCCGGAAGGTGTGGACCCCGAAGCCCTCCATCATGCGGTAGGAGCGCGGGATCCCCCGGTCCGACATGTTCCACAGGGTGTGGTGCGCCGCTTCCGTATGCAGGGTCACGAAGTCCCAGAAGGTGTCGTGCGCGCTCTGGGCCTGCGGGATCTCCCGGTCGGGGTGCGGTTTCCCCGCGTGGATGATGTCGGGGAACTTGATGGCGTCCTGGATGAAGAAGACCGGAATGTTGTTGCCGACGAGGTCGAAGGTGCCTTCCTCGGTGTAGAACTTCGTGGCGAATCCTCGCGTGTCGCGCACCGTGTCCGACGAGCCGCGCGACCCGAGGACCGTGGAGAACCGCACAAACACCGGCGTCTCGGCGTCCTTGGCCAGGAACGCCGCCTTGGTGACCTTCGCGGCCGTCCCGTATCCCTTGAAGATGCCGTGCGCCGCCGCGCCGCGGGCGTGCACCACCCGCTCGGGAATGCGTTCATGATCGAAATGGGTGATCTTCTCGCGCAGGTGGTGGTCCTGGAGCAGCACCGGGCCGCGCGCACCGGCCTTGAGCGAGTGGTCGGTCTCGTACAGGCGGGCGCCTTGCGCCGTGGTCAGATAGGCGCCGCTCTGGGCGCGCGCGGAGGCCGGGGCCCCGGTGGGCTTGCCCGTCGGAGAGACCGCTTCGGGGGCCTCCTGGTCGTGCTTCGGGGGCAGGGGCTCGTGCGGCGTGGTCGGCTCGTCGACCGACGGCGGCTGCGGGGTCGGCGCTCCCGGGATGTCGTTGCGGTTCTCGTCACTCATGGGTGCTCCAGTTGTGAGGGAGGGGGGTGTCACAGCCATGGCCTCAGGAGGTCGAGCCCAAACAGGCATACGTCCGTCCAGGGGTGCCGTGCTCCGGTGGCACGGCACGGGT
This sequence comes from Streptomyces sp. 135, assembly GCF_020026305.1. NCBI lineage: Bacteria > Bacillati > Actinomycetota > Actinomycetes > Kitasatosporales > Streptomycetaceae > Streptomyces > Streptomyces sp. 135. The sequence continues at coordinate 8,626,518 of NZ_CP075691.1, read as the reverse complement.
GACGGCTGCCTCGCTCGCCCTGCGGCTGCCGCCCCGTGTGCCCGAAGGCCACGGGGCGAAACGGAAGAACTCCTTGCCGCTACGGAAGAACTCCTTGCTGCTGAAGAACTCCTTGGCGCCGCGGAAGAGCCGTCGGCCGCTCAGGCGGCCAGGCCGGAGTCCGCCTGGGAGACCACCCCGGTGAGCTGGGCGCGGGCCGAGACGAGGGCCGCGTCGAGGGTGCGCGTACCGGTGGACACGCAGAGCGTGTACGTGACGTCGTCCAGCCGGCGGCGGACCTCGGCGGAATCTTCCTGGGCCTGCCGGGCGCGCAGCGTCGCGTGGGTCTCGAGCAGGTCGTGCACGAAGGAGGGGTGGGGCCTGAGCACGTCGTGATCCTTCCGTCCGGGGCGAGGAATCGCTGTTCTGGTGCGGGATTCGCCGTTTGGCGGTCCCCTTGTGCCCTCTCGGACGGGCGGTAATCATAGAATTTTCGGACGGCTTCGCAGGAGTGTCAGGCGCGTATACCGACGAGTTTCTGTCGGCGGTCGCGGGGCAACCGGTAGGTAGACAACAGCCTGTTGAGCACCGTGCGGCAATTAATCAATTGCGAGCCGAGATGCGATGTCATGGAGGTCAGACATGCTGAAGGCCATTGCAGACGTTTTCCGCGCCATCGGTGGCGCCATCGCCACCGTGGTGACGCTTCCGTTCCGTGCCATCGCGCGGCTCTTCGGCGGCGCTTCCGATACCGCCCACGGCCATCACTGAGGTGGCTCGCCGCACCGCTGTCGCCGAGCAGCCATAAGGCGCATACTTGAATTCAGTCAGAGGGTTCGGAGGGTCCAATGATCGCACTCGGAATCATCCTGCTCGTCATCGGCCTCGTGGCCGGTATCTCCATCCTGTGGACGATCGGCCTCATCTTGGTCATCATCGGTGCGGCCCTGTGGGTTCTCGGCTCCGTCGGCCACGCTGTGGGTGGCCGACGGCACTATTGGTAGCGACGCCGGAACGGGTCGGCCACCGACCTCGGCAGTCGGCGGCGAACTAGGCGCCGCGGACCGCGGGTGAAATCAGTGACCCGCGTCCGCGGCGAGGTCAGCGCGGGCCAGTTCGAGGCACTCGCCCCCGAATCCCGCGTAGGAGGCGAGCACTTCGGTGCCCGCCTCCACCATTGCGTCGAGCAGCTGCGGGCGGTCGGTCAGGGCCGTTTCCAGCATGCGGCGGTCCAGCGCGATGTGGCCGACGTCCACGACGACGTGCTCGTCGAGGAAGGTGAACCGCGTGGGGTCGTCGTCCATGGTGCGCCTGCAATTGGCGACGAGGTCGACGGCGAAGCCCGCCGAGAGCTGCTCCATCTCATAGAGCGCGGCGACGGTGCACACCGGCTCGTCGCCTCCGCTGAGACGCTCGAACAGCGCGTTGTAGCGTGCGGCGGAGACGAGCGCGGCCGCGTTCTTCAGGATGTCCTCGGTGTCCAGGACGACGCCGCCCTTGGCGCCCAGGAAAGAGGCGGTGGAGCGGGCGTCGTCGACCATCAGGAGGTCGTGACCCGTCTCGCCCCGGGCGTGCTTGACGAGCCCTTCGCCGAGGGAGTCGTGGCCCGCTGCGCGTGCGCGGGTGCCGGCGGTCTCGATGACGCGCTGCATGTCGCGCGTGACGTGGACGCCGTGCAGGCAGTAGCGGTAGTGCCACTGAAGGAACAGCGCGGGTCGATGTGCGGTGAGCTTCCGAGGGTCGGCCAGGTGGGTGTGGCCCGCCGAGTGTGCGCGCCGCCCCTGACGGGCAGCTGACGCGCGGCCGGATCGGACGAGATCCGGGTACGGCGTCGGTGAGGCGGTCAGAGGCTGGTCAGAGGCTGGCGAGCAGGTCGTCGAGCGGGGCCGGTACGCGCTCGGGCGGGAGAGCCTCGACGAGGACGCGGCCGTAGCGGATCTTGCGGCCCTTCTTCGTGCCGAGGAAGCGCCGCAGCTGCTGCCGGGAAGTGCGCTCGCGCTGCGCGGGCTGGTTCAGGAAGGTCCGCAGGGCGCGCAGGTCGCCCTCCGCCTCGACGAGCTCCGCCACCCGTGTCACGCCCAGCGCGCGGATCAGCTCGTCCTCCAGGTCCGCCGCGCAGACGAAGAACTTCTCCCCCGCCGCGCTGGCCCGCTCCAGGCCGCGGACGTAGTAGGGACGCTCCGCCTCGTCGCACAGGCCGGTGAGGCGCAGGCCGAGGCCGGTCGGCCCGAGGAGGCCGGCGAAGCGGCCGACGCTCATCGCGCCGCCCATCGGCAGGACGCAGATCCCTTCGGCCGCCAGGTCGCGGCCCCGGCTCGCGGCCAGCGCGTCGACCGCCGCCGCGTCGCTCGGCCCTTCGAGCAGGACCACTGCCCGTACGGGCAGCGTCGCGGCCAGCTCCCGTGCCCGGTCGTCGGCGCCTCCGGCCGCCCACGCGATGATCGCCTCACGGAACGCCCCCATGTCGGTCATGACCGCGAGTCTCCGCGCTTTCGGGCCGCCGCGGTAGGGAATTTCCGCCGGTAGGCCGTTCGGCTGTGCGTGGTCGCGTCGAAGCACCGCGTCACGTGGACCAAGGGGTGACGGCGACGAGCTACGGTCATGCCTGCTCGGCCCGATCGGTGCCGCGCGGTACCCTCCATGCCGCTCCGCAGGGGGCGTTGGGTGTCGGTGTCCCCAACTCCCGACGAAAATGGGGCATGTTGTCGCACTTCCCACACGCCGGGTCCTGAGCATACGTACGGGCACGCACGGGACGCCAACTCGCCGCCCCACGAGTCTTCTTGGCGCGGCACAGATGCCCGCCCCCACCCGAAGACCGGATGCACGCAACCCCATCCCGAACCGCGCGGAGGCCCGACTCACGTACCGCGAAAGGCGTGGCTGACGCCGCGACTGACGGTATGTACACCCTTACTCGACTGCACACGATTTGAACTAAGCGGACAAGGCAGGCGAATTGCCCTAAACTAGTCCGAGGGTGGGCGTCACTGGACATAGTGACGACGACTTTCTCCTTCGAGGAGGCATAATGCTTGCTCAGCACACAGCGATTCTCGTCACTCCGACGGATGTCACGGCACTCGGCACGACAATGGTGGAGCCGGAGACCGACCTGAGTGACGCGCCGACGTACAGCCCGCAGGCTCAGGGCCAGCTTCTGGCGCTGCTGCTTCTTTCGCCGAAGGAGCCGAAGGAGCCGAAGGACAAGTGAGCCCCGATCAGTCGCAGACCGCTTACGCTGCGTCGGCGGCCGACCTGGCTCTTCGTGCCCTCGATGCCCTCCGTGGCATCGGGGGCACGGCCATGGTCGCGGAGCACGTCGAGAGCGCCGACGACCCCAAGGCGGCCCTCGCCGCCATCCGCGTCGTCGGCGCCGACCTCTTCGCCCCCTGTCTGCTGGGCGACACGGTCTTCTCTCCGCAGGACGCTGCGGCGGTCACGCAGTCCTTCGCGGTGTTCCCGCCCGCGGTGAGCACGCCTCCCCCGCCACCGGAAGGTGCCGCCGAGCCCTGGCTCGTCGCCTGGCGGGACTGGGCCACGGCCACGCTGCTCGCCCGCTTCACCGACCCGGCCGCGACCGCCGAGCCGGTCGACGTGCTCGGCACGGACGACGCGCCCGGTCCCCAGTTGGGCGGGGGTGTGCTCGCGCCGCAGCCCGCCGGGGCCCCCGCGCTCTCCGAGCCGGAGCACGGTCCGGCCACCGCAAGCGCCCACGCAGCGGGCATCGATACGGGCTGGCAGCGCTGGTCCGTCCGTATGGGGCAGCTCTCACCCCTCGCCCTGCCGGGGCTCGAAGGGGCGGTCCAGGACGCCGCACGCGCCGCCCCGCTCGCCCTCGCGCGCGGCGCCGTCCGGGCCGTGCTGCGCCGTGACTTCCCCACCGCCGCCCGGATCGTGCGCTGGCTCGCACTGCTGAGCGCCGAGGGTGTGTCCGTCCCCTTCGACCCCGCGCCCCTGGTCGAACACCTCCGCCTGCACGGCGGCGGACCGCGGCTCGCGCTCGACGTCGCGATCGCCGCCCGTCTGCTCGCCCTGAACCTGGAGACCCCATGACGGCGTCCGTGACGCAGAACGCGCATCAGGTGAGCACCAAGGCCGTGGCCTGGCTCCACACGCACCGCGAGCTCGGCGCGCTGCCCGCCGACACCACCGCCGACCTCGGCGACCCGGACAGCGTCTACAAACCGCTCGGCGAGACCGCCCTCGCCGCCTCGCTCGTGTTGCGCGAGTCGGCCGCTGGCAGCACCACGCTGGGCATGGCCCGAGAGCTCATGGAGTTCTGCTGGCGACAGTTCGGGAACGGCGACATGCTCTACGAGCGGCTGCTGCGGCACTCGATGACGACCGACCCCATGGAGACATACGCGCCCTTCGCCCGCAGCGGCCTCCGCCACGAACCGCTGGAGCGGCTGCTCGCCCACACCAGCGCCCTGCGTTCGTTCCGGGGCGTCGAGATCCTGCCCAACCGCAGGCTCGCCGTCGCGAACGTGGCCCGTGTCGTGGGCCTCGACGAGGGAGGCCACGGCTACGACTGGGAGACCTTGACCCGCGCCACCTGGCTCGGCGGCACTCCCGAGCCCTGGCTCATCGACTGGATGGCCGGCTACTGCGCCACCCACGCCGTCTTCCACCTCACGGACTGGGGCGGCAACCCCACGGGCCTGCCCGATGACCTCACCGAGTACGTGTCGATGTGGCTGCCCGTGTGGATAGACATCTGGGCCGAGATCGAACAGTGGGACCTGGTCATCGAGCTGATGATCGTCGGCTGCTGTCTCAAGGACCCGTACTGCGACCCCGCGGACTGGGAGCGGCTGGCCCGGGTGCAGCACGCGGACGGCCTCGTGCCCCGTGACGGCGGACCCGTCGCCGACGATCCCGAGCGGCGCTTCGCGGAGCACCAGCACACCGCCGTCGTGGCAGCGGTCGCGGGAACCCTCGCGGTCTCCCGCACGCTGGGCGAGGCGGCGGGCGCGCGGTGAGACCCCGTGCTCTCCGGCGCGCCGCCCACTACCGGGCGGAGCCTGTGACAGCCCAAGGCAGCCCCACCTGGGCCGCCGACACCCTCGCGGCCCTGCGCGGGGCCGCGCCCGGCGCGAGCACCGTGGCGCTCGCCGTCCGGCGCGGCCCCGAGCACGTCGTCCTCGCCACCGGCGAGACCGCGCTGCGCGGCGGCACGCCCGCCGACGCCGACACCCGCTTCGAGATCGGGTCGCTCACCAAGACGTTCACCGCGCTGCTCCTGGCCGAGATGGTCGCGCGCGGCGAGGTCGCGTACACCGATCCCCTCAGCCGCTTCCTGCCCCGCTCCGCGCTCCCGCACCTGCGGGGCTCCCCCATCACCCTCCTCCACCTCGCCACCCACACCTCGGGCCTGCCCCGGCTGCCCCCCGGCTTTCTGCGCAGCGGCGTGCCCACCTGGTTCAGCAATCCGTACGCGGGCTTCTCCCCCGAGGCGCTGCTCGACGCCCTCGCCCGCACCCGGCCGCGGGCCGCGCCGGGCATGCGGGTGCGCTACTCCAACTACGGGGTCGGGCTGCTCGGTGAGCTGCTGGTCCGCGCCGCCCACGGTCCCGGCGGCGCCTTCGCCCCGCTGCTCGCCGAACGCGTGCTCGACCCGCTCGGCCTGACCCGCACCAGCTGCGCCGCCGACCAGCCGCAGGCCACCGGTTACTGGCACGGCAGGGCGCGCCCCAGCTGGCAGATGGCCACCATGGCGGGTGCGGGGGCCGTGCGGTCCAGCGCCCGGGACCTGCTGACGGTCCTGGACTGCCTCTGCGCCCCCGGGGCCGTACCACCGGGTGTTCCCGGGACGCTGCGGGCCGCGCTCACCGACGTCACCGTGCCCCGCATCGCGCTGCCGGGCGCCGGCACGCGGATCGCCCTGGTCTGGAACATCAGGCCCCGCCCCGGCCACGACCTCTACCACCACTCCGGCGGCACCCGGGGCTTCACCTGCTTCGCGGGTTTCAGTCCCCAGACGCGGATCGCCTTCGCCGCCCTGGCGAACACGAGCCCGTCGCTGTCCGGCGGCTTCATCCAGCGGGCGTACCTGGAACTGTGGACGCTGGCCCAGCGCGGAAGCCTCCCCCTGTGAAGTCAGCCGGTCCCGGGCGACGCCCGAGCGCCGCGGGGGTGTCCGGCGTCCCGGCTCCGGGCGGCGGATGAAATCATCGGGGGATGTCTGATTTGATCATTGCCGCCTGTGACGGAGCGGCCAAGAAGAATCCCGGGCCCGCGGCCTGGGCCTGGGTCGTCGCCGACGCCGAGGGTCGCCCTCAGCGCTGGGAGGCCGGTCCGCTCGGCCACTCGACGAACAACGTGGCCGAACTGACCGCGCTGGCCGAACTGTTGGAGTCCACGGACCCGGCGGTGCCGCTCGAAGTGCGGATGGACAGTCAGTACGCGATGAACGCGGTCACCAAGTGGATCGCCTCCTGGAAGCGCAACGGCTGGCTGACCGCCGCGAAGAAGCCGGTCGCCAACAAGGACATCGTCGTACGCATCGACGCGCTGTTGCAGGGGCGCGCCGTGACGTTCCGGCACGTCGCCGCCCACCAGGTGGACGGCGACCACCTCAACGCGATCGCCGACGTCGCGGCCAGCGACGCCGCGACGACCCAGCAGCCCGCCGGCACCGCCCACGGCGCGCCGGAGATCCCCGAGCCGCGCGCGGAGCGGATGACCGCCTCCCCCGCGAGCCGCGCCCCCAAGAAGACCGCCGCCCGCGCGAAGAAGAGCGGCCCGGGCCCCGTGATCAAGGCCAAGTTCCCCGGCCGCTGCCATTGCGGGCAGCCGTACGCCGCCGGGGAGAAGATCGCGAAGAACGCGCACGGCTGGGGTCACGTGGAGTGCCGGGACGCCGGCGACTGAGCCGCCGGGTTTGTGCAACAGTTCGGCAACCGACACTTCCCGGCCACTTCGGGGGCGTTAAACCTGTCGCTTTTCGGGCAGGGGTTCCCCTCGTACGGCCATCGCGCAGAAGAAGACCGGAGGAGGGGAGGCTCATGCCGGCGCAACGGACACGGCTGCATGACGGGCCGCCTGGGACGACCACCTTCGACAAGGAGCCCGGCGCCGTCACCGACGCGCGGGACCTGACCCGGGATTTCCTCGCGGGGCTGGTCCCGGCAGTGGGTGAGCAGACCGCCGCGAGCGTCGAACTCATCGTCTCCGAGCTCGTCACGAACGTGGTGCGCCATGCCCGTGGCGCCCTGTGCTCGCTCCGGCTCCAGGCGCTGCCCGACGTCATCACGATCACGGTGTCCGACGCCGATCCGCGGCCGCCCCGGGAGCGGACCCCCGATCTCGCGGGGGGAACGGGCGGGTTCGGCTGGCCCATGGTGCGGAATCTGGCCACAGCCGTGAGTGTCACGCTCGGTTCGACCGGCAAGACCGTCCGCGCGGAGCTGGCGAGGTAGCTCCGCGGGGGTGGGGCTGACCCCAGGGACGATTCGGGGGCGGACCGCAGTGAGCCGGGGGTGGCGCCGCGCCTAGCGTGCGGTGCATGAGAATCAACGTGTGTTTACGCGTCGTCGTCGCCGCCGCGGCGATGCTGGCCGTCGGGGCGGGGACGCTGCCCGCGGCGGCCTCGTCCACGGCCGAGCCGCTCGGCCGGTACTACGACCAGGCCGTCGACTGGCAGGACTGCTCCCTCGGCCCCGATGACACCGCCGGACAGAAGCTCGACGCCGCGGGCGCCCGGTGTGCCGACATCACCGTGCCCCTCGACTACTCCGATCCGGGCGGCCGGACCATCACCGTCGCCATCTCCCGCCTGCGCGCCACCGATCCCGCGCACCGTGTCGGCGCGATGCTGCTCAACAACGGCGGCCCCGGCGGGCCGAGCCTCGAAATGCCGCCCGGCATGGCCCGGTTCATGGGCAAGACCGCCGGCAAGTTCGACCTGATCGGCGTGGATCCGCGGTTCGTCGGCCGTTCCACGCCGCTGGACTGCGGCTGGGACGTCGGCTCGACAATCTTCTCGGCGGGCCGGGACCGGGCGGGCTTCAAGCGGTCGGTCACCCGTGGGCGCGACCTCGCCGAGCGGTGCCGGCGCACCAACGGTGACGTACTGCCGTACGTCACCACCCGTAACACCGCCCGTGACATGGATGTCGTCAGGGCCGTGCTGGGCGAGAAGCGGATCTCGTACTTCGGTTTCTCCTACGGCAGTTACCTCGGCCAGGTCTTCACCGAGCTGTTCCCCGGCCGCACCGACCGCATGGTGCTCGACGGAGTCATCGACCCCGCCAGGTACAGCCAGACGCTCCTGGCGGACTCCACCTCGGCCAACGAACGGGCCCTCGGCGACTGGGCGGCCTGGGCCTCGGCGCGCCACGAGACGTACGGCCTCGGCCGCACCCCTGAGGCCGTGCTGGCCACGGTGGACCGGATCGAGGAGGCCGCGGCCGAGAAGCCCCTGCGGGTCGGGAAGTTCCGCGTCGACGAATACTTCCTGCCGATCGTCTTCTTCGGGGGTCTCGGGAGCGACCTCGACGCGGCCCGGGCCGAGCTGGCCACCGCGACCCGCACCCTCGCGCGGGCGGCCGACCGTGAGCGAGTGACGCCGAAGCCCTGGCTGGCGGGGATGCTTGCGTCCACGACGACCGAGGCAGGGTCGCACCAGGGCAGTGCGCAGGCGGCCATACTCTGCGGGGACGTCGCGACCCGGCGCGGGACCGAGAGCTACTGGCGCGCCATTCAGGCCGACCGGGGCACGGCTCCCTTCTCGAGTCCCCTGACGCACAACATCACGGCGTGCGAGTTCTGGGACCGCCCCGCCGAGGCGCCGACCGTGGTCGACAACGACGTGCCCGCGCTCCTGGTCAACGCCACGGGTGACACCCGGACCACGTACTCCGGGGCGCGGCAGGTGCGGAAGCAGTGGTCGCGCTCCCGGCTGATCACCGTGCCCGGGGCCAATCAGCACGGTGTCTACGGCGACTACGGCAACGCCTGCGTGGACGGGCAGGTGAACGACTACCTGGCCACGGGCAAGCTGCCCAGGCGCGACCGGATATGCGACGCCCGGTAACCGGGTGAATCGCGTGAGTGGCCGCTCCCTGTCCCACCAAGGCGCGGCCGCTCAGCTCACAGGTGGCGCCGCCCACTGACCATCGGCGGCGCCCGTCAGGTTGTCACCCCTGCACCGGACGCCTGCCCGCCCCCGGGACGCCCACACGTGCTGCCGGCCGTTTTCCGCCGCCGGTGACCGTCCGGCGGAACCGGGAAAGCCGTTCGCCGCCCGGGTGGGCGCGTGCGCAGGCCCTTGCCAGTGGCCTGCGCTAACTTCCTCGGAGTCCGATACATCCGGCATATCCGGTCCATGACCCTGCTCCCGGGAGGATGCATGACCTCGCGCCTCAACCCCTACATCTCCTTCGCCGGTGACGCCCGGCAGGCGCTGGAGTTCTACAAGGAGGTGTTCGGCGGCACCCTGGCGCTGAACACCTATGCCGAGTTCGGCCAGCAGGACAGCCCGCTGGCCGACAAGATCATGCACGGCATGCTGGAGACCCCTGGCGGCTTCACCCTGATGTGCGCCGACACCCCGTCGGACGACCACAGGCCGGGCAACAACATCTCGGTGAGCCTGAGCGGCGACGACGACGCCGAACTGCGCGGGTACTGGGAGAAGCTGTCCGCCGGGGCCTCGGTGAGCGTGCCGCTGGAGAAGCAGATGTGGGGCGACGTCTTCGGCATGTGTACGGACCGCTTCGGCATCACCTGGATGGTCGACATCACCGGTCAGGGCGGCTGACGACCCGCATTGCCGCCGGCGTCAGACCGAGCCCAGGTCCGAGGAGTACCAGTGCTCCGGGCGCAGGTGGTAGACCGCCTGTTCGCCGTGCTCCCTGGCGGCGAACTCCACGTACGCGTCCACCTTGTCGGCCGGGAGGTAGCGGGCGGCCAGCTCCCGCAGTCGCTCGGCGGTGGCGTCCTCGGTGCGTACCACGGGGCCTTCGACGGAGACGTAGCGGACGGTGGGCTCCACGCGGTCGACCATCAGGGAGAAGCGGCCCGCGGCGGCGATCAGGCGGCCCTTCTTGGAGTCGCGGCCGGTCATCACCCACAGCTCGCCGCCGGGGGCGTACTGGTACCAGATCGGAAGAGTGAGTGGCGCCCGTCCTTCGCCCGCGGCCACGGCCAGCGCACCGATGTGGGGTTCGGCCAGGAACTGTTCGCGCTCTTCCACGCTGAGGGGCATGCGGTTCTCCTTTTCGGCGGTCGGGGCCACTGCTCACCCATGCTTCTCCCCCAGTTTCGCCGAGGCGCCGGGTGCGGGCATCCGGCCCTCTCCGCATGCCGGAACGTGTGTCCTGCCCCAGGCTGGATAAGCGGTCACCGCACGGACCACGGAGGACGAGGGAGCAGAGTCTCATGGGAACCGAAGCGTTCCACTCGGAAGTGCCCCTGACGGTGAACGGCAGGCCCTGCCGCGTCACCGTCGACCACCGCTCGACGCTGCTGGACGTCCTGCGCGAGCAGCTGGGTCTGACCGGCGCCAAGAAGGGCTGCGACCACGGCCAGTGCGGTGCCTGCACCGTCCTCGTCGACGGGCGCCGGGCGAACAGCTGTCTGCTGCTCGCCGTGGCGCAGGAGGGGTGCGACGTCACGACCGTCGAAGGTCTGCGCCCGGCCGACGGTGCACAAACGCATCCTCTCCAGCGGGCCTTCGTGGAGCGTGACGCCTTCCAGTGCGGATACTGCACCCCGGGGCAGATCTGTTCGGCCGTGGGCGCCGTCGCGGAGGCCGAGGCGGGCCATCCCTCGCACGTCACGGACCCGCAGGCGCCCGCGGGCTCCCCCGTGGAACTGACCAGGGACGAGATCCGGGAGCGTCTCAGCGGCAACCTGTGCCGCTGCGGCGCCTATCCGCACATCGTCGAAGCCGTGGAGGACGTGACCCGGTGAAGCCCTTCATGTACGTACGCGCCCACAGCGTCGATGAGGCGGCCGCGGCGCACGCGGGCAGGACCACCTCCCGCTACCTCGGCGGCGGCACGAATCTCGTCGACCTGATGAAGCTGGGCGTGGAGAGCCCCCGGACACTGATCGACGTGAGCGCCCTGCCCCTGGACGCGGTCGAGGAGCTGCGCGACGGGTCCGTGCGCGTCGGGGCGACGGTGCGCAACAGCGACCTCGCCGCCCACCCGCTGGTGCGCGAGCGCTATCCGGTGCTGTCCCAGGCGCTGCTCGCGGGCGCGTCGGGCCAGCTGCGCAACATGGCGACCACGGGCGGCAACCTCCTCCAGCGCACCCGCTGCCCCTACTTCCAGGACCTCGGCAAGCCGTGCAACAAGCGTGAGCCGGGCACCGGCTGCGGGGCCCGGGACGGTGTCCACCGCGACCACGCGGTCCTCGGTCACTCGCCGCAGTGCATCGCCACGCACCCCTCCGACATGGCGGTCGCGCTCGCCGCGCTCGACGCCCAGGTGGAGCTGTACGGGCCGGGCGGCCGGCGGAGCGTCCCCGCGGCGGAGTTCCACCGGCTGCCCGGCGGCCGTCCCGACCTGGACACCGAGATCACGCACGGCGAACTGATCACCGGCGTCCTGCTCCCGCCGGTGACCGCGGGTCTGCCCTCCGCCTACCGCAAGGCCCGTGACCGCGCCTCGTACGCGTTCGCGCTCGCCTCCGTGGCCGTGGTCCTGGACGTCGAGGATTCCGTCGTACGGGAGGTGCGGATCGCGTTCGGCGGCCTGGCGCACCGGCCCTGGCGCGCGCGGCGGGCCGAGCGGGCGCTGCTGGGCGGCGCGCCGAGCGAGGAGGCGTTCCGGCAGGCCGTCGAGGCCGAACTCGACGCGGCCGAGCCGCTGCGGGACAACGCGTTCAAGGTGCCGCTGGCCCGCAATCTCGCGTGTGACGTCCTGCGGCGCCTGGCCGGCAGACCCCCGGCTTCCTGACTCGGCCCCCGCCCCTCCTCCGCCCTCCAGGGAGAACACCTCATGCCGGACACCACCAGCGTCAGCGCTCTCGGGGCACCCGCCGAGCGCAGGGAAGGCCCCGCCAAGGTCACCGGGGCCGCCCGGTACGCCGCCGAGCACACACCCGACGGATGCGCGTACGCCTGGCCGGTCCCCGCCACGGTGGCGCGCGGTGAGATCACCGCCATCGACGACACGGCGGCCCTCGCCCTGCCCGGAGTCATCGACGTCCTCAGCCATCTGAACGCGCCGCGCCTGGTCGAGCCGGAGGACGCGACCCTCGCCGTGCTCCAGGACGCGCATGTGCCCCACCGCGGCTGGTACGTCGCCCTGGTGGTCGCCGAGACGCTGGAGGCGGCCCGCGAAGGCGCCGCCGCCGTCGAGGTCACCTACGCCGAGGAGCCGCACGACGTCACGCTGACCGCCGGCCACGCCGACGCGTACGTGCCCGAGGACTCCGACGGCACCTCGGGCGAGCACGTCCGCGGTGACGCCGACGACGCGTTCTCCTCCGCGCCCGCCCAGGTCGACGTCGTCTACCGCGTACCGCCGTTGCACAACCACCCCATGGAGCCGCACGCGGCGACCGCCCGCTGGGACGACGGGCGGCTGACCGTGTACGACTCCAGCCAGGGCGCGACCACCGTGCGCGATGCCCTGGCGGGCATGTTCGCGCTGCCCGAGGAGCGGATCACGGTCGTCTCCGAACACGTCGGCGGCGGCTTCGGTTCCAAGGGCACACCCCGGCCGCACGTCGTACTCGCCGCCATGGCCGCGCGCACGACCGGGCGCCCCGTGAAACTCTCCCTGCCCAGGCGGCAGTTGGCGACCGTGGTGGGCCACCGCTCGCCGACGATCCAGCGGCTGCGGCTTGGCGCGCGGCCGGACGGCACGCTGGTCTCCGTGATCCACGAGGTGACCTCGCACACCTCGCGCGTCAAGGAGTTCGTCGAGACGGCGGCCGCCGCCACCCGCGTCATGTACCCCTCGCCGCACGCCCGCACGACGCACCGGGTCGTGCCGCTCGACGTGCCGAGCCCCTCCTGGATGCGGGCGCCCGGTGAGGCGCCCGGCATGTACGCGCTCGAGTCGGCGATGGACGAGCTCGCCGTCCGTCTCGACCTCGACCCCGTCGAGCTGCGGCTGCGCAACGACACCCGCGAGGAACCCGACAGCTCCAAGCCCTTCAGCAGCCGGCACCTCGCCGAGTGCCTGCGCGAAGGAGCCCGCCGTTTCGGCTGGTCGACGCGCGATCCGCGGCCCCGCTCGCGCGCCGAGGGACCCGTCCTGATCGGCAGCGGCGTCGCCTGCGCCACGTATCCCGTGCTCGCCGCGCCGTCCCGGGCGAGCGCGCACGCCTACCCGGACGGCAGCTTCGTGGTCCGCGTCAACGCCACCGACATCGGTACGGGTGCGCGCACCGTCCTCGCGCAGGTCGCCGCGGACGCGCTCGGCGTGCCGGTGGAGCGGGTGCGGGCCGACATCGGCAGCAGCGACCTGCCGAACGCGCCGCTGGCCGGCGGCTCCTCCGGCACCGCCTCTTGGGGCTGGGCCGTCCACGAGGCGTGTACGCGGCTGGCCGAGCGCCTCTCGGGGCAGCACGGGCAGCAGTTGCCACCGGAGGGAGTGGGCGCCAGCGCCGACACTGCGGGCACCGCGGACGCGGACAGCGATTACGCGCGCCACGCGTTCGGCGCGCATTTCGCCGAGGTCGGTGTCGACATGGTGACCGGCGAGGTGCGTGTGCGCCGCCTGCTGGGTGTGTACGCGGCCGGGCGCATCCTCAACGCCCGTACGGCGCGCTCCCAGTTCATCGGCGGGATGACCATGGGGCTGGGGATGGCGCTCACCGAACACAGCACGATGGACAAGGCGTTCGGTGACTTCGCGGAGTCCGACCTCGCCTCCTACCACGTGCCTGCCCACGCGGACGTGCCCGCGATCGAGGCGCACTGGATCGACGAGGACGACCCCCACCTGAACCCCATGGGCAGCAAGGGGATCGGTGAGATCGGCGTCGTCGGGACGCCCGCGGCGATCGGCAACGCGGTGCACCACGCGACGGGCGTACGGCTGCGCGAACTGCCGCTCACGCCGGACCGGGTGCTCGCGGCCGCCGAAGGGGCCCTGTAGCGGCCGCGCGTCGGCGCGTCGTCAGGAGGTGGCTCTCCCCCGGCTCTCGCGGGTCCAGGCCAGCAGCTCCTCCGCCGTCCAGGTGGTCACGACGCGCTCGGCGGGGACACCGCACTCCTCGGCCCGTGCGCACCCGAAGATCTGCCAGTCCAGCTGGCCCGGGGCGTGCGCGTCGGTGTCCACGGAGAACAGGGCCCCCGCGTCCACGGCGCGGCGCAGCAGCCTGCGCGGCGGATCGAGGCGCTCGGGACGGCTGTTGATCTCCACCGCCGTGCCCGCCGCCGCACACGCGGCGAACACCTCGTCGGCGTCGAACGTCGACTCGGGCCTGCCGCGTCCGGTGACGAGCCGGCCGGTGCAGTGGCCGAGGATGTCGGCCCGGGGGTCGCTGACGGCGGCGACCATGCGGCGGGTCATCGCGGCGGCGTCCATGCGCAGTTTGGAGTGCACGGAGACGACGACCACGTCCAGTCGGTCGAGCAGTTCCGGTTCCTGGTCGAGGGAGCCGTCGTCGAGGATGTCGCACTCGATGCCGGTGAGCAGCCGGAAGGGCGCCCAGCGGGTGTTGAGGTCGGCCACGACGTCCAGTTGCTCGCGCAGCCGCTCCGGGGAGAGTCCGCGGGCGATGGTGAGCCTCGGCGAGTGGTCGGTGAGCACCGCCCACTCGTGGCCGAGCGCCTGTGCGGCCCGGCCCATCTCCTCGATGGGGCTGCCGCCGTCGGACCAGTCGGAGTGCAGGTGGCAGTCGCCGCGCAGCAGCGCCCGCAGCTCGGCGCCGCCTTCGGCGAGCGGGTCCCCCGCCTCGCCTTCGAGCCGTTCGAGATAGCCGGGCACGCCACCGGCGAGCGCCTCGCGGACGACGTCGGCGGTCTTCGGCCCGACCCCCTTGAGCGACTCCAGCGTCCCGTCGGCGGCGCGCCGCGCGGCCTCGCCGTCGGGCAGGGCCCCGATGACCGCCGCCGCGGTGCGGAAGGCCCGCACACGGTAGGTCGGGGCGCGGCCGCGCTCCAGCAGAAAGGCGATCCGTTCCAGCGCCTCCACGGGCTCCATCGGCACCTCCGGCCGCCGGTCTCCTCCACCGGCGTACGCGTCCTACCAGCGTCGCCGATGACGGGCCGCGCGGCACGGCGAGCGTGGCGCGCGGCCCGGCGTCGGGGGAAGCGCGTACGCCTGAAGGGCTGCTCTCAGGCGGTGGGCTCTTGCGGCTGCGGGTCTTCGGTGGGTGAGGCGTCGGCTTCGGCCGAGCCGCGTCGGCCGGTGCCCGCCTCGTCCGTGTCGGGCACGTCCTCGTCCGCGTCGTCGCCGCTGTTGCCTGTGGTGGACGCCTTCTCGTCCACCTCCCAGGGGTCCGGCTCGTCGGAGGCCTGCTGGTCCGGCAGGTCCCTGGGCACGGGAGGGCCGTTCTGGCCCGGCGACGGGGGGTTGCGCTCGTCCATGGGGTCCATGAGTGGTGCTCCGTTTCCTCGGTGTTCTCTGTGCTCGGGGCGGGTCCTCGGTGGGTGCGGCGGGGCCTACTCGACGACGACCCGCACCGTGTTCAGTTCGCTGTCCTTGGCGTCGGGGAGGTTCATCCCGGCCGCCACACCCGTGCGGAGATAGCGCAGGACAGGCTCGGTGAGCCGCTCGCCGGGCAGTGCCGTGGGGATGCCGGGCGGATACGGGGTCATCATCTCCGCGGCGATGCGGCCCACCGCCTCGGTCACCGGCACGTCCTCGGTGACGCCGAAGAACGCGTCGCGGGGGTGGATCGCCTGCTCCATGCGCAGCTCGTCGGCGGAGGGGACCTCCACCGGCGGTGCGGGGCGCAGGCGCGGGGCGGCGTGGGCCAGCTCGCGTAGGGCCGTGAGCAGCCTGCCGGTCGTCTCGCGGTCGTCGCCGTGGGTGATCTGGGCGCTGATCCTGCGGTGGTCGCTGAGGTGCACGTCCAGACAGTGGTGCTCGCGCAGCCAGTCCGCCGCCCGGTATCCGCTGGTGCCCAGGCCGCTGACCTCGATGACGACCGGCAGGGGGTCGAAGTCCGCGGCGAGTCCGGGTCCGCAGAAGTCGACGCGGTCGTTGACGTGCAGGCCGTCGATCTCCTCGATCGCCGCGCGCGCCTCGGCCGCGAGGTCCAGGGCCCGGCCCATCAGCTCGTGGCCGTGCAGGACCATCTGGCGCCGCCAGCCGTCGAGACCGGCGTAGATCAGGACGGAAGGGCTGGTGGTGCCGAGGAGGTCCGCGCAGTTCTCCAGGTCCTCCGGGTCGATCAGGTCGCCCTGGAGGTGGAAGACGGAGCCCTGTTCCAGACCGCTGCCCATCTTGTGGATGCTCGTGACGCAGACGTCGGCGCCCGCGTCCATCGCCCAGGAGGGCAGGTCGGGGTGGAACGGCAGGTGCGCGCCCCACGCCTCGTCCACGACGAGCGGCCGCGACCGACGGTGGCAGACGTCCGCGACGCTCCTCAGGTCGGCGCAGGCACCGTACGGAGTCGGGCTGGTGACCAGCGCGCCCTTCGCGTCGGGATGGGCGGCGAACGCCGCCTCGAAGGCCTCGGCTCCGGGCGCGTGGGCGAGATGGCGTTTCTCGTCCCACGTCGGCTCGACCCACACCGGCTGGATCCCGGACAGGATCAGCCCGGAGATGACGGACTTGTGCGCGTCCCTGCCGACGAGCAGTTTCGACCCCGGGCCCGCGATAGACAGCATGGCCGCCTTGACCGAGAGCGAACTGCCGCACGTGGAGAAGAAGGTGTGCTCGGCGTGCACGGCGTCCGCCATCAAGTGCTCGGCCCGTTCCAGGACCCCGCCCCGGGTGCGCCGGTCGTCGAGGCCTCCCGAGGCCAGCAGGTCGCCGTGGAACACCGCGTCGCCGAGCACCTCCCGCACGGCCGGATCGGCGCCGCGGGCTTGTTTGTGGCCCGGCGGGGTGAAGCCGATCCGGCCCTTGTCGCGGTATTCGGCGAGAGCTTCCAGTACGGGGGCGCGGGTGTGATCAGGCGACATGGGACACGCGTTCCCTGGAGGCACGCCGTCCAATCCGGGCGTCCGTCAACCGGGCGTAGCGGTCGCCGACCAGGCGGGTCACGCGGCGTGTGCGTGCTCGGCGCCGTCGTTCCCGGCGTCGGCCTCGGCGCGCACGCGGGCGCAGCTGCGGCTGATCAGTCGCGAGACGTGCATCTGCGAGATGCCGAGTTCCTCGGCGATCCGGCTCTGCGTCATGTCCTCGAAGAAGCGCAGGTACAAGATGGTCCGCTCACGTTCCGGCAGCTGCCGCAGGCCTGCCTTGGCCGCCTCGCGGTCGGTGATGCAGTCGTACGCGGGGTCGGGCGCCCCGAGCGTGTCGGCGAGGCTGAAGCCGTCGGGGTCGGCGGAGGAGATCTCGGCGTCCAGCGACAGGGCGCTGTACCCCTCCATGGCCTCCATGCCGTCCTTGACCTCGTCCTCGGTGAGCCCGGCGTGCTCGGCGATCTCGGTGATGCCGGGCTCGGAACCGCTGCCGGGCCGTTCGAGCAGCTCGCGGCGCGCGACACGGACCTTGTTCCGCAGTTCCTGGACGCGCCGGGGCACACGCACGTCCCACATGCGGTCGCGGAAGTGCCGCCGCAGTTCACCCGTGATGGTGGGCACGGCGTAGCTCTCGAAGGCGCCGCGTCCGGGCTCGTACCGGTTGACCGCCTTCACCAGGCCCATCGCGGCGACCTGCTGGAGATCCTCGAGGCTCTCCCCCTTGTTGCGGAAGCGGCCGGCGATCCGGTGCGCCATGGGCAGCCAGGCCTCGACGAGTCCTTCGCACAGGATTTCGCGCTCGGGCCCGTCCTCAAGAGTGGCGAGGCGGGCGAATTCCTCGGCGGTGTCAGGTGCGTCGTTGTGGGGGTGCCGGGTCGCCGTACGACGACGGGCGGAGTAAGCAGTCAGGTCGGTAAGCATCAGAAATTCGCTCCTCAACGGTGCCGAACAGTGACCGCGAGAATCGGAGGCGCCCCGGTGACAGGCATCCACCGGGAGGCAACACACCGCTCCCGCGAACGCGCCTCCGGTCCGAAGCACGTTATCCGCCTGCCCTTCGAACCTGTGGCCAAACAGCCTTCTCGCAAAGCGGCTCGGGGAGTATCTCCGTGCTCATGGGGCACACGCCCCGCGGGGAGCGAAGCGTCGGAACGGCACGTGGACGCAGGCCTCGCCGACCGGCCGCATTGGGGTGCGGCCGGTCGGTCTCCTTCTCTCCCGTCAGACTCTTCCGTCAGGTCATGCCGTGCCGGCGGGGACCTCGGCGTCCAACTGGTGCAGCAGGTCTGCCGGGTTCGCGTACACGGCCGAGGCGCCGGCCTCCTCCAGATCACCGCGGGGAATGCCTCCCGAGAGCAGCGCGATGCTCCGTACGCCCGCCCGGGACGCCGCCCGCATGTCCCATACGGTGTCGCCGATGAACAGGGCCTCGTCCGGACCGCATCCCGCGATGTCCAGGGCGTGCCGCACGGGGTCGGGGGCCGGTTTGCCCGAGGACACGTCGTCGGCGCTCGCGATGCCGACGATCACGTCGTCCGCGTCGATGGCCCGGCGCAGTGCGCCCAGTTCCCCGCCGCCCGCCGAGGTCGCGAGGACGACGCGCCATCCGCGGCCGTCGAAGGCGTGCAGCAGCTCGCGGGCGCCCTCCAGCGCGGGCAGCCGGTCGAAGTACGTGGCGTACAGGGTGCTGTGCGCGGCGCTGATCTCGTCGTCGAGGCCGCGGTCGCGTTCGTCGCCGAGGAGGTGGGCGATGAGGTCGGTCGAGCCGAGGCCGATGGCGTGGTGGATGTCGTGCATGGCGACGTTCTCGCCGGCTTGGCGGAACGCCTCCCACCAGGTGGTCACATGGAGGTGATTGGTGTCGGCGAGGGTTCCGTCGACATCGAACAGCGCGGCACGCGCCATGGCTTCACACCGTTCTTTCCGGGGTGTCGGTTCTTTCCGGGGTGTCGGTCGGGGCGGTCATCGGGGCGGCTCATCGAGGGAGTTCATCGGGGCTCATCAGGGCGGGTGCGCGTACGTCCGTGATGACGAAGCCGCTGCGGGGCCTGGTCGGCACCCGGTGCAGCGGGATCCGCAGATCCTGTTCGGGCACCCGGTAGTCGAGCCGCGCGAGGCGCGGCAGCAGCGTGGTCAGCACCGCCAGGGTGACGTCCTCGCCCGGGCAGCGGTGCCCGGCGGAGGCATCGCCGCCGCCCTGGGGGACGAGTTCGTCGCGGCCCGGTTCGCGGCCGACGAACCGCTCGGGGTCGAACGTGTACGGCGCCTCCCACAGCCCCGGGTCGTGGTTCTGCCCGTAGAGGTCGAGCAGGATCATGGAGCCTTCGGCGATGCGCTCGCCGTGCCAGTCCAGGTCGCTCGGGGCGAGGCCGGCGACGAAGGGCGCGAAGGGGTAGAAGCGCCGCACCTCATGGGCGAACGCGCGGGCATAGCCCTCGCCCTCGGTGGCCAGCCGCTCGCGCAGGTCCGGGTGCCGGTGCAGCGCGTGCGCGCCGAAGACCGCGAACCAGGTGACGGCGACGGTCGGGCGCAGGACGTTGAGGAGTTCGACGGCGGCCGTGCGGGGGTCGAGCAGCCGCCCGTCGGCCTCCCGGTGGGCGGCCACGGTCTCGGCCACGGACGGCGGGTGCGAGGCCTCGTGGCCGGGCGACCGGATGTCCTCGATCAGGCGGGCGAGCCGCTCCTCCTGCCGCTTGCGGGCGCGCCGCGCCTTCCAGTGGCGGGGTCCCGCGGTGGCGAATCCGTCGACCATGGCCACGAGGTCGTGTGCGGTCCGGTGCGCTTCGTCGTCCGGGTGCCGGTCCTCAGGATGCTCGGCGTGCAGGTGCTCACCGTCGGGATGCCCGGCGCCCGGGTGCCGCGTCAGGGGGACGCCCGCCCAGGCGCAGACGGCTCGCGTGATCAGGAGGCTCACCTCGTCGAAGAGCGTCACGTGGGACCGGTCGGCCCACTCCTTGCCGGCCCGCTCCCATTCTTCGGCGACCCGCTCCGCCAACGCGGTGACCGCGGTGGCGTCCTTGAGCGCCGACACGAACATGGCCTTGCGCCCACGGTGCTCCTCCCCGTCCAGGGTGTGCACCGCGCCCTTGCCGAAGAGCGTACTCAGGACGGGCTCGGGCAGAGCCGCGCGGCGGCGCACGTGCTTCTCGTCGTAGAAGAAGGGGACGGCCTCCGGACCGCGCAGCGCGATGGCGGGCTTGCCCATCAGACGGGTGCGCACGGGCCCCGGCCCCTTGCGGCGGGTGAGGTCGGGGAGCCACGCGTAGCCCTGGGCGAGGAGCGGCAGCGTGTGGTCCAGCATGAGGTCCTCCTGGTGGAAAAGACGCAGGCCGTCGGCATGTGGGGGCGGTGGCCCTCCTCGAATCCTGACCGAACCAGGACCCGCATGCATTTCCCCGGCCGGCGCACGACTCGGTCACGTGCCCGCCGGTCGCCTCTCGGTGATCAACGGGTCACGGGGATCCGTGTGCCCCGAAGTCACCCTGACAAATCTGCCCTTTCCGTCCGCATCCCGGTCCTTTCCGCACCGCCCATTCCGCGCTCATCCGGGCCTGGTGGGCCTGGTGGGCCTGGTGGGCCGCCCGCGGTCGGCGGTGGGACACGTGTACGGCTCCGGTAATCTGGATCTTTTCCCGCAGGAGGAGTTGCACCAGTGGAGTTCCGGCTGCTCGGAGCGGTTTCCGTGGCCACTGAGGTCGGTGTGTTGCCGCTCGGTCCCGCCAAGCGGCGCAGCCTGCTCGCCGCGCTGTTGCTGCGGCCCAACCATCCCGTTCCGGTGGAGCAGTTGACGGCCGCGCTGTGGGACCAGGAGCCGCCGGCGCGGGCCCGTGGTGTCATCCAGGGCCATGTGTCGCGGCTGCGGGTGCTGCTCGCGGGCGCCGAGGCCGAGATGTTCGGCGTCGAACTCGTCACCCAGGGCACGGCGTACGTCCTGCGGATGCCGGAGTCGCTGCTGGACGCCCACCGCTTCGAGGAGCTGGTGACGCTGGCCCGCGGTCAGCGGGTGCCCGCCGACGCCGTGGCCATGTATCAGGAGGCGTTGTCGCTGTGGCAGGGGCCCGCGCTGACCGGCGCGTATCCCAGTCAGCCGCTGCAAGCCGCCGCCCAGGCGCTGGAGGAGCTGCGGCTGGCCTCCGTGGAGTCGCTGGCCGGGGCCTACGCGCGCATGGGCGAGCACGCGCGGGCCGCCGCCGTGCTGCGGGCGGAAGCCGGCGTCCATCCGCTGCGTGAGTCGCTGTCGGCAGCGCTGATGAGGGCGCTGCAGCGGGCGGGGCGGCGGACCGAGGCGCTCGACTGGTTCCACCGCACCCGGCGGCTGCTCGCCGACGAGCTGGGCGTCGACCCCGGCCGGGAGCTGGCCGACGCCTACGCGGCCGCGTTGCGCGGGACGGGCGAGGAGGAGGATCCGGGTGGCCCGGGTTCGGGTTCGGGTTCGGGCTCGGGTTCGGGCTCGGGCTCGGGTTCGGGTGAGATCGACGGTGAGCGCATGGAGGCTGCGGTGAGGAGCGCCATGGCGGCGGCTCCTCCTCCCCCGGTGGCCACCGCGCCGCCGGTCGACCTGCTGCCTCGTATGCCCCGAGGTTTCCACGGGCGGGGCGGGGAGCTGACCGCGCTGTCCCGGGCCGCCGCCGGTGAAGCGCCCGTCTGTCTGGTCACCGGGCCCGCGGGCGTCGGCAAGACGGCGCTGGTGACGCACTGGGCGCACCGCAACCGCGAGCAGTTTCCCGGCGGTCTGCTCTACGCCGACCTGCGCGGCTTCAGCGAGACCGGAGAGCCGGCCCTGCTGGAGGTGCTGCGTGAGTTCCTGCTGGCGCTGGGGGTCGCGCCGCGCCGGATACCGGAGTCGGCCGGCGCCGCGTCCGCGCTGTTCCGCTCCCTGTGCGCCGAGCGGCAGTTGCTGGTCGTCCTCGACAACGCGCGGGCGTCCGAGCAGGTCAGGGAGTTGCTGCCGGGCGGTGCCCGCTGCGTCACCGTCGTCACGAGCCGGTACCGGCTGCGCGGCCTGATCGCCTCCGACGCCGCGCGTCCCGTACCCGTCGACGTGCTCGAACCGGAGGACAGCACCGCCCTGCTCGCCGCGGTGCTCGGCCCGGAGCGGGTGCTCGCGGAGGAGGTGGCCGCGCGGCGCCTCGCCGAGTTGTGCGGTGGGCTTCCGCTCGCACTGCGGGTGGCCGCCGCGCGGCTCGCGGACCAGCCGGAGTCACCGCTGAGCGCGATGTGCGCCGAACTGTCCGACGAATCCCGTCGGTTGAGCCTCCTGGACGTGGAGGACACCGGCGTGGGCGCCGCGCTGCGGCTCACGGTGCGCCGTCTCCCGGCGGACACGGCGCGGCAGTTCGCCCACCTCGGGCGCCATCCGGGCGTGTACGTCGACCGGTACGCGGCGGCCGCCCTCGCCGACACCGACCCGGCGACCGCCGAGGCTGCGCTGGACAAGCTCACCGCCGCGCACCTCGTCGTGCGGGCGGGGCCGGACCGCTGGACGCTGCACGATCTCGTACGGCTGTACGCGCGTGACCTGGATGCCGGGGCGGAGGCCCTGCCGCGCGTGCTCGACCTGACCGTGGCGACCGCGCTGGCCGCCGCCGACGCGGCCGAGCCCGGCGACGAGTCCTGCTTCACCCTGCCCGCGGACTTCCGCCCGCCGCGGGCCCTGCGGGAGTTCGCCGACCGTGAGCGGGCCATGGCCTGGTACGCGGCCGAGCGCGACGACCTGACACTGGCGGCCGCCGCGGCGGACTCCGCGGGGCTGCACGGCAGGACGTGGCGGATCGTCCTCGGGATGTGGCCGCAGATCGTATGGCGGGTGCGGGACGGGTGGACTCCCCTGCTCCGTACGGCGTTGGAGGCGGCGCGGGCCGACGGTGACCCGCGCGCCGAGTCGCGGGTCCTGGCCCTGCTGGGGTGGGTGCTGACCGAGGAGGGCCGCGTCGACGAGGCGCTGGTCCACCTGGAGGCCGCGCCGGTGCTCGCCGCGCGGGCACGGGACACGCGCGGCGAGGCGACCGCGCTGATCAACCTGTCGCTCGCCCAGGCGGCGCTCGGCAGCCCGGACGAGGCGGCCGAGGGGTGCGCGCTGGCGGCGGAGCTCGCGCACAGCGTCGGCGACCGGCACACCGAGCGCCTCGCCCTGTGCCATCTCGCCCGGCATCGGCTGGACGCCAGGGAGTGGCAGGCGGCCCACGAGACGGCCGTCGCCGCGCTGGACCTCGAAGGCCCTTCGGAGGCGTCGGCGGCGGCCCGCGTGCTGCTGCTCACCGCGATCGGGGAGGCCCTGCTGGGCATGGGCGACGAGACCGAGGGGATCCGCCGCCTGGAGAGCGCGGCGCTGGAGGCGGAGACGTGCGGCTACGACGACGGCGCGGTACGGGCCCTCGGCGCGTTGCTCCGCGTCTCGGCGGACGCGGGGCTCCAGGCGCGGTACGACACGGCGATGGTACGGCTCATGGCCCGCACGTGACGGCTCGCCGCCGGGGCCGGGCGGTGCCCTGCCGGCGGCGGAAGCGGTGCGGTCCGGTCGGGGTGGCGCGGGCGGAGATCCGGCTCCTGGCCGACCGCTGCCGCCCGGTCACGCGGTGCGTCCGGAGGTGAGGCCGGGCGGCGCGCACGGCAGGTTCGGAGGTCCGGCCGGACGGCATGCACGGTGGCCCCGGACGCTCGGCGAGCGGCATGCACGGGGGGAGGTCCGACTGTACGGCCGGGCGGCATGCACGGTGAGCCCTGAGGTACGGCCAGGCTGCACGCACGGTGGCCCCGGACGTTTGGCGGGCGGCATGCACGGGGCCCTGAGGTACGGCCGGACGGCATGCACGGGGGCCCTGAGGTACGGCCGAACGGCGCGCACGGTGAGCCCTGAGGTACGGCCTGGCGACATGCGCGGTGGGCCCGGACGCTCGGCCGGGCGACGTGGACGGTGGGCCCGGTTGTATAGGACCCGCCCGCCGCACTGCCGGCCCGCAACATGTGGCTCTGCGGCGTGCGCCCGCCATGCCCGCGTATGCCGGCTCCGCGATCGGCGGTGCCGTACTTCGCACGCCTTGCCCGACGTACCCGGGTGGCGCTCCCCTCAGGCCTCGTGCGAGCCGCGGGGGGCGTTCTCCGTGAGCTGCCGGTTCACCTCTCGGGTCTGCTCGGCCAGGTCGCGGGTCCTCGCCTCCGCCTCGTCGGCGCGGGCGTTGATGCGGGCGATGTCCTCCTCGATGACCTTCAGGGCCAGCTCGGCCGCGGCCCCCGCCTCCTGCGGGGGCAGGTCCTCGGGGAGGTCCGCCAGCGCGCTCCTGACCGCGGGGATGCCGCCGCGGTCGTGGATCTCTTTCCAGAACTCGTAGTCCATGGCCTCATCCTGGCCGATCGGCCGCCCTCGGCGCGAAACGGTGCCCCGGGGCCGGATCAGGACGCGGGCTCCGCGGGCACGTTCCCGCGGGGCGGGGTGCTGAAGTCGAGTACGTCCTGCGCCGTCTGCTGGGTCTCCTCCGCGGCCTTGCGAGCCGTGGCGAGGACGTCGCCGTGCTCCTGGACGAGGGTTTCATAGATCGGCGCCTGGGCGGCGTCATTGGCCGGCATGACCTGCGACTCCTTGTTCGGTGACGGTGTGGTTCGGGTCGGCCGTGGGTGGCCGACCCGCGACCTTACGCGAACTCGGTGCGCGATGGGCACCCGACCCCGATCATGAGTTCGGGCCTTGTGACCACTTTCACAGGACGAGGAAACAGGACGAAGAAATTGAGTTGTCCGTTTCGGGGGCCGCCGTGAGGATGGGCCGGGAAGATCGACGACGTGACGAGGCACCCCATGTTCACCACCGTCCCCACCACGGCGGGCCCGGTACGCACCTTCCGCGTGGCGGGCGAGGTCACCGCGTTCTCGGGCATCCCCTACGCGGCTCCGCCCTTCGGTCCGCGCCGACTGCGGCCGCCCGAGGCGCCGGAGCCGTGGGCGGGGGTGAGGGACGCGTTCAGCCCCGGTCCGCCCGCGC
The DNA here is from genome assembly GCF_020026305.1 of Streptomyces sp. 135. NCBI lineage: Bacteria > Bacillati > Actinomycetota > Actinomycetes > Kitasatosporales > Streptomycetaceae > Streptomyces > Streptomyces sp. 135. The sequence goes on along the minus strand of NZ_CP075691.1, from coordinate 8,601,514 downwards.
CCCAGCCGGGCTATCTCCCCGCAATGGCCGGCCTGCTGGCGGACGCGGGAGAGCCGGGCGAGGACTGCCTCAGCGTCAACGTATGGACGCCGGCACCGGGCCGTACCGGAGGGCGGCTGCCGGTCATGGTCTGGATCCACGGCGGCGCGTTCCGCAACGGGGCCGGTTCCCTGCCCACCTATGACGGGACACGCCTCGCCGCCGACGGCGTCGTGTGCGTCACCCTCAACTACCGCCTCGGCGCGGAAGGTTTCCTGCTGCTGCCCGACGGCACGGCCAACCTCGGTCTCCTGGACCAGATCGCCGCGCTGGAATGGGTGCGGGACAACATCGCCGGGTTCGGCGGCGACCCGGACAACGTCACCGTCTTCGGCCAGTCCGCGGGCGCCATCAGCATCACGGCGCTGATGACCATGCCGCGGGCCCGCGGGCTGTTCCGCCGTGCGATCACGCAGAGCGGGGCCGGGCACCACAGCCATCCAAAGAGCGTCGCACGGCGCGTCACCGAGCGGCTGGCCGCCCTCGCCGGGGCCGAGCCGACGCGCGAGGGGCTGGCCGCCGTACCGCCCGAGCGGCTCGTCGCCGCCGACAGCGCGCTCGGCCGGGAGATCGCGCGGGCCGAGGACCCCGGGCTGTGGGGCGAGTCGGCGGGCGGCGGCACCACGGTGCTGCCCGTGGTGGACGGGGCCACCCTGCCCGAGCGGCCCATCGACGCCCTCGCCGGCGGGACCGGCGCGGACATCGATCTCCTCACGGGTACGACCACCGAGGAGTTCCGTCTCTTCCTCGTCCCCCTGGGGATCGCGCCGCGCGTCACGGACGGCGTGCTGCACGGCCTCCTCGCCGGGCTCGGCCTCGACGACCCCGCCAAGGCCCGCGCCGTCTACGCGGCCACACGTCCGGACGCCGCCCCCGGCGACCTGCTCTCCGCGGCCATGACCGACCACGCCTATCGCATCCCCGCACTCCGGGTGGCCGAGGCCCGGGCGGCGCTCGGTGCGCGGACCTACGTGTACGAGTTCGCGTGGCCCACGCCCGCCCTGGACGGCGCTCTGGGCGCCTGCCACCTGGCGGACGTCGGCTTCGTCTTCGGCAACCTCTGTGACCCGCTCCTCGGCCCCGACGCCCCGCAGGACCTCTCCCGTCGGATGCGCGAGGCGTGGATCTCGTTCGCCGGGACCGGGCGCCCGGACGCCCCGGGCTGCGCCCTGCCGCCCTGGCCCGCCTACGGCGAGCGGCGGTCCGTCATGCGGCTGGGCGATGACGCGCCCGCCGTACACGAGGATCCGGCGGCCGACACGCGCCGCCTCTGGGAGGGTCTGCGGCTCCCCCTGCCCGACAAGTAGCGGGGTGCCCCAACCCCCTTACGCCGAGGGTTCTTTCGGGGGCCGCATACGTCGGCGCGCGCGTGAGGTGCCGCCCCGGTCGGGTACCCGTGGCGGGACGCTAGGAGGAGTCCATGCCACTCACGTTCCGCAAGAGTTTCCGGATACTTCCCGGGGTGCGTCTGAACATCAACAAGCGCTCCTGGTCCCTCACCACCGGCGGCCACCACGGCCCCCGCCGGACCCACAGCAGCACGGGCCGGCGTACGACCTCGATGGATCTGCCCGGCCCCTTCGGCTGGCGCCGTACGACGCGGCGGGGCGGGCGCAGGTGACGTACGGCGTCCGACGTACGTCATTAATCGATTTCGCGACAGAGGCAGCCCTGTTACGGTCGTCCGCATGAAGCGCGCCGCGATGAGGACGACGACGCCGGAGAGTGTCCCGGCGCGCTGACCGATGTCTCAGTCCGAAGCCCCGGGGCAGGTGCCCCGGGGCTTCGGCATGGGGTCACTTGCCCGCTTTCCGCGAGGAGACCACCATGCACGACCACCGCAGACTCGGCCGCGAACTCGGCCTGTTCGGCACCGATCCGCTGATCGGCGCGGGCCTGCCGTACTGGCTGCCGGACGGCGCCGCCGTTCGGCACGCGCTGGAGGAGTACATCCGGGACACCGAACGGCGGGCCGGATACCGGCACGTGTACTCGCCGGTGCTCGGCAAGCGGGAGTTGTATGAGATCTCCGGGCACTGGTCGCACTACAGCGACGACATGTTCCCGCCCATGGACGTGGGCGGCGAGCAGATCGTGCTGCGGCCGAGCCTGTGTCCGCACCATGCGGTGATCTACCGTTCCCGCTCCCACAGCTACCGCGAGCTTCCGCTGCGCATGGCCGAGCTCGGCGGCATGTACCGCGCCGAACTCTCCGGCGTCCTCGGCGGGTTGAACCGGGTACGGAGCATCCACCTCAACGACGCGCACATCTTCTGCACCCTGGACCAGGTCGCCGACGAGGCGCGGGCCGCTCTGGAGATGATCCGCCGCGCGTACGAGGCGCTCGGCATCCGCCCGGCGCGCCTGCGGCTCTCGCTGCCTGGCCCCGGAGGCAAGTACGTCGCCGATCCCGGGAAGTGGCGGCGCTCCACCGCCTTGCTGGCCGAGGTACTCGACGGCTGCGGCCTGGCGTACGAGGCCGTCGAGGGTGAGGCCGCGTTCTACGGTCCCAAGATCGACGTGCAGGTCGCCGACGGGGCGGGCCGGGAGTCGACCCTCTCCACCGTCCAGGTCGACTTCCACCAGCCCGAGCGGTTCGGCCTGCACTACATCGGCGCGGACGGCGCGAAGCACCGCCCGGTGATGGTCCACCGCAGCGTCATCGGCAGCGTCGAGAGAGCCGTCGCGCACCTCGTCGAGGAGCACGGCGGCGCCTTCCCCGCCTGGCTCGCACCCACCCAGCTGGTGGTTCTTCCGGTCTCCGAGGCCCAACTCCCGGAAGCGGAGGTCACCTTGCGGCGGTGTGCCGAGCTCGGGCTGCGCGCAGAGATGGCCGGTCCCGAGCACGGCAGCCTCGGCGCCCGTGTCCGGGCCGCCCGGCTCGTGCCCTACCAGCTGGTCATCGGGGCGAAGGAGGCCGCCGATGGCCGTGTCGCCCTGCGGCTGCGGGACGGGCGGCGCGTCGACGCACTGCCGGTCGAGGAGGTCCTGGACCGCGTCCGGGCGCTGATCGGGGCGCACCGGGCCGAGCTGTGGGGCAGGGAGCCTGTGCCGTCCTGACATAGGGGCAGGAGGGAGGGGCGCCCGGAGCGTGTGCTTGGCATGCACGCGCCAATGGCGCTCCACCTGGCCGCACTCGGCGAGAGGCGCTCAGGGCCGGGGAAACAAGGGCGCGACCCCCTTCCACTTCGGTCCCGCCCCGGGATACCCCTGGTGGGAGAGACCCGGTCCACTCCCCCGCAGGAAGCGAGTCACACCGTGAACGACGCCCCCGCCGCCCAGCCCCCGGCCTCCGGTTGGTACGTGGACGATCGCTGCACGAACTGCGACGTCGCCCGGCAGCTCGCGCCCGACCTGATCCATGAGGTCGACGGCCGTTCCGAGCTCCTCCGCCAGCCGCGCGACGCGGCGGAGGAACGCCGCGTCCACGCCGCCGCGTTCGCCTGTCACACCCGCTCCATCCGGCCCGCCTCCGGTCGGCTGGACGAGCGGTGGGACCCCTACCCCCTGCCGATCGACGACACGGTCCTGTTCTGCGGGCACAACTCCACTCGTAACGCGGGCGCCAACTCCTACCTCCTGCGCCGCCCTTCGGGGACGCTGATGATGGTCGACACCCCGCGCTGGAGCGAAGCGCTGGCCGCCCGGTACGAGCGGATCGGTCCCGTCACCGACGTACTCCTCACCCACCGCGACCACGCCGCCCATGGCCGCCGCTACGCCGACCGCTTCAAGGCCCGGCTCTGGATCCACGAGGGAGACCTGGACGCCGCGCCCGGCGCCGACCGCGTTCTGCGGGCCACGGAGAGCGTCGAGATCGGCGACGGCGTCCTCGCCCATCCGCTGCCGGGCCACACCCGGGGCAGCGTGCTGTACGTCGCCGACGAGCGGTACTGCTTCAGCGGCGACAGCTTCTACTGGTCGCGTTCGGCGGGCGACATCGAGGTGGCCGAGAGCGTCACCTGGTACTCCATCGAGGAACTGGCGGCCTCGTTGGCCCGCACGGCCGAACGGCTCCGTTTCGAGTGGCTGCTGCCCGGACACGGTGACCGCAAGCACCTGCCGGCCGACGAAATGGCGGCCCGCATGCGGTCGTTGACCGCGCGGACGGCGACGCTGCGGCCCCGCCCGGTGGACTTCACGGCCGTACGCTGGTGACCTCCGAAAGGAGGACGCGACGGCCCGCGCCAGGGCGGCGAGAACATGCGGCGGACGCCACTCCTGTCTAGCGTCGTCGCATGAGGACTGATCCCCAGCGCTACGAGATTCTGCTGGTTCCCGAGTTCGCCGGGGACGGCACGGCCACCGGCGACACCCGCGGGGCCCTGCGTTCGGCCGTCGTGGTGGCCACCGGCGAGACCGGCGCCTCCGGCTACCCCCGCTACGTGGGGGACGGCATGGAGGCCGACATCGACCCCGCGACGCGCTCCGTCGAGGCCCTGCTCGTCGACGGGGCCGAGCTGGACTACGGCCTCTCGCCACGGGTCGCGGACCCCGAAAACGGCGCGGACGGCTGAGCCCGCGGGCGGATGCCCGCGGGCTCGCTCACCGCTCATCGGAGGCGGCGGCCGGTCACCGGACGGCGCGAGCGGTCACGACGTCCCGGGGCGGCGCGCCGCGGCCCGCTGGGCACGGCGGGACAGCCGTCCCTCGGCGGCGGGGGCGGGCGCCGCCGCCGTCTCCTGGCCGATGCCCAGTTCGCCGCAGAGGTCGGCCACGAACGAACGCACCGTGGGGTACTCGACGAACGCCGAGGAACGCACCGGGTGGGCGAGTTCGTCACCGAGCTTGGCGATGACCTCGATGAGGATCAGCGAGTCCAGGCCCATGTCGAACAGGTTGGTGTCCAGGTCCACGGTCCGCGGGTCCGGGGCGCCGAGCACCGCGGCGATCTCCTGCCGGATGAAGCCGGTGAGCAGGGCGGTCTTCTCCGCGTCCGTGCGCCCTTCGAAGCGGTCCCGCAGGGTCTCGACCGCGGGCCGCGCGGCCGGTGCCGTGCTGTCGTGCGGCTCGATCCAGTGCCGCTGGTGGTCGAAGGGGGAGCTGGGGAGCGGCACCCGGCGCACCCGCTCGCCCTCGTGGAACGCCGCCCAGTCGACCTCCTGGCCCGCCGTCCACAGCCGTCCGAGGACGTCCAGGAGGAATGCCGTGCCGACGGCCGACGCCTCGGGCAGCAAGGGCAGGGCGGGCCTGCCGTGCGCGGCGGCGTGCTGGGCGCCGGTCCGCTCCAGGAGGCGCAGCGCCGCGTCCGGGAGCTCCGTGCGGTCCGCGGCGACCACCGGGGTCCGGATGCCCCAGCCGGCCAGTGTCCGCAGCGTGGCGTACTGCACGGCGAAGGCCGCCAGGGGACTCCGTGCGCCGAGCAGTTCGGCGGCGCCGCCCGGCGTACCGAGGTCGGCGGCGCACTGGTCGAAGTGCGCGCGGAAGGCGGGGTTCTCCTCGTACAGCGCGGCGGCGTGCCCTGGGGCGTGCTCGCGCGCGTCGCCGGGGAGCAGTTCGAGGACCGGCTGTTCGGCGGTGGGGTCGCCGGCCAGCAGGCGGCTCTCGTCGCCGAGGGCCAGGGCGAGCGCCGCGTCCCGTACGCCGGTGGCGACGAGCGCGCGCCGGTAGGTGTGGACGCGCCGCCCGACCGCGAGGGTGTGGGACACGGCGGGCAGGTCGAGGTCGCGGTGCTGGCGCAGGTGACGGGCCAGCTCGGCGGTCGCGGCATCGAGGAGGGCCGGAGTGCGGGCGGAGAGCACGAGGAGCCGCGGGCGGGTGTCGGGGTCGGGCGCGGTGCGCGGCGCGGGGGGTTCCTCGACGATCACGTGGGCGTTCGTGCCGCCGATGCCGAAGGAGCTGACGCCGGCCCGGCGCGGTGTCGGCCCCGCGGGCCACTCCTTGGTCTCGGTGCCGACGTAGAAGGGGCCGGCCGCGAAATCGATCTCGGGGTTGGGCGAGTCGAAGTAGAGGCTCGGGACCAGGGTGCGGTTCTTCAGCATCAGGACCGTCTTGATCAGGCCCGCCATGCCGGCGGCCGTGTCCAGGTGGCCGACGTTGGTCTTGACGGAGCCGATCGCGCAGGAGGCCTGGGCGAGCGGTTCGCCGTCGCGGCCGAACGCCTGGTTCAGCGCGGCGATCTCGATGGGGTCGCCGAGCGGGGTCGCGGTGCCGTGCGTCTCCACGTACGAGATCGTCTCGGGGGCGCAGTCGGCGATCTGCTGTGCCTCGGCGACGACGGCGGCCTGTCCCTGCACGCTCGGCGCGGTGTATCCGGTCTTGTCCGAGCCGTCGTTGTTGACGGCCGTGCCCTTGATGACGGCGTGCACGGTGTCGCCGTCGGCCAGCGCGTCGCTCAGGCGCTTGAGGACCACGACGCCGACGCCGTTGCCGATGACGGTGCCCTGGGCCTTGGCGTCGAAGGCCCGGCAGTGCCCGTCGGGCGAGAAGATCATGCCCTCGTGGTGGAGGTAGCCCTCACCCTGCTCGGCCTGGATGTGGGCGGCGCCCGCCAGCGCCATGGTGCAGTCGCCGGAGAGCAGGCTGAGGCAGGCGAGGTGCACGGCGACCAGGGAGGTCGAGCAGGCGGTGTTGGTGCTGACGCTCGGGCCCCGCAGGTTCAGCTTGTACGAGGTGCGGGTGGCGACGAAGTCCTTGTCGTTGGTGATCATCATGCGGTAGCGGTCGACGGACGACGCGGTGCGGTAGCGCTCGCCGAGATTGTGCAGCAGGTAGGTGTTCATGCCGACGCCCGCGTAGACGCCGATCTGCTGTTCGTCGCGCTGCGGGTCGTATCCGGCCTGCTCCAGGGCCTCAAGGGCGCACTCCAGGAACTGGCGCTGCTGCGGGTCGATCAGCTCCGCCTCGTCCCGGGTGATGCCGAAGAGCCCGGCGTCGAACTTGTCGGCGTCCTCCACCACCTGACCGGCTTTCACATACCGCTCATCGGCGAGGAGTTGTTCGCTCACTCCGGCCTCGCGCAGCTGCTCGTCGGAGAAGTAGGTGAGGGTCTCGCGGCCCTCGCTGAGCACGCGCCAGAACTTGTCGGGAGTGTCGGCGCCGGGGAACCGGCAGGCGAGACCGACGATCGCGATGTCCGCGTCCCTGACCTCGGGGTCCGCCTGCTCCTGCCGTATGCCCTGCTCTGTTCGCTGGTCGTTCATCTCTTCTCCTCAACCCACCTTGATACCGAGGTCCGCCGCGACCTTGCGCATGTCCAGGAATGTCTCCGCGATGAACCTGGCTCCGTCGTCGGTGGTGTCCATCTGCTTGAACAGCTCCACCAGCGCCTCCCGGTGCCGCTCGCGGTCCCCCTCGCCCGCGGCGATCTCCAGGACCACCTGCTTCAGGCGTTCCTCGACCTCGGGCAGGTCCAGGGAACGCGGGAACTTGATGCTGAAGGTGGAGCGGTCGTAGTCCTTGTTGCGGCTCACCGCCCGCGTGTAGCTCGACGCGTTGAGCTTGTAGAACATGCAGTCCCAGTTCTTGAACGAGTAGTAGTTCAGGAGCGGGAAGAGCGTGCAGTGCGTCTCCATCGGTGAAGAGGCGTAAAGGCCCTTCTCCTTCAGTTCCGCGACCATGCGGTCCGGGTCGTAGTCGTGCCGCATGGCGATGAAAGGGAAGACGATCTTGGGGAGTTCGTCGTCCTCGGCGAAGAGGATCTCCTCGATCTCACCGTTGAACAGTTCGCTCGCGAGGTCGGGGCCGAAGGACTTGTAGAAGCCGCGGACCACCTCGCGGACGTTCGACTCCATCGTGAGGATCTGCTGCGGGTCGGCGCACAGGGCGATGTAGGGGATGCGCTCGCGGAAGGCGTGCAGGATGGCCCGGATCACGAAGAAGGTGCGGCAGGAGACACAGGGCAGCTTCTCGTCGAGGTACTGCCCCGGCTTCTTCGGACGCGGCCGGTTGAAGACGTCCCGCATCATCTTCTTGATGTTGTCGTCGTCGGCGTCCACCACGAACGTCGCGGGCAGCTTCTCCTGCGCGAGCTTGATGTTCTGCGCCGCGTGCGTGCTCTCGAAGGGGACGTCGAAGGTGTACGCGAGGGTGCGCTTGCCGTATTCATTGACGAACTTGTCCAGCATGTACGTGCTGTCCTTGCCGCCGCTGTACATGAAGAGGCAGTCGAAATCGCCCCGAGGATTCGGGGCCGCGGCCTGGAATTCGGCGAACACCTCGTTGGTGTACTTGTAGTTGACGAGCAGATCGCCCGCGAAGTCGAGGTTGCACAGATTGCAGACCTGTTCGTCGTCGAGAACGATTCCGGGGTGCCCGTCCTTGAGTGAGCAAATCTTGCAGCGAACGATGGTGGGTTCCACGATGCCTCCTTGGAAAGATGTCGGCTGCCCGGTCACTGGCGGGCTCAGCGTTCCGCGCCGGACCTCCGCCGGCGCGCTCCGAGCAGGGACCTGTCCCGGCCCGACGGCTGCCGCCCGCGCGCGGGCGGTGCGGTCGGCGCCTCGCCCTCGGCGAGGTGGCGGGCCATCGTCCGGATCGTCGGGTGACGGAACATGTCGAGACGGCGCAGCGAGGGGCGCAGCTCCGCCCTGAGCCGCGCGACCACGTGCGTGAGCCGCAGGGAGTCGCCTCCCGCGTCGAAGAAGTTGACGTCGACGCCGACTCCTGCCAGGCCGAGCGCGCTCTGCCAGATCTCGGCGATCCGCCGCTCCAGCGCGCTCTGCGGGACCGCGTCACCGTCGTGCCCCGCGAGGGCCGCCGCGCTGTGGGGCGCGGGCAGGGCCTTGCGGTCGAGCTTGCCGTTCGGCGTCAGCGGGAGTCGCGGCAGTACGACGACGGTTCCGGGGACCATGTACGCGGGCAGCCGCTCCCGCACGTGGGCGCGCAGCTCGGCCGCCGCCGGGGGCCGCCGCGCGTCGCGCGCCACGAGGTACGCCACCAGCCGGGCGCCGCCGGGCTCGTCGTCGCGTACCACCACGGCGGCCCGGGCGACGGCGGGATGGTCGCGCAGGACGGTCTCCACCTCGCCGGGCTCGATGCGGTAGCCGTGCAGTTTGACCTGGTTGTCCACCCTGCGCAGGTACTCCAGGCGGCCGTCGGGCAGCTGCCTCACCAGGTCGCCGGTGCGGTAGACACGGCCGGGCGCGAAGGGGTCGTCGAGGAACCTGTCGGCGGTGAGTTGGGGCCGCCGGTGGTAGCCGTCGGCCACGCCGTCGCCGCCGATGAACAGCTCGCCGGGGGCGCCCGGCGGCACGGGCCGCAGCCGTTCGTCGAGGACGTACATCCGCGTGTTGGCCAGCGGGCGGCCGATCGTGACGGGACGTCCCGCTGCCACGCGGTCGAGGGAGGACCAGATGGTGGTCTCGGTCGGGCCGTACATGTTCCACACCCGGCCCGCGCGGCGGACGAGTTCGGCGGCGAGGTCGTCCGCCAGGGCCTCTCCGCCGCACAGGACGGTCAGCTCCGGGCCGCCCCGCCAGCCCGCGCCGATCAGCATGCGCCAGGTGACGGGGGTCGCCTGCATGACGGTCGGGCGGTACGCCTCGACCAGCTCGCGCAGCGCGAACCCGTCGGCGGCCGTCTCGGCCGGGGCGACGCGCACCTCGCCGCCCGTCACCAGGGGCAGGTACAGCTCAAGGCCCGCGATGTCGAAGCAGGCCGTGGTCACGGCGAGCAGCGTGTCCGTGCGGCCGAAGCCGGGTTCCTTCGCCATGGAGCACAGGAAGTTCGTCAGCGCCCGGTGGCCGACCCGTACGCCTTTGGGCAGCCCGGTGGAACCGGAGGTGTAGATGACGTACGCGGGGTCCTTGGCGGACGCGCGCTCGGGGAAGTCTCCGGTGGCGCCCGACGGCAGGTCGCCCGGTGGTTGCGTGTCGTGGCCCTCCGGTGCCTCGTCGATGACCACGGGCCGGGCCGGGCAGCCGTGGGGCAGGGCGTCGGACAGCGCGGACTCGGTGAGCACCAGGAGCGCCCCGGAGTCCTCCAGCATGTGGCGGATCCGCTCGGGCGGATAGACCGGGTCCAGCGGTACGTACGCCGCGCCCGTCTTCAGCACCGCGAGCAGGCCCGTGACCAGGTCCGCCGAGCGGTTCAGGAAGACCCCGACGAGGGTGCCGGGGCCCGCGCCGAGGCGGGCCAGGCGGTGGGCGGTCCGGTCCGACCTGCGGTCGAGTTCGCCGTAGGTGAGGACCGTTTCGCCGAACCTGACGGCGGGCGCGTCCGGTTGACGTCGGCTCCACTGCGCGAAGAGCTGGTGGACGCACAGGTCGCGCGGATAGTCGGCGGCCGTGTCGTTCCACGCCTCGAGGACCTGGCGGCTCTCGTCCTCGTTCAGGAGCGGCAGCAGACCGGCGTCCTCGTCGGGCCGTTCGACGGCGTGGCCGAGGAACCGGCCGAAGCGGGCGGCGAGTTGGTGCGCGGCGCCCGCCATACGGGGGTCGGCCGGTTCGAAGGAGACGCTGCAGGGCGGCTCGTCGGGGCCGCCGAGCCGTACGGTCAAGGCCGGGCCGTCGCTCCGGTTCGCCGGGCGGCGGCCGTCGCTCAGGTCCACGGTGATCGGCAGGGCGGTGCCCGCGAGTTCCGAGCGCTCGCGCAGGTGGGGGTCGCGCAGGTGCACCCCACGCAGCGGGGCACCACGTCGGGCCAGGTCGGTGAGGTGCCGGGCGACGGCGGCCCGCAGCGCGTCCAGCGGTGCGCCGTCCGGGACGTCGGGGGCGCGGAAGGGCACGTCCTCCAGGAGGGGCCCGGGGCGCCCCGTGGCTCCCGGTGGGGCGGGGAGGCGCAGCGCGACGTCGTGGCCGCCGGCGGGCTCCCCAGCCATCCGGCCGAGGAACAGGAGCAGGGCGGCGAGCAGCCAGGCCCTGCCCTCCTGCCGGTCCATCGCGAGGACGTGGCCCGGCACTTCGGCCCGGGCGAGGGTCCGGGCGCCGGGTGCCGGGGGGTCCTCGCCGGCCTCCCCCACGGCCTGGGCGTCCTGGGCAGGCCAGGGCACTTCGAGGGGGGTCTGTGCGGTGAGCCGCCGCAGCCAGTACGGCTCGTGGCGGCGCGCGGCGCGGGCGGTGGCCGCCCACCGCTCGCAGGCCTCGTCGTCGAACTCCGTGAACCGGTCGCCGGGGCGCAGGCCGGCCACTGCCCCGGCCTCGGGGCCGCCGTCCAGGTCGGCCAGCCCGGTCAGCCGCACGTCGAGATCGGCGGTGGCGACGACCACTGCCCCGTCGTCGACGCCGAGCACGGTCCCTGGCGGGCTCGCCGAAGGGCGCTCGGTGACTTCCGCGCCCCGCACGGCGAACAGCCGCTCGCCCAGGGCCAGCAGCGCGAGGCCGAACGCGTTGCGGTGCGGCCCGAGGGTCGTGGCCCGTACGAGCGCGTCGAGTTCCCGGGCCGGCCGCCGCCACGAGAACAGGCCTGCGCGGGGCGGGCCGTCGTGCGGGCCGTGATACGTGCGCAGGGAGAGGTCCTGCGGGGTGCGCGTGTACGTCCCTGCGGCCAGCTCGTCGGCCAGCTCGCCGAAGGAGGCGGCGGCCGCCTCGTAGCAGGCGAGGTTGAGCGTGTACGCCGTGTCGTCCGGCCCGACCGGCACCGCGCGCTGTTTGAGCACGTCGCCGGTGTCCGCCTCGCGCTCCATCACATGCCAGGTCACCCCGTGCTCGGTGGCGCCCTCCAGTACGGCCCAGCTCGTGGCGTGCAGGCCCGCGAGGCGGGGCAGCGGCGCGTCGTGGAAGTTGACGGGCATCCGCTCGGGCAGCGCCAGGACCTCGTCGGACAGCATCCGCAGGTTGGTGATGCTGAACAGATACGCGAAGCGCAGCGGGCGCAGCCGTTGCGCGAGGTCACGGCCCGGGTCGAGCACGGTCAGGCCGTGCCCGTCCGCCCAGCGGCGCAGGCCCGGGTCGGCGGCGACCACGGCGACCACCTGGTGGCCCCGCGTCAGCAGGTGCTCCCCGCATTCGGCGAGGAGGGGTTCCTCGCCGATCAGGACGGCGGTGAAGGGGGTCGTCATCGCTGCTCCTCCTGGTCCTGGAGAACGCCGCCGAGCTGTTGGAGCAGGCGGTCCACGTCCGCGTCGGAGAGACCGTCGACGATCTGCGCGAGCCCGGCCGGGGGTTCCTCGGGCGGGTCGCAGGCCACGGCACCGGTCGCCTCCGTCACCTCTGCCGACCGCGCCTCTCGGGTCTCTCCGGGCGGTCCGTCCTGCCGGGCCGCGAGGTGGCGGGCGAGGCGTTCGATGGTGATGTGCTCGAAGAGCAGGGTCGACGGGAGCGGCCCGTACTCCCGCTCCAGCTCCTTGGTCAGGCTGAGGACCACCAGTGAGTCGATGCCGTAGTTCTCGAAGGTCGCCTTGGGATCGAGAAGGTCCTCGGGCATCTCCAGGACCCGGGCGAAGACCGCCCTGACCCGGGCCTCCTCCACGCGCGCCGGGTCCGGGGCGGCGGTCGGGGGCGCGGGTGTGCGCGGCGGCTTCGGCGCGCGCGTGCGCGGCGGCTCGGGGGCGGTCCCGGGGACGGGTCCGGGCGTGGTCTCGGGTACCAGGCCGTCGCTCGTGGCCACCAGTACGCGCTGGTACGTACCGCCGCCCGGGCTCGGGTGCTCCGCGATCCCGCGGAAGCCGTTCTGGGTGAGGACGTCGTGCCAGGCGGCCGTGGAGAGCAGGGGCGAGCCGGGCAGGCGGTACTCCGCGTCCTCGTACAGCCACCAGCCGGTGGCGAGACCGAAGATCAGCGACATCTGGTCGCGCGGCTCGACGCCCTCATTGATGACCAATACGCCGTCAGTGCACAGCAGTTGCTTGATGTGGGCCAGGGTGCGGTCGATCCGCCCGGTCGCGTGGAGGACGTTCGTGCCGAGCACCAGGTCGTAGCCGCCGTGCTCGATGTCCTGCTCCCGCGGCTCCCGTTCGATGTCCAGTGTGCGGAAGGCCGCGAAGGGGTGCTCGCCGCCGAAGCGCTTGCGGCCGTGCCGCACGAACCCTTCGGAGACGTCGGTGTAGACGTACTCGACGTGGCCGCCGTGGCCCGCTTCGGCGATCCGGCGCAGTACGCGTGCGCTGGTGCCGCCGGTGCCCGCCCCGACTTCGAGGAGCCGGACGCGCTCAGCGGGCCGGACGCGCAGGCACTCCTCCACGTACCGCAGAACGGTGTCGGCGACCTGGTCGTTGCACCGGTCGGTGACGGGGTCGCCCGCGTAGACGGCCCCCACCAGCTCGAAGGAGCCGCCCGGGAAGAGCACCTCCATGTGGCCGCGCCTCCCGGTCAGGACGTCCGGCAGCGCGTCGAGGCAGCGCAGCAGCAGGGTGGTCACCGGAGCCGACTCCGGGTGGCGCTCCGTCAGCTGCCGTACGGCTTCCTCGGGTTGGGCGATGCAGCGCAGCAAGTCCGCTTCCTCGACCCGGTCCGTCACCACCAACTCGGAGCCTTCGGACCGGAGATGGCCGCCGCGCAGAAGGATGTCGACGAGCAGGTCGAGCAGCCGCTCCTGCCCGGCGGTGACACCGAGGCGGGAGCGCAGCCCCTCGCGGGTGTGGCGTTCGCCGGGGCGGTGCAGGACGCCCATGCTCCGCATGGCGCCGACCAGGAGCCGCCGGGCGAGCCGCTCGGTCCGCGCGGACGCGCTCTTCGGCGCCGCCGGTGCGGTGGTGTCCGCCCCGCCGCGGGGCACGGCGGGCGCGGCCGTCACGGGGCGCCGGCACGGCTGGGGCCTCAGCACGGTGCCGGGGTCGACGCCGAGGCCGGCGAGGATGCCCGGCTCCGCCTTGACCACCAGCGTCTGCGGCAGCTCGCCGGACAGCACCCGCTCGACGGCGGCCATGCCCTCCTCGGCACTGATCGGCCGGATGCCCGCGGCGGAGAAGCGGCGCAGGACGCGCTCCCGGTGGACGTCCCCCGCCGCGTGCCAGTAGCCCCAGTTGACGATCCGGACGGGGTAGGGCGCGGTGTGCGCGGCGGCGAGGGCCCAGGCGTCGGCGACATGGCAGCCCGCCGCGTACCCGGCCTGGCCGTGGTTGCCCTCCAGCGTGACGGCGGAGGAGTACAGCAGCGCGAAGTCGAGCGCCTCGCCGCGCAGGGCGTGGAACATGCTCCACACCGTGTCGGCCTTGGCGTCCAGGGCGCTGCGCAGCTCCGCCTCGGAGAGGTCCCTGATGGGCTTGTCGACCAGCACCATCGCGGAGTGGATCACGCCGTGCAGCGCGCCGAAGCGGGCCTTGGCCTCGTCCACCGCCTGCCGCAGCGCGGCCGGGTCGGTGGCGTCGCACGGCACGTACAGCACCTCGGCGCCCAGCTGTTCCAGGGCGACGAGGTCAGCACGGCGCCGTTCGTCGGGTGCGCCGCGCCCGATCAGGACGAGGCGGGCGCGGTAGGTGCGGGCCAGGTGGCGGGCGGTGTCGCGGCCGAGCACGCCGAGGCCGCCGATGACGAGGTACACCCCGCGCTCACGGAAGCGGGTCGGGGCGGCGGGCAGCCTTACCGCTTCCAGGCGCCGCTCCCGTCGTACGCCGCCTCGCAGGGACACGGGACGGGCCTTGGCCCGGACGGGTTCGGCCACGAACGCGCCCACCGCATCGGCGAGTTCACCGCTGCGCACATCGACGCAGGCCGTGCTCAGCTGCGGGAACTCCTTGGCCGCGACCTCGCAGAAGCCGATGAGCCCGGCCGCCGCGGGACGCACCCGGTCGTCCTCGCCGAGCGGCAGCGCGTCGGCGGTGAGCACCTTGAGGCCGAGGGGCCGGTCGAGCATGCCCGCGCGATGCAGGGCCCGCACCAGGCGGTACAGGGAGACGACGCCCCGGTCCTGGGCCTCGCGCACCTCCCGCGCGCTCTCGGGCAGCACGTCGGGGCCGCCGACTCCGAGGAAGTACACCAGGTCGATGTGGGGGGCGTCGGCCAGGGCCTCGGCAACCTCCCGCTCGTCTAGGCCGCGGGCACCGATGCTCAGGTGTACGTGACGCGCGTCGGGGTGGGCCGCCGCCAAGGCGTCCGCCAGGGCGTCCGTCAGGGGGGCGGCCTCCGGCGTGGCGAGCGTGAGGACGGCGCGGGGCGCCGTGGTGTCCTGCCCGGTGACGAGCGGGGGCGCGGGCGTCCAGCGGGGGCGGTAGTCGATGCCGGGCGCCGTTCTCAGCTCCCGCAGCGCCAGGCCGATGACGCGTACGCAGACGCGGCCCTCGTCGTCGGTGAGGGTCACGTCGAACCGGTGGGAGCCGAGGTCACGGATGTGGGTCCAGCCTTCGGCGGGCACCGGGGCGTGCAGTTCCACCCGGTCCGCGGCGAACGGCAGGAGCGGCCGGGCGTCCGTGTCCGTCCCGTGGTCGAGCAGCAGGTCCAGCGGGTGCAGAGCCGCGTCGAGCGTGCCCGGGTCGAGGGGGCCCGGGTGGTTGGTGTCGCCGGGGCGTGCCTCGGGGCGGCGCAGCCGGGCGAGTGCGGTCCGCTCGCCGGTCCACGCCTGGGTGACGCGCCGGAAGAAGGGGCCGTAGGGCAGACCGCGCCGCCGCAGCCTCGCGTAGAGCTCCTCGGGGCCCGTCTCGTGCGGGCACTCCGCCTTGATCGCGTCGATCGCGAGGGGGGCGGGGCGGTCCGGTACGGCGTCGAGCACCTGGCCGAGCGAGTACACGGGGGCGTCCGTCGCGGCGGTACCGGTCAGCCGGTAGCCGAGCGCGGTGGCGGCGTGCCCGGTAGTGGCGTGGCCTGTGGTGCCCTGCTCGGTGGTGTCCTGCTCGGGGCGGGTCGTGAGGGTCAGCTCGGTCCCGTCGTCCGGCACTTCGACGGGCGCCGTCCAGCGGACGTCACGGAAGCCGCGCACCGTGCGCTCGCCGAGGGCACGGACGACCAGGTCCAGGTGGCCGACGCCGGGCAGCACCGGGCGGCCTGCGACGACGTGGTCGCGTACGACCGGATCGGTGGGCGCGAGGGTGAGGGGCACGTTCCGGGGAGTCGGCTGTTCACCCGGCATGTGCGCGGTGCGGGTGACCGGCAGCCAGTGCCGGGGCCGCTCGAAGGGGTAGCCCGGCAGCGGCACCGTCCGGCGCGGACCGGGCGTCGCCACGTCCAGGGTGTTCCAGTCGGCGAAGGCGCCGGAGACCCAGAGCCGGGCGAGGCGGGTGCGGTCGCCGTCGGCGGCCAAGGTGCGCAGGAAGTCCGGGCCCGCGCCTTCGGTGAACACGTCCGCGAGCGCGGTGTGCTGTTCGGCGTTGCCGAGGATCGCCCACGGACCCGCGTCCCCGTCGGCGAACGCCGCGAACTTCTCGGCGGCGTCGGTGACGTCGGACGCCAGGAAGGCGAGGCGCTCGGGCAGGGCTTCCCGTCCGGCCCGCAGGGTGTGCCCCACCTCGGCGAGCCCCGGCCGCTCGCGGCGCAGGTGGGCGGCGAGCGCGGCGGCGTAGGCCCGCAGCCGCTCGGGGCCGCGCGCGGAGAGCACCATCAGCTCGGGGCCGCGCGGGGCCGCCGCCGTGGCGGGCCCCTCCGCCGGGGCGCGGTACTCCTCCAGGACGACGTGCGCGTTGGTGCCGCCCGCGCCGAAGGAGCTGACGCTCGCCCGCCGGGGCAGTTCCACCGGCGCCCCGTCCTTCTCGGCGACGGGCCGCGGCCAGGCGGCCAGTTCGCGCTGCACCCGGAACGGGGAACGGTCGAAGTCGATGATCGGGTTGGTCTCCTCGGAGTGCAGCGAGGGGACCAGCTCGCCGTGGCCGAGCTGGAGGACGGCCTTGGTGACCCCGGCGATGCCCGCCGCGCCCTCCAGATGGCCGATGTTGGACTTCACCGAGCCGAGGGCGATGCTGCCCCTCGCCGGGCCCGCTCCGGCGAACGCCTGCTGGAGGGCGGTGTGTTCGATGGGGTCGCCGAGGGCGGTCCCGGTGCCGTGCGCCTCGACGTAGCCGATGGTGCGCGGGTCGATGCCCGCCCGGTCCAGGGCCTCCTCGACGAGCGCTTGCTGCGCCTGCGGGTTGGGCACGGTGTAGCCGCCGGTGCGGCCGCCGTGGTTGACCGCCGTCGCCTTGATGACGGCGTGGATGTGGTCGCCGTCGGCGACGGCCTCCGAGAGCCGCTTGAGGAGCACGGCGCCGACGCCCTCACCAGGCACGTAGCCGTTGCCACCGGCCCCGAAGGAGCGGCAGTTGCCGTCCGTGGAGAGCATCCGCATCCGGCTCAGGTGCGCGTACTTCAGAGGGTGCGCGGACACGTTGACCCCGCCGGCCAGGGCGTAGCGGCACTCCCCCCTGCGTACGCTCTCGCAGGCCTGGTGGAGGGCGACCAGGGAGGCCGAGCACGCGGTGTCCACGACCACGCTCGGGCCGCGGAAGTCACCGAAGTACGACACCTGGTTGGCGATCGCGGAGCGGTTGGCGAGGACCGTGTGGTGGTTGCCCTTGGCGGACTCCTCGGCGGCGAGCTGGGCGTAGTCGCCCCACATGACACCGGCGAAGACCCCGACGTCGCGGCCCTGGCCGCCGTAGCGGGGGCGCGGCAGGCGGGACGGCGGGTAGCCCGCGTTCTCCAGCGCCGACCAGGCGGCCTCCAGGAACAGGCGTTCCTGCGGGTCCATCAGCTTGGCCTGGGACGGCGGGATGCGGAAGAACAGCGAGTCGAAGGCGTCGACGTCCGCCAGGAACCCGCCCCACTTGCCGTAGCTGGCGCCGGGGGTCGTGTGGTCGGCGTCGAAGTGGGCGTCGGCGTCCCAGCGGTCGCGGGGCACCTCGGTGACGCAGTCGCGGCCCTGGCGCAGGTTCTCCCAGAACTCCGTCAGGTCGCGGGCCTGGGGGTAGCGGCCGCTGATGCCGATGATCGCGACGTCGGTGGTGGCGGTGCCGGCGGTGAGCTCGCGGGCCGGGACCCGGGGCGGGGCGGCCGGCGCCCCGTGCGCCTCGGGTGTCTCAGGCGTCCCGGGTGACCCCTGCATCTCGCTCGGGAACAACTTCCTTGCCGCCTCGGCGTGTTCACTCAGCAGGTACCGCGCGAGTTCGTGCACCGTGCGGTACTCGAAGAGGAGGGTTCCGCGCGCGCCGGGGAAGTCCCTGTCGAGGTGTTCGTTGGTCTCCATGACCAGCACGGAGTCGAGACCGTACGCATCCAGGGCCGTGTGGTCGTCGATGCGTTCCGCCGCCAGGCCGAGCACGTCCGCGAGCAGGCCTCGTACGTGGTCGCGCATCCGGCCGAGCAGCGCCGGGTCCGGCGCCACGTCACAGTGGGCGGCCGCGGTCCGCTCGCGGGCCGGGGCGGCGGCCTTGCCGGGCGCCTCGCCGACCTGCGGGGTCAGGGCCAGGTCGACGGTGGCGGGGTCGCCGATGGCCGGGACCGGCCGGGTGAGGCCGGTATGCCAGGCGAGGCCCAGGGCCCATATGCCCTCCTCGCCGGTGAACTCCCGCATACCGGTGCGGCGTCGGTAGCCGGTGCGTTCCTCCTCGCCCATCAGGGCGTCCACGCCGCCGATCCGCCACAGCGGCCAGGCCGGCGAGAGGGTGCGGCCCGAGGCCAGGCCGTCGCGTACGCGGGCGGCGCGGCCCGCCGCGTAGGAGTCCAGGAAGCGGTTGGCGGCGGCGTAGGCACAGGCGCCGAAGTCCCCGACGACCGAGGCGATGGAGGAGAACACCACGAACAGGTCGAGCGGCTCGTCGGCGGTGAGCGCGTCGAGCAGCCGCACGCCGTGGGCCTTGACCGCGAGCAGGTCGGCGAAGCGGGTGAGGTCCGCTTCGAGCACCGAGCACTGGTCGGCGGCGCCCGCGAGGTGGAAGACACCGTCGAGGTGGCCGAAGCGTTCCTTGGCCCGCGCGACCGCCGTCCGCATGCCGCGCGGGTCCGCGGTGTCGGCGGCCACGAGCAGGACCTCGCCGCCGAGCGCGACGAGTTCGTCCTCCGCCGCGCGTGCCTCGGGACGCTCGGCCGAGCGGCTGACCAGCACGAGCCTGGCCTGGTGCGTCGCGGCCAGGTGGCGTGCCAGCTCCAGGCCGATGCCGCCGGTCCCGCCGGTGACGAGATAGGTGCCGTGCCGCTTGAGCGGGTCGGTGCGGTCGGCCGGCGCGGTGGCGGTCCGGTCCGCCCTGCGCAGCACCCGGACCTGGCGGCCCGCCGCCGAGTGCCGCACCTCCACGCCCGCCTGCCTGCCGCTTTGCGCCAGTTCGGCCGCCAGCAGGTCCGGCAGGGCGGAGGCGTCGTCGGCGAGTCCGTCCGCGCAGGCCACGGTGGACAGTTCGAAGCGCGGCAGGACCCCGGGGACGGAGAGCGCGAAGCCCGCCACGGCTTCCTGGTCGGGGCGGGGCCCGTGCTCCGTCTCGGCCAGGACGTAGGCGCAGCGCGTCCGGCCGGGGAGCCGGACGGTGTCGAGCGCGCGGACGAGGGCGCGCAGGGAGTACAGCCCTCGCCCGAAAGCTTCGTCGAGGGCGGCACCCGCCTCCTGGCTCGCGCCGTCGCGTCCGTGCCCGACCTGCGGGGCGGTCAGGCCCCAGAGGTGGGCGAGGTCGAGGGAGCGGACGCCGTCACCCTCCAGGTCCCGCAGGAGCCGTTCGAAGTCGGCGGGACTGGTGGGGTCGACGGTGTACCGGTCGGGCCCCGTCCGTTCGAACTCCGTCGCCGCCCGTACGTCGATGACGCGCGGCGAACCGGCCCGCGCGGCCAGGCTCCGGGCGACCTCGCCGGTGTCCCCGAGGACGAGCAGCGCGTCGGCGCCGCCCGGGGCGCGCGGCGCGAGATCCTGGTCCTGCCAGACCTGCTCGTAGAAGAAGGGGGCTCCGGCTTTGGTGCCTGGCGCCGCCTCCTGCGGCTGCCGCGGCGTGGCCGTGAGGTGGCGGCCCCCGAAGTTCTCGATGCGGACCAGTTCGACGCCCGCGGCGTCCAGGACGCTGACGTCGAACTGGCGCGGTCCGCTCGCCGCGTCGGCGTGGCGGGCGGGGACGGCCAGTGCGTAGCACTCGCGGGGCAACCGCTCTCGTTCCGTGAGGACTTCCAGTGTGCCGAGGTCGAACGGCACGGCGAGGTTCTGGCTCTGTTCCGGCTGCGGCCGGTCCGCCCAGTGGCAGGCGCGCAGCGCGCCGTCGAGCACCGCCGGGGGCAGGAGCGTCGTCGCGGTCCCGGCGTCGGCGGCGTCCGGCTCGGGCAGCGTGAGGCGGACGAGGGCGCTGCCGTGGCCGAAGTGGACCTCTTCGATGACGTCGAAGGCCGGTCCGTAGCCGAAGTGCGCGGAACGGTAGGCGCGTTGGACGGCGGCGCCGTCCCGGTGCTCGGGGCAGCTCTCGCGCAGCGCGTCGAGATCGACGGCGGCTGCCACGGCACGCCCGGCGGCTCGGCCGGACACCGTGCCGCGCACATGCACGGTGCGCTCCGCGTCCTCCGAGGTCCATACGGTGAAGGCCAGTTCGGGGATCGCGCCCGCGCCGCCCGGCTGTGCGTCTCCGGTCCGGGTCAGGCTGACGAAGACCTCGCGCGGCTCGTCGCCGATCGCCACCGGCCGCCCCCAGAGCACGTCCCGCAGCCCGAGCGCTCCGTCGAGCCCGGCGAGGGCGGCCGCGGCCCTCGCCATCTCCAGGCAGGCGGCTCCGGCCAGCAGTGTCCGGCCTTCGATGACGTGGTCGCGTACGAGGGGCTCGGCGGGCAGGAATGTCCTGCGGAAGCGGATCTCGTCGAGCGTGGACTCGTTGGCGTCGAGGAGCGGGTGGAGTCGGGCGGGTGCTGCGGCCGTGCCGGGCTCGTCCCGCCGGTCGGCGGCGGGCACCCAGTAGCGTTCGCGGGCGAACGGGTAGCGCGGCGCGGGTATGCGGCGCCCCGGCGCGCCCTGCGCCGGGGTGAGCGCGTCCCAGTCGGCCGTGCCGTCGCGCGTCCACCGCACGGCGAGGACGAAGGCGGGGTGGTCGGCGGCGGGGGTGCCCGCCCCCGGGGCCGTGGCGGCCTCGCCCGCTACGACGAGGCCCGCGCACGGCGTGCCGTCCTGGTGGGCGCGCAGGGCCCGGACGAGGGCGGCACCGTCCTCGGCGACCACCGCGAGGCGTTCCTCCATCACCTCGCGGCCGTGTTGCAGCGTATGGGCGAGGTCCACGGCGCGTACGTGGTCACGCTCGGCGAAGTCGGCGAGGCGGCCCGCGTACTCGCTCAGGCGCTCCGTGTCCCGCGCCGAGAGCGGGAAGACCAGCGGCGCGGTGAACCGCTGCGCGGCCACGGGTTCGTCCGTGCGTTCGGGTCCGGCCGGGTACTCCTCGATGACCAGGTGGGCGTTGGAACCGCCCGCGCCGAAGGAGCTGAGTCCGGCGCGGCGGGGCGCCGGGCCCGAGGCCCCGGCGGGGGCGGGCCAGTCGGCCGTCTCGCGCTGCACCGCGAACGGCGCCCGCCCGAAGTCGATGTTCGGGTTCAGTTCATCGGCGTGCAGCGAGGGGACCAGCCGCCGGTGCTTGAACTGGAGCAGCACCTTGGTGAGTCCGGCGATGCCCGCCGCGGATTCCAGGTGGCCGATGTTCGACTTGACGGAGCCGATGGGCCACAGCCGGCCGGCTGTCCGCGCGGAGCCGAAGACCTTGGCGAGTCCGGCGATCTCGATCGGGTCGCCCAGTGAGGTGCCGGTGCCGTGCGCTTCCACGTAGCCGATGTCCGCCGGTCCGAGGCCCGCCCCGGCGAGGGCCCGGCGCACGGAGTCGGCCTGCGCGTGCGGGCTCGGCACCGTGTAGCCGTTCGTACGGCCGCCGTGGTTGACGGCGTGGCCGCGGATCACGCCGTAGATGTGGTCGCCGTCGCGCACGGCGGCGGCCAGGGGCTTGAGCAGGACCGCGCCGACGCCCTCGCCCGGGACGTATCCGGTGCCCCCGGCGCCGAAGGCGCGGCACCGCCCGTCGGCGGAGACGAACCTGCCCTGGCTGAGGAAGACGTACTTGTACGGGTGCAGGGAAAGATTCACGCCGCCCGCGATGGCCACTTCGCTCTCCGCGCCGCGCAGGCTCTCGCAGGCGAGGTGGATAGCGGTCAGGGAGGAGGAGCACATCGTGTCGAGCGCGATGCTCGGCCCGTTGAGGCCCAGGGTGTACGAGACCCGGTTGGCGATCGAGGCGAACGAGGAGCCGGTGACCCGGATGCCGCCGCGCTCGGCGTCGGCGGCGCCGTAGAGCTGGTACTCGCCGTACATCACGCCGACGAAGACACCCACGCTGCGGCCGGACAGTTCGTCCCTGCGGTATCCGGCGTCCTCCAGCACATGCCAGGCGTTCTGGAGGAACAGCCGCTCCTGCGGGTCCATCAGCTCGGCCTCGCGCGGCGATATGCCGAAGAACAGCGGGTCGAAGCGGTCGACGTCGCGCAGGAAGCCGCCCCACTTGGAGAAGGCGCGGCCACGGGCGGCCGGGTCCGGGTCGAAGTAGCGGTCGTGGTCCCAGCGGTCGGCGGGGATCTCCGTGACGCAGTCGCGGCCCGCGGCGAGGTTCTCCCAGAACTCGTCCACGTCGTCGGCCATGGGGTAGCGGCCGGTGAGTCCGATGACGGCGACGGCGCCGTCATCGTTCTCGCTGTCACGCTCGGAGGGGGTGGTCGTCGCGGGGACGGTGGGCGTGAGGGCGGGGGCGAGCCCGGTGACCGTACCGGCCGCGTCGGCCGGGTTCTCGGTCCGTGACGGTGATTGCTCGGGGGCGGCCAGTTCGCCGAGGCGGGCGGCGTGTTCGGCCACGAAATAGCCCGCCAGTTCCTCCAGCGTGGCGTACTCGAAGAACAGGGTCTTGGGAAGGTCGTCGAAGTGCCGCTCCAGCTCCGCGTTGAGCTGGGTGATGATCAGCGAGTCGATGCCGTACCGGTCGAACGGCACCCGCAGGTCGAGTTCCGCCGCGTCGAGCTTGGTCCGCTCGGCGAGCAGTTCCCGCAGGAAGGTGCCCGCCCACTCGGTGAGCTCCGCCTCGGACAGGCCGGTGGGGGCCGCCGCCCCGGTGGCGGACGGCCGGCGGCGTGCGGGGGCCGGTGCGAGCGCCGCCGCGATACGGTCCGGTTCACCGTGGGCGACCAGGACCGCGCCGCCGTCCTGGCGCAGTGCCTCGTCGAGGGCCGCCAGGGCGTCGGCCGTGGCCATCGGGGCCAGGCCGACGCGGTGGCGCAGCGCCCGGACGGCGTCCTCGTCCTGGCGCATCCCGCCGTCCAGCCAGAGCGGCCAGCCGAGGGAGAGCGTGCGGCCCGAGCGGCGGCCCGCGGCCACCTGCGCCCGGCGGCGCTCGGCGAAGGCGTCGAGGAACGCGTTGGCGTACGCGTAGTCGCTCTGGCCCGCGTTGCCGAAGGCGGCGGCGATGGACGAGAAGCAGACGAAGAAGTCCAGCGGGTCGTCGGCGGTGAGCCGGTCGAGGTGGAGCGCGCCGTCCGCCTTGGGGCGTACGACGTCGGTGAACTCCTCCCAGCTCTTGTGCAGCAGGTACGCGTCGCGCAGCGTGCCGGCGGCGTGCACCACGCCGCGGATCGCCCCGTGGTCGGCGCGTACGGCGTCGAGCAGCGTGCGCAGGGCTTCCTCGTCGGTGACGTCGGCACGCCGGAAGGTGATGTCGTGCCCGGCCGTGCGGAGCGCCGCGAGGCGCCGCTCGGCGTCCGGGCCCGGCGCGCTCCTGCCGATGAGGACGAGGGGGCCCGCGGCCCGGGCCGCGAGGTGTTCGGCCACGGCCAGGCCGAGGCGGCCCGCGCCGCCGGTGATGAGGCAGGCACCGCCGTCGCTGATCGCGGTGCCGCTCGCGGGCGCCGTTTCGAGGCGCTGGTGGCGCCGTGCGCGCCGGGCGCCGCCCTCGTGCCGGGTCTCGGTCTCCCCGTCGTCCAGGCAGGCCAGTTCGGTGACGAGCGTGGGCAGCAGCGGGGTGCCGGTGTCCAGGCCGACCAGGCGGTGGGTGAGGCGCGGGTTCTCCAGCGCGGTGCTGCGGGCGAATCCGGCGAGGGCGGCTTCGGCGGGGCGGGCCCCGTCGGCGTCCGTGCGGTGGGCGATGAGCAGGGCGGTGCGGTGGCCGCCGCGGCGTTCGAGGAGGGTCTTGGTGAGCGCGAAGACCGTGCGCGGGCCGCCGTCGGGAGAGGCGGGGCTGGAAGCTTCTCCGGGGTCGCCGGTGTCGCACCAGGTGTGCAGGACGGCGGTGGGGGTGAGGTCCGCCTGTGCGAGGTGGTCGAGGAGCGCGGCGAAGTCGGCCTGGCGGGACGGGTCCACGGTGAAGTGGTGGCCGTCCACCGCCGCGAACCCCTCGCCCGGGGTCACGAGGACCACCTCGGGGTCCGTGGCACCGGCGGCGCGCAGCGCTTCGGTCAGCTCGGCGCGGCGGGCGGGGCCGTCCGCGAGGAGCAGGAGCGGCCCGGCGGGCAGGGACGCGGGGGTCGCTTCCGCCGTCTCCCAGGCGCCGCGGAACAGGGCGGTTCCGGGCCGGTTCCGGTCCCCGCGCAGCGTACGGACGGACAGGTCGCCGAGTTTGGCGAGCAGCCGCCCCTCGGTGTCGAGGAGACGGACGTCCGCCTTGGCCTGCTTCTCGCCCGTGCCGTGCGGCGTGGTCAGGGTGACGTGCGCGAGGCAGTGCCGGGGCAGCGGCGCGAATACCTCCAGCCGGCCGAGTGCCAGCGGGAGATACGTGGTGGCGTCGTCCTCGCGCGCGGCGAGGAGCCCGACGACGGCGTGCAGGGCGCCGTCCAGGAGCGAGGGGTGCAGGACGAAGGCGTGGGCGTCGTCCCGGCCGGCCTTCGGGCTGGCGGCGGGCAGTTCGAGGACGCCGAGTGCCTGGTCCTCGCCGCGCCGCAGTTCGCGCAGGGAGCGCATGGCCGGGCCGTAGTCGAGGCCGCGGGCGCGCAGCAGTGCGTACAGCTCGGGTGCGGCGAGGCGGTCCGGGCACCGCTCGGCCAGTGCGGCCGGATCGGCGGGGGTGAGGGCGTCGGACGGGGCGGCGGGGGCGGTGAGCTCGCCGCGGGCGAAGACGGCGGGCTCACCGGTCGCGCCGCCCTCGTCGTCGTCGGCCGTGGCGGTGATCGTGAAGCGGGCGCCGTCGCCGTGCGGGGTGAGCCGGGTGTGCAGCGTGCGCGGTCCTTGGGCGAAGGACAGCGGGCGTTCGAAGGAGACCCTGCTCAGGGTGGGGCCGTGCGACGCGCCGACGGGCAGGGAGAGTGCTCCCGCGGCACGGGCCATCTCCAGGTAGGCGACGGCAGGCATGAGGGGCACGCCGTCGACGCGGTGATCGGCGAGGTAGAACTCGCCGCCGGTCAAGGTGGTGGCGTAGCGGTGTTCGGCCAGGGTGGAGACGTTGGCGCCGAGCAGCGGGTGCAACGCATCGGGCGTGCGGTCGCCCGCGTCCGGGGCCTCGGGGTCCAGCCAGACCCTTCTGCCTTCGAAGGGGTAGGTGGGCAGGGGGACGCGGCGGCGGCGCTCTTCCGCGTAGAACGCGGCCCAGTCGATGTCCGCCCCGGCGAGCCAGGCGGCGCGCACGGCGTCCAGGAGGGCACGCCCCGACAGCTCCGCGCCGGGCGTGAACGGCCGCTGCTCGTCAAGGTGTTCGCCGTCCCCGGTGGCGCAGGCGGGCTCGGTGCGCTCCCGCAGGGCCCGTACGGCCTCGGCGGCGTCGGCGCAGATGACGGCCCTGCGGTGGCGGTGTGCCCGGCGGCCCATCGCCAGGGTGTACGCGGTGTCGGCGAGGTCCGTGCCGGGGTTGCGGTCGAGGTGGTCGGCGAGGTCGTCGGTGAGGGTCTCCAGGGCCGTGGGGGTCTTCGCGGAGAGGACGAGCAGCTGCTCGTCCCGCGCGGAGGGGCCGGACGGTTCCGGCCTCGGGGGCTCCCCCAGGATGGCGTGCGCGTTGGTGCCGCCGATGCCGAACGAACTGACCCCGGCCCGCAGGGGGCCCGGCCCCGTCCAGGGCTTGGTCTCGGTGTTGACGTAGAACGGCGTCGCCGCGAATTCGATGGCCGGGTTGGGGCGTTCGTAGTTCAGGGTGGGCACCAGGGAGCGGTGGCGCAGCATCAGCGCGGTCTTGATCACCCCGGCCACACCGGCGGCGGCGTCCAGGTGGCCGACGTTGGACTTGAGCGAGCCGATGGCGCAGAAGCCGCTCTCCCGCGTGCCGCGCCGGAAGGCGTCGGTGAGCGCGGAGACCTCCACCGGGTCGCCGAGGCGGGTGGCGGTACCGTGCGCCTCGACGTACGAGACGTCGGCCGGCTCCGTGCCGGAGACGGCGTGGGCCTCGGCGATGACGGCTGCCTGGCCCTCCTTGCCGGGGGCGGCGTAACTCACCTTCAGGGAGCCGTCGTTGTTGGTGGCGGTGCCCTTGATCACGGCGTGGACGGTGTCCCCGGCGTCGAGGGCGTCCGCCAGGAGCTTGAGGACGACGACGCCGACGCCGTTGCCGAGCACGGTGCCGCCTGCGTCGGCGTCGAAGGTGCGCACCTTTCCGTCCGGGGAGAGGATCGCGCCCTCCTCGTACAGATAGCCGCGCGTCTGCGGCAGCTTGACCGTCACGCCGCCCGCGAGCGCCATGTCGCACTCGCCGTTGATCAGCCCCTGGCAGGCCAGGTGGATGGCGACCAGGGAGGTCGAGCAGGCCGTCTGGACGCTGTAGCTCGGGCCGCGCAGGTCGAGCTTGTAGCTGACGCGGGTGGCGAGGAAGTCCTTGTCGTTGCCGACCATCACCTTGAAGTGGTCGGAGGTCGCGGTCTGGTCGATACGGGGCAGGACGTTCTGCTGGAGGTAGGTGTTGATCGCCGCGCCGCCGTAGACGCTGATCAGTCCGTCGTAGCGGCGCGGGTCGTAGCCGGCGTCCTCCAGCGCGGTGTGGCAGCTCTCCAGGAAGAGGCGCTGCTGCGGGTCGATGACCTCTGCCTCGGCGGGCGTGAACTCGAAGAATCCGGTGTCGAAGAGGTCGACGTCCGGCAGGACGCCGTGCGCGGGGACGTACGCCGGGTCGGAGCGCAGGGCGGCCGGGATGCCGGCCTCGGCGAGTTCGTCGTCGCTGAACCGGGTGATGCCCTCGCGGCCCGCCCGCAGCAGCTCCCAGAATTCGGCCACGCTGTCGGCGCCGGGGAAGCGCCCGGCCATGCCGACGATGGCGATGTCGTTCCCGGACACTTCGGTGCCGTCGTGCGCACTCACGGTCGTACCCTCTTCCCTTGCTGCTCGGCTCACAGTGCGGCGAACATGGCCGCGCGTTCGCGCAGCAGTGCGGCCGTCTCGGACATCAGCTGCTCGGCGATCGCGTCGACGTGGCGCGACTGCCAGGACTCCAGGACGGTGCCGCGCACCCAGGAGTTGAAGGCGCCCATCGCGGGCCCGCAGTAGATCAGGTAGTCGACGGTCCTGCCCGGTTCGCCCCGCAGCGCGAGCCGGAAGCCGCGGTCGAGGTAGCTCCGGAAGGCGTCGGCCATCTGCCGCTTGGGGTCGCCGCTCCCGGGGGCCGCCGCCTCGGGGAGCGGTCCGCGCAGGAACTTCTCCTCGATCTGGCGCCGGGTCGCCGCGTCGATGTCGCCGAGCGCGTCGTGGCGGCGCCACAGGTCGTGGAGCTTGCCGGCGCGCGCGGGCAGGAACACGCCGCGCTTGACGACCTGGGCGCGTACGCCGAGTTCGAACATCTCCGCGGCGGGCGCCAGGGCGACGTCGTGGACGTCGAGGTCCTGGAGGAGCTCCTTCACGGCGGTGCTGGTGTTGGCCTCGGGCGTGCACTGGTTGATGGAGCCGGTGAGCAGGAAGTCCGCGCCGAGCAGGAACGCGGCGGCGGCTGCCTCCGGGCCGCCGATGCCGCCGGCGGCGCCGACGTGCACCTTCGGGCCCGCTCCGGACGCGGCGTCGCGCAGGCGGAGCACGGCGGGCAGCAGGGTGGTGAGGCTGCCGACGGCGTCGTACCAACCGGAGCCGGTCTCGACGCAGAGGTCGTCGGCGAGCGGCACGTCCGCGAACCGTGCCGCGTCGCGGGCGGAGACCTGCCCCGAGTCGATCAGCTCCTGGACGACCCTGCGCGGGGCGGGCGCGAGGAAGGCGGCCGCCATGTCCGTGCTGGACACCTTGGCGAGCACGCGGCCGCCGCCGAGCCGGTACTTGACGAGGGCCGGGGTGATCCGCAGGAAGCCGGAGGCCTCGACGGTGCGCACGCCCTTGCGCAGGAAGAGGTCGACCAGCGCCGACTCGCGCCCCGGGTCGGCGTGCTGGTGGAGGAGGTTCGCGCCGTAGGGGCCGTCCGCCCCGAGGTCGGTACGGACCGCGTCGAGGCCCGCCTCGACCTCGTCGAGGGTCAGGCCGCCGGTCCCGAAGAAGCCCATGCCGCCGGCCTTCGCGAGGCGCGTCAGGAGGTCCGGGCCGGAGACCCCGCCGTACATGGAGCCCGCCAGGTAGGCGTAGCGCAGGCCGTAGCGTTCCCGGAACGTGTCGGCGCCGAGGGCCGCGGGGCCGCCGGGCCGTGCGCGGGGGGTGACGGCCGCTTCGGCGCGGGGCTCCTCGGCCGGGGTCGCTGCGGCGGGCGGCTCCTCGGCCGGGGTCGCTGCGGGCCTCGTGACCAGCGGTTCCGCCTCGGCCTTGATCCTGGTGACGAGCTTGCGCAGCACCGCTCCCGGACCCAGCTCCCGGAACTCGAAGTCGCCCTCGGCCATCAGGTAGCGGATGGTGTCCGTCCACCGCACCGGGGAGGAGATCTGGCGGGCGAGGAGCCGCTTCACCTCACCGGGTCCGTACCGCCGGGCGTGCACGTTGGAGATCACGGGGATCTCGGGGTCGCGGAGCGTGAACCCGTCGAGGTAGCGGGCGAACTCGTCGGCCACGTCCCGCAGGTAGCGGGAGTGGAAGGGGGCGCTGACGTTCAACTGCACGTAGTGGACCTTGAGTGCTTCGAACACCGGCTTGGCCAGGGCGATCTGTTCGGTGGGCCCGGCGAGGACGAACTGGGTGGGCGCGTTGTGGTTCGCGATGTCCAGACCCGTCAGACCGTTCTCGGTGAGCGCCCGCTCGACGGTGGCGAGGTCGCAGCCGAGCACGGCCGCCATCCGGCCGTCCTCGGCACGGCTCATCAGTTCGCCGCGGCGGGCCACCAGGCGCAGTCCTGTCTCGAAGTCGAAGGCTCCGGCGGCGAACAGCGCGACGTACTCGCCGAGGCTGTGGCCGACGAGGAAGTCGGGCGGTGCGGGGTCCTCGCGCCGCTCGCGCAGCCAGGTCAGGGCGCTGACGACGTACAGCGCGGGCTGGGTGAACCGGGTGAGCTTCAGCTCGCGGCGCGGGTCCTCCAGGCACAGTTCGCGGACGGAGTACCCGAGGACGGCGTCCGCGACGGCGGTCTCCTCGGGGAACTCGTCGAAGAGGTCCTTGCCCATGCCCCTGGCCTGGCTGCCCTGGCCCGGGAATCCGTACACCTTCATGACGCCGTCCTTGGATACGGGGGTTGCGGGGGTGGCCGGGGACGCGGCGGCCGGCAGGGCGGCTCGTACGGCGGCCAGGGAGCGGGTGTCGTCGCCCAGTGGGGTGAGCAGCGGAAACGACCGTGAACGGGAGCCGGCGGGCAGACCGGCCCGCGTGAAGTTGTGCAGGGTGCCGGACGGTCCGAGGTCCAGGTACCGGTGGGGGCCGAGCCGCTCCAGGGCGGCAAGGGTCGCCGCGTACTCGATGGGCTGCCTGGTCGCCCGCCACAGGTGGTCGACGGTGATCCGGTCGACCTCGCCCGCGGTGGCGCAGGACACGACGGGGATCCTCGGCGGCTTCAGGTCGGCCGCCGCCATGACGTCCCTGAACAGCGGCTCGGCCGCGTCCATCCGGCGCGAGTGGAAGGCGTACGGGACCGGGACGCGATGGCACACCACCTTGCGTGCCCGCAGCAGTTCCTCGGCCTCGGCCAGGTCGTCGTGTGCGCCCGAGAGCACGAAGTGGCCGGGGTAGTTGCGGGCGGCGACCTCGGTGCGCTCGCGCAGCAGCGGGATGTCCCGGTGGAGCGCCTCGTCGTCAAGGACGGCGAGCATGCCGCCGCGCGGCGCGTCACGCAGCGCGGCGGCCTGGCGGACCAGGAGCCGCAGGCACTCCTCGGCGTCGAGGGCGCCCGCGAGGACGGCCGCGGTGAACTCGCCGAGGCTGGCGCCGAGCAGCAGGTCGGGCCGGATGCCGTACCGGGCGAGGGTGTGGGCGAGGCCGAGTTCCACCATCACGATCGCGGGATGGGTGTAGATCAGCGCGTCGAACGGCTCGGCGGGCCCGTGGCCCGGGGCGTACATCCGGCCCAGTACGGACGTGCCGAGTTCCGTCTCGACGACGGCGTCGAGGCGGTCGAGCGTCTCCCGGAATACCGGCTCCGCCCGGTACAGGCCCTGGCCCATCCGCTGGTACTGCGAGCCCTGCCCGGAGAACATGAACACGGTGGAAGGCGTCACCGCGCCGCCTCTCCGACGTCCGCCGCCTCTCCGGCTTCCGCCGCGCCGTCGGCTTCTTCCAGCAGCGCGCAGACGTCCCTGACCACGAACTCGCCCTCCCGGAAGGAGAGAATGCCTGTCGGCGCGGGCCTCTCGCGGCGGGCCGCCGCCATCAGGTCGCGCACGCTCAGGGGGCGTTCGGCGGCGAGTGACTCCAGCACGGAGGTGAAGGATCCGAGCAGGCGCGTGATCGTGGCGTCGGTGAACCGCTCCCGGTAGTACGACATGTGGAGCTTGACCGTCTCGGTCGGGAAGACGTCCAGGCGCAGCGGGAACCCCATCCGCGAGATGTAGTACGCCGCGCTGAACCGTTCGGAGTTGTCGAGGCCGACGTTCTGGAACACCACGTAGCTCTCGGTGGGCAGGGTGTCGTCCGGCTGTCCGGCCCAGGCCAGCGCCCTGTGCAGCGGGGTGTTCTCGTGGCCGCTCATCGCGACCAGTTCGTCCCTGACGCGCGCGAGGTACTCCGGCAGCCGCTCGGCGGCGTCGACGCGGGTGCGCAGCGGCAGGATGTTCAGGGTCGGGGCGACCATGTCCCCCACCCCCTGGGGGCCTGCCGAACGGCCGGTGAACAGTACGCCGTGGGTGAGGTCGGCCCGCTCCCCGTCAGCGGTGACGAAGGCCGCGACGGTGGCCGCCCAGCCCGCCTGGAACAGCACGTTCAGGGTCAGCCGGTGCTCACGGGCCACCGCGCGCAGCCGGGACGCGAGCCGGTCGGGCAGCGCGAACCACTGCCGTCCGAATCCGCTCTCGGTGCCGAGGTCGTTGCCGGGCACCCGCTCGGAGAGCCGGGTGGGGCCCGGGAGGCCGCCGAGCGCGTGCTGCCAGTAGCGTTCGGCGGCCCGCTGGTCGGCGCCGCGTACCGCCGCCACGAACTCCTTGAACGGCAGGCCCTCTTCGAGTGCGAGGGGCTTGCCCTCGGCGAGCGCGGGCAGGCCGCGGTCCACCTGGTTGGCGATGATGTCGAAGCTCCAGCCGTCCAGGCACAGATAGCTCAGGCTCACCACGATGACGCAGGTGCGGTCGTCGACGTCGGCCACGAAGTAGCGGATGGCGCCCGGCTCCTCGGGCTCGATGCCGCGCTCCCGGTCCGCCTTGAGGTGATGTTCGAGTGCCTCGTCCTGTTCGGCGGGGGTGAGCCCCCGCCAGTCCACGAAGTCCAGCTCGACCCGTGGCTTCCGGTGGACCACCTGGACGGCCTGGTCGGGACCGATCCACCGGAAGGAGGTCCGCATCGTGGGGTAGGTCCTGGCCTGGGTCTCCAGAAAGCTCCGGAAGTCGTCCTTGTCGGCCATCCCGAGCGGCACCGCGGTGAGCCGGTGGACCTGGAACATTCCCGGTTCGGGCGTACGCAGTCGGCGCAGGGCCCACTCCTGGAACGGGGCCACCGGGTAGACGTCCTCGACGTCCGGGTCCGCGCGGAGTTCGGCCAGTCGCGCGGCGGTGTCCCGGTCGCCGGGATCGTCCTCGGCCTCGGTCCGCGCGCTCGCCGTGCCGTTCGCCGCGACGGCGGCGGCGAGCTCCGCGAGCGTGTCGTACTGGAAGATCATCTGTGGGGTCAGTTCGAGACCCCGGTCGCGGGCCTTGGACACCACGTGGATGCTGTGGATGGAGTCGCCTCCGAGCCGGAAGAAGTTGCTGCCCGCGCCGATCGGCTCCACGCCCAGCACCTCGGTCCAGATGTCGGCGATGGTCCGCTCGACCGGGGTCCGGGGCTCGGTGGTGTCACCGGACTCGTCGAGCGTCTCGGCCGCCGGCTCCGGCAGGGCGGCCCGGTCGAGCTTCCCGTTGACGTTGACCGGGTACTTCTTCAGCGGGACGTAGGCGGCCGGGAGCATGTAGTCGGGCAGCCGGTCCTTGAGGTATCCGCGCAGCTCGGGCACGACGGCACGCGCCCACCGGTTGAACACGGGGTCGGTGGCGTACTCCGGCCACCGGCCCGTCGGCGCGGGCGTCTCCACGGCGACGCGGTCGTGCTCGTCGTCCTTGGGGCTCAGCAGCACCGCGTAGCTTCCGTCGGTGCGGTCGGGCATCCAGTCGACGCTGACGGAGCACCCCAGCCGGCCGGCCAGCCGCCACCACTCCTCCGGCTGCACGCCGTGGCCGCCGACCGTCGCCGCGAGGCGCGCGTTGGGCACGTCCAGGACCGCGAGGGCCCGGCCCGGCTCGGCGCGCAGCCGATGCTCCGCCGTGGCGAGCACGTCCTCGCCCCGCGACCACACGATGCGGTCGTCGGGGGCCGCGGGAGCCACGGCGGGGCCACCGACGCGCAGGTAGGCGTCATACCGGTAGCGGGTCATCTCGTTCTCGTGCTCCCCGCGCCGCAGTTGGGTCCTCACGTCCGCCAGGCGGGGCTCCTCCTGCTGCACGGCCCGGAAGAAGTCGGGGTGCAGCACCAGCTCCTGGTCCTGGGCGACGCGCCGGCGGGCGCGGGTGCGCAGCCGCTCGTCGCTCGGCGCATCGCCCGCCTGGTGGAGTTCGACCTCCGTGTGGAAGGTTTCCAGCAGGGCGAGGTTGCGGACGTCTCCGACGAATACGGTGCCGCCGTCGTCGACGCGGCGCAGTGCCTCGCCGAGGACGTTGCGCAAGTAACCGGCGCTGGGGAAGTACTGGACGACGGAGTTGATGACCACCAGGTCGAACTGCCTGTCCTGGAAGGCCGCGAGGTCGTCCGCGCCTCCGTTGTGCAGTTCCACGTGTCTCAACTCATCGCGTTGCTGGACCAGTTGTGTCCGTACGTGAGCCAGTGCGGTCCTTGAGATGTCGGTGGCGTGGTACATCTCGCAGTGCGGGGCGATGCGGGAGAGCAGCAGGCCGGTGCCGCAGCCGATCTCCAGGACCCGTCGGGGCCGCAGGGCCAGGATGCGCTCGACCGTGGTGTCCACCCACTCGCGCATGTCCTCCTCCGGCAGCGGGCCACCGTCGTAGCTGCTGTCCCAACCGCTGATCTTGAAGTCGGCGGGCCCTTCGCCGCCCTCCCCGTAGACGCGGTCGAAGACGGCCTCCCACTCCGTGCCCTGGGGCGTCGTGCTGTCGGCGGCGTCCTCGGCAGCGCTCCCCCCGGCGGCTTCGCCGTCCTGTTCGTCGTCGCGGGTTCCCGGCACGACGTACGCGACAAGACGCTTGTCGCCCGTCCCCGCGGCCTCCCGCCGGGCGAGCACCACGGCCTCGCCCACCTGCGGGTGCCCGGCCAGGGCCGCCTCGATCTCGCCGAGTTCGATGCGGTGGCCGCGGATCTTCACCTGGTCGTCCGCGCGTCCCAGGTACTCCAGTTCTCCGTCGGCCGTCCAGCGGACCAGGTCGCCGCTCCGGTACCAGCGGGAGCCGTCCGGGTCGCGCAGGAAGCGCTGCTCGGTCAGTTCCGGACGGTTCAGATAGCCGAGGGTCACACCGGCTCCGCCCACGTACAGCTCGCCGCGCACACCGACCGGCGTCGGCTGCCCATAGCCGTCGAGGACGCGCACCTCCAGGTCCGGGATGGGCACCCCGATCGGGCTGTGCGCGACGGCGGCGTCCACGTCCGCGCGGGTCACCGGGCGGTAGGTGACGTGGACGGTCGTCTCGGTGATCCCGTACATGTTCACCAGCCGGGGCGAGCGGTCCCCGTGGCGGTCGAACCACGGGCCAAGGCTTCGCACGTCGAGTTCCTCGCCGCCGAAGACGACCACCCGCAGGCACAGGGCGCCGCGCTCCACGTCCGACAGGTGGCGGAAGGCCAGCGGTGTCTGGTTGAGCACGGTGACCCGCTCGTCCCGTAGCAGCTCGTAGAAGCGCTCGGGGGAACGGCTCACCCAGTGCGGCACCACGACGAGCCTCCCGCCGTGCGCGAGCGCGCCCCACAGCTCCCACACGGAGAAGTCGAAGGTGAAGGCGTGGAAGAGGGTCCAGGTGTCCGAACGCCCGAAGCCGAACCACTCCTTGGTGGCCGAGAAGAGCCGCACCACGTTGGCGTGGCTGACCAGGACGCCCTTCGGCGTTCCGGTGGAGCCGGAGGTGTAGATGACGTACGCGGGGTCATCAGGTCCGGCGCCGGGCGCCCGCTCGGGGGCGCGCTCGTCCGTCGCCCCGTCGATGACCACCAGCTCGGCCGTGTGCTCGGGCAGACCGTCGACCAGGTGCGGCTGGGTCACCAGGATGGGCGCGGAGCTGTCCGACAGGAGGTAGGTGACGCGCTCGGGCGGGTAGTTGGCGTCGATCGGCAGGTAGGCGGCGCCGGACTTCAGGATGCCGAGGATGCCGACGACCAGGTCGACGGAGCGCTCGGCGCAGAGCCCGATCAGGGTGCCGGGGCCCGCGCCGAGGCGGCGCAGCCGGTGCGCGAGCGCGTTGGCCCGGCCGTCGAGCTCCCGGTAGGAGACGTGTTCCCCGTCGTGGCTGACCGCGATGGCGCCGGGTGCTTCGGCCGTCCGCTCCTGGAACAGTTCGTGGAGCAGCGCGACCGGTTCGGCACTCGGCGCGGGCGCCCGCGAGCCGCTCCACTCCAGTTCCAGGCGCTCGCGGTCGGCGGCGGGCATGATCGGCAGCTCCCCGACACCGAGGCCCGGGTCGGCGGCGACCGCCTCCAGGACCACCCGGTAGCCGTCGAGCAGGCGCTGGACGGTGGCCTCGTCGAAGACCGCGGAGTTGTACTCCACCTCGACCAGGAAGTCCCGGTCGCGGTCCACGACGCTGATCCACAGGTCGAACTTCGAGGTGTCGTTGCGGATGCCCTCGATCGCCTCGACCGTCAGCTCCTCGCCGGAGCTGAGCTCACGGGCCGGCAGGTAGCTGAAGGAGACCTGGAACAGCGGGTTCTGGCTGAGGTACCGCTCCGGCTGAAGGGCCTCGACGACCGCCTCGAAGGGGACCTCCTGGTACTGGTGGGCGCCGTTCACCACGTCCTGCACCCGGCGCAGCACCTCGCGGAAGTCCGGCTCCCCGGCCAGCCGGGTCTTGTAGACGAGCGTGTTCACGAACAGCCCGATGAGCTGCTCGATGTCCAGCCGGGTGCGGTTGGTGACGGGCGAGCCGACCGCGATGTCCTCCTGCCCGGTGTAGCGGTGCAGCAGGACGTTCAGCGCGCCGAGCAGCACGGTGAAGAGGCTGACGCCCTCCCGCTTGCACAGCTGGGCCAAGTCGGTGCGCAGCTCCTGGGGGAAGACTGTTCTGAGGTCGCGTCCCTCGAAGGTCTGCACGGGCGGGCGGGGCCGGTCGAAGGGCAGCTCCAGCGGCTCGGTGCCCTCGCCCAGTTGCTCGCGCCAGTACGAGAGCTGCTGCTCGAGCCGCTCGCCGCTGAGGTGCTCGCGCTGCCACACGGCGAAGTCCGCGTATTGGACGGGCAGTTCCGGCAGCGGCGAGGGCCGCCCGGCCGCGAAGGCGTGGTACAGCGTCAGGAGTTCCTGCCAGAACAGGCCGAGCGACCATCCGTCGACGACGATGTGGTGGGCGTTGAGCAGGACGACGTGCAGCTCGGGTTCGAGGCGGTACAGGGTGACCCTCAGCAGGGGCCCGGCCGCGAGGTCGAAGGGCCGCCGCGCCGCCTCGTCGACCAGGCCGTCCAGCGCCCCCGGGTCGGAGGTGAGGTCCACCAGCTCGACCGGCACGTTCACCCGCGGCAGGATCCGCTGCCAGGGTTCGCCGTCCTCGCTGGGCAGGACGGTGCGCAGCGATTCGTGCCGGCGGACGATCTCGTCGACGGCGCGCCGCAGGATGTCGTGGCGCAGCGGTCCGCGGAGCCGGAAGCTCATCGGGACGTTGTAGGCCGCGCTGCCGGGCACCATCTGGTCCAGGAACCACAGCCGGCGCTGGGTGAAGGAGAGCGGCGGCCGCTCGCCGGCGGGGCGGCGGGGAATGCCGGTGGTCCCCGCCGGGCGGGAGGCACCGCTCAGCTTCTCGAGGAGTGCCCGCTTCTGCGGGGACAGTCGCGCCTTGCGCGTGGCGGCGAGGTCTTCGGGGGACATGGCGGGGGGAACTCCTCTGTGTCGTCGGCGGCGTCCTGGGTATCGCCGGTTTCACGCGAGCGGGGGGCGGGTCACGCGAGCAGGGTGCGCACGGTGTCCTCGGGCAGCTCGTCGATGCGCTCGATCAGCTCCTCTTCGAGCAGCCGCACCATGTCCGCCAGGGTGCGGGCCTGGAACAGCTCGCCGAGGTCGAGTTCGAACGGGAAGCCGCTCTTGAGCCGGGAGATGATCTGGGTCGCCAGGATGGAGTCGCCGCCCACCTCCTGGAAGTCGTCGTCGGGGCGGGCCGATGTGACGCCGAGGACCTCGCGCCAGGCGTCGACGACCAGTTCCTGGAGCGGGCCGCCGCCGGCTTCTTCGGACACGGCGGGCTCCGGCGTGGCGGGAGCGACGGTCTCCGGTACCGGCACGGGTACGGCCGGGGCGGGGGCCTTGACCGGCACCGTCGTGACCGGCCCCTCCGTGGCGCCTTCCTTCTCCGCCACGACGATCGCCTGGTAGGCCTGGTCCTCGCGCACCGGAGCCGGTGAGAGGCTGCGTACCCCGCGGAACCCGCCGCGCTCCAGCGCCTGCCGCCACAGGGAGACGCTGAGCAGCGGGGAGCCCGGCAGCCGGCAGTCGTCCTCGAAGGCCCACCAGCCGCCCATCAGGCCGAAGGTGAGGGTGAAGAAGTCCTGTGCCCGGGTGGTCTCCAGGAGGATCAGTACGCCGCCGGGGCGCAGGAGTTGCCGGGCGTGGGCGAGGGTGTCGTCGATGCGCTTGGTCGCGTGGAGGACGTTGCAGGCGAGGACGAGGTCCTGGGTGCCGGCCTCGAAGCCCTGCTCGGTGGGTGCCGACTCGATGTCCAGCGGGGCGAAGGTCACGAAGGGGTGGTCCTTGCCGTACTGATTGCGGCCGTACTGCGTGAAGCCGCGGGAGATGTCGGTGTAGACGTACCGGAGCCGGCCGTCGGTGGCTGCTTCCGTGCCGTTGAGGGCGGGCAGCACCTTGGCGGTGGTGCCGCCGGTGCCCGCGCCGATCTCCAGGACGGAGACCGTGGCGCCGGGGTCGCGCTCGCGCCGCGCCCGCACGTACCGCGCGACGAGGCCTGCCACCAGGCCGTTGGTGTCGCCGTCGCTGTGGTAGACGGCCTCCACGGCGTCGAACGAGCCGCCGGGGAACAGCACTTCGTGGGCCTTCTTGCGTCCGGTGAGGACGTCCGGCATCTCCTCCAGGCAGAGCGTCAGCAGGTGGAAGTACCCGTCCATCTCCGGGTAGTCGGCGCCCACCTCGCGCTTGAGGGCGTCCAGCCTGTCCTTCTCCCAGGTCAGGGGCGCCGGTTCCGTGACCAGGCCGGTGGTGAGCAGGTCCGTGCCCTCGGCGCGCAGATAGCCGCCTTCTTCGAGGACGCCGAGCAGTCCGTGGAAGAGCGCCGCGTGCTCGTCGACGACGCCGAGCCGCCGGGCCAGGTCCGCCTCGGTGTGCCGCTCGCCCGGCGCCGTGAAGACGTCCATCCGGCGCAGCGACGCGAAGAGCATCCGCCGGCAGACCTGGGTCAGTTCGTGGACCATCACGTCGGAGCGCAGGGCCGCCGCCAGGTCCCCGGCCGCCGGGTCGGACCGCAGGTGCTCGTCGGCGGCGGCGTCGAGCTCCGCGAGGACGGACGGCACGGCCGCCGGGTCCTGAGGGGCGGAGCCGTGACCGGGGGTTCCTGGTGCGGTGCCGTCCGCCCATACGTGGGGGAACACGTCGCGTACGAAGGGGTGGCCGGGCAGGGCGATGCGGCGGGGGGCCGTGCCGGTGTGCAGGCGGGGCCACTCCACCGGGGAGCCGGTGACCCAGGCCGCGGCGAGCTCGTCGGCGTCGCGGCCGGTGGCCGGCTTCGCTCCGGTGCGGCGCTCCGTCACCTGGCCGTGGTGGGTGCCGGGCACCTCGGTGGCGCCGCCCGCGTACGCGCTGAGGCGCTCCAGGAGTTCGGCCATCGAGCCGGCGGTCACCGCGAGCCGTTCGGCGAAGGCCTCGCGGCCCACCTGGAGCGTGTACGCCACGTCGAGGAGCGCGTCGTCGCCGAGCTCGGCGCGCCGCAGGTGGTCCGCCAGCTCCCCCGCCTTCTGCCGCAGTTGGGGCTCGCTCTTCGCGGAGAGCGGTACCAGGTGGCGGCGGCCGGGGACGGCGCGGGCGCGGGGCCCCTGGGGGCGTCTCCTCGAGAGCTCCGGCTGACGAAGACCGGGCTCTCCTCGAAGTCGGCGTGCTTGTTCTCCGTGCGGAAGTTCGCGGCCGGGGGGAGCTTGCCGTGGCGCATGCACAGCAGCACCTTGATGGCGCCGAGGACGCCCGCGGCGCCCATCGTGTGGCCGATGTTGGCCTTGACCGAGCCGATCGCGCAGAACTGCTTGCGGTCGGTGAACTCGGCGAACGCCTCGGTCAGCCCGTGCACCTCGATGGGGTCGCCGAGGCTCGTCCCGGTGCCGTGTGCCTCGACGTAGCCGAGGCGGCTCATGTCGACGCCGCTGCGGCGGTAGACGTCGCGCAGCAGACCGCTCTGCGCGGCGGAGCTGGGCGAGGTGATGCCCGAGGTCCGGCCGTCCTGGTTGGTGGCGCTGCCCCGGATCACGCCGAGGATCCGGTCGTTGTCCCGGACCGCGTCGGACAGGCGCTTGAGTACGAGGACTCCGACGCCCTCCCCGACGAGCATGCCGTCGGCGTCGGCGTCGAAGGGGCGGCAGGCCCGGCCGGGCGAGACGGTGCCGAGGGCCTCCATGGTGACGAAGGTGCCGGGGTGGTTGGCGACGTACACCCCGCCCGCCAGCGCGAGGTCCGACTCGCCGTCCAGCAGCAGCCTGCGTGCGATGTCGACCGCCACGAGCGAGGACGAGCAGGCGGTGTCCACCGTCATCGCCGGGCCGCTGAGGTCGAGCTGGTAGGCGAGGCGGGCCGCCATGATGCTGGTGTCGGAGCCCATCAGGGCGTGCGCCGAGTACTCCGCCTGGGGCGCGAGCCCGGTGCTGCCGACGATGGTCGCGACGGAGCGGCCGCGCAGCGCCGAGGCGTCCTGTGCCGCGTCCTCCAGGGCGTGGTAGCAGGATTCGAGGAGGACGCGCTGGGCGGCGTCCATGGCGGCGGCCTCGCGGGGGGCGATGCGGAAGAAGGCCGGGTCGAAGTGCTCGCTGCCGGACATGGCTCCGTAGCGGGGCGGGGCGACGTCCGGGAAGTGCTCCTTGAGCAGCGAGAGGGCGACCGGGTCGTCGACCTCGGTGGTGCGGTCCCGGCCCTCGCTGATCACCTGCCACAGCTCGTCGGGGTTCCGCGCGCCCGCGGCGCGGCAGTGCATGCCGATCACCGCGATCGCCTCCGGCGCCGCCTGCTGCCGGCCGACGTGGGCCGTGACGCGCTCGCTGAGCCCGTCGAGGTCCCCGGCCCCGCTCACGTCGGCGGTCGACAGGGCCGTGCCGAAGCGGGCGTTGACCTCTTCGGTCAGCGCGACGGTCGTGGCCAGGTCCAGGCCGAGGTCGCGGAAGGAGGTGCGGGCGAGCCGCTCGGGGGCGGTGTCGAGGACACGGGCCGCGAGGTCCGACAGCGCCTGCTTGACGTGGGGCGACATTGACTCTGTTTCTCCTTCAGCTCCGCGGGGCGCGCGGCTGCGCGGTGGTCTCGGCCAGGTGT
This sequence comes from Streptomyces sp. 135, assembly GCF_020026305.1. Taxonomy (NCBI): domain Bacteria; kingdom Bacillati; phylum Actinomycetota; class Actinomycetes; order Kitasatosporales; family Streptomycetaceae; genus Streptomyces; species Streptomyces sp. 135. Next base: position 8,561,649 of record NZ_CP075691.1, on the reverse strand, counting down.
GCCCGGTTGGTCCGCAGGCGGTCCTCCTGGGTGGTGGAGGTCTGCTTGCGCAGGCGGAAAAGGCGGTGTCCGATCCAGCCCCGGCGCACTGCTTCGGCCAGCTCGGGGTCGGGGTCCGCGGGTTCGTGCGGGAGCTGTTCCTCGACCACGAACCGGTTGCGCGCGAAGACGTCGGACCAGGTGCGCGCGGTGGGAACGCTGATCCCGGCGCCGGGGTCGACCAGGTCACCGCTGAGCGTGCACAGGTAGTCGGCGAGGAGGACGTGACCGCCGTCCACGACCGCCGCGTCCAGGCGGGCGAAGAGTGCCTGCTTGTCCTCGACGCGGTAGCAGCCGTCGATGCCGTACGCCAGGTCGTAGTGACCGGGGAACGGATCGAGCGGGCCGCTCCGGTGGAACACGGCGACATGTCCTCGCGCCCCGCTCCCGTCGATGCGGCGCCCGGCCGCGTCGGCGAACTCCTTGTCACCGCTCACGCCGTGCACGATGAGCGCCGGGTGGTCGGCGGCGAGCCCGATGAGCGCGTCCGCGTCACGGCACCCGAACTCCAGAACGGCACCGAGCCGGTCGAGCCCGGCGTCGGCGAGGAGGAGGCGGTGCGGGGGGTCGGCCGGCGGGGCGGGGGCCCTCCGGGCGGGGGCGGTGTGGGAGGCGGGGATCCTCCCGGCGGGGGCGGTCTCGGGAGCGGGGGCCCTCCCGGCCGGGGCGGCCTGGGCAGCGGGGGCCCTCCCGGCGGGGACGGCCTGGGCAGCGGCCGTGGCGGGCTGGGGCTCGTCGACCGTGGTGGCGGCGCCGGACTGCGTGGCGGTGTCGGTCTGCGAGGCGGTGCCGGATTGCTCGGCGGTGCGAGCCTGCGTGGCGGTGCTGGCCCGCGCGACGGGACCCGGTTGCGAGGCGGTGGATTGCTTGACGGCTGCCGATTGCTCGGCGACGCCGAGCCCGGCGGCACCGGCCTGCATGGCGGCACCGGCCTCCGCGGCAGTGCCGCACAACGAGGCGGTACCGGAATGCGTGACGGCAATGGATTGCGAGGCGGCACCGGGCCCGGCAGCGCCAACCTGCGAGGCGGCACCGTATTGCACGGCCTCAGCGGCTTGCGCGGCGGAGGCCGCACGACTCGGCGTCAGCGCACCGTGCGCGGTGGCCGCACCGCCCACACCCCCGCCCGCACCCCTTCCGCTCCCCCGCCCGCGCCCCTCGTCCCCCCTGACGAGCCGCCGCCGCAGGTACGCGGCCAGGGGACCCGGTGCCGGGTGGTCGAAGATCAGGGTGACGGGGAGCCGCAGCCCCGTGGCGCGGCCCAGGCGGTTGCGGAGTTCCACCGCGGTCAGCGAGTCCAGGCCCAGCTCGACGAAGCCGGTGTCGGCGCCGATGGTCGCCGGGTCGGTGACGAGGACGGAGCCTACCTGCGCGCACACCAACTCCAGGAGAGCGGCGTGTTGTTCGGCCTCCGGTAGGCCGTCGAGGTCCGGGAGGCCGTCCGTGGCGGCGGTGGCCGTCGCGGTCCGAGGCACCCCACGCAGCAGGCCGCGGTGGAGCGGGTGGCCGTCGCCCGCCTCGGCCTGGGCGCGCAGGGCGTCGAGGTCGAGACGCATGGGCACCTGGAGCGGTTCGTCGGCGCCACGTGCCACGTCGAACAGGGCGAGTCCGTCCGCGGAGGGGATCGGCAGGAGCCCGCCGCGCGCCATCCGCCCGGTGTCCTCCTCGCTCAGGTGCTTGGTGAGACCGGTGGCCTGCTCCCAGTAGCCCCAGGCCATGGACGTGCCCGGCAGCCCTCGCGCCCTGCGGTGCTGGGCGAGGGCGTCCAGGAAAGAGCTCGCGGCGGCGTAGTTGGACTGGCCGGGGTTGCCGAGCACACCGGCCGCCCCGGAGAAGAGGACGAACTCGGCGAGGTCGAGACCCTTGGCCAGAGTCAACTCGTGGAGGTTCAGGGCGCCTTCGGCCTTGGGCCGCAGGACCCTGGCGAGACGTTCGGGGGTCAGCGCGTCGAACACCCCGTCGTCGAGGTCGCCCGCCGTGTGGACGACGGTGCCGAGCGGATGCTCGGCGGGGATGCCGTCGAGCACCTCCGCGAGCCGGGCCCGGTCGGCGACGTCGCAGGCCACGACGGTCACCTGGGCGCCCGCGGCGGTCAGTTCGGCGGCCAGCCCGGCCGCGCCGGGCGCGTCGGGGCCCCGCCGGCTGAGCAGCGTCAGGTGCCGGGCGCCGCGCTCGGCCACCAGGTGCCGGGCGAGCATGCCGCCGAGGGTTCCGGTGCCGCCGGTGATCAGGACGGTGTGCTCGGGGTCCGGCCGCCGGGGCACGGTCAGGACGATCTTGCCGACGTGGCGTGCCTGGCTCATGAACCGGAAGGCCTCCGGCGCGCGCCGCAGATCCCAGGCGCGGCGGGGCAGGTGGGTGAGGACGCCCTGTTCGAAGAGGTCGACGATCTCGGCGAGGATCTCGCCGATGCGCCGCGGCCCGGCGTCCACGATGTCGAACGCCCGGTAGCGGACGGCGAAGTGGGCGGTGGCGACCTGCGCCGCGTCACGGATGTCGGTCTTGCCCATCTCGACGAACCGGCCGCCGCGCGGCAGCAGCCGCAGCGAGGCGTCGACGAACTCGCGGGCGAGCGAGTCGAGGACGACGTCCACGCCGCGCCCGTCGGTGACGGTGCGGAACTTCTCCTCGAAGCCCAGGTCCCGGGAGGACGCCAGGTGGTCGTCGGGCACGCCGAGTCCGCGGACCGCGTCCCACTTGCCCTCGCTCGCGGTCGCGAAGACCTCCGCGCCCAGGTGCCGTGCGAGCTGCACGGCGGCCATGCCGACGCCACCCGCCGCCGCGTGTACGAGGACCGACTCGCCGGCGGTCAGGCCGCCCATGTCGACCAGGCCGTAGTAGGCGGTGGCGAACGCGACGGGGACCGCGGCGGCCTGTTCGAACGACCAGCCGCGGGGCATCCGTACGACGGTGTGGGCGTCGGCCACGCAGACCGGGCCGAGGCCGCTCGGGAAGAGGCCCATCACACGGTCGCCGACGGCGAGGCCGCTCACGCCGTCCCCGACGTCGACGACCACACCGGCACCCTCCGCACCGAGCGTCAGCTCTCCCGGGTACATGCCGAGCGCGCCGAGCACGTCACGGAAGTTCAGCCCTGCCGCGCGCACCTCGATCCGCACCTGACCGGGAGTCAGGGGTGCCTCGGCGGCGGGCCAGGGCAGCAGGGCGAGGTTCTCCAGGGTGCCGGCGCCGCTGGTGTCCAGGCGCCACGGCGTACCGTCACCGGGCGGTACGAGCGCGCTGTCCGAGCCGAGCCGGGCCAGCCGGGGCACGGTCGCCTCCCCGCCCCGCAGGGCGAGCTGCGACTCCCCGGCCGCGGTCGCCGCGGCGACCGCGCCGGGCAGCGCGGCGGCCGAGGCCTCGGCACCGTCCACGTCGACGAGGAGCAGCCGGTCGGGGTTCTCCGCCTGGGCGGCCCGCAGCAGACCCCACACCGGGGCGTGCGTCAGGTCCTCGACGTCCTCGCCGACGCGGGTGGACACGGCCCGCCGGGTCACCACGACCAGGCGTGCCGCGGCCTGGCTCTCGTCCGCGAGCCGGCTCCGTACGAGGCCGTGTACGCGCGCGGTGGCGGACCGGACGGCTGCCGCCAGGTCGTCCGTCGGCTCGGCGTGGAGGGAGATCAGCGCGATCTCGTCACCGCCGCCGTCGGACGCGCCGGGCACGTCGGCGCCGTCGCCGCGGCGCAGGGCCGTGGCGAGGCCGAGTTCGTCGGGGCCCGCCGCGGTCCACTTGATGCGGGGCGTGTCGGCCGGGGCGAGCGGGGTCCACTCCAGGCGGAGCAGTTCGTCGGGCAGGGCCGTGCGGGCGGGCGTCCGCCGTGCGCCGGCGAACGGGCGCAGTACGAGCGAGTCGAGGACGGCCAGGGGCCTGCCGGTGGTGTCGGCGACGGCTGCCGAGACCGCGTCGGTGCCCGCGCCCGTCAGGCGTACGCGAACGGCGGCCGCTCCCCCGCCGAACAGCTGCATGCCGGACCAGGAGAACGGCAGCAGACCGCCGCCGTCGCGGACGAACCCGCCGAAGCCCATGGCGTGCAGGGCCGAGTCGAGCAGGGCGGGGTGCAGGCCGTAGCGGGCGGCGTCCGGGCCGTCGTCGAGGGCGGCCTCTGCGTACACCTCCTCGCCACGCCGCCAGACGGCGCGCAGGCCGCGGAACGCGGGACCGTACGCGTATCCGGCGTCGGCCATCACCTGGTAGTAGGCGTCCACCGGTACGGGTTCGGCGCCGGTCGGCGGCCACACCGCGAGGTCGAAGCCGGCCTCCGCCGCACCGGCCGCGAGCAGCCCGGTGGCGTGCCGTGTCCACGCTCCCTCCCCGTCGGCAGCGCTCTCGGCGCCGGACTCGGCCAGCGAGTGGATCTCCAGGGGCCGGGCTCCGGTGGCGTCGGGCGCCCGGACGACGAGCTGGAGCCGGGCGCCTGCCTGCTCCGTGAGGGTGAGCGGCGCCTCCAGGGTGAGTTCTTCGAGCCGCCCGCAGCCGAGTGCCGCTCCGGCGTGCAACGCCATCTCCACGAAGCCCGTGCCCGGGAAGAGCACCGTGCCCGAGACCGCGTGGTCGGTGATCCAGGGGTGCGTGGCGAGCGATACGTCACCGCTGAACACGGTGCCGCCGTCGGCGAGCCGGACGGCCGAGGTGAGCAGCGGGTGCCCGGCCTCGTCCCGCGCGGGGCCCTGCGGCTGCAAGGCCGGGGTGGCGGTGTCGCCAGTGCCGGCGTCGGTGTCGTCGAGCCAGCAGGACCGGCGCTCGAAGGGGTACGTCGGCAGTCCCGCCACCCGCACGGGCACTCCGTCCCCCTGGTCGTACAACGCGGCCCAGTCGACCGCCGCGCCACGCACCCAGAGGTCCGCGACCGCGCCGAGGTCACGGCCGCGCAGGGCCGCGTCGAGGCCCGCCGTGTCCACCCGGGCCGCGGTGGCCGAGAACACCGCGTCACCGGGGCGGCCCCGGCGCCAGCGCGTGAGGTGGCCGCGCAGCTCCTCGGCCCCGGAGGCGATGACCGCCAGCCGGTGCGTCAGGTCCACGCGTCCGACCTGGAGGGTGTACGCGATGTCCGCCAGGTCGCTCGTGGGCCGTCCCACGAGGAAGTCGAGCCACGCGTCGACGTAGGCACCGAGGCGTTCCTCCGTGTGCGCCGACAGGACGAACAGGACCGGGCCGCGCTCGGCCGGCCGGGCGCGCGGCGCGGGCTCGGGCGCCTCCTCCAGTACGACGTGGGCGTTGGTGCCGCCCCCGCCGAGACCGGTGATCCCGGCGCGGCGCGGCGCGGGGACGCCGTCCACGACGACCTGGTGCCAGGGCACGGGTGCGGCGGAGAGCTCGAAGGGAAGCCGGTCGATGTCGATGGCCGGGTTGAACTCCTCGGGCAGCCGCGTCGGCGGCAGCGTGCGGTGCTGGAGCGCGAGGACGACCTTGAACAGCTGCGCCATGCCCGCGGACGCCTCGCCGTGACCGATGTTGGGCTTCAGCGAGCCGATGCGGAAGCGGCCGCTCACGCCCGTCCGGTCCTCGAAGACCTGGGTGAGGGCGGTCATCTCGACGGCGTCGCCGATCTCCGAGCCGTTGGCCGTGGCCTCCACGTAGCTGACGGTGCGCGGGTCGATCCGGGCGTCGCGCAGCGCCTCCCGGATCACCTCGGCCTGGCGCAGGGAGCTGGGGCTGGTGAAGCCGATGGTCCGGCCGTTGTGGTTGACGGCGCTGCCGCGGATGACGGCGCGTACCGGGTCGCCGTCGCGCAGCGCCTGTCGCAGTGGCTTGAGGAGCACCGCGCCGACGCCCTCGCCGGGGACGATGCCGGCGGCCTCGGCGCCGAACGACGCGCAGTCGGAGCGGTCGGAGAGCAGCCCCACGGTGGCCAGTTCCACGTACGTCGACGGGTGGAGGTAGAGGTTCACGGCCCCGGCTATGGCCAGGTCGCAGCGGCCGGAGCGCAGGCTCTCGACCGCCTCGTGCAGCGCCACGTGCGCCGAGGAGCAGGCGGTGTCCACGGCCTTGCTCGGCCCGCCGAGGTCGAACTGGAAGGAGACCCTGTTGACCATGTCGCCGAAGGAGGTGCGGGGCATCTCCAGGCGGCCCTCGGAGCCGAGGTGGGTGAAGCCGTGCTTCGCGCCGCCCGCGAAGACACCGATGCGGCCGCGTACTTCGGCGGGCAGCTTGGCGGGGGCGTATCCCGCGTCCTCAAGGGCCTTCCAGCACTCCTGGAGGAACAGCCGCACCTGCGGGTCGGTGTTGCGGGCCTCCTGCTCGGTGAAGTTGAAGAGCGCGGGGTCGAACGCGTCGAATCCGTCGAGGAAGGCGCCCCACTTGGAGTGGCTCTTGCGCACCACGTCGGCGCCCTCGGGGTGCGGGTCGTAGTGCTCGCGCCAGTCCCAGCGGCGGCGCGGGATCTCGGTGACGGCGGACCGCCCCTCCATCAGCAGCTGCCAGTAACTGTCCTGGTCGGGGGCGTCCGGGAAGGTGCCGCTCATGCCGATGACGGCGATGGCACCGGCGAGCTCGTCGTCATCGCCGCGCACGGGAGCGGCCTCGGCTGCAAGCTGTACGACCTCGGCGGCTTCGGCTGCTTCGACGGCAGGCTGGGTTGCGGGTGCGGGTGCGGGTGCGGGTGTGACCACTGTGCCGTCCCAGCCGAGGAAGGTCCTGCACTCGTCGGGGAACTGCTCGGCGAGCTGTCCGGCCACTCCTTCGACCTTGGCGAACTCGAAGAACAGCGTGCGCGAGGCCGACGGGAACGCCTCGCTCAGCAGCTGGTTCAGCCGTGTGCGCGTGATCGAGTCGATGCCGTAACGATCCAGCTGTTCCTTGGGGTCGACCTCCCCGCCGCCGTCTCCCTCGGCCGCGCCGAGCAGCTCGCTCGCCATCAGCGCGATCCGGTCCTCCATCGCCTGTTCCAGCCGCTCGGGGCGCAGCTCGCCCCTGGGCTCGGCGACGGGCCCCGGCACGCGTACGGGAGGGACCACGGGAGCGGCGACGGACGCGGGAGCGGACCCGGCCGCCGTCGCGGTGGCGGGAATGCCGTGGTGGTTCTTCGCGAACGGATAGCCCGGCAGCGGCACCCGGCGGACCGAGCCGTTCCGGTGCAGCCTGCGCCACTCGACGCTGCCGCCGCGCACCCACACCTCGGCCACCTGGGCTAGCTTCCCGCGCTCCAGCCACTTGCCCACGGTGTCGCGCAGCTCCTCGTCGGCGAAGAGCCGCGCGACGTCGCCACGCCCGTCGGCCTCGCCCAGCCGGCAGTTGTCGGGCAGCTCCCGGCCCTCTGCCAACGCACGCAGCCCGGCGAGGAGTTCGGCGCGGTCGCGGACCACGAGTGCGGCGCGGGCGGCCAGTTCGGCCCGGCCGAGCTGAAGGGTGCGCGCCACATCGGCCGCGGACGGCACGGCGCTCCCGGTTCCGGTTCCGGTCGAGGCGGCGCCCTCGGCGCCCTCCGTGGGGCCGGCGTCACCGGCCCGCGCCGCCAGCCGCGCCAGTTCGCCCGCCGTCCGCCCTTCGTGGAAGACGTCGGCGCCCAGGCGCGTGCCGAACTCGGCGTCGAGCGCCTCCCCGATGCGGGCGAACTGTTCCGGGCGTACGCCGTAGGAGTCCAGGGGTTCGTCCGGGTCGATCTCGTCGGTGGCGACGCCCAGGACGCCCGCCACCGCCGCGCACACCCGGGCGGGCTCCGCGGCGCGCGCCGCCTCTGGGGGCGGGGCGACGGCGACGGCGGTCGAGGAGGAGGCGCAGTTCTCCAGGTGGTCGGCGAGGACGCTCGCGTAGGCGCGCAGCCGCTCGGGGGTGCGGGCCGACAGGGGGACGATCTGGGGTGTGCCGTCGTCCGCGTGGGCCGGTTCGGCGGCGGGCACGTACTGCTCGACCACGACGTGCGCGTTGGTGCCGCTGTGCCCGAAGGAGTTCACCGCGGCCATCAGCGGCGCCCCGGAGCCGCTCCGCCAGGGGCGGGGCGCCTCGTCCGCGACGAACGCCGAGTCCTTGAGGTCGATCAGCGGGTTGAGCCGGCGCAGGGTCGGCATGCCGACCAGGGCGCCGTGCCGCATCGACAGCAGGACCTTGATGAGGCCCACGACGCCCGCCGGGGCCCCGGTGTGCCCGATGTGCGCCTTGGCACTGCCGATGGCGCAGAACTCCCGCTCCGTGGTCAGCCGCCGGAAGGCCCGTACGAGCGCGTTGGCCTCGACCGGGTCGCCGAGGGCGGTGCCGGTGCCGTGGGCCTCCACGTACCCGACGCGTTCGGCGGGGATGCCGAAGCGCCGGTAGACGTCGAGGACCAGGTCCTCCTGCGCGGCGCCGTTGGGCGCGGTGATGCCGTTGCTCGCGCCGTCCTGGTTCATGCCGGTGGCTCGGACGACGCCGTGGATGTGGTCGCCGTCGGCCACCGCGTCGGACAGCCGCTTCAGTACGAGGACGGCCACCGCCTCGGAGTAGACGGTGCCGTCGGCGTCGGCGTCGAAGGTGCGGCACCGTCCGCTGGGCGACATCGCGCCGCTCTCGACGAGGAGGTCGAGGCCCCGTGCGTCGAGGCCCGCGTTGACGCCGCCGACCAGGGCCAGGGACGACTCTCCCGAGCGCAGGCTCTGGCAGGCCAGGTGGACGGCGGCCAGCGAGGACGAGCACGCGGTGTTGACGACGAGGGCGGCGCCGCGCAGGTCGAGGAAGTACGAGAGGCGGGAGGCCACCAGGGCGTCGGAGGCGCCGGTGAACGACTCGTGGGGGTAGCCGGTGGGCTCGGCGCCGATGAACAGGCCGGTACGGGAGCCGGCCAGGGACGTCGGGTCGAGCGCGGCGTCCTCCAGGGCGTGCCAGCTCTCCTGGAGGAGCAGCCGCTGATTGTGGCTCATCAGGTCCGCCTCGTGCGGCCGGATGCCGAAGAACTCCGCGTCGAAGAGGTCCCGTTCGGCGAGCGCCCCGCCCCAGCGGTAGCCGCCGGGGTCGTCGGGGGCGAGGTAGTGGTCCGGCAGTTCGCCGTAGCCGACGCGGCCCCGGCTGAGGTTGTGCCAGAACTCGCGTACGTCCGCGGCGCCGGGGAACTGCCCGGACATGCCGACCACCGCGATGTCCAGCATCCGCGTGCGGTCCTCGGACTCCGTGTGCCCGGTGGCCGCCTCCGGGGCCGGGCGCCGGGCTTCCAGCAGACCGCGCGCCTGCTCCGCGCCGACCGCGCCCTTGACGTATCCGTCGAGGATGTCGCGGAAGTCTGCGCTGCTCATCGTTGCTCCCTCGTGGCCAGCTCTGCGTCGAGCAGGTCGAGCACCTCCGCGGCGGAGAGCTCTCCGGCCGCGAAACGTGCCTCCAACTTCACGATCAGGTCGTGCGGTGCGGATGGTTCGTGGGTGGCCGGTGGTCCGGAAGTCGCCTGCGGTTCGGGGGCCGTGGGCGGTTCGGCGGCCGTGGGCGGTTCGGGGCTCGCGGGGGCGAGCAGCCCGTCGAGGTGGTCGGCCAGCCGCTCCACGGACGAGAACTCGTAGAGCGCGGCGGCGTTGAGCTCGACGTCCAGCTCCTCGGCGATCCGCGTGACGAAGGTGGATCCGGTGATCGAGTCGACGCCCAGGTCGGCGAAGGCCGTCGACGGCGAGAGGTCCTCCTTCGGCACGCGCAGCGTCTTGGCGAGCCGCTCCACCAGCAGGTTCCGCAGCTCCGGCCGCCGGTCGAGGCCGCGGGACGCGCCGCCCGGGGACGCGCTCGGCCGGGCGGGCGCCCGTACCGTGGGCGCGCGCATGCCGATGACCTGCCGGTACCGGTCCGCGCGCAGCAGCCGCACGGCCGTGTCGAAGCAGGCGGCTCCCTCGGCGTCGTCCAGGAAGCCCAGCGACGGGTAGTCCCGCGCCGCCTCGCCGAACGAGGCCCGCCAGGCCCCCCAGTTGACGATGCCGACCGGGAAGGGTGCGGCGGCCGCGGCGGCCCGGGCGAAGGCGTCGGCGGAGGTGATCCCTGCGGCGTAGGCGGCGTGGGTGCCCGCCCCGCCGAAGGAGAAGGCCTGGGCCGAGGAGAAGTAGCAGAGGAAGTCCAGCGGTTCGTCCGCCACGGCCTCGTACACGTTGCGGGCACCCGCCGCCTTCACCTCGTAGTGCACGCGGAACTCGTCCTCGCCGAGGTCGGCGAGCGCGCCCGGTGCCCCGATGATGCGGGTGGCGCCCGCGAACAGGACACCGTGGATCTCGCCGAGGAGCGCCTTCGCCCCGGCGATCGCCCGCCGGGCCTGACGGGGGTCGGTCACGTCGCCCTGGACGTAGCGGACGCGGTCGCCGTACAGCGCCTCGCGCACGGCGGGATCGCTCTGCGGGCGGCGTCCGACGCAGACCACCTTGGCGTCGTACCGGTCGATCAGATGGCGGCTGACGACGCGTCCGACGAACCCGCTGCCGCCGACCACGACATAGGCGCCGCCCGGCCGGATACCCGGCAGCCCCGGCCGCGCCGCCTCGGACGGCTCCACCGGGCGGACCTCCTGCCGGTACCTCCGTCCGGCGCGCAGCGCGACGAGGTCGGCGGCCGGGGACGGAGGCTCGGCGGCCACCGCGGCGGCCACGGCCGCGCAGCCCTCGGGCGTCAGCAGGTCGGCCGCGGTGACGTCGAGGTTCCGTACGGCGAACCGCCCGGAGTCACGGGCCACGAAGTAGGCGAGGCCCGTGAGGCCCGCGCCGTGCGCCGTGCCGGGTCCGCCCGCGACGGACTGGGTGTCCTGGGTGACGACGAAGAGGTCCGTCCGCCCGGCGCCGTCGAGCCGCTGGACGGCCTTGACCAAGCGGAGCAGGGCGAGTTCGGGCGCGGCCGCGTCGGAGCGGGCCGTGCGTCCGGAGCCGGTGACGAGCAGGATCCGGTCGGGCGCGGGTCCCGCGAGGCCGGAGAAGTCGTCCAGCGGGCGCTCGGTCACCTCGGTGGCGCCGCCGGTCCGCCGGTGGTGCGCGGCCAGCGCCCCGGCGAGCGCGGAGCCCGGTTCCCCGGCGAGGACCAGCACCCTGCGCGGCGCGTCACCGGTGGCGGGAACCGCGGGTGATTCGGTCCAGCGGGGCACGGACAGCAGTCCGTGCGGCGGGACCACGGGCACCTCGGTCGGGGCCGCCGAGGAGGGCGCCGGGGCCTCGGGGCGCGGGCCGGCGTCGGTGGGGACCCAGTGCCGCTCCCCCGCGAACGGGTACGTCGGCAGGGGGACCCGGCGCGGCCGGTCCGCTCCATGGCGCGCGTTCCAGTCCACGGTGCCGCCCTCGGCCCAGCGCCGCGCCGTCTCGTGGAGTTCCGTCCCGGTCAGCGCCGGACGCGTACCGGAAGCCGCGAACTCGTCCAGCTGGCGCACCAGTTCATCGGCGTCGCTCGCCACGAAGGCGACCCGTACGGGCCATGCGACCCGGCCCACTTGCAGGGTGTACGCGATGTCGTGCGGCGCGTGCGCGGCGCCTCCCGCGGTGATCGCGTCCCGCAGCCGCGCGGCGCTCTGCCGCAGCTGGTCCCCGGTGCGCGCGGAGAGCGGCACAAGCACCGGCTCCCGCGGTGCGGCGCGCCCGGCCGCGGTCCGGGCAGCGGGGACGTATTCCTCCAGGACGATGTGCGCGTTGGAACCGGTGGCTCCGAAGGAGCTCAGGCCCGCGCGGCGCGGGCCCTCGGGCGGGGCGGGCCACGGCTCGGTCGTGCGCTGGAGCCGGAAGGGCGTGCCGTCGAGGGCGAGCAGCGGGTTCACGGTGCCGGCGTGCAGGGTCGGCACCAGCGTGCGGTGGTGGAGTTGCAGCGCCGCCTTGGTCAGGCCCGCGATGCCCGCGGCGGACTCGGCGTGGCCGATGTTGGACTTCACCGATCCGAGGGCGCAGAAGCCCGTGTCGTCGGTGTGCCTGCCGAAGGCGGTGGCGAGGCCCTTTATCTCGATGGGGTCGCCCAGCGAGGTGCCCGTGCCGTGTGCTTCGAGGCAGCCGATGGAGCGGGCGTCGACGTCCGCAGCGGCGAGCGCGGCGGTGATGACGGCGGCCTGGCCGACGGGGCTCGGCACGCTGAACCCGCTGGCGGCGCCGACGTGGTTGACGGCGGAGGCGGCGACGACGGCGTAGATGTGGTCACCCGCGGCCTCGGCGGCGGCGAGCGGTTTGACGACCACCGCGCCGACGCCTTCGGCGGACACGTAGCCGTCCCCGCCCTCCCCGAAGGAGCGGCAGCGGCCGTCCGAGGAGTGCATGCCGACGGTGCCGTAGGTGCGGTACTTGCCGGGGTGCAGCGAGAGGTTGACGCCGCCCGCGAGCGCGACCTCGCACTCCTTGCGGCGCAGGCTCTCCACGGCGAGGTGCAGCGCGGTGAGCGAGGACGAGCAGAGGGTGTCCACGGTCATGCTCGGGCCGTGGAAGTCGCAGACGAAGGAGACGCGGTTGGCGATCTGCCCCTGGTTGAGGCTGAGCGGCACCGGCGTGGCCGCCTCCGCGGCGACCAGGGTGTAGTCCTTGTGCATGGCCCCGGCGAAGACGCCGACCGCGCGGCGCCGGTCGGGCCCCTTGGCCTCGGCGAGGGTGTCGGGGGTGTACCCGGCGTCCTCGATCGCCTCCCAGCAGGTGCGCAGGAACCAGCGTTCCTGCGGGTCGGTGATCTCCGCCTCGGGGCGGGAGACGCGGAAGAAGTCGGCGTCGAACCGGTCGACGTCGTCCAGGAAGCCGCCCCAGCGCGACTCGCGGCCCTCGCCGGGCGTCCAGCGCTCGGCCGGGACCTCGCCGACGCTGTCGCGGCCCGCCTTGAGGTTCTCCCAGAACGCGGTGAGGTCCGCCGCGCCGGGGTAGTGGCCTGCCATGCCGACGATCGCGAAGCGCTCCGTGCGCGCGCTCGGCAGGGGGCGCCGCTTCAGGCGCGGGCGTTCCAGCGGCTGCCGCCCGGCGGTGGCGTCGCCGTCCCGGCCCGCCAGGACGGCGTGGGCGTTGGTACCGCCGTCCGCGAAGCTCGACACGGCGGCGGCCAACGGCGCGTCCGGCCAGGGGACGAGTCCGCGCTCGAAGCGCAGCGGAGTCGCGGCGAGGTCGAAGTGGTCCAGGGGCTGCTGTCCGCTGAGGAAGGGGACGATGCGGCGGTTGCGGAGCATGAGGACGGCCTTGATGACCCCCGCGATGCCCTCCGCGCACTGCGGGTGGCCGATGTTGGGCTTGACCGAGCCGAGCGAGCAGGGCGTGTCGGAGCCGGCGCGGTAGACGGCCGCGATGGCCTTCAGCTCGATGAGGTCGGGGACCTGGGAGCCCGCCGCGTTGGTCTCGATGTACGTGACGTCGTCCGCGGCGAGGCCGGAGCGGGCCAGGGCGCGGGCCATGACGCTCCGCTGGGCGGCGGGGTTGGGCGTGGCGGGGCCCGCGGTCCTGCCGTCGTTGTTGACGGCCACCGCCTTGACGACCGCGTGCACCTGGTCGCCGTCGGCCTCGGCCGCGGCGAGCGGCTTGAGCAGGAGGACGCCGACGCCCTCGGCGGGGGTGAAGCCGCGGGCCCGCCGGTCGAAGACGTGGAACTCGGGCTCGGTGTTGAGCAGGCCCCGCCGGTCGAACAGGCGGTGCCCGCCGGCGTCGGGCAGCAGGGTGATCCCGGCGACCACGGCCGCCTCCACGTCGCCCGAACGCATCGCCTGGACGGCGTGGTGCATGGCGACCAGCGCGGAGGAGCAGGCGGTGTCGACGACCGTGCTGGGGCCGCGCAGGTCGAAGTGGTGCGACAGGTTGGCGGCCAGGTAGTTCTGGCCGATCGCGACCACCGGGTTGCGGCTGCGGCCGAGGGTGGCGTCGTCGGGGGCGTGCCGGGTGCGGCCGCCGACGTAGACGCCGATGTCGCGTCCCTTCAGCTCGGCGGGGGTGTAGCCCGCGTCGCAGAAGGCGAAGAGCGTCTCCTCCAGGAGCAGCAGCGCCTGAGGGTCCATCGCGGCGGCGTCGTCGTCGGAGAGGTGGAAGTGGCCGGGGTCGAATCCGTCGAGGTCGATCAGACCGGCGGTGTATCCGGTCTCGGTCCCCCAGCGCCGGGCGGGCACCGGGGCGATCGCCGTACGTCCCTCGCTGAGCAGCCGCCAGTATCCGTCCAGGTCCGGGGCGCCGGGGAAGCGGCCCGACATGCCGATCACCGCGATGTCGTACGGGCCGTCGGCCGGGGCCTGTTGGCGCTCGCTCGGGGCGGAGGCGGGTGCCGTGGCTCGTGGGCGGGCGGCCGTGGTGACGGCGGTGGCCGGCGGTTCCGTGCCGAAGGTCCGCGTCAGTGCCTGCCCGTGGTGGGTGGTGAGCCAGCCCACGAAGGACTCCACGGTGGGGTGGTCCACGAGGACCGAGGGGTCGAGCTCGACGTCCAGTTCGGCACCGGCCAGGCGCAGGATCTGCACCATCATGATCGAGTCGGTGCCGTAGTCGGCGATGGGTACGTCGGCGGCGAGGCGGTCACGCGCGAAGCCCAACTGCTCGGCGAGCAGCCCGAGCAGCCATGCCTCGGCCTTCTCGGCGATGCTTCCGGCGGCGGCGGTGGTGGCGGAGGGCGCGGCGGTCGCCCGGCCCTGCGTCGGGGCCTGCGGCCTGGGGACGCGCAGTGCGCGCGGCGTCCAGTCGGGGGCGACGATCGCCGGCAGCACGACCGGCCCGGCCCCGGTGGACAGGACGTGGTCGAGCAGCCGCAGTCCCTCGGCCTCGGAGAGTTCACCGAGGCCGGTGGCCCGATAGCCGGGTCCTGGGCGCTCAGTGCCCATGCCCACGCCCCGCCAGCTGGGCCAGGCCACGCTCACCAGCGGCAGGCCGTGCGGCGCGCGGCGGGCCACGGCGTCCAGGTGGGCGTTGGCCATCGCGTAGTCGCTCTGTCCGACGGCGGCGGCCGGGACCATCGAGGCGACCGACGAGAACAGCACGCAGAACCGCAACGGATCGTCGGCGAGGGCGTCCACCAGGGCGTCGAGTCCGGCGGTCTTGGGGGCGAGCACCGTGCGCACGGAGTCGGCCGGCTTGCGGACGAAGGCGAGGTTGTCCCGGTCGACGAGCCCGGCGGCGTGCAGGACGCCGCCGATCGGGCCGAACTCCCGCCGGATCCCGGCCAGTGCCGCGTGTACGGCCGCCGCGTCCTCCCCCAGGGGCAGCGCGAGCACCCGCAGCCGCACCCCGTCGCGCTCCAGGGCGCGCAGCCCGTCGAGCTTGCGGCCCAGCGGCGTGTCCGTGCCGTGGCGGTCCCATTCGTGGCGCGGCGGCAGTGGGTCGCGCCCGGTGAGGACGAGGGTGCGCGCACCCCACTGGTCGACGGCGTGCCGGGCCACCGCGAGACCGATTCCGCGTGTGCCGCCGGTGATGAGCAGCGGCCGGTCGGCGGGGAAACGGACCGGGGCGCCGGTGGCGGCCGGCAGTTCGGCGAGCTCGGCCCGGTGCCGGGCCCCGTGCCGGTAGGTCACCTCGAAGTCGTCGCCGCCGTCGGCCAGTTCGGCCGCCACGAGGCCGGGCAGGGCGGGGTCGGCGGGGTCGGCCTCCAGGTAGCGGGAGCGGACCCGTCCGTACTCGCTCTGGAGCATGCGGTAGAGCCCGGCGCGCGCGTCACCCGTGCCG
Source organism: Streptomyces sp. 135 (assembly GCF_020026305.1). Lineage (NCBI taxonomy): Bacteria > Bacillati > Actinomycetota > Actinomycetes > Kitasatosporales > Streptomycetaceae > Streptomyces > Streptomyces sp. 135. The sequence continues at coordinate 8,546,113 of NZ_CP075691.1, read as the reverse complement.
ACACCGAGCAGCAGCGCCTCGCGTCCGGTCATCCGCTGCACCGCGGGGAGCCAGGCGTCGAGGCCGACGCCGCCGAGGTCGACAAGCGCGTCGAACCGGTCGTGCAGGTCCGCCGCGCAGGAGACCGGCTCCGCGCCGGGCAGGGCCTCGACGAGCCGGCGTGCGTGCTGCCCGCCGCCGAGGACGGCCACCGCGCGGGGCCGGCGGCCCTCGGTGGCGGGGGCGGGCCGCCACTCCCTGACCAGGAGGCGGGTGCCCTCGGGCGCCGGGAGGGCGGCGGGGCGCCGCCGGGCGACGAAGACCTCCCCGAACGCGTCGGGCTCGGCCACCGGCCGCCATACCTCGTCGTAGCCGGTGTCCTGGAGTACCTCCTGCCAGCGGGGCGCGGAGAGGAGGGGCGCGCCGGGGAGGCGGACGTCCTCGTCGTCGTAGAGCCACCAGCCGTCGAGCAGGCCGAAGGTGAGGGTGAGGACCGCGGACTTGCGGGTGACCTCGTTGATGACGAGGACTCCCCCGGGGCGCAGCGCCGCGGCGAGGTTGCGCAGGACGAGGCGGATGTCCTGGGTGGCGTGCAGGACGTTGGTGGCCACGATGACGTCGCAGTCGCCGCCGGTGAGGTGCTCGCCCGCGCCGGGCCGTGTCACGTCCCAGCGGCCGTAGCGCAGGTAGGGCCTGCCGGGTCCGAAGCGCTGCTCCGCCTGGTCGAGGAAGGCCGGTGACAGGTCGGTGTACCAGTACTCGACGCGGTCGGCGTACGCGTCGACGCGCGGCAGTACGACGGCGGTGGTGCCGCCGGTGCCCGCGCCGGCCTCGGCGAGGCGCACGGTGGCCGAGGGGTCCTCGGCGAGGCGTTCGCGCACCGCCGTGGCGGTCACTTCCGCCACCACGTCGTTGAGCCGGTCGGCGACCGCGTTGCCCTGGTACACGGCGGTGAGCTTGACCATGGAGCCGCCGGGGAACAGCACGTCGGTCGCGGGCAGCGCGCCGGAGAGGATCTCGGGCAGCCGGTCGGCGCACTCTTCGACGAGGGAGAGCTGCGCGTCCCAGTAGGGGTCGGACGCGAAGCGCTCGCGTACGGCGGTCCATGCCGGGTCGTGGGCCGGGGGCCGCTGTGCCGTGAGCTCCAGGACGTCGTCGTACTGCCTGGTCAGGCCGGTGGCAGTGAGCAGCCGGACCGCCTCGTCCAACCAGCGGCGGTACTTGTCCACGACGGCGAGGCGCCGCGCCAGGCCGTCCACGGACTCGGTGCGGCCGTCGGCGAACGCGCCTGCCGCGCAGAGCCGCAGGAGTACGCGGCCAGCGATCAGCCGGTCGAGTTCCTCGGCGGGCAGGGCGGCGGGGGCGGGGGCGGGCGGGATGACGGCGCCGTCCCTGATCCGGCTCAGTCCGCCGCTCTCGGCGGGGGTCACGGGGCCCTGGGGGTACGGGGCGGCCTCGACGGCTCCGGCCGCTTCGAACGCCCCCGGGAAGCGCGCCGCGAGATGCGCCGCCAGATCGCGGGCCGTGGTGTATTCGAAGAGCAGCGTGGGCTCCAGCTCCTGTCCCACGGCTTCCTGGACGGCTTCGACCAGGCTCAGTACCTGCACCGATTCGAGGCCGAGTTCGTAGTAGCCGGCGGTCGCCGGTATCGACTGCGGGTCGCGGTCCAGACGGTCGGCCAGCAGGCGCCGCAGGAAGGCCTCCGCGCGGTCGGCCGCGGGCGTGCCGGGCTCGGCGGCCCGGGCGGGCTCAGCGGCTCGGGCGGGCTCGGCCGACACGTACGTGGGCGTGTCCGTCACCGCCTTGCTGGACAGCTCCGACAGTTCGGCCACCTTCCGCCCCTCCGGGTCGAAGAAGTCCACGGAGAACCGGACGACCTCGCCGCGCCGGATCACCGACGAACGGCGTACGCGGGCCGTGCAGCGCCCGGTCAGCGGCCCCGCCGCGCGGAACGAGGCGATGTGCAGCGGCAGGAACGCCTGCCCGCCGGTGTCGAGCAGCGTCCCCGCCGCGACCGCACCGCCGAGCAGCAGCGCCGGATGCACGAGGAAGTCGCCCTGGGGCGCGGTGAGTTCGGCGGTCAGCTGCTCCTGGTCGACGCGGACCAGGCCTTCGGCGCGCGCGGCGCCACTGTAGTGCTGGCCGTTGGCGCCGTCCCTCAGATAGGTCTCGGCCAGTGGCCTCGGGGCGCCGTCGGCGGGACCGTCCAGCCGTTCGCGGAAAGCGGGGGCGTCGGTGACATCGGCGGCGTCGGTGACGAGCACCTCGGCCGTGGCGTAGGGGTCGCCGTCGGTCACGGCGACCTGCCAGCGGCCCGGACCGTCGGCGACGCAGCGGATCTCCGCGGTCACCGGCCCGTCCGTCACGTCGAGCGGGCGCAGCGCGGTGAGGTCACGGATCGTCAGCCGCTCGACGGGGTGCCCGTGGTCGCGGAAGACCCCGGCGACGAGATCCGCGTAGGCCAACGCGGGCAGCAGCGAGCGGCCCTGGACCCGATGCCCGGCGATGACCGGGGTGTCGGTGGACAGCAGCACCTTGCCGTACGGGGTGGACGGCCGCGGCGTGGCCGGGCCCCGCACGGCGTCGGCCGCGGGCAGCCAGCAGCGCTCCCTGGCGAAGGGGTAGCCGGGCAGGGAGACCCGCGGGCCGCCGCCGGGCCAGGTGACGTCGGCGCCGCGCACCCAGGCGGCGGCCAGTTCGCGCGGGGTGCCGCAGGTGGCCGGTGCGGCGGCGCGGGTGGCGGTGCCCGTCAGGACCCGCGCGGTGTCCGCTCCTGAGAGGTGCTCCTCCAGGGCTGCCGCGAGGTCGTCCACGCCGTCGAAGACCACGGCGAGGCGGTGCGCCATCGGCTCGCGGGTCCGGAGCGTGGCGGCGAGCGCGGCCGGGTCGGTGCCGCGTCCCTCGCCGCGCAGGAACTCCGCCGTCCGCGCGGTGTGTTCGGTGAGCCGCTCCGCGTCGCGGGCGGAGAGCACGCACACGTACGGCGGCTGCTGCCCGGGCGGCTGCGTGGGTGACACGAACTCCTCCAGGATCACGTGGGCGTTGCTGCCGCCCGCCCCGAACGCGCTGATCGCGGCGGTACGGGGCAGGGGGCGGCCCGCGGCGTCGACGCGCGGCGTCCAGGGGGCCCGCTCGCGTTGCAGCCGGAAGGGGGTGGCGTCCAGGTCGAGATGGGGGTTCAGGCGTTCGGCGTGCAGCGAGGGCACCAGTTCCTGATGGCGCAGTTGCAGCAGGACCTTGGTGAGCGCGGCCATGCCCGCGGCCGACTCGGCGTGCCCGATGTTCGACTTCACCGAGCCGATGGGGATGCGTACCCCGGTCAGGTCGTGCCCCTCGAAGGCGCGGACCAGGCCGGTGATCTCCACCGGGTCGCCGAGCGAGGTGCCCGTGCCGTGCGCCTCCAGGTAGTCCAGCTCGGCGGGGGCGAGGCCGGCGCGGTCCAGCGCCTCGCGGATCATCACGCCCTGGGCCTTGGGGTTGGGCACGCTGAAGCCCTTGCCGGCCCCGCCGTGGTTCACCGCCGTCGACTTGACCACGGCGAGGATGCGGTCGCCGTTCGCCTCGGCCGCGCGGCGGCGCTTGAGCAGCACGGCCCCGGAGCCCTCGGCGGGCACGTAGCCGTCGCCGCCCTCGCCGAAGCTGCGGCACCGGCCGTCGGTGGAGAGGAATCCGCCCTTGGCCAGCTGGAGGTACTTCAGCGGGTGGCTGGAGACGTTGACACCGCCGGCCACGGCGACCTCGCAGTCCCCGTCCCGGATCGCCCGGCAGGCGAGGTGGAGCGCGGTGAGCGAGGACGAGCACATCGTGTCGAGGGCGATGCTCGGACCGTCGAAGTCGAAGAAGTACGAGACGCGGTTGGCCACGGAGGCGTACGACGACGAGGTGGCCGCGCCGTCACCGCGCAGCGCCTCGTCGACGCCGTACAGCTGGTAGTGGCCGTACATCAGGCCCACGAAGACGCCGGTGCGGACCTCGGAGAGTGCGGCGCGGGACGTGCCCGCGTCCTCCAGGAGGTGCCACACGGTCTCCAGGAAGATGCGTTCCTGCGGGTCGATGTGGACGGCTTCCACCTGCGACATGCGGAAGAACATGGGGTCGAAGGAGGCCACGTCGGAGAGCCAGCCGCCCCACTTGGCGTAGGTCTTGCCGGGGGCGTCGCGGTCCGGGTCGTAGAACCGGTCGTGGTCCCAGCGGTCCTTCGGCACCTCTTCGACGCAGTCCTTGCCCTCGCGCAGGTTGCGCCAGAACCGGCCGAGGTCGTCGGCCTGCGGGTAGCGGCCCGCGACGCCGACGATCACGATGTCGTCGTCGGAGGCGGAGTGCCGCCGGGGCGCGGGAGCAGCGGTCGCGCGTACGTCCTGCGCGAGCGGCACCGCCACGGCCGACGTCTGGGCCGGGGCCGTGTGCTCGGCGGGCAGCGCGGGTCGCGGGCCGGGGGCGGCCAGGTCCCGCAGCGCGGCCGGGTGCCGCTCGACGAGGAAGTCGGCCAGCTCACCGATCGTCAGGTATTCGAAGAACAGCGTCTTGGACAGCGGTCCGAAGCGCTCCTCCAGCGTGCGCGTGAGGCTGAGCACCAGCAGCGAGTCGACGCCGTAGCGGTCGAACGCCTCGTCCTCCGCGACGTCTTCCAGCGGCATCTTCAGCTCGTCGGCGAGGAGTTCCCGCAGGAACCGGACCGTGGGGGCGCGCAGTTCGCCGTCCTCCGGGTCCGGGGTGGCCGGGGCGGCTACGGGGGCGGGCCCTGCGGGGCCTCCGCGCAGGGCATCGGCGATCCGCATCCGGTCGCCCGCCGTGAGCAGGAGCCGGGAGGCACCGCTCCGCAGAGCCGCCTCCAGCGCGTCGAGCGCCGCATCGGCCGGCAGCGGTTCCATGCCGAACTCGCGCCGCATGGCCTGGCGGGCCTCGGCGGTGAGGGTCATGCCGCCGTCGCGCCACAGCGACCAGTCGACCGTCAGACCGCCGCCGGGGCGCCGCTCCAGGTAGTGGTCGAGGAAGCTGTTGGCGTACGCGTAGTCGCTCTGCCCCGTGTTGCCGAAGACGGCGGCGGTCGAGCCGAACGCCACGAAGTAGTCGGGGGCGTCGGCCCGGGTCGCCTCGTCCAGGTGGACCAGGCCGCGCACCTTGGGTGCGAGCACCTCGTCGGCGTCCGCGCCGCTCTTGTGCAGCACCAGGGAGTCCCGCAGCGTGCCCGCCGCGTGCACCACGCCCGCGACGCGTCCGAACCGGCGCCGGGCCTCGGCCACCACCCGCTCGACGTCGGACCGCACACCGACATCGGCGCGGAGGTGCAGCCAGCCGTCCGGGAGCGGCGCGTCCGGCGCGGACCGGCTGACGAGGACGACGTGCGCGCCCGGGTGCCGGGCGATCCGCTCGGCCACCAGCAGGCCCAGCTTCCCGGTGCCTCCGGTGATCAGGTGCGCCCCGTCCCGGGCCAGCGGCGAGGGGCCGCTCCCGGGAAGCGCGCGCTCGCGCCAGGCGCGGACCGTGCGCCTGGGGCCGTCGATGCGGACCTCGGGCTCGCCGTCGACCGCCAGTTCGGCGAGCACCAGTTCGGCGAGTTCCCGCATGGATGCGGGGCCGCGAGCGTGGGCGGCGGCGGTCGCGGAGTCCGCCGGAGTTCCTGAGCCGGTCACGGGTCCGGAGCCGGCACGGGAGAGCACGCTCATCCGGATCGCGGGCTGCTCCTGGACGATCGTCCGGGCGAACCCGTCAAGGGCCGCGTGGGCGGCGTGGGCCGCCCCGGCCGCTCCGGGCCCGCCGTCATGGACGTACAGGTAGCGCAGCGGTCCGCCGCGGTCGGCGATCCGCGTCCGGCAGATGTCCAGGGCGGTGCGGAACCCGGCGCGCAGCGCCTCGTCGAGACCGCCCCCGGCACCGGAACCTCCCTCGGCGGCCAGGTGGACGAGGTGCGAGGCCCGCTCCGGAGCGCCGACGACCACCCTCACCTCCGGGGCAAGTAAGGCGAGTTCGTCACGCAGCGCCCGGGCGCGGCCGTCCCCCGTGTCGATGACGGACAGCAGCTCCACCCCGTCCAGCGGGGCGGCACCGGGCGGGCGTTCCACGTCCTGCCACACCGGCTCGAAGGCGTGCACGCGGGGCTCGGCGCCGGGCACGGACCGTTCCGTCCCCGGCACGGCCCGCAGGGTGAAGCGTTCGATCCGCGCCACGACCGTGCCGTCGAGGGCGGCCAGGCTGATGTCGAAGATCTGTGCGTCGGCGCGGCGCTCCACGGCCACGGCGTGCACGAGGCAGTCGGCGGGCAGCTCGGCGAAGAGGTGCACGGACCCGATCGCGTACGGCAGATGCGCCGTCGACCCCGGTACCAGCCAACCGGCGGTCTGCAGGGCCCCGTCGAGCAGCGAGGGGTGGAACCGGTGCGCGCCGACGTCGGGGCGGCGCAGCCGGGCCAGCGCCTCGCCGTCCCCGAGGGCGAGTTCCTCGATGACCTGGAAGGCCGGACCGTACCGGAAGCCGAGCCGGCCGAAGTACTCGTAGCACTCCTGCCGGGTCCTGCTCTCCGCGCACCGGGCGCGCACGGCGGCGGGGTCGAGCGGGGCGGGCGCCTCGAAGGCGCCGTCCTCCTCGTCGAAGACCAGGCGGCCGCGGGCGTGCGGACGTTCGCCGGTGATCTCGAACGCGCCGGAGGGCGCCACCGCCACCCGCAGGTCCCGCTCCTGTCCCGGGGAGAGGGCGACGGGCGCCGCCCAGACGACCTCGTCGATCCGCCGGACGGCGGCGGTGCCGTGGGCCCGTTCACCGGCGAGCCGCGCCATCTCCAGGTAGACGACGCCCGGAAGCACGCGCTCCGCGCCGACCTGGTGGTCTGCCAGGTAGAACTCCGCGCCGGTGAGGCGCTTGGCGAAGGCGGACTCGTTGAACGTCGACACGTTCGCGTCGAGCAGCTCCGCCGTGGCCGGGCTCGGCTCGGCGATGGGCGCTGCGGTGGTGGGCGGCGCGGTGGTGGCCGGGGCGTCGACCCAGTGCCGGGTCGGTTCGAACGGGTAGGTCGGCAGCCCGATCCTGCGCCCGCCCGGCAGGCCGGACCAGTCCACGTCCGCGCCGTCGGTCCACAGCTGGGCCAGGGACTCCAGGTCACGCTCGGCCGACAGGGCGCGTACGAAGTCCTGCCAGGCCGTGCCGCGCGACGTGACGGCGCGGCGGTGCCCGGAGCTCACCCGGGCGCGCAGCACGCCCGCCGCCGTCGCCGTGCGGCCTTCGGCGCAGGCGTCCAGGCGGTCGAGCAGCTCGGCGCGGCCGCGGGCGACGAAGGCGAGCCGCTCCTCCATGGCCTCGCGGCCGACCCGCAGGGTGTGGGCGACGTCGGCGGGCGAGGGCCGCTGCGCGCGGATGTGGGCGGCCAGGCGGCGGGCCTGCGCCCGCAGGGCTCCCTCGGTCCTGGCGGAGAGCACGAACAGTTCCTCGGCCGGCTCCTTCGCCGCGCTGTCCGGGCCGTCCGCCGCGGTGGGCGCCTCCTCGACCACGACGTGCGCGTTGGCGCCGCCGAAGCCGAAGGAGCTGATGCCCGCCCGGCGGGGCAGCGCGGAGCCGTCCTCGGCGAGCGGCGCGGGCCAGGAGCGCGTGGTGTCGACGATCTCGAAGGGGCTGCCGTCCAGTTCGAGGTAGGGGTTGCGCTCGCGGAAGTGCAGGCTGGCCGGCAGGGTGCGGTGCCGCAGCGCGAGGAGGACCTTGAGCAGGCCCGCGATGCCCGCGGCGGCCTCCAGGTGCCCGATGTTGGTCTTCACCGAGCCGATGCCACAGCTGCTCCCCTCCCTCCCTCGCTCGTGGCTCTGCGTCCGCGTGCCGCCGCCGAGGCGTTCGAACGCCTCGGTCAGGCCGCTGATCTCGATGGGGTCGCCCAGGGCCGTGCCGGTCCCGTGCGCCTCGATGTAGCCGACCGTGCGGGGGTCGACGCCCGCCGCCCGGTAGGCGTCGACGAGCACGTCGGCCTGCGCGTTCGGGTTGGGCGAGGTGAGCGAGGTGGTGCGCCCGCCGTGGTTGACGGCGGCGGCCTTGATCACCGCGGCCACGCGGTCGCCGTCCCTGCGCGCGGCCGTGTGGTCCCGCAGCACCACGACCCCGACGCCCTCACCGCGTACGTAGCCGTTGGCCGAGGCGTCGAAGGCCTTGCACCGGCCGTCCTCGCTGAGCATCTCGCCGCGGCTCAGCGCCTCGTAGATGCCGGGGTCGAGGATCAGGCTGACCCCGCCCGCGATCGCGAGGTCGCACGTGCCGTCGCGGAGGGCTCCGACGGCCTGGTGCACGGCGGTGAGCGAACTGGAGCAGGCCGTGTCCACCGCCACGCTGGGGCCGCGCAGGTCGAGGAGGTAGGAGACGCGGTTGGGGATGATGGACAGGGCGGCGCCGGTGAGCGTGTGGGCCTGCGCCGAGCGGCCGGTGGCGCGCTGCACCTCGGCGTAGTCGGAGTTGGTGGTGCCGATGAAGACGCCGACCCGCTTGCCCGCCAGGTCGCTCGCGCGGTAGCCCGCGTCCTCGATCGCCGACCACACCACTTCGAGGAGCAGCCGCTGCTGCGGGTCCATCAGCTCGGCCTCGCGCGGCGAGATGCCGAAGAAGGCCGCGTCGAAGCGGTCGACTCCGCTGAGGAAACCGCCCCAGCGGGAGCGGGAGCCGTCCGTGTGCGCCCGCCAGTCCCAGCGGTCGGCGGGGATCTCGGTGACCAGGTCCCTGCCGTGTTCCAGGTTCTCCCAGAACTCCGCCAAGTCGGCCGAGCCGGGGAACCGGCCGGCCATCCCGACGACGGCCACGTCGCCCGCCCGGGCCGCCTGCCCCGCCGCCCGGACCTCGCTCCCGGCTTCGGTCGCCGTATCGGTCGCCGTCTGGAGCGCCGCCAGATGCGCCGCGACCGCGGTGACCGTCGGATGGCGGTAGAAGACGGTCGGCAGCACTTCGGTCCCGTACCGCTCGCTGATGCGCGTGCTGAGCACGGTGAAGCTGACCGAGTTCATCCCGAGTTGTCCGAGAGGCACATCGGCGGGGATCTGCGCGGCGTCCATGTCGAGGATGTCGGCGATCAGGCCGGTCAACTCCTCCACGTCCTCCACGCGCGGCGAGGCATGACTCCTCACGCCTGCCTCACGGCGTGCCTGCGTCACGGCGCCCGCACCCCGCAGCTCGTTCAGGGGCACGTCCGTGAGCCTCGCGCGGTCCACCTTGCCGTTGAGCGTCTGCGGCAACGACGTCAGCGGGACCAGGACGTCGGGGACCATGTGGGCCGGCAGCCACTGGCCGAGCGCCTCGCGGCGGGGCACGGCGGCGCCGTCGTCGAGTACGAGGAAGGCGTGCAGGACGTTCTCGCCGCCGACGCGGCGCGCGACCACCGCGGCCTCGCGGACGCCGTCCTGGCCGCGCAGCACCGCCTCGATCTCGCCGGGCTCGATCCGGAAGCCGCGGACCTTCACCTGGGAGTCGAGCCTGCCCAGGTACTCGATGCGGCCGTCGGGCAGCTCGCGCACCAGGTCACCGGTGCGGTAGCGGCGGTCGCCGTCCATGGTGACGAACCGTTCGGCGGTCAGCTCCGGGCGGCCCAGGTAGCCGGTCGCCAGGCCCGCGCCGCCGATGTACAGCTCGCCGGGCACGCCGGGCGGCACCGTACGGCCACGCGTGTCCAGCACGTACAGCCGTGTGTTGGCGATCGGATGACCGATGGTGACGCGCTCGCCGGGCGCGAGGCGGCACACGGCCGACCAGATGGTGGTCTCCGTCGGCCCGAACATGTTCCACACCTGACCGGCACGGCACAGCAGCTGTTCGGCGGTGTCCTGGTCGAGTGCCTCTCCCCCGCACAGCGCCTTCAGCCCAGGGGCGCCGGTCCAGCCCGCGGCGAGCAGCATCTTCCAGGTCGCGGGGGTCGCCTGGACGACCGTGGCGGGGCTCGACTCGATGAGGCGGCGCAGCAGTACGCCGTCGCGGGCGACCTCGGCGGGCACGATCTCCACGCGGCCGCCGGTGATCAGGGGCAGGAAGAGTTCGAGGGCCGCGATGTCGAAGCAGACGGTGGTGAGCGCGAGCAGGTGGTCCCCCGCGCCGAGGCCGGGCTCCTCGGCCATGGACAGGAGCAGGTTGGCCAGCGCTCGGTGCGGGACCTGCACTCCCTTGGGGCGGCCGGTCGATCCGGAGGTGTAGATCACGTACGCGGCGTCGTCCGGTCCGGGCGCGACGCCCCGCTCCGGCTGACCGGCCTCCGTGTACACCCCTTCGCTCGCGTCGACCGGCAGGACCGGCGCGCCGAGGTCGGGGTGTGTTCCGGAGCGGGTGAGCAGCAGGTGCAGTCCGGCGTCCTCGGCCATGTAGCGAAGCCGCTCGGCCGGGTAGTCGGGGTCGAGCGGCACGTAGGCGCCGCCGGCCGCGAGGACGCCGAGGAGGGCGACGAGCATGTCCGCTGACCGGTCGACCAGTACGCCGACGTTGCGTCCGGGAGCGACTCCCGCGCGGCGCAGGCGGGCCGCCAGCGCGTCGACGCGTCCGGTCAGTTCGCGGTAGGTGAGGGTGGCGCCCCGGTCGGAGACGGCGACGGCCTCGGGGGTGCGGCGGGCCTGCTCGGTGAGGAGCGTGGGCAGGACGCGGTCGTCGGGGTGGTCGCGTCGGGTGCGGCGCTGCCGCTCCTCGGCCAGGCGCAGTTCGTCGGCGCTGCGCAGGGGCAGGCCGCCGAGGTCGCTGTCGGGTGCGGCGAGGGCCGCGTCGAGCAGCAGGCCGAAGTGGTCGCCGAGCCGCCGTACGGTCTCCTCGTCGAAGAGGTCGGGGTTGTACTTGAGGCAGTAGCGGGCGCCCTCGGGCTCCTCGACGACCTCCAGTGTGACGTCGAACTCCCCTTCCTGGTGCACGCCGTGGAACACGTCGGCGACCGGGGTGGTGTCGGTGTCGTCCTCCACCCAGTTCTGGAAGTAGAAGGCGGTGTCGAACAGGCGCGAGGCGCGCAGTTCCTGAGCGAGCGTCAGCAGCGGGTAGTCACCGTGCTCAAGGGCCTCCAGGACGGTGTCCCGTACGTCGCGCAGAAGGGTCCGGAAGTCCTGGTCCTGCTCCGCGAGGTCGTGCTTGAGGACGACCATGTTCATGAAGTAGCCGAGTACGTCGGCGTACTCCGGGGCGGGCCGCCCGGCGACGGGGGTGCCGATCAGTACGCGGTCCTGCTGCGTGTAGCGGTGCAGGAGGGTGGCGTAGGCGGCGAGGAGCACGGTGAACAGCGAGGTCCGCTCGTCGGCGGCGAGCTGCCTGGCGGCCCGGATCTGCCGCGCGTCCAGGCGTCCCTCGACGGAGGCGCCCCGGTAGCTCGGTACGGCCGGGCGGGGGCGGTCGAGGGGAAGCTGGAGCCTGGGCAGTTCACCTGAGAGCTGCCGCAGCCAGTACGCGCGCAGGCGGTCGCCGCGCTCCGAACCGAGCAGCTCGCTCTGCCGGTCGACGAACTCGGCGTAGGTCGCGAGGGGCCCGTCGGTGGGCGGGCACTGCCGGTAGAAGGCGGAGAGTTCGCGCAGGAAGACGGCGATGGACAGACCGTCGAAGACGATGTGGTGGAAGGTGAGCAGCAGTACCTGCCGCCCGTCGGCCATGACGAACAGCGTGGCCCTCAGGAGGGGCCCGCGGGCCAGGTCGAAGGGCTCGCGGACACTCTTCCTGGCCGCCTCGCGGACGTCGTCCACGGAGCTGGTGTGCAACTCTCGTCGTACGTAGGCGAGTTCCTGGCGGGGTTCGATGATCTGGTGGTCGCCCTCCACCCGGGCGCGGAGCTGCGGGTGCCGGTCGACCATGGACTGGAGCGCGGCGCGGAGGGCGCTCTCGTCGGTGTGCCGGTCCAGCCAGAAGGCGAGGGGCAGGTTGTAGGCGTAGTTGCCGGGCGCGGTCTGCTCGATGACGCGCAGCGCCTGCTGGCCGGCCGACAGCGGGAACCGGAGCGGCTCGGGTGCCGGCTCGGGCGCCGCCTCAGGCTGCGGCTCCGGTTCCGGCACCGCGTCGCTGTCTAGGTCGCCGTCGAGGCCGGGGGCCAGGCCGAGGCCGGGTTCCGCTTTCGCCCCGGTCGACCGGCTTATGTGGTCGCTCAGCTCGCGCAGCGTGGGGTGCCGCAGCAGATCGCTCAGGCGCAGCCGAACGCCGAGGTCCGCCTCGATCACGGTGGCGATCTTCATGCCGCTCAGCGAGTCGAAGCCGTAGTCCGAAAGGAGCCGGTCCGGGTCGACGGGGTCGTCGAGCTTCAGGGTCGCGGTGACGATGTCGCGCAGCCGCGGCAGTGGTCCCCGGCCCGCCCGCGGGGCCTGGGCGGGCCGCTCGGCGGCGGTAGCGGCAGTGGCGGCCGAGTCCGGCGCGGGGGCCGGTGCCACGGCGTCCCCGCCCGCGTTCTCGCCGACGATCACGTGCTGGCCGAGGTGCGCGCCCCGGTCCAGGACGACGGCGTCCGCGAAGCCCTCTTCGAGGAGGAGCCGCTGCCAGGTCTGCGCGGTGGCCAGCGGCGCGTCCTTGATGCGCAGTTCCGGGTCGGTGAACGCCCACCAGCCGTCCAGGACGCCGCCGGTGACGGTGATGCTGCTGCGGATCGACGTCAGTTCGTTGAGCACGAGCCGGCCGCCTGGGCGCAGCAGCTGTCGCGCCTTGCGCAGGGTGCGGCGCAGGTCTCCGGTCGCGTGCACGACGTTGGTGGCCACCACGATGTCGGCGCTGCCGGGCGCGAATCCCTGGTCGGCCAGGGACCGTTCGAGGTTGAGCGTACGGAACCGGGTGAAGGGATGGCGCTCGCCGAACCGCTGCTCGGCACTCTCCAGGAACTGCGGCGAGATGTCGGTGAAGACGTACTCGACCCGCTCGGCCCAGGCGGACAGGACGGGCAGCACCCGCTCCGTGGTCGCCCCGGTGCCCGCGCCGAACTCGACGACGCACAGCCGCTCGTCCGTGCCGAGGGCGGCGATGCGCCGACGGGCATGCTCCGCGACGGTGTCGGCCGCCAGTTCGTTGAGGGAGTCGGTGAGCGGGTTGCCCCGGTAGAAGTCCTGGACCAGTTCCATCGACGCGTCGGGGAACATGACCTCGGTGGCGCCGATCTCGCCGCGCAGCACCCGCGGGTAGTCGCGCAGGAACAGGCGGGTCAGCTCCACCGTGGCGGTGATGTCCGGGTGGTCGGCCGCGATGCGGTCGAGTTCCCGCTCGGCGTGGGCCAGGTCGGTGCCGTCCGCGAGCGCGAGCGCCTCGACGGTGTCGTCTCGTACGGCCACGTGCCCGGCGTCGGCGAGGATGTTCAGCAGGGCCGCGTGCAGCCGGCGGTATTTGGACACGATCCCGAGCCGGTCGGCGAGAGCGGTCACGCCGTCCCGCTCCCCCGGCCGTGTGAAGGCACCCATCCGCTGGTAGACGCCGAGCAGCGCCCGGTCGCAGAGCGCGGAGAGCCGGTCGTAGCCGGTGAGGACGGCGTCGGCTCCGGGTCCGGCGGGTGCGGGGACCGGGCAGCGGTCGGCGAGCGCCGAGGCGCGGTGGCCGAGCGCGTCGAGGGCCCACCGGTCCGCGCGGATCGGCATGACCTGCACGGGCCCGTGGGCGAGCACGCGCTCCAGCGAGTCGAGTCCTTCGCGCACCGTGAACTCGGCGACGCCGGTCCTGCGGAAGATCTCCTGGAGCCCCGGCTGCGCTCCGGAGCCGACACGGCCCCAGTAGCCCCAGTTCACCACCCGTACCGGATACGGGAGTTGCGCGGACAGGAGCCTGCCGTAGGCGTCCTGGAAGGAGCTTGCCGCCACATAGGCGGCGTTGCCCGCCGCGCTGACGAAGGAGCCCACCGAGCTGAAGAACGCCAGGAAGTCCAGGCGTTCACCGGCCAGCGCGGTGGTGAGTGCGGTGGTCAGCGCGAGCGAGCCGTCGATCTTGGCGGCGAGCGCGGCCCGCAGCTCCGCCTCGGTGAGTTCGGCGATGGTGCTGGCGTTGAACGTCATCGCCGCGTGGCACACGCCGTGTACCGGGCCGAAGTGCCGCCTGGCCTCCGCGACGGCGTCGCGCAGCGCGTCCGGGTCGGCGGCGTCGGCCCGCAGGTGCAGCAGCCGACCGCCTGCCTCGCGCACCCGCTCCGCGGTGGCCCGCTGCTCGGGGCCGGGTTCGCCGCGGCTGATCCACACCACATTGGCCCGGTAGCGCCGCGCGAGTTCCTCGGACAGGGCACGGCCGATGCCGCCGCTGCCACCGACCAGCAGGTAGGTGCCGCCGACGCGGTAGGGGGAGCGCTCCGGTGCGGGGACGGGCGTCTTGACGAGCTGCCGTACGTGACGGCGTCCGCCCCGCAGCAGTACGGCCCGCCCTGCCGGGTGCGCGGGCTCGGCGAGGATCGCGGCGAACGCGTCCGCCGGATCGGTGTCGGCCACGTCGACGCAGGTGACGTCGAGTTCGGGGCACTCGGCGGCGAGCACCTGCGCGTAGCCGAGGAGCGCGGCCGCGTGGGGGTTGTCCGCGTGGGCGCCCGCGGTGACCACCGTGAGCCGGGCGGCGAGGCCGTGGGTGCGGAAGAGGGCGAGGACGCCGTCACGCAGGGCGGCGTCGAGACCGTCCGGGCGGCGCAGCCCGCCGAGGTGGTACAGGTGCCGCACCGGTTCGGTGAGCAGGGCCGCCGGGTCGTCACGATCGAGGCGGACGTGGCGGGCACCGGGGTGGTGGCGGAGCAACGCCTCGGCGAGGCCATCGGGTTCACCGGCGGTGAGCACGGCCACGTCGTGTCCGGCGGTGGCGGCGTGGCGGGGCCCCTGACCCGTCAGCTCCTCGGGACACCAGACCGGCTGGTAGAAGCCGAGCGGGGGGAGGTCCGTACGGTGTTCCGGCGGGGCCGCGGATTCCGTGGCTTCGGCGGGTACGGCGCGCGGGGAGTCGACGGTGGAGTCGTCGGCGATGGTGCGTATGGGTTCCACGGAGGTACGTATGAGGTCCTTCGCGGACGTGGGTCTTACGAACGGACGGGCACCCGTAGCGGTCGGCGGCTGCGTGGCTTTGGCCGCGGCCGTGACCGTCCGCTCGGGCTGCGGTATCCAGTAACGCTTGCGGGCGAAGGGGTACGTGGGGAGGCCGACGCGCCGCCCGCCGGTGTCCGGCCACTGCGCTTCGACGCCCCGCGTCCACAGGCGGGCGGCGCTCGTCAGGTCACCTTCGGACAGGGCGCGTGCGAAACGGTCCGCCGCGTCCGGGTCCAGCGAACGCCGGGTGCGGCCCGCGTCGTTGAGCTCGACGTCACCCTCCGCTCCGGCCGCGACCGCCCTCAACACGTCCTTGGCCATCGCGAGTTCACGCGCCGGGAAGGCAAGGCGGACGTCCAGCTGCTCCCGGCCGACGCGCAGGGTGTGCGCGAAGTCGGCAAGCGTCAGGGCGGCTTCGGTCTCGGCACCGGCCAGGTCACGCAGCGAGGTCTTCCCGGAGACGGTCGTCTCCAGGCCGAGCCGCTCGCTGAGTCCGGCCAGTTCTGCCGCGCCCAGTCCGTACTCCGCCAGTTCGAGGTCGGGGTCCAGGTCCTGGGGCCTGACCCGCAGCACGTCGGCGGCCACCCGTACGCACTCCTCCAACGGCGCCCCGGCGGCCGGGCGGGCGTCGAGGAAGTCGGCGAGCCGGCCCGCGTACACCCGAAGCCGCTCCTCGCTCAGCGCGGAGAGCACGACCAGCTCCTCGGCCCCGCCGTCCGCCGCGGGCGGGCGGCTCCCCCGGTACTCCTCGACGATCAGATGGGCGTTGGCACCCCCACCGCCGAAGGAGCTGACGCCCGCGCGGCGCGGCAGCTCCCGTTCCCCGCCGTCCCGGTCGCGCAGCACGAGCCGGCGCCACGGCGCGGCCTCCTGCTGTACGTGGAAAGGGGTGCCGGACAGGTCGATGTCGGGGTTCAGCTCCGCCGAGTGCAGGGACGGCGGCAGCACGCCGTGCTTCAGCTGCATCAGGACCTTGGTGAGGCCCGCGATGCCCGCGGCGGACTCCAGGTGCCCGATGTTGGACTTGAGCGAACCGATGGCGCAGCCGTCATGGGCGGCCGGAGACCCCACGGCAGCGGGCGCCTCGGGGGTGGGCGCCTCGGCGGCAGGCCCGGCAGCGCCCGCGCGGAAAGCCTCCCGCAGGCCGGTGATCTCGATCGGGTCACCGAGCGGGGTGCCGGTGCCGTGCGCCTCCACGTACGTCACGGTCCGGGGATCGACGTCCGCGCGGCGCAGCGCGGCGCTGATCACCTCGGCCTGGGCCGAGGGGTTCGGGACGGTGTAACCGCCGGTCCTGCCGCCCGCGTTGATCGCCGAGCCCTTCAGGACGGCATAGACGCGGTCGCCGTCCGCCTCCGCCGCGCGCAGCGGCTTGAGCAGGACGGCGCCCACTCCCTCACCGTCCACGAAGCCGTCGGCGTGGGCGCCGAAGCTGCGGCACCGGTCGCCCCGGGAAATCATCTGACGGTCCGCCAGCATCCGCAGGTGCATGGGGTGCAGGATGAGGTTGACCCCGCCGGCGAGGGCCGTGGCGCACTCTCCGCGGCGCAGGCTCTCGCAGGCCAGATGGACGGCGGTGAGCGAGGCGGAGCAGGCGGTGTCGACGGTGAGGCTCGGGCCGCGCAGGTCGAGCGCGTACGACACGCGGTTGGCGATCGACCAGTGGGCGGAGCGCGCGTGCGTGTGGACGCCGAAGGCGCTGCTCTGGCCCGCGAGCCACTCGTAGTCGTTGTTCATCACGCCGGCGAACACACCGACGGGGTCCTCCGCGCCGAGCCCTCGGGGGCGGTACCCCGCGTCCTCGATGGTCGCCCAGGCCGTCTCCAGGAAGAGGCGCTCCTGAGGGTCCATCTCCTCGGCGTCGGAGGGTGAGATCTGGAAGAGGAGCGGGTCGAACCTGTCGACGTCGTCGAGCCAGCCGCCCCACTTGCTGTAGCCGCGGCCGTCCTTGGACTCCGGGTGGTAGTGCTCGTCCACGTCCCAGCGCTCGCCCGGCACCTCACCGACACAGTTGCGGCCTTCGACGACGTTGCGCCACAGCTCGTCCGGGGTCCGCGCCGAGGGATACCGCCCCGCGAGCCCGATGACCGCGATGTCCTCGCCCGCGCGCGAGGACGCGGCCGCGGGGGCGGCCTGCTGCTGTGCCGACGCCAGCAGTTTCAGGAGAAGAGCACGCTTGTCGTCCATAGACCTTCGTCTCATCCGGATGCCTCAAGGCTCGAATTGCGGCCGGCCCACGGCGCCGCACCATGAATTGGCGCAGCCCGAGGTGAACAATTCATCAAATCAAGCTGAAGAGAATCAGCGCAGCGTCACGATCTCCGGCGAACGGTCCGCTTACATGGGTTACATGGGTCGAAGCAATCGGCGGAAAAAGGAAATGCTGCCTCGCGCGACGACTCCGCTTACATCACTCTCAGTAGGCATGCTCAGCGGTCGACCCCCCGTCAGCTTCACCGGTCAACCGGAATCTAACACTTGATATCCAGCAGCGGCAAGCATGTGATCTTTCATCCAACTTCCATTCGTGTCGCACTCGACTACAAAGGCTTTCACCGCCCTGACCACGGAATACGCACCCTTCGAGAGCGCCGGGCACCCCACCGGGCCGGGCGGTCCCGGCGATCAATTTCGGACATGGCCGTCGCGATGGGACGACAACTGGCCAATGGCTCAGACCTGTTGGGGTGCGTACCGTCGGTAGCTCAGCGGGTCCACGGACGGCGTCCGGTTGTGTCCAATTGCGGTACCTTGGGCCGCTTTCGCGAGGTGCGCCGCCCTCCCGCCGTCTCCCACCTCACCCCACCTCCCGCCCGAGCCCCGGGAACCCATTCCCCACTTGCGTCCGACATATTCACGGGAAGCGGAGAACAGGCAGAGAAAGAGAGAAGACGCAGGCCGTTCGGCATTACGGCCGCTCACCCGGGATAGCGCACGAAAGAGATCTGGCGCCACCCCCGAACAATCATGCTACCGTCGTCCGGCGTCGGACCGAAGGGAAGGGCTATGGCCTCGTATTGGTATTGCGGCCCACCGAGCACCTCGTCGACCTAGGCCTGGTCGACCCGATCGGGACCCAGAGATCTGGAATGACGCATTCCATCCTGCTTCCGTATCCACGCACACCGATCGGCAGCCCGCCCCGCTTCCCGAGTGAATGGTTCATCGATGTCAGCCGCCAGGTAAGGGGAGGTACGCGGTGACAGAGGAAGATCCCACCCCGAGGCTGGCCGTTCTCGGCGCCGGCGTCATGGGGGTCAGCATCAGCACGCTCGCCCTCGGGCAGGGCGTCCCGGTGGTCCTCATCGAGACGGACCCGGCGAAGCGGGCGGACGCCGGCGCCAGGATCGAGCGCGAGCTACGCACGGCGCAGCTCATGGGCGTGCGCTCGGACACACCGCCCGCCCAGCTCGTCACCGGCGCCCGCGCGGCCGACTGCGAGGGCGCGGACGTGGTGATCGAGGCGATCACCGAAGAGGCCGGGCTGAAGGTCGCGGCGCTGACGGAGGCCGGTGAGGCGGCCGGCCCCGGCACCGCGCTGGTGACCAACACCTCCTCCATCCCCGTCGACGAGCTCGCCGCGAAGCTCCCGCACCCCGAGCGGCTGCTCGGCGTGCACTTCATGAACCCCTCGTACCTGATCAGGACGGTGGAGGTGATCCGCGGCTCGCGCACCTCGCGGCAGGCCGTGGAGTCGGTCCAGCGGCTCCTGGACGCGCTCGGCCGCCGGGGCGTGTTCGTCGGCGACGGCCCCGGGTTCGTCACCAGCCGCGTACTGCACCGCATGATCAACGACGCGGCCCGCGTCGTCGAGGAGGGACGGGCCACGGCGGAGGACGTCGACACCCTCATGCAGGACTGCCTCGGACACCGCACAGGACCACTGCGCACCGCCGACCTGATCGGCATCGACAATCTCGTGGACTCCCTGTGGGTGCTCCACGAGCGCACCGGTGACGAGGGCTGCCGCCCGTGCGACCTGCTGCTCCAGAAGGTGCGGGACGGCGAGCACGGCCGCAAGAACGGCCGCGGCTTCTACACCTACACGGGGATGGTCTCCTGATGGCCGGTCAGCTCGCGGTCGACCGGCAACTCCTCGACTACGTACGCGAGATGTCGCTGCGCGATGACGACGTGCTGCGCGAACTGCGCGCGGAGACCGCCGGCATGCCGATGCTGCAAGCGATGCTGGTCCTGCCGGAGGAGGCACAGCTCCTCGCTCTCCTGGTCCGGGTGACCGGCGCCCGCCACGTCCTGGAGGTCGGCACCTTCACCGGCTACAGCAGTCTGTGCATGGCGCGGGCCCTGCCGCCCGGCGGCCGGGTCGTCACCTGCGACATCAGCGAACGCTGGACCGGCATCGCCCGGCGCTACTGGGAGCGTGCCGAGGTCGACGGCCGCATCGACCTGCGCCTCGGGGACGCGGCGAAGACCCTCGACGAACTGACCGAGGAGAGCGGAGCGGGCAGCTTCGACCTCGCCTTCGTCGACGCCGACAAGGCCAACTACGTCCGGTACTACGAGCAGTCGCTGGAGCTGGTGCGCCCGGGCGGGCTGCTCGTCCTGGACAACACCCTCTTCTTCGGCAAGGTCGTCGACC
This sequence comes from Streptomyces sp. 135, assembly GCF_020026305.1. Classification (NCBI taxonomy): domain Bacteria; kingdom Bacillati; phylum Actinomycetota; class Actinomycetes; order Kitasatosporales; family Streptomycetaceae; genus Streptomyces; species Streptomyces sp. 135. The sequence goes on along the minus strand of NZ_CP075691.1, from coordinate 8,526,607 downwards.
CCGCCGCGCAGGACCCGGACACCCTGGCCATCCGCGAACTCAACACCCTGCTGCGTGACGACGACCGCGTGGACATCTCCATGCTCGCCGTCGCCGACGGCCTCACCCTCGTCCACAAGAAGTCCTGAGAGGAAGCACGGAGATGAGCGAGCCCACCACGGCCCGGCCGATGTCGGCGGAGGAAGTCCGGGCCGAGCTGAAGCGGTTCCTGGAAGAGCGCACCAAGACCGACTGGGAGCCGGACACCGACCTGTTCGCCACCGGCGGGGTGTCCTCCCTGTTCGCGATGGAACTGGTCGTCCACGTCGAGAAGACCTTCGGCATCGCCGTCGAGGGCGCCGACCTCAGGATCGACAACTTCCGTACGGTGAACACCATGACCGAGCTGGTGCTCCGGCTCGCCACAGCGGATGCCGGGACGGGCGCAGGGACGTACGCCGGTGAGTGACGAGCTCGCGGCCCTGATCAGCGCGGAGGTCGGCGACCGTGCCGCCGGCTGGGACCTGGCCGGGGCGATCCCGCCGGAGGTGCTCCGCGGGCTCGGCGCCAAGGGGGCCTTGTGCGCCGAGGTCCCCGCGGAGTACGGCGGGCGGGGCCTGACGGGACGCTCCAACGGCGAACTGACCGCGCACGCGGGGGCGTTGTGCAGTTCGCTGCGGAGTGTGATGACCTCGCAGGGCATGGCGGCGTGGACGATCCAGCGGTTCGGTACGCGTGCCCAGCGCGCCGCCGAGCTGGCCCGCCTGACCGGGGGCGGGCTCGCGGCCGTCGCGTTCAGCGAACCGCAGGCCGGCAGCGATCTCTCGGCGATCAGCACCACGATCGTGGACGACGGCGGGGACGGCGAGGGCGTGGTCCTCAACGGGCACAAGGTGTGGTCGACCGCGGCCGCCTACGCCGACGTCCTGGTGGTATTCGGCCGCTATCAGAACGACGCGGCGGCCGTGGTGGTCCCGGTGGACACCCCCGGCGTCACGGTACGACCGATCGACCAGCCGCTCGGCTGTCGTGCGGCGGGCCACGCGGACGTACTCCTGGAGGACGTACGCCTGCCCGCGGCCCGGGTGCTCTCGGGCGCGAGCCAGTCGCTCGGCCTGCTCACCACCATCGCCCTCACCTACGGCCGCCTCTCGGTGGCGTGGGGCTGCGTCGGCATCATCCGCAGCTGCCTGAAGGCCGCCGCCTCGCACGCCCGGACCCGTGAGCAGTTCGGCAAGCCGCTGGCACGGCACCAGCTGATCGCCCGCCACCTCGCCGAGCTGGTGGTAGCCGAGCAGACCGCGACCAGGGTGTGCGAGCACGCGTCGGAGTGCTGGGACAGCCGGTCCGCGGAGCTGTCCGGCGCGTCGGTGCTCGCCAAGCACGTCGCCGCGGGCAACGCGGCGCGCGCCGCCTCCACCGCGGTGCAGGTGCTCGCCTCGGCGGGTTCGGTGGACGGCGAACCGGTGGCCCGTGCCTACCGGGACGCCAAGTTGATGCAGATCATCGAGGGCAGCGAGGAGATCTGCCAGCTGATCCTCGCGGAGCGCGCCTTGGAGGGTGTGGCATGACGAGCGGGACCGGAGCCGTCGGAATCGGCGCGATCCACTGCCTGCTGCCGGACGAGCGGGTGGCCGTAGCGGACCTGCCGGAACTGGCCCGGCTGACGGACGAGGAGCTGAAGTTCGCCGAACAGGCCGGGATCAAGTCGGTCGGCGTCTTCCCCGACACGGAGCCGACCGAACTCGCCGCCCGCGCCTGCCGGGAACTGCTCGCGGCGCGGCCGGGGGTGCCGGACCTGCTGCTGCACATCGGTTCCCGGGCGCCCGACGTGCTGATCGGTTCCGACGCGGGCAAGATCGCGCATCTGGCCGGTCTCACCGGCACCTTCCCCTTCACCGTCGACGGGCTGGGCTGCGCGGGCTCATCGGCCGCCTGGGGCCTGGGCCGGGACCTGCTGCTCGGCGACCCGTCCCGGCGATGCGTCCTGCTCACCTACGGCAGCCGGCCCACGGCAGCCGACCGGGTCCGGCGTCCCGTGACGGTGATCGGAGACGGCGCGTTCGCGATGACGCTCGTACGAGGGGGGCGCCCGGTGCTCAAGGCGCACCGCATGGAGGCCGACAGCTCCTTCCACGACCTGTTCAAGGTGGAGTACAAGCACAGTCCCTGGTCGCAGTGGCGCGAGGTGTGCGCCGACAACGACCGCTACTCCTTCGAGCTGGCCATGCACAGCCGCACCCGGCTCGGCAAGCTCGTCGACCAGGTCCTCGCGGACGCGGGCATCGGCAAGCAGGACGTGGCCGCCACCCTGATGCAGAACGTCACCGCCAGCGCCTTCGAGTTCTACAAGGTCACGCTGGGGCTGCCGATCCACCCGGTCTGCGCCACCCACCTCGCGGAGCTCGGCCACCTCGGTCCGATGGACGTGGTCCTCAACATGGACCGGCTGCTGGCCACCGGCGAGCTGGACCCCGGGCAGCACGTCCTCGTGCTCAGCAACAGCCCGGTGGCCGCCTGGACCGTGACGCTGTGGGAAGTGTGAGCGACGCGACCCCGGGACGCGGGGACTCAGCCTCGGGGCGGGCCCCCGGGGACCGGCGAGGGAGGACAAGGGAGGAACGAGCGGTGACGGAACCGCAGCCGACCGTCAAGTGCCTGGTCTGGGACCTGGACAACACCCTGTGGCGCGGCACGCTCCTGGAGGACGGCGAGGTCGCCCTCCACGAAGGCCTGCGCGAGGTGATCGCCGAGCTCGACTCGCGGGGCATCCTCCAGGCGATCGCCAGCCGCAACGACCACGACCACGCCTGGGCGCAGCTGGAGAAGCTCGGCGTCGCCGAGTACTTCGTGCTGCCGCGGATCAACTGGGGCGCCAAGTCGGCGTCCGTCCGGGCCATCGCCGAGGAGCTGAACTTCGCTCTGTCGACGATCGCCTTCATCGACGACCAGCCCGCCGAGCGCGCGGAGGTCGCCTTCCACCTCCCCGAGGTGCGCTGTTATCCGGCGGAGGAGGCGCTCGCGCTGGTGGGGCTCGCCGAGTTCACGCCGCCCGTGGTCACGGGAGACGCGCGCCGGCGCCGGCAGATGTACCAGGCGGGGGTCCGCCGGGAGGCCGAGCGCACCGAACACGCGGGCAGCGACGAGGAGTTCCTGCGCTCGCTCTCCTTGGAGCTGCGCATCGAGCGCGCCGGCGACGAGGAGATCGCCCGGGTCGAGGAACTGACCCTGCGGACGAGCCAGATGAACGCCACGGGGGTGCACTACTCCGACGAGGCGCTGCGCGCGCTCGTGGCGGACGAGCGGCACGAGGTCCTCGTCGGCTCGCTCACCGACCGCTTCGGTCCACACGGCGCGATCGGCGTGATCCTTCTGGAGCGGCGGCCTCGGTCCTGGCACATCAAGCTGCTCGCCACCTCCTGCCGGGTGGTGTCCTTCGGCGTGGGGGCGGCGCTGCTGCGCTGGCTCTCCGACGAGGCGGCCCGGGCCGGCGTGGCGCTGACGGCCGGGTTCCGGCGCACCGAGCGAAATCGCATGATGGAGGTCGCCTACCGCTTCGCGGGCTTCAGCGAAGACGCCGGAGCGACGGTGGAGGACGGCGTGCAGACCCTGGTCCTCGACCCCGCCCGGCAGGACCCTCCCGCGCACCTGGCGGTCATGGCGCCCCGGCTCTTCGGGGAGTCGCCCGAGCCGGTGCGGTGGATGCCCGCCGGGTGAGGCGACGGGTGCGTGCGGGTCCGCGCCGCGGCTGAGCCGTGGCGCGGGCCCGCACGCACCGGTCACGGGGTGGCTTCCGCCTCCACCGGCTTGGGGATGAGGAAGGACGTCGCGAAGGCCGCCGCGATGAGCGCGACCCCGGCGATCATGCCTGCCGTGTATCCGCCGGGCGAGGTCTTGTCGGCCGGTTCGGCGGCGGTCTGCACGGCGTACAGGACGGCGAAGCTGAGGCCGGCGCCGAGGTTGAAGGCGCCCGCGTTCAGACCGGGCAGGAAGCCCGGGTTCTCCTTCGGGGAGAGCACGATGCCGAGGCCGTTGAGGACGATGTTGCCGACGCCCGCGTAGGTGACGCCGATGAGGATCGACGCCGCCAGGAGCAGCGGCCGCGAGTCGGCGTGCAGCGTGAACAGCATCAGGGCGACCGTCACGGCCGAGCCGATGAGGCCGAGGCGCAGGACGCGTCCGTATCCGTACGTGGCGGCCAGGCGCCCGGCGATCGGGCCCATGGCGAGGCCCGCGAGGGCGTACGGCGTCAGGGTCCACCAGGCGGACTGCTCGGCGCTCATGCCGAAGCCGGCCTGGGCGTCCTGCGCGAAGGCGGGGATCATGCCGTTCATGACGGCGAAGACGCCCGTCATGGTGAGGACGGTGGTGAGCAGCAGCGCCCAGGTGGAGCGCCGACGCAGGTGATGGGTGGCGACCAGGGGGTGGCTGCTGCGGTCCTCGGTGCGCCAGAACAGGGCGAAGGCGACGGCCGAGACGACGAACAGACCCGCGACCAGCGGCCAGTTGGCGGCGCCCAGCTTGCCCGCTTCGTTGAGGGCGATGAGGGCGGCGCCGACCGAGACGACGAGGAAGGTGACACCGGGCCAGTCCATGCGGCTGTCAGCGGTGGCGGCGGCCTTGGACTCGGGGGTGAGGGTGGCGACCAGGACCGCGGCGACGGCGGCCACGCCGGCCATCGACCAGAACACCGACTGGAAGCCGTGGTGGTCGGCGAGGTAGCCGCCCGCCAGGGAGTCGACGCCCGCGATGCCGCCGTTGACGGCGGTGATGACACCGAGGAGGGTGCCGTACTTCTTCGGCTCGTGGACCTCGTGGCGCAGCATGATCAGGCAGAGCGGCACGGTGGGGCCGGAGACGCCCTGGATGACACGGCCCGCGAAGAGCATCGGCACGCTCTCGGCGAGCGCGGCGACGACACAGCCGACGACCATGAGCGCGAGCATCCCGGCGAGGACCTTGCGGCGTCCGACGAGGTCGCCGAGGCGCGGCAGGAAGAGCGAGAAGAGCGCGGCGGAGGTGAAGAAGGCGGTCTGGGTCAGGCCGACCTCGGCGGAGGTCGCCCCTAGGGAGTCCTCGATGTTCTTCAGGGCGGGGCTGAGCATGCTCGCGTTGAGCTGGAAGGCGAAGCAGGCCGCGAGGAGCGCGGTGACCAGCACGCCGATGCGCACCGGGCGGGAGCCACGGGCGCCGCCGGGGGTCTCGGCGGCCGGTTCGGTGAAGGAGGCGTTCATGCGGGGACGTCACCGATCCGGACGTCACCGATGCGCTCGAGCGCGTCCACGACGAGGTCCCAGAAGCGCTGGTGGTCGAGGTCGACGGCGACCTGCGTGTGGCAGTCCTCGGGGGCGGGCGCGCGGAGGTCCGTCACGGTCATGCCGAGGGTGAGGGTGCCGGTCAGCTCGATGTCGACGGGGGCCTTGCGGACCGTCATGACGTCGGGGTCGATGACGTAGGCGACCGCGCAGGGGTCGTGCACCGGCGGGGCCGCGAAGCCCTGGGCCTCCAGGTACATGGCGCCGAAGAAGTCGAGGAGCTCGCCCACGAAGACGGCGGGCTCGGTGCCGACCTTCGCGATGCGCTCGACGACCTCGGGGGTGGCGAGCGCCTGGTGGGTCAGGTCGAGGCCGACCATGGTGACGGGCCAGGGCTCGTTGAAGACGATGTGCGCGGCCTCGGGGTCGATCTTGATGTTGAACTCGGCTACGGGGCTCCAGTTGCCCGTGTGGTAGCCGCCGCCCATCAGGACGACCTCGCGGACGCGCTCGACGATGCGGGGTTCCTTGCGGGCGGCCATGGCGATGTTGGTCAGGCCGGCGGTGGGTACGAGGGTGATCTCGCCGGGCTCGTGGGCCATGACCGTGTCGATGATCAGGTCGACGGCGTGGCGCTCGTCCAGGGCGAGGACCGGCTCGGGCATGACGGGGCCGTCGATGCCGCTCTCGCCGTGGATCTCGGGGGCCGTCTCGATGGTGCGTACGAGGGGGCGGGAGCAGCCTGCGGCGAAGGGGACGCCGGTGATGTTCGCGATGCGGGCCACCGACAGGGCGTTGCGGGTGACCTTCTCCAGGGTCTGGTTGCCCACCACGGTGGTGACGGCGACCAGCTCCACATCCGGGTTGCCGTGCGCCAGGAGCATGGCGATCGCGTCGTCATGTCCCGGGTCGCAGTCCAGGATGATCTTTCGGGGCATCGCGGAACCTCTTTGTTCGGCTGAGCCGCCGCCGGTCCTCGCCGGAGGGCGGGGCGGCGGCTCGGGAAAACGTTCTCCGAAGACTTTGTGCACAGGGGCGAATTATGTCAATGGCCGAAACCACACTCCGGCAAACGCGCCCGGAACGGACACGGTCCGGCAGGCCTCGGATGGACGCCAGACAGGCGTCAACTGCCCCAATCGCACGCGAATCTCACCCGCAATTCGGGGGTCTGGTTGTGACGAACGCCCGCTGATAACGTTTGCCGAAATGTGGCGGCTGGTCGAAGGGACGGGCGCGGCGTGGCCGACGTAACGCTGAGGGACGTGGCCCGGGTCTGCGGCTGCTCCGTCGCCACGGTCTCCCGGGTCCTCGCCGGCACGCGGCCCGTCGGCTCCGAGACCGCCCGCCGGGTCCGCGAGGCCGCCGACGCGCTCGGCTACCGGCCCAACCAGGCGGCCCGGGCGCTGCGCGGCCGCTCCACCGGCACGGTCGGCCTCGTCCTGCCGCAGATCACCAACCCGTTCTACCCCGCGCTCGTGCGGGAGCTGACGCACGCCCTGCACGCCGACGGCCGGGCGGTGCTCCTCGCCGACTGCGACGACGACCCGGTGACCGAGGCGGAGTACGTGGCGGATCTGCTGAGCCGGCAGGTCGACGCGCTCCTGGTGATCCCGGCGCACGAGGAGCGCAGCCGGGCGGCGGTGGCCGCGGCGGCGGCGCGGGTGCCGCTGGTCCTGATGGACCGCGGCTGCGGACCGGGCGTCGCCGACTCCGTCGCGGTCGACAACACCGCGGGCATGGCCCTCGTCCTCGATCACCTGGCGGCCACGGGCCGCCGCCGCGTCTGCTTCCTCGGGGCGGCGGGCACGGCGTCGGCCGCGGCCGAGCGGCGCGGCGCCTACGCGGCCGGGGGGCGCGCTCGACCCCGGCGCCCCGGAGCGGGTGGCTCTCGGCGACTTCTCCGTGGAATGGGGCAGGGCCGCCGTCGACGAGGTGTGGCCCGCCCGCCCAGACGCCCTGGTCTGCGCCAACGACCTCATCGCGATCGGGGCGCTCCAGCGGCTCCAGCAGCTCGGCGTGACGGTGCCGGGCGAGGTCGCCGTCACCGGTTTCGACGACATCCCGATGGCGGCGCTGTCCGCACCGGGCGTCACGACGGTCCGCCAGCCGGTGCCGGAACTGGCCGCCGAGGCGGCCCGCCTCCTGGCCCTGCGCCTGTCCGGCGACAACAGCGGCCCCCAACGGTCGATCCGGCTGGCCCCGGCCCTGGTCGTACGCGAGTCCAGCACCCCGAGCCGCTTGACGCCACCACGCAGGGCCGAGCGGGACGCGGCGCCGGTTACGTAGGGGTGGGGCGGATCGGCCGGGCGGGGCGGCGAGGCGCGGCGGCCGGGCGGGCGCGGCCAGGCGCGGCAGCCGAGCGCGGGCCGCCAGGCACGGACGGCCAAGCGCGGCAACCAAGCACGGACGGCCAAGCGCGGGCCGCCAGGCGCGGCCAGGCGCGGCGGCCGGGCACAGGCCGCCAAGCACGGACGGCCAAGCGCGGCAACCAAGCACAGGCCGCCAAGCACGGACGGCCAAGCGCGGGCCGCCAGGCGCGGCCAGGCGCGGCGGCCGGGCACTCGCCGCCCGGCTGCCGAAGAGCGGCCACGCCGCCGGGCCATCACCGCACCGGGAGGCGTCTCCGACAAGCGACCACTCCCCCGGCCCGCGACCGCACCCCAGGCCGAGTCACCCGACCCCGCACCCACCTCGGCGGCGCGTATCCCGCCAGGTAAGCGTGTCCCTCAGCAACGACCCCGCTCCGGACCACGGACCGCGCGTCCGTACCCGGCCAGTGGCCCGAGCCGAGCGCGAATGCGTCCGACAACCGGTAAGGCGCCCGGGCACTCACCGCCCAGGCGCCCGAAGGGCGACCACCCCCGGCCCGCGACCGCATCCCAGGCCGAGTCACCCCACCCGCGCCTACCTCAGCGCGTAACCCGCCACGTGAGCGTGTCCCTCAGCAACGGCTTCAGCTCCGGGTCACGGACCGCGTCCGTCCCGTCCGTGGCGTGGACCGAGAGCGTGTGCGTACGGCCGTCGGCGGGGACGCCGAGCGCGCGGGGGCTGACCACGGTGTCGCCGCCGGCCCGCCGGATCTCGCGGCCGTCGACGGACCAGCGCAGCCGGATGCCGGCCGCCGCCTCCACGGCCACCTTCGCGTCGCGGCGCACCACGCGGTCCGTGGGCGTGAGGGGGGTGACGACGGACGCGTGGCGGTGGAAGCCTGCGATCATGGCCTCGCGCCCGGGCAGGTTGAACTCTCGGCCGAGCGTACGCATCATCGAGTCGGTCGTGGGCCGGTAGAGCCCGCGCGGGTGGTAGCCGCCGCCCTCGTACGCGCCGACGGTCCCGCCGTCCGGTGACGTCTGCCCGATCCACCGGTACCACTTCTTCTTCTGCGCGGTGAGCCGGTCGGCCGTGAGCTTGCTGGTGTTCGACTCCCACGGCTCGGCGCCGGTGTAGGCGCCGTACTCCTCGTACCAGTACTCGTCGGCCAGCTTGCCCAGCGAGTGGCCCGTCTCGTGGACGACGACCTGGTCGGACTGCGCGTGGTCGGAGGAGGCGGTGGCGATGCCGTCGTAGCCGGACGGCGAGGTGATGTCGTTGTAGCCCGCGCCGCCGTACTTGGTGGAGTTGGCGAGGACGATCACGAGGTCGGGGTCCGCGGCCTTCTTCGCGTACGACTCGACCTTGTTGGTGTCCACGCACAGCAGCCGCTCGATGCCGTCGCAGTAGAAGGCCGAGCCGAGGGCGGTGTCCTTGACGGTGCCGCTGGTCGGATCACCGGAGACGCCGGACTGCCGGGAGACCGCGTCCACGGCCCAGACGTTGAAGAGGCTCTTGTACGACGCGTACGGCTCGACGGCGGAGACCTTCGCCCACTTGGCGCGCACGTCCGCGTGGAAGTCCTCCTGTTGGGAGGCGGTGTAGCCGTCGCCGATGAAGACGACGTCGAGCTTGGAGCCCGTCGGCCCGCTCCGCACGATGGGGACGACGTCGCCGTCCTCCTTGATCGTGGCGCGCTCCTTCGCGGAGAGCGGTTCGGCCACGGGGACCTCGGCGTGCCGGGGGTGGGCGCCGGGGCCGGTGAAGTACTCGACGCGCTGCGCCGGGTCCGGGCCGGCGGCCGTGGCCGTGCCGGCGGGTGCGGTGGCGGCGAACGCCGCGGTGAGGGCGATTCCGGTGGCGAGGGCGGCGCGCAGCGGTGTGCGTCTGGTCCTGCCCGGTATTCGGTGCGTGGGGGGCATGGGCGTCCTTCCGAAGTCCGCGGTATAAATGGCGGGTTAAGCGCGGTTAAGGCGCGGCTCAACGTAGAGGCTCCTGGGGTTCCAGGCAATGGGTGTGCCGTAAGTCGCTTGTGGGGATGGGGTGTTCCTACCGCCCACGCCGGGCGGCCGGTGAGAGCGATGCACGTGGAGGCAACGGTGGCGCAGGACAGTTCCGAGGGCGTACGGCCCGACGACCCGGCCGAGATCGGGCGGCGCGTGCTGCGGCTGCGCGGCGAACGCGGGCTCACGCAACGCCAGTTGGCCGAGCCCGCCTACACACCCGCGTACGTCTCCACGCTCGAATCGGGCAAGGTGCGCCCCTCGGAGACTGCGCTGCGGCACCTGGCGGAACGCCTCGGGGTGAGTTACGAGGAGTTGGCCACGGGCCGCCCCGCCGAGGTCGCCGCCGGACTGCGGCTGCGCCTCACCGACGCCCGGCGCGCCCTCGCCACCGGGGCACCCGAGGACGCGGCCGTGCTGTTCCGCGCACTGCACGAAGAAGCCGTCGCGCACGCGCTCGCCGAGGAGCGGGCGGCCGCGCTGCTCGGGCTCGGCGACTGCCTGCTGGAGTCGGGCGAACTGACCGACGCCCGCGACTGCTTCGCCGCCGCCGAGCGGCTGCTCGCCGACGAGCCGCTGCCGCGCCGGGTCCCGGCCATCCGGGGCCGCGCCACCGCCCACCTGCTCACCGGCGAACTGCGGTACGCCTGTTACCTCCTGGAGAGCACCCTCGACGAGCTCGACGCCGCGGGGCTGCACGACCCGGAGGCGCTGCTGCTCCTCTACACGGCGTCGATCGCGCCGTACATGGACATGGGCGCGCACGCCCGCGCCGCGCACGCCGCCGAGCTGGCCCTCGCGCTCGCCCCGCGCGTCAGCGATCCGGCACTGGTCGCCGGCATGCACCGCGGGGTGGCCCGCACGCTCATCGCCGAGGGACGCATCGCCGAGGCCGACGCGTCGCTCGCCAAGGCCCAGGAGCTCTACCGCCAGCTGCACATCCGTACCGAACTGGCGCACTGCCACTGGATGCGGGGCTATGTGCACGCCCAGGACGGCGACCTGGAGCAGGCCGAGCGCGAGCTGCGCGCGGCCCGCTCCATCCTCGCCTCCAAGCGGGCCGCGCTCTTCACCGAGCAGGTCGAGGTGGAACTCGCGGACGTCCTGCGGCGGCGCGGCAGAGCCGCGGAGGCGCAGGCGCTGCTCCGTCCGCTGCTGACCTCCGCAGACGAGCGGGACGGCGCGGGCGAGGGCACCGGGGTGCTCGGGGCCGGGCGGGGCGCGGTGCACGCGGGCGGCGCGCACCGGCTGCTCGGGCTGATCGCCGAGGAGCGGGGCGACACGGAGGCCGCCGAGGAGCACTACTGCGCGGCGCTGTCCCTGCTCGAACGGTCCAGCGCGGCGGGGGACCTGGCGGACCTCTGCCGTCTGCTGGGGGATCTGCTGCGCCGTACCGGACGGGTGGAGGCGGCCATGGACGCGTACCGCACGGGCCTCGGGCACCGGGCCGCACCGGGCACGACGACGCTGGGCCCGGCGCCCGCCACGCCCCCGATGTGAGGCCGGGCCCGACCGCCACGCCCCCTGTCACACCGCTCCTGCATCGACTGCATCGAAGGATGTACCCGCATTTCATCCACGGCTACGACTCTCTTGATCGCTGCGGCGCCGACCATGGTGAGTACACCATCCGGCGCGACCTGCGACGGCGCGGCGGGTGGCACGCGAGGACGACAGTAGTGAGCCCGAGGTGAGACAGAGATGCGTCCCGAGACCGGCCTTCGCCCCGCACCACCGGCCCCGCTCCTCGGGACGCTGCGGCGCGCCCTGGCCGGCGGGCTCGTCATGGGCGCGGCGCTGGGCGCCGGCACCGAGCTGGGGCCGGTCGTCGCCGACGCCCTCGGGGTGAGTGGGTTCCTGGCGCGGCTGATTCCCGCCGTGTCGGTCAGCGTGCTGGCCGTCCCGCTCGTCGTCCTCGCGCTGCGCCGCCGCGGCGGCTCGCTCAGGGACCTCGGGTTCGGCGGGACGGGCGCGAACCTGCGGGCGCTGCTCATCGGCGCGGGAGTGGTCGTCGCGGCGGCGGCGCTCGTGCTGGGCGCGGGGACGGCCGCCGGGCTGCTCCGCTGGTCACGCCCCGACGTGGGGACGCTCGCCGCGTACGTAGTGGCGAACGGCGTGGTCGCCCTGTTTCTGGAGGCCTTCCCCGAGGAGGCCACCTTGCGCGGTTACGTCTGGACGTCGCTGCGCGAACGGTTCGGCGGCGCGGCGTCGGCACTCGGCACCACGGCCGTGTTCCTGGTCGTGCCGGGCGTCTCGACCGTGGTGGGGGCGGGGACCGCGCGCCTTCTCGGCCGGGAGGCGGGCCCCGTCGGGGCGGCGCCCGGCGGGCAGGATCCGGTCGGCTATCTGCTGCTGCTGACCGTGTTCGGTTTTATGCTGGTGGTGGCCCGCACGGCCGTCCGGCGTGCTCCGTTGTGCGTCTCCATCGGCGCCCATCTGGCGTTCCTCACCGTCAACCGGATCGTGTACGAGGGGGATCGGCGCGGCGCGGGCTGGCACGCGGACGTGTCGTCGCCGGACGTCGAAATCCTTGTGCCCGGCTACCTGTTGGTGGCCGCCGCGGGCTTCGCGGTGTGGCGTCTGGTGGAGCGACTTCGTGGCGCGGCGGCGCGGCGGCACGGCGCCGAACCGTCAGGGGAGAACTTCGGCCATGGTGGCGTCCGGGCGGCCGACCGCCGGGACCGCTCATGGACGGCGGGGTCCGCGGAGGCGCACCATGGCGGGCAGAGCAGTTCGGCGTCGCCCGTCGCACCACGTCAGCTCAGGCCGACGCCTGGAAGGGAGCGGCCCCTTGACCCCCTCAGCGCCCCCACCGCGCCCCCCGAGCACCTTCCGGACCCTCCCTCCCACCGCCGAGGTCGTGATCATCGGCGGCGGGGTGATGGGGACGAGCATCGCCTTCCATCTCGCCGAGGCCGGCGTACGTGACATCGTCGTCGTCGAGCGGGGCGCCCTCGGCGGCGGCAGCTCGGGCAAGCCGATCGGCGGTGTGCGGGCGCAGTTCTCCGACCCCCTCAACATCGAGCTGGGCCGGCGGAGTCTGCGGGCCTTCCGGGACTTCCCGCGCCGCCCCGGCGCCCGCATCGGTCTCGACACCGTCGGCTACCTCTTCCTGCTGACCGACCCGCGACAGGTGGCGGACTTCGAGGACGGCGTGCGGATGCAGAACAAGCTCGGCGTCCCCAGCCGCATGATCGGCCCCGAGGAGGCCCGGGCGCTCTGCCCCTACCTCAGCACCGACGGGCTGCTCGCCGCCGCCCACTCCCCCGCCGACGGCCACGCCCGGCCCGCCCTCGTCGTCCAGGGGTACGCACGCGCCGCCGCCCTCTCCGGAGCCGTCTTCGCCTCGCACACCACGGTCACCGGCATGGACATGGCCGGCGACCGTGTCACCGCCGTGCACACGGACCGCGGGCCGGTCTCCTGTGCCACGGTCGTGTGCGCCGCGGGCGCCTGGTCAGCCGGGATCGGGTCCATGGCGGGCGTCGACCTGCCGGTGCGCCCGCTGAAGCGGCAACTCGCCTTCACGGTCCCGCTGGTGCCCGCCGCGCCCCGCATCCCGTTCACGATCGACTTCGCCTCATCGGCGTACTTCCACAACAGCGACGACGGGCTGCTCCTCGGCCTCGCCGACCCCCGGCAGCCGGAGGGCTTCGACACGACGTGGACGCCGCAGTGGCTCGACCTGTTCCGCGCGGCCGTGCGACGGCGGGCGCCCGCCGTCGCCCGCATGGAGACGTGCCGAGGCTGGGCGGGCCTGTACGAGGTCACGCCGGACCACAACGCGCTGATCGGCCGCTGTACCGCCGTGCCCAACTTCCTGTACGCCACCGGGTTCTCCGGGCACGGCTTCCTCCAGGCCCCCGCTGTGGGCGAGATCGTCCGCGATCTGCACCTGGGGCGACGCCCGTGCGTGGACGTCACCCCGTTCGGCGCGGACCGCTTCCGCACGGGGTACGCGAACCGGCCGGAAGCCCATGTGGTGTGACACTCCCCGCCGGCCGGGACGCGCACTGACCGGAAGCCGAAAGGCCGAGAGGACTACCCGCCGATGACGATCGCCCCGTGGCGGCTGCGCGCCGCCTTCGCCGCGCGGCTCTCCCGGATGTACGGACGTGAAGTCCCCGCCTACACCACGCTCCTGGCTGTCTCCCACGAGGTCAACGAGGACGTCCTGCGGTCCCGGGGAGCCGACGCCGAGCGCCTCGGCTCGATCCGCCGGGTCACCGCCGAGCGGCACGGCGCCATCCGCGTCGGCACTCCCGGGGAACTGCGGCAGGTCGCCCGCGTCTTCGGCGCCCTCGGCATGCGCCCGGTCGGCTTCTACGACCTGCGCGACACCGCCGTCGGCGCGCTGCCCGTCGTATCGACCGCGTTCCGGCCGGTGGCCGAGGAGGAGCTGGCCCGCAATCCGTTCCGGGTCTTCACCTCCATGCTCACGGTCTCGGACCGGCGCTTCTTCGACGCGGACCTGCGCGCACGGCTCACCGCGTTCCTCGCCGGGCGTGAGCTGTTCGCACCGGAACTGCTCGCCCTGGCCGACCGGGCCGAGGCCGAGCGGGAACTGCCCGAGGCCGACGCCGAACGCTTCCTCGACCTGGCCGTGCGGAGCTTCGAACTGTCGGCGGAGCCCATCGACAGGGACTGGTACGCCGCGCTGGAGCGGGTCTCCGCCGTCGCCGCGGACATCGGCGGCGTACGCGCCACGCACCTCAACCACCTGACCCCGCGCGTGCTGGACATCGACGAGCTCTACCGGCGGATGGCCGAGCGCGGCGTCGAGATGATCGACACGATCCAGGGGCCGCCCCGCTGGGAGGGCCCGGACGTCCTGCTGCGCCAGACGTCCTTCCGGGCGATCGCCGAGCCGAGGGCGCTGCGCGCGGCGGACGGCACGGTGACCCACGGCGCGCTGCGGGTGCGCTTCGGCGAGGTCGAGGCCCGCGGCATCGCCCTGACCCGCGAAGGCCGCGCGCTGTACGACCGGATGCTCGCCCTCGTCGACGAGCGGGCCGCGGACCTGCCGCCGGCCGACCGCGGCGACATCGCCCGCGCCGTGTGGGCGGAACATCTGCCGGTGACGGAAGAGGGGCTCGCCGAGCGGGGGCTCGGATTCTTCACCTATCACGTGGCTCAGGGGCGGCCCAGGGACGGCCGCCCGCCCTCGAAGCTCGGAGCGCTCCTGCGGGACGGCTGGGTCGGGGCCGAGCCGATCGTCTACGAGGACTTCCTGCCCCGCTCCGCCGCGGGCATCTTCCGGTCCAACCTGAACGACACCGGGGCCCGGGACAGCGCCCAGGAGGCCGACGCGTACGACGCAGGGCGGCTCTCCGCCGCCATGGACCGAGAGGTGCTCGACCCGTTCGCCCTGTACGAGCGGCAGCGGCGGCTCTCCCTCACCCGGGTCGCCCGTGAGCTGGGGCTCGCGGCCGCCCCGGACGTGCTCAGGCCTGGCTCTCCTTGAGGCGTCGTACGGCGGCCAGGGCGCGGTCGGCGTGCGCGCTCATGCGCAGTTCGCTGCGGACGACTTCGGCGACGGTCCGGCCCTGGTCGATCACGAACGTGACGCGCTTGGTGGGCGCCAGCGAGAAGCCGCGGGTCACGCCGAACCGGTCGCGCACCTGGCCCTCGGTGTCCGAGAGGAGGGGGAGGCCGAGGCTGTGCCGTTCGTTGAACTCCCGCTGGCGTTCGACCGCGTCGGCGCTGATGCCCACCGGCCGCGCGCCGGCCTCGGCGAACTCCGTCGCGAGGTCGCGGAAGTGGCAGGCCTCGGCCGTGCAGCCCGGAGTGAGGGCCGCCGGGTAGAAGAACAGGACGACCGGGCCGTCTTCGAGGAGTTCGGAGAGTGCACGCGGGACGCCGGTCTCGTCCGGCAGCGTGAAGTCCTCGACGGTGTCCCCGACCGCCACGCGCGCCGTCATGTCCGGTCCCTCTTCGACACATTCGACACACTGACTCCTCGACCACGTAGCGGCGAACGACAGCGGAACCCTACCCGCAGGGCGGGCGGGTGACTTTCGCGGGCCGCGGCCCGGAGCCGTGGCAGGCCTCCCACCAGCCTTGATCTTCCCGAATGTGCTCGTGCGATGCTGGGCACGAGCCGAGAGGTACCGAGAGAACAGCGGGGAGCACGGCATCGCGATGGCAGTGGCACGAAGGACAGCGAAGAGCGTCTGGGACCGGTTCTCGGCGTCGGACCCAGGACTTCTGCGTCTGATGGCGGGGTTGCGCACGGTCGGGGCGATCCTCCTCGCGCTCGCCGTGCTCGCCCTCGTCGGCACCCCGGTGACGCATCTCGTGGCGGGCGCGATGACGGCGATGGCCGCCACGTTCGCGATCCAGGAGAAGGAGGTGCGCGGCCAGGCGGTCACGCTGGCGCTCGGCCTGCCCGTGGCGCTCGCGGCGATATCCCTGGGCGCGCTCCTCAACTCCCGTGTGATCGCCGGTGACGTCTTCTTCGTCATGCTGATCTTCGGGGCGGTGTACTCGCGCCGGTTCGGCGACCGGGGCACCGCGCTCGGCCTGATCGGCTTCCAGGTCTACTTCGTCTCGCTCTTCGTGAGCGCGTCCGTGTCGGCCCTGCCCGAGCTGTTCCTGACCCTCACCATCGCCTTCGTATGCAGTGCGATCGCGCGGTTCGCCCTGGTGCCGGAGACGCCCGAACGCACGCTGGCGCGGTTGCGCGAGGCGTTCCGGGCACGGCTCGCCCAGCTCGTGGCCCACCAGATCGAACTCCTCGACGCCGACGCCGGGGACGTCGACGCGGTCCTGGCCGATCTGCGGCGCAGCACCGCCCGGCTGCACGAGGCCGCGCTGATGATCCAGGGCCGGCTGGAGGAGGGTACGCGCGACGCGTCCGCGGCGGCGCTGCTCCAGCGCAGGGTCGCCGACGCGGAGATCGCCGCGGAGCGCCTCGGCGTCCTGCTCCTCAACGCCCGCAGCGCCGAGCGTGTGGAGACGCTGACGCTGCATCTGCCGAACGCGTCGGCGTCCATGCCGGCGCGCGCCCGGATCGCGCAGGACGCGGGCTCGGCGCTGCGCCGGGATCTGCGGGCCCTGCACCTGCTCGTGGTGCGTCTGGTGCCCGACGACCGCGGCACGGCGCTCCCTTACCTGCGCAACCGGCTGCTCGGTTACCGCGAGGAGCAGGGTCTTCCGCAGGGTTCGCCCGCCGTGCAGGACTGTTTCCGCGCGGTCGGTGAGGCGGCGCGCGCCATCTTGGGTCTGCGGCTCGCGGTGAACGCCGCACAGGACGAGGAGTACGACACTCCGGAAGCGGCGCGCTCCCGTGAGGAGTTCGAGGCGGAGGAGATATCGATCTCCGGTGAGGCCGCGGAGGCCGCCGAGCAGGAGCCGACCGGGCTGCGGCGCCCCACCACCAGGGCGGCCGTGCAGGTCTCGGTGGGCTCCGCGCTGGCCATCGTCGGGGGCGAGTTCCTGTCCACGCAGCGCTGGTACTGGGCGGTGCTGACCTGCTGGGTCGTCTTCCTCAACACCGCCTCCACCGGCGAGATCCTGGTCAAGGGCTACCGCCGGCTGGTCGGCACGGTGCTCGGCGTGGTGGCGGGGGTGGCGCTGGCCGGTGCCGTCGGGAACCACACGTGGATCGCGTTCGCCCTGGTCCTCCTCTGTGTCTTCGGGATGTTCTTCACCGCCCCGTTGTCGTACGCGCTGATGTCCTTCTTCGTCACGGCGATGCTGGGCCTGCTCTACACGCTGCTCAACACCTACAGCCTGGACGTCCTGGTGCTGCGCGTCGAGGAGACGGCACTCGGCGCGGCCTGCGGCATCATCGCGGCGGTCCTCGTCCTGCCGGTGCGTACGTCGCACCGCACCGACGAGGAGCTCGGCACCGTCCTCGCGCGCCTGCGGGACGTCGTCTCGGCGGCGGTGGCGCAGCTCAGCGGCGGGCCCCCGGTCGACCTCGTGGACCTGGCACGGGACTTGGACACGGCGCTGGACGATCTGCGCAGCTCCACGAAGCCGTTGACGCATCCGATCGCCCCGCTGCGGGCCCGGCGGCAGAACGCCCGCTATGTGGTGGCGCTCCTGGAGACCTGTGCCTACCACGCGCGTTCGCTGGCGGCGACGGCCGAGCTGGTGCCCTCCAGCAAGAGCGTGGCGGCGGACGCGCGGCTGGCTCTCGCCGGGCGGCGCATCACGCACAACATCGATCTGATCGCCGCGCACGTACGGGACGAGGAGACCGACGGGGAGATCGAGTCGGGGGCGAGCATCGCCTCGATGCTGGACAGCGGCCGTCACGAGGTGCTGCGCACCGGTTCTGTCGCCTTCCGGGTGCTGCGTCACCTCCAGCGGCTCGACGAAGGCATCGTAGGCCTCGCCCGTCCGCTCGGGGTGCCGCTCGCGGCGCGCGAGGAGAAGGCCGCCGGGGCGCGGGGCGGGGGCTGATCCGCCCCGCGCCGGTGACGGCTTGCGCCGGGCCGGGGCGGCGCGTGGATACCGCCGCGCGAGGCGGCCGCGTGCGCCGCGGCGAAGTCGGCGAAGGAGCGCGGCGCGCGGCCCGTGACCTGTCCCACGGCCGGGCTCGTCCGGTCCTCCGCTCCCTGGGCGATCGCCTCGTCCATGCCGGCGAGGAGGTCGGCGAAGCGTTCCGGGATGCCGTCGGCGGCCAGCCGGTCCCGCAGCGTCGCGCGAGGGACGGCGCGATGGCGCACGGCCCTGCCCGTGACACGGGAGAGGGTCGCCGCGACTTCGGCGTAACTCAGCGCCTGGGGGCCGGTGATGAGGTGGGCGGTGTTGTGCGGGCGCTCGTGCGTCAGGGCCCGGGCGCCGACGGCCGCGATGTCCTCGGCGTCCACGAACGCGACCCGGCCGTCCCCGGTGGCCGTCACGATCTCGCCGCGCTCTCGGATGCCGCGGGCGTGCGGATGGTCACCGCTGAAGTTCTGCATGAACCAGGAGGGCCGCAGCACGGTCCACTGCGGGAACCGCGCGCGGAGCGCGCGATGGACCTCGCCGAGGCCGCCGTCCGTCTCCGCGATGGCCGAGGAGTTGAGCAGCACCACACGGTCGACCCCGGCCCGGCGCGCCAGGTCGAGGAACGGCAGCAGGTACGCGGCGGGGTCCGGCTCGCCGGTGGGCGGGACGAGATAGACGCGGCGCACGCCTTCCAGGGCCGGGCCGTGGGTCGCCGCGTCACCCCAGTCGAAGGGCACCCACGGGTGGCCGTCGCCAGGCGCCGGGCGACGGCTGCCGGTGCGGACGCGGTGGCCGGCCCCGGCGAGAAGGCCGGCGATCCGGCGCCCGGTGTTGCCGGCGCACCTTAGGTCGCGACACCGTGACCGCGGTGGGCAAGCCGCGGGCACGTCTTGGGAAGGTGGCGCGTCGATGACGGCACCCGGCGGGGGGCGCCCGCACCGCCGTGGTCACCGCAACCTGAGCCCCGGGCACCCCTGAGAAGAACCCGGTTGATCCCGACCGAGGGCCCTGAGAAGGTCAGGCCCATGTCTACCTTCTCCGCGCCCGACGGCACCCGACTCGCCTACCACGTACTCGGAGGCGAAGCGGACCCCGAGCGGCGCACGGGTCCGGCCGGCGCCGCCCCGGTGGTCTGTCTGCCCGGCGGCCCCATGCAGGCCTCCGCGTACCTCGGCGACCTCGGCGGCCTGAGCGCGCACCGCCCGCTGGCCATGCTGGACCTCCGGGGGACCGGCGCCTCCGAGGTGCCGCGGGACACCGCCTCGTACCGCTGCGACCGCCTCGTCGACGACGTGGAGGCGCTGCGCGAGCACCTGGGCCTCGACACGATGGACCTGCTCGCGCACTCCGGCGGTACGAACCTCGCCGTGCTGTACGCCGCCCGCCACCCCGAACGCGTCGCGAGGCTCGCGCTGATCACGCCCAGCGTGCTGGCCGTCGGCATCACGGTCACCGGTGAGGTACGGCGGCAGACGGCGCTGCTGCGCCGGGACGAGCCGTGGTTCCCGACGGCGTTCGCGGCCCTGGAGGCGGTCGTGACCGGGCGGGCGACCGCCGAGTCCTGGCAGGCCATGACGCCGTTCTCCTACGGCCGCTGGGACGGGACCGCGCGGGCCCACCGGGCGGCCGAGGACGAGCAGCGCAACGACGAGGCCGCGGCGGCCTTCGGCGGCGAGGGCGCCTACGACCCCGAGAGCACCCGCGCCGCGCTCGCCCGCTTCGCATCGCCGGTGCTGGTGCTCGCCGGGGAGGCCGATCTGAACTCGCCGCCGCCCGCCATGGCCGAGGTCGCCGCCCTCTTCCCGCACGCCGAGCTCGTCGTGCAGCCCGGCGCCGCCCACTTCCCGTGGCTGGACGACCCCGCACGGTTCACGGCGGCCACCGCCGCCTTCCTCGCCTGAGCCGCGGGGGCGCCGCGGGGTCTCACCAGATCCGCACGCGCTCCGCCGGGTCCAGCCACAGGCCGTCGCCCTCCACCGTGCCGAACGCCTCGTGGAACTCGTCGAGGTTGCGGACGATGTTGGCGCGAAACTCCGGCGGCGAGTGCGGGTCGATCGTGAGGTACTGCTGCTCCTGCTCCTTGCGGCGCATGGTCCGCCAGCAGTACGCCCAGTTCTTGAAGAGCCGCTGCGAGCCGGTCATGCCGTCGCTCTCGGGCATCGGCGCCCCGTCGAGCGAGATGAGGTACGCGGTGTGCCCGATGGTCAGGCCGCCGAGGTCGCCGATGTTCTCGCCGACCGTCAGAGAGCCGTTGACGAACTCGCCGGGGAGGTTGCGGGGCGAGAAGCCGTCGTACTGCTTGACCAGCGCCTTCGACTTGGCCTCGAACGCGGCCTTGTCGGCGGCCGTCCACCAGTCGTTGAGGTTGCCCGCGCCGTCGTACTGCGCGCCCTGGTCGTCGAAGCCGTGGCCGATCTCGTGGCCGATGACCGCGCCGATGCCGCCGTAGTTCTCCGCCGGGTCGGCGTCGGGCGAGAAGAACGGCTTCTGCAGGATGCCCGCGGGGAAGCAGATCTCGTTGGTGCCCGGGTTGTAGTACGCGTTGACCGTCTGCGGCAGCATGAACCACTCGTCGCGGTCGACCGGCGAACCGATCTTGGCGAGCTGCCGGTCCGACTCGAACGCGGCCGCCGCCTGCGCGTTGCCGAGCAGGTCGTCGGCGCTGACCTGGAGCGCCGAGTAGTCACGGAAGGTGTCGGGGTAACCGATCTTGGGGCGGAACGTGGCGAGCTTCTCGTACGCCCGCTCCTTCGTCTCGTCGGTCATCCAGTCCAGGCGGGCGATCGACTGGCGGTAGGCCTCCAGGAGGTTGGCGACGAGGTCGTCCATGATCGCCTTGGACGACGGCGGGAAGTGCCGCGTGACGTACTCCTTGCCGACGGCCTTGCCGATGGCGCCCTCGACGAAGGCCACGGCCCGCTTCCAGCGGGCGCGCAGCTCGGGGGTGCCGTTCAGGGTGCGGCCGTAGAACTCGAAGTTGTTCCGCACGAACTCGTCGGTGAGGTATGGGGAGCAGGCGCGGAGCACCCGCGTCAGCGCCCAGTCCCGCCACTGCTCGATCGGCGTCTCGGCGAGGACCGTGGAGAGGTGCGCGAGATAGGACGGCTGGCGTACGCACGTCTCGGCGATCGCGGCCTCCGAGCCGCCGAGCCCCTCGACGTAGCCGCGCCAGTCGAACTCGGGCGCCAGGGCGAGGAGTTCGTCCAGCGTCGTGAGGTTGTAGGTCTTCAGTACGTCGCGGGTCTCGGCGCGCTCCCAGTGCCCGGCGGCGAGCCGCGTCTCCAGCGCGAGCACGGTCTTCGCGGCGGCCTCGGGGGCGGCGTGCCCGCCGAGCGCGAGGAGCCGGGTGAGGTGGGCGACGTACTTCTCCCGGATCTCGGCGAACTTCTCGTCGCGGTAGTACGACTCGTCGGGCAGGCCGAGGCCGCCCTGGAGGATGTTGAAGAGGTAGCGGTCGGAGTCGCGGTCGTCGGAGTCGATGTACGAGCCGAAGAGCCCCGAGCCGCCGATACGCTCGAAGCGGCCGAGGAACGCGGCGAGCTCACGCACGTCCCGCACCCGGCCGACCTCGTCGATCAGGGGCTGCGCGGGGGCGAGCCCGCGGGCGGCGATGGTCTCCTCGTCCATGAAGGAGGCGTACAGCGCGGCGATCTTCCGGGCGTCCTCGGACGGGGCGCCCGAGGCCTCCGCCGCCAGTTCCTGGATGATCTCCTTGACCTGCTCCTCGGCCGTGTCGGCCAGCTGCACGAAGGGGCCCCAGCTGGAGCGGTCCTCGGGGATCTTCTCGGTGTCCAGCCAGCGGCCGTTCACGTGTCCGAACAGGTCGTCCTGCGGGCGGATCTCGGGGTTCATGCCCGGGCGGGCGTCATCCAGAATGCTCATCCACGCACCCTATGCGAGCCGTCGCCCCAGGGCGAAGGCCCGGCGTCAACGCGTGGCAGCACGCCGCCAACTCGTGTGCAAACCATCCCAATAGGAGCGATAAAGTATCGCGTCAACCTCCGCACATCTGTCACACCAGGAGAGCTTCCGTGACCGCAGCCATCGCCCCGTCCGAGACCGCCGCTCCCGAGGCCGCCGCCTCCGAGGCGGGCCCGGCCGCCGACCCGGCCCCGGCCGTCGACACGGCGCGCCTGGTGGCCGAGGACGCCCGCGCCTTCGGAGCCTACGCGCGCACCGGCGGCTGGGCCTTCGGCCTGAGGGTCGCCCGCAGCGTGCGCCCGGGCGGTCAGGGCGCGGGTGAGACGCCGAAGATCTCGGCCAAGGAGTTCGCCGAGCTCGCGGGCTGCTCGGCCGACCGCGTCATGCGGTACTACAAGGCGTGGGACAAGGCCGCCGACGACGGCATGGTGCCGCACTTCGAGGCGCTCGCTCCCGGCATGGACGTGGAGCTGCCCGACGCCGACGTGTGGCTGACGTACTACACCTCCCGCTCCAGCGCCCTGACCCCGCGTGGCAACGCCATCACGGAGGCCGCCCAGGCCGAGGGCATCCGCCCGACCAAGGCCCTGGAGGTCGCGGAGAACCCGACCGCGCTGCGCGCCGCGATCCTCGCCGATCCCGGCACCGCGGAGGCCGCGAGGAAGGCGCTGATGGACCGCCTCGGGGAGGACCCGGCGCTCCGCACCGAGCTGGTCCGCGACATCGTCCGCGCCGACGACCTCAAGAAGGCCGTGGCCGCCGAGGCCAAGGCGGGCGACCGCGTCGGCTATGTCCGCCAGATCGTGGAGAAGGGCCAGGTCAAGACCCCCGCGGGCCAGCTGATCGAGGCCCCCGCAGAGCTGCGCGAGGAGGCCGAGCGGCACCTGTCCCTCATCGACGAGCTGGACGACGGCGAGGAGTCCGGCGAGTGGGCGCGTGAGGCGTACGACACGGTGCGCGACCTGGTCGCGCAGACCGTCCAGAGCGACCCGGCGCTGCGCGTGCAGGAGCGGCGCGCGAAGTTCTACAGCAGCCTGCAGAAGGCGACGAAGGTCTTCGAGGAGCTGACGTTCGACGACATCCAGAACGCCGAGGACATCCAGGACATCTACGAGGACGACATGGTGCGCCGCCTCGAAGACCTCCAGCAGGCCATCGGCGCGTGCATCTCGGCCCTCCAGGCGGCGACCGCGCCGCGGGAACCGAGCGCTTCCTGAAGGAGGGCCGCGGAGGCGGCCGTCAGCGCGGCGGCGCGGGCGTGATGCGGATGCCGACCGTGCCCTTCAGCCCGCGCCGTAGCCTGCTGCCGAGCAGCGTGAGGAAGCCGATCACCCCGTACTTGCGGGCGATGAGGCGGCGGTAGCCCGCGGTGACCTCGGGCGGGCAGATCTCGGCGGTGGCGGGCACCTGCTTGCCCGTCGGATTGCCCCGCAGGTCACACGGGCCGACCATGACGTCCGCGCGCCGGCGGATGCGCTTCACCTTCCACGAGTCCCCGGCGGTCCAGATCCCGAGGGCGTCGCCGTCCGGGACGACCCAGACGGGGCTCGGCACGAGGGTGCCGTCCTTTCGGTAACTGCTGACCAGCAGGTACTTTCCGGCGCCGAGCCGTGCCCAGGGAGTGTCGTCCATGCCGGGGAGTGTAAGCCGCGCGGGGCGCGGGCGACGTAACCGCTTATGGTAGTTACATGGCATCGCCCGCGGCCCCCGGCATCCTGATGCGCGCCCACAGCGGCGCCACGTACCGCTTCGACCCGGGTGCGCTCTGCCTGGAGCTGCTGACCACCGGAGGCCCCGGCGCGTTCCGCCGCTACGAGACGCTGCACGCCCCCGAGGACCTGGCCGCCTGGGCCGGGCGCTCGCGGCTGACGCCGACACCCGCCCTGGAGGTGTCCGCGGCTGACGTGGCGCACGCGCGGCGGCTGCGGGACGCGCTGTTCCGGGTGACGACGGCCCGGGCCGAGGGCGGGAGCGCCGCCCCGGCCGACCTCGGCACCGTCAACGAAGCGGCGGCCCGTCCGCCGCTGGTCCCCGCCGTCGGACCGGACGGTGAGCGCCGCTGGGCACGGGACTGCGACGGGCCGGGGCTGCTCTCCACCGTCGCGCGGGACGCCGTCGAACTGCTGACGGGGCCGTTCGCGCACCGCGTCCGCGTCTGCGCGTCCGACAACTGTCACCTGATCTACGTCGACACCTCCCGCCCCGGCCGCCGCCGCTGGTGCTCGATGGAGCACTGCGGCAACCTCCACAAGGTACGGACGCTGCGCGCGCGCCGCGCAGCGGACGAGCGGGACGGATGAGTCCCCCGTCGGCAGCCGAGCGTGTCAGGTCCGCCTGTGGCCCGCCGTCATCATCAGCGTGCTGGGCCGCACCGTCGCCCTCGCCACCGGGCGGACGCTCTGGATCGAAGCGCAGCGGGTCGGGGAAGAGGCCCGGGTCGCGGTGCAGGGCGTGCTGGCAGTACGCCAATTCCGTGTCCGCCGGGATCTCCTGGTCGCCGAGGCGGATCGGGGCGAGGGTGCGCCGGGTGACGAGCCTCCGGTGTGGTGCAGGCGCAGCGCCTCGGTGATGACGTCGCGGAGGTAGGGGAGCTTCGGGATGCCCTCGAAGGTGACCGGGCGGTCCGCGAGCACCTCGTCCAGTTCGGCCTGGAGGCGCTGGTCGACCTCGGGGTTGCGGGCGAGTTCGTAGAGGATCCAGGAGAGGACCGATGCCGTGGTCTCGGTGCCCGCGACTGCCAACGTGAGGATCTCCGAGCAGATCTGGTGCCCCGTCAGCGGCTCGCCGGTCTCCTCGTCCTCGGCCCGCATCAGCATCAGCATCAGCATCAGCATCAGCATCAGCATCAGCATCGAGAGCATGTCGCCCGTGTCGTGGCCGGAGGTGCGCAGCTGCGTGTTCATCTGTACCGCCTTGACCTGCTCGGCGGCCCGGCCCAGCTCACCGCGCGAGCGCAGCAGGAGCCGTACACAGAAAGTGGTGGCGGCGCTCATGCCGAGTCCGACCAGGACCACGGGTATGCGGGCCTCGTCGGGCCCGGCCACCGCGGTGGCGAAGGTGCCCGCGCCTAAGCCGAGCGGCAACAGCCATCAGGCGCGCCAGGCCTTGGACTCTCGGGCCGCCGCCGGTGGCGGAGTGGCTAGTTCCATCTGCATCCTCAAACCAACGCGCTCGAACGGGAGACAACCGGAAACGGAATGCCGCCCAGGGCGGCGACACGGCAGGGTGCGGCGGAGCACCATCGCGTCAACACGCCGCGCTACAACGGAGCTTATAGGGTCACAGGGGATGTGGATCAACCTGGCCCGGTCTCGCCTACGGGCCAGTAGTGATCTTCAAGTCAAGATCGTCCAGACGGCTGGTGTTCGAGTGTTCCCTGCTGTACGCGGCCCTCGCCCCGCACACCGCGACTCCCCCGGTAACCTGCGCATCGGGGTGGCGGAACGCCACCGGAAAGGTCGTTGATGAGCCGTCAGGAAGCAAGCGGCGGCGCCCCGGCCGGTCCTGCGCGGGAGACGGCGGGCGGCATCCGGAGCGAGGCCGGTGGCGCGGAGCGTGAGGAAGGCGGCGCCGCGCGGCAAGCGGGGGCCGAGCGGCTGCGCCCGGTCGACCTGGCGCGTGCGGCGGGGGTCTCCACGCAGCAGATCCGGAATTACGCGGACGCGGGGATCCTGCCGCCCGCGCCACGCTCCCCCGCCGGGTACCGCAGGTTCGACGACAGCCACCGGCAGGCCCTGCTCACCTACCGGGCCCTGGTCCGCGGACACGGTCCCGGCACCGCCCGGGCGGTCATGCGGGCGGTGCACGAGGGGGACGTACCGCAGGCGCTCGCGCTCATCGACGCGGGGCACGCCGCGCTGCACGAGCAGCGGCGCTCCCTGCGGGCGACCGGTCGGGCCCTGGAGGCCGTCGCCGAGGCGGGGCCCGGCGCCCCCGCCCTGCCGCGCTCGCGGCTGCGCATCGGTGAGGTGGCCGCCCATCTGGGCGTGCGTGCCTCCGCCCTGCGGGTGTGGGAGTCGGCCGGGCTGCTCACGCCCTCACGCGATCCGGGCACACGCTACCGCTCGTACCTGCCGGCCGATGTGCGCGACGCCCGCGTGGTGCACCTGCTGCGGCAGAGCCACTACCTCTTCACGCAGATCCGGCCGGTCCTCGACGACCTGCGCCGCAGCGGCGGCGTCGCGGCGCTCCGGGCGGCCCTGGCCCAGCGGGAGACCACGCTGAACGCGCGGACGCGGGCGATGCTGGAGGGCGCGGGCCGTCTGCACCGCTACCTGGATTCCACGTCCCGGGGTCCGTACGGCGCGGACTCCGCCCCGGACAGCAGTGCCCAATAGCGGTCGCCGTACGCCCAATGCCACCACTCCGTGGGGTAGTTGGTCAGGCAACTGCTCGGCGTACTCCTCGAACACGGGCACGGCGGCCACTCTGGGGTCGGACACTTCCTCAGGGGCGCACGTCCTCCAGCGCGTCGGCGAGCGCGGCGTAGAAGCGGGCGTGTTCCCGTGCGCTGGGCGGCAGTTCGGGGTTCCAGGGCAGCGTGCGGATGCCTGTCCCGAGGGCGTCGCCGAGCCGGGCCGCGTTGGACCGTACGTCGGTGAGCACGAGGTCGGGCTCCAGCGCGCCCGCCTCGGCCCAGCCGGTCGTGGACCAGTTGGCGCCCTGCCCGGACTCGGGGTCCACGAGGCCGACACCGAGTCCGGTGAGCGCGGCGAGGTCGGGCCAGGCGTAGGGCCTCGCCAAGTGGACGGAGTCGGGCCCCGCCGGCGAGAGGGCGAGCACCCTCGGCCGTACGGCACCGGTCGCCACGTCGCTCAACCGGCGCTCGGCAGCGAGGAGTTCGGCCTCCGCGTCAGCCTGCTCATGTGCCCCGAGGCTGCGCGCGAGGGCGGTGAGGCGGCCCCTGATCCCGGCGAGGCTACGGCCGCGGCCTACGTCGAGCACGGCGAGCGGGACCCGCTCCTCCAGGTGCTTGGCGGCCTCCGGATCGATGCCGTAGACCTGACCGCCGCCGTAGGTGAGCGCGATGACCAGGTCGGGCGCCGCGGCGAGAAGCGCGTCCAGGTCGAGCGCGGAGCCCGCTCCGAAGTAGGTGACGTCGGCGAGCGGCAGGCTGCCCGACTTGGCCGGATCCGGTAGGGCGGGGTCGTCGTGCGCGGAGCCGAAGACGCCGGCGGGGCGTATGCCGTGGTCGTGCAGCGCGGCGGCCGTCGGCAGGTAGGCGACCAGCCTGGCCGGGCGGCGTGGTGCCCTCACCAGGTGGTCCCGGTCGTCGGTGAACTCCCAGTCCTGGGCCGTGTGGTGTGCCATGGTGTCCGACTCCTCCTGGTCCGGTGCCGCGGCGCGGCCCTCCCCTGCCGTGGCCTGTTCCGCCGCCTGCGTGTGCCGCCGTGGCCGTCCGGTGCTTCCTGCCCGGGCGCGCACCGGCGTACACGGCGAGGGGCGCGCGAGCCCGCCCCGGACCGATGCACCCGTCAGGCCCGCGCCGCGCGCTCCACCGAAGGCGCCGGTCGGCTGCCGCCGGGAGCCGAATCAGCTGCGTCCGGTGAGCCCGCGGGGGCCGCTGAGCCCGTTGAGACCGTTGAGTCCGTCGAACCCCTTGGCCCCGCTGGGCGGGACGCCGCCCGGCCCGCCGCCACCGCCAGCACTCCGGCCACCTGCAAGGCCGCGAGGACGACCACTCCCGTACGGAACCCCCGGGCCCCTCCCCCGCCGAGGCCGTACGCGAGGGACGCGACCGCCGGGCCCACCGTGAACGCCAGGGTGCGGACCGTCGCCGCCACGCCGCCGCCCGTGCCGATCATGCCCGCCGGGGTGGCGGCCAGCATCGCCGTGTTGTTGGGGGCGCCGAACACGCCCTGCCCGAAGCCGATGAGCGCGAGCCGCCAGGCCAGGTCCACGAGGCCCGAGTGCGCGTCGAGGGACAGGGTCGAGAGCAGCCCGGCGAGGGTGAGGGCGCCGCCGGCCCCGGCGAGCAG
Organism: Streptomyces sp. 135; assembly: GCF_020026305.1. Lineage (NCBI taxonomy): Bacteria > Bacillati > Actinomycetota > Actinomycetes > Kitasatosporales > Streptomycetaceae > Streptomyces > Streptomyces sp. 135. The sequence continues at coordinate 8,498,716 of NZ_CP075691.1, read as the reverse complement.
ATGCGGCGCGTACCGTTCCGTCAGGCGACCGCTGAGCGACGAGCCCGCGGCGACCCCGCCCACCAGGAAGATCATGGCGAGGCCCATCAGATCGGCGCCCGCGTGCAGGACGTCGGCGACGAAGAACGGCAGCAGGAAGAGCGAGAGCCCGACGAAGGTGCCCGCCAACTGCAAGGAGAGCAGCGGCAGTCCGAACGCGGGCCGCTTCACGAGGGCGACGATCGGCCTCGACGACCGCAGCCGCGTCCACACCACCGCGAGCCCGGCCGCACCGAGGGCCAGCACCCCCGCGACGTACGCCGAACCGTTCTCGACCCGGTCGAACGCGAGCAAAAGCGCGGTGACCGCGCCGCCGAGGACCAGGACGTCGGTGAGCAACGTCCGGTCGGGCGCCGGCAGTCCGCCGCGGCCTCGCGGCAGCAGCCACGAGCCGAGCCACCACACCACCAGCAGCACCGGGATCTTGACGAGGAACACCGGCCGCCAGCCGTGGGCGTCGGCGACGAAACCGCCCAGCGCGGATCCGGCCATCGAGCCGATCGGCATGATCGTGGCGACGTAGCCGAGAGCCCGGCCGCGCAGCTTCGCCGGGACGCTCGCCGCGACCACCGGCATGTAGAGGGCGACGACCATGGCACCCGCCGCGCCCTGGAGGACACGGGCGGCCAGCAGGACCCAGAAGGTCGGCGCGAGCGCCGCGAGGACACTGGTCAGCCCCACGGCGGCGACCGCCGTGAGGAAGACGCGCCGGGTGTCCGCACGGTCCACCCAGCGTCCGGCGGGGATGGCGAGCGCCGCGGTGGGCAGTGCGTAGGCGAGGACCACCCACTTCACCGCTCCGCTGCCGACGTCGAGTTCCCGGCCGATGGACGGCAGGGTGACCGCCGAGAGACTTATCTCCAGGGTGACCATCAGCATGGCCAGGGCCATCACGTAGACGGCTCCCCAGCGAGGTGCGTCAACCGGCTTGTCGCGGGCGTCCGTTGCGGCTTCGTTCGTCATGGGGGCGACGGTAGGGAGCGGGGCCCGCGCCCGCCTCTGTCGGATGACCGGGGTGTACTCCGCCGGTCGTCCTAGGCCCTGCGCAGGTAGCGAACCCGGTCGTGCGACAGAGGCGCGGACGGGGGCGGGCTCCGTAGCTTCGTCGGTGCCGGAAAGCACACCACCGACCGAGGAGCGGACATGAGCGCAGACATGAGCCATGGCAGTGAGAGCCGACGCGGCGAGCGCCTGAAGGTGGCCGTCATCGTCGCCAGTACCCGTGAGGGCCGCTTCGCGCCCACCGTCGCCCGCTGGTTCACCGAGCTGGTCTCCCGGCGCGACGACCTGGACGTGGACGTGATCGACCTGGCCGAGGCGCGACTGCCGGACGGGCTCTCCGACCAGCGCGGACCGGAGGTCGCCGGGATCACACCGCGGCTCGACGCGGCCGACGCCTTCGTGGTCGTCACGCCGGAGTACAACCACAGCTTCCCCGCGACGCTGAAGACCGCCATCGACTGGCATTACGCCGAGTGGCGCGCGAAGCCGGTGGGCTTCGTCAGCTACGGCGGGATGGCGGGTGGCCTGCGCGCCGTCGAACAGCTGCGGCAGGTCTTCGCGGAGCTGCACGCGGTGACGGTGCGCGACACCGTCAGCTTCCACGGCGTGTGGAGCTGCTTCGACGAGTCCGGCAGGTTGTCCGACCCGACGGGGCCGGAGTCCGCCGCCAAGACGATGCTCGACCAGCTCGCCTGGTGGGGCCACACCCTGCGCGACGGCAAGACCGTCCGCCCCTACGCGGCCTGACCCACGCCTTCTCCCCACACCACTTTTCCCTTCCCCCATACTGGAGTTGACCGTCATGCATGCCGTACGTCTGCACACCTTCGGGCCTGCCGAGAACCTCGCGTACGAGGAGGTGCCCGAGCCGGTGCCGGGACCCGGCCAGGTACGGATCGCCGTCGGGGCCGCCGGGGTCCATCTCCTTGACACGGCGCTGCGCAAGGGCGCCGCCGATCAACTCCCCTTCCCGCTGCCGGAGTTGCCGCTGATCGTGGGGCGCGAGGTCGCAGGCGTGATCGACGCGGTCGGCGAAGGGGTGGCGGAGTCCTGGCTCGGGCAGCGGGTCGCCGCGCATCTGGGGCTGGTCAACGCCGGGTACGCCGAGTTCGCCGTACGCGAGGTCGAGGCGCTGCATCCGCTGCCGGACGAGGTCGCCTTCGACACCGCCGTCGCGATGGTGGGCACCGGGCGCACCGCCCTGGCGATCGAGCACCTGGCCGAGTTCACCGCGGACGACGTGGTGCTGGTGACGGCCGCGGCGGGCGGCGTGGGGACGCTCCTCGTGCAGGCCGCGCGGAACGCGGGCGCGACGGTGGTGGGAGCGGCCGGCGGCGCACAGAAGGTGGAACGGGTGCGGGCCCTCGGCGCCGACGTGGCCGTGGACTACGACGATCCGAAGTGGCCGGAGGTGGTGCGGGACGCGCTGCGGGGGCGTGAGGTCACGGTGGCGCTCGACGGGGTGGGCGGCAGGGCGGGGCGGGACGCCCTCGAACTGCTCGGTTTCGGCGGGCGGCTGCTGCTGTTCGGCTGGTCGGCCGGGTCGGTCACCGAGCTGAGCGCGCAGGATCTGTTCGACCGGTTGCTCCAGGTGACGGTCGCGCTCGGGCCACGGCTGCTGAAGGTGCCCGGCGGGCTGCGGGCCGCGCAGGACCGGGCCATCGCGGAGGCCGCGGCCGGGCGCCTTGTGCCCGCGGTGACGCGCTTCCCCCTGCGGGACGCGGCGGCGGCGCACCGGGCGCTGGAGAGCCGCGCGACGATCGGCAAGGTCGTCCTGATCCCGTGAGGGCGTGACCACCCCTTCCCCCCTCAACCTCGCCGCCTCACCGGGCGTCCCCTGTCGCGACGTACAAAGGAGCCACCATGAAGATGATCGCCGCCGCGTTGTCCGCCTACGGTCCGCCCGAGGTGCTGCGGCCGACCGAGCTCGCCGTGCCCGAGCCGGGGCCGGGCGAGGTGCGGATACGCGTCAGGGCCGCCGGGGTGCAGCCCTTCGACCTCGGGGTGCGGGAGGGCTGGGTGCCGCCGGGCGTCGAGCCTGGGTTCCCGTTGGTGCCCGGCAATGAGTTCGCGGGGGTCGTGGACCGGATCGGCGAGGGCGTGCCCGACTTCGCGCCCGGTGACGAGGTGCTCGGCTACGGCCTGCTCGGCGGGTACGCGCAGTACGTCGCGGTCCCCGCCGAGCAGCTGGTGCACAAGCCGGCCGCGATGCCGTGGACGGTCGCCGGTGGCTTCTCCGGCAACGGTCAGGGTGCTCATCTGGCCCTCTCCCAGGTGCGTGTGAAGCCCGGCGACACCGTCCTGATCGGCGCGGCGGCCGGTGCGCTCGGCACGTTCTCCGTGCAGTTGGCGCGGGCGTGGGGCGCCACGACCGTCATCGGCACGGCGAGCGAGCGCAACCACGACTACCTCCGGTCGCTCGGAGCGGTCCCGGTGACGTACGGGGAGGGGCTCGTGGACCGGATCCGTGCCGTCGCGCCCGACGGCGTCGACGCGGCGCTCGACGCGGCCGGCGCGGAGGGGCTGCGCGCCGCCGTGGCGGTGGCCAAGGACCGTGACCGCGTGGTGACGATGGTCGCCACGGAGGAGGCGGCGCGCCTCGGCCTGCCGGACTGGGGCGGCACCCGGTCCGCCGCGCGCCTGGCCGAGCTGACCGCGCTGTACGAGAAGGGTGCGGTGGACGTGCGGCTGCGCGCGACGTTCCCGCTGGAGCGGGCGGCGGACGCGCACCGTCTCGTGGCCACCGGGCACGGGCGGGGCAAGGTCGTCCTCACCGTGGACTGATCCCGCGCCGCTCGAACGTAGGGTCTGGTCCATGGGGTTGTACGGGAGGGAAGACGAACTCGGCGTCAACGACCGGGTTATCCAGGGGGCACGGCAGGGCCGCAGCGCGGCGCTCGTCGTGCGCGGCGAGGCCGGGATCGGCAAGTCCGAGCTGCTGGCGCACGCGGTCACCGCGGCCCGCGCCGAGGGGCTGCGGGTGTTGCGGGCCACCGGGACGGAGTCGGAGAGCGAGCTGCCCTTCGCGGGGCCGCACCTGCTGCTCGGCCGGGCGGCCGACCGTGTGGCGGAGCTGCCCGAGCGGCAGGCGCGGGCGCTCGCGGGCGCGCTGGGGCTGACCGACGCGGCGGTGGAGACGGGCGGCGGTGACCGGTTCCTGACCGGGCTCGCCGTCCTCACGCTGCTGGCCGATCTCGCCGAGGAGCGGCCGCTGCTGTGCGTGGTCGACGACGCGCACTGGCTCGACAGGGAGTCGGCCGAGGCGCTGCTCTTCGCCGGGCGGCGCCTCGACGCGGAGGGCGTCGTCCTGCTGTTCGCCGCCCGGGACACGTACGCCCCGCCGTTCCCCGCGCCGGGCCTCGACGAACTGCGGGTGGGCGCGCCGTCGGACGCGGCCGCCCGGGAGCTGCTCGCCGAACACGCCGGCGATCTGCCGCAGCACGCACACGCGCAGATCCTCGGCGAGGCGGCCGACAACCCCTTGGCGTTGCGGGAGTTTCCCGTGGCGCAGCGGGAGGGACTGGCCCACGACGCGGCGTCAGCGGACACGCGCGCGTGCAGCAGACGTTCAGCGACCGCATCTCGGCGTTGCCGCCCGCCACCCGCACGGTGCTGCTCGTGGCGGCCGCGGAGGCCACCGACGACCTCGCGGTGATCGCGTCGGCGGCTTCCGATCTTGGGGCCGCGGTGACCGACCTGGATCCGGCCGAGCGCAAGGACCTGGTACGGGTCGCGGAGGGCCGCCTGGTGTTCCGTCATCCGCTGATCCGCTCGGCCGCCTACCAGAGCGCACCGCTCGGTGAACGACTCGCCGCGCACCGCGCCCTCGCCCGCGCGCTGCCGGTGTGGGCCACGTCGATCGGCGCGCAACTGTTCCTGAGCCCGCGCACGGTGGGCTGTACAACGCCTATCCGAAGCTGGGGGTGGCGTCACGGGGTGAGCTGGCGCGCCTGGAGGAGTCGTTGCCGTCATAGAACTCGTCGGCGAGGAGCCCCATCACGATCAGATCGCGGTATCGCCCATCGAGGAACACGTGCTGACGGAGGCGGCCTTCTTCGGTGAAACCGAGCCGACGGTGCAGTGTCAGCGAGGGTTCGTTGTGTGCGAAGACGCGCGCCTCGCACTTGTTGTAGCGCCGCTCGGCGAACATGAAGCGCAGCAACATCACGACGGCTTCCGCCGCGTAGCCTCTGCCCCGGTGATCGGCGCCGATCGTGACGCCGTACTCGAACCGGCCTGCCTGCGGATCGGCGTGATGTACGGCGAGGGCACCGATCGCCTCCCCCGTCTCGACGGCTTCGACCACCAACTGGACGTGGTCGCCGTCGCGCGCGGCCACGGCCTGTTCCTTCGCCCAGGCCCGGTAGCCCTCGGCGGAGCCGGGCGGGCGCGGCAGATCCCCCGATCGCGCCTCTTCCGCGGCGAAGCGCTGGAACGCGCCCCAGTCATCGGGCTCGATGCCCCGCAGGCGTACGCGTTCACCTGTCCAGCCGCCGCCTCCGCGCCTCACCTCCGCAGCCAATGGCCCGCCCCGTCCAGCCAGGCGGCGAAGAGCCCCTCGTCGCCCAGGACTTCGATGCCGTCGGCGGCAGTCGGGGAGCGGCGCTGGTAGAGGAGGAGCAGGAGGTCGGTGAGAGGGCCGCGCACGGCCGTGCCCGCCTTCTTGTGGATGTGGCTCACGGTGACGGGCGTCTCGGCCAGGTCGATGAACCACTCCCCCGCGCCTTCCGGCGCATCGGTGGCGTGGAAGTGAAGGCTGCGGCCGGGGCCGAGCAGCGCCCGGTACTCGGCCTGCGACGGGTAGGCCTGCGGCAGCGTGCTGAACTCCAGCCACTCGTCGAGGCCGTCGAGGGCGACATCGACGTCCAGGGTGTAGGCCCCGCCGACCGCGGCGGTCGCGTCGAAGCGGTGCACGACCGTCTCGTACGTCATGCGCCGCGCCCAGAACAGCGGCGTGCCGCCCGGGGCCGGCGTCCACACCGTGACGTCCGGGCCCGCCTCGCGCAGCGTCTCCACGAGCCGGGCGGTGCTGTCCGTGAGCCGGGCGGCCAGTGTGGCGACGTCGTCGTCCGCGCCGGGCGTGACGTCGGCGACGCCATGGTCGGGGACGGGCCCGGTGGCCCGTGTCCGCACGACGGTCTCGGCCCAGCCGTGCGCGCCGCCGACGTGACGCAGCAGGTGGGCGAGGGTCCATCCGGGGCAGCCCGGCACGGGCGCGGCGGCGTCGGCGCCGTCGAGGGCCGCGACCAACTGGGCGGTCTGGTCGGCGATCCGTGTGACATAGCCGTCGTACACCGCACGGGGGTTCGGACGCGTCATGCCGCCACGGTAGACCACGGACCGCACCGTGGTGGGCACGAACCAGGGAGTGATCAAGACGGACGGATGGGCGCTCCGGTCGCCGGGGAACGCACCCGGTTCGCCCGGGAATTCGCCGTGGCCGCTCACGCCGAGGCCGGGGCTGACTCCGGTGCCGAGACCGACTCCGAGGCCGACTCCGACTCCGACGCCGTCAGGAACTGGGTCGCCGCCAACTCTCCGTACAGCGGGTCCGCCGCCACCAGTTCGGCGTGCGTCCCCACCGCCCGTACCTTCCCCGCGTCCATCACCACGATCCGGTCCGCCAGCATCACCGTGGACAGGCGGTGGGCCACCACCAGGACCGTCACCTCGCGGGACACCTCCGTGACGACGTCCCGCAGCGCCAGTTCGTTGACCGCGTCCAGTTGCGAGGTCGCCTCGTCGAGCAGGAGCAGGCGGGGCTTCCTGAGCAGCGCCCTGGCGATGGCCACGCGCTGCCGCTCCCCACCGGACAGCTTGGAGCCCCGGTGGCCGACCACCGTCTCCAGCCCCTCGGGCAGCCGTTCGACGACGCCGTCGAGGCGGGCGCGTACGAGGACCTCGCGGACCTCGGCGTCGGTGGCGTCGGGCGCGGCGAAGAGGAGGTTCTCGCGGACGGTGCCCGCGAGGACGGGCGCGTCCTGCTCCACGTAGCCGATGACTGCCCGGAGCTCGGCCGGCGGCCACTCACTGACGTCCTTGCCGTCGACCAGGATCCGCCCGCCCGTCGCCTCGTAGAACCGTTCGATCAGGCCGAACACGGTCGTCTTGCCGGCGCCGGACGGGCCGACGAAGGCGGTCATGCCGGGGCCCGGCACGTCGAAGCTCACCCCGTGATGGACGTAGGGGAGGTCGTCGCGGTAGCGGAAGGTCACGTCCTCGAAGGCCACCGAAGCGGGACCGGCGCCGGCCGGGACCGCCGCTTCCGTTCCGAGCCCTTCTCTTCCGAACTCTCCTGTTCCGAGCTCTTCCGTTTCGAGTCGCTCCGCCTGCACGATCCGTGCGATCGCCGCCGAGCCCACCTGGTACTGCGAGGCCGCCTCGACCAACCGCGACACCGGGTCGATCAGGTAGAAGAGAAAGAGCAGGAACGCCACCAGCGTCGAGATGGATATCGCCCCGGACGCGACCCGCGCGCCGCCGATCCCGAGTACGGCGAGGAACGACACCTGCACGGAGAGGCCGACCGAACTCCACGCCACCGACTGCCACTTCGCCGCCCGTACGCCATGCCGCCACGCCTCCAGCGCGGCCTCCTGCACGGCCTCGGTCTCCCGCCGCTCGGCACCGGAGGCCTTGACCGTACGGAAAGCCCCGAACGCCCGTTCAAGCGCGGTCGAGATGGTGCCCACCGCCTCCTGGGCGCGCCGTGTCGCCTGCGCGATCTTCGGCATGGCGAGGGAAGCCGCGCCGCCGATCAGCACGATCACGCCGAGGGTGACGCACAGCAGCACGGGGTCCATCAGCGCCATCAGCACGATCGTCGCGATGAAGGTCAGGCCGCCGGACGCGGCGGACACCACGGACTGAGTGGTCACGGCCCGCAACAGCGTGGTGTCCGAGGTGACCCGGGACATCAGGTCGCCGGGCTGGGTCCGCTCCACCTCCGGGAGGCGCAACCGCAGCAGCCGCCCGATCAGCGTGCGCCGGGCGGCGAGCACCACGGACTCGGCGGTGCGTTCCAGGACGTACGCGCCGACCGACTCGATCGCGGTGCCGAGGATCACGAGGGCGGTGAGGAGCACGAGGATGCCGGTGATCGAGTCGTCGGCGCCGAGCCGGTCCACGAGCGCCTTGGCCGCGAGCGGCTGCGCGAGGCCGGACGCCGCACCGATCAGCGTGAGGAACGCACCGAACGCCACGGCGGCGCGGTGCGGACGGAAGTGGCGGTACAGGGCGCGCCAGGTCTCCCCGGCCGGGAGCCGCTCGGGTTCGGCGGCGGGGGCGGGGTTCTTCACGGCGGGGGCGGAGACGGGAGTTGCGTCGGTCACGCCTGGCAGGACGCAGCCGGGCGTGATCCACCTGACTGGCGGCGCGCACACGTCGTACCGGAGTCATGCGCCGGACCGGACCCGTACAGGGATACGACGGTTCGCTGCCCCGCATGATTCGGCTCGGCGCTTCACTACTCCGCGTACGGGCGGGGAGTTAGAAGTTCTGTCGAAAACGGTGCAGTGACGATTCTGCGTAGTGCGTTCCGCACGGCGATGGCGACACGGGGCGGGCAGGCGGGCAGGAATGGAGAGGCGTGCGAACACGGGGCGACGGGGAGGACGCGGCCCAGCCGGAACGGTTCGGCAGGCGGGCGGGCGATCCAGGTACGGGTGGTGCGGGGGCGGGCGGGCCCGGCAGGGGCGGACTGGTCGGACGGACCGAGGAGTTGGCGGCGCTTCGTCGGCTCCTCGCCCAGGGCAGGCTCGTCACGGTGGTCGGCGGCGCGGGGATCGGCAAGAGCCTCCTCGCCGAGCACGCGGCCGCCGCGGTGGGAGGTTCGCTGCCGGACGGCGTCGTGCGGGTGCGGTGGTGGGACGGCGCTCCGGCGCGCAGGCGGAGGGTCGCGCAGACCGTGGCCGAGGCGCTGGACGGGGAGGTGGGGCCGGGCATGGACGCCGCGAGTGGCGGGATCGCCGTCGGAGTGGCTGACGTCGCGGCGCGCTTGCGGTCCCGGCGGATGCTGCTGGTGCTGGACGACTTCGATCCCGTCCGGTGCGAGTGCGTACGCCTGGTGCGAGCACTCCTGGAAGAGGCCCCCGACGTACGCGTCCTGGCTGCCGGACGCCATCCGCTGGGCCTCGGCGACGAGGCGGTACTGCGCCTAGGGCCGCTCGCTGTTGTGGGCGACGGGGGGTGGGGCGCGGTTGCCGGAGGCGCGGAGCCGGATGCGGCTACAGGGAACGCGGGGCCGGATGCGGTTAGAGAAGGGGTGGAGCCGGACGCGGTCGCGGGAGACCTGAGGCCGAACGTCGGCACAACGGGCCCGAGGCGGCTCGCTGTCGGAGGCGACGTGGGATCGGATGCGGCTACAGGGGACGCGGGGTCGGACCCGGTCGCAGGAGATGTGAGGCCGAACGCGGTCACAGGACACGCGGAGCCGAACACCGCCACAGGAGACTCGGGCCCGGACCCGGTCACAGCAGACCCGAAGCCGGACGCGGTCACAGGACACGCGGAGCCGAACACCGCCACAGGAGACTCGGGCCCGGACCCGGTCACAGCAGACCCGAAGCCGGACGCGGTCACAGGACACGCGGAGCCGAACACCGCCACAGGAGACTCGGGCCCGGACCCGGTCACAGCAGACCCGAAGCCGGACGCGGTCACAGGACACGCGGAGCCGAACACCGCCACAGGAGACTCGGGCCCGGACCCGGTCACAGCAGACCCGAAGCCGGACGCGGTCACAGGACACGCGGAGCCGAACACCGCCACAGGACACACCAGACCGGACACCGCCGCAGGAGACCCGACGCCGGACACGGTCGCGGGAGACACAAGGCCGGACGCGGTCACAGCAGACGCAAGGCCGCACAGCGCCGCAGGACACGCGACGCCGGACACCGACACAGGACACTCCGAACCGCACGCCGCCACAGGACACGCCACACCGGACACCCCCGCAGCAGTCCCGGGGCGGAACGCGGTCGTGCGCGACGCGGGGCCGGAAGCGGTTACAGGAGCCGAGGGCCCGCACGCCGCCGCAGGAGATCCGGCACCGGACACGGTCGCGGGAGACACAAGGCCGGACGCGGTCACAGGAGATCCGAGGCCGGACGCCGCCGCAGGACACGCGAGGCCGGACACCGACACAGGACACTCCGAGCCGAACACCGCCGCAGGACACGCGGAACCGGACGCCGACGCCCGACACACCGTACCGGACACCCCCGCAGCAGACCCGGATCCGGGCCGCCTCACCCAGCCCGGGGCCCCCGCCGCCTCCGGTGGCGGTTCGGAGGCGGGCCCCGCCGTGGCTCTGTTCCTGGAGCGGGTGCGGGCCGCCCGGCGGGGACGGGCCCGGGCCGGGGGTGAGGCAGGATCAGGGGGCGCCTGGGGCGACCCCTCCGACGTGCGCGTCGCCCGTGAGATCTGCCGGCGGCTCGAAGGCGTGCCGCTGGCCATCGAGTTGGCGGCGGCTCAGGCGGCGGACCAATCCTTGGCGCAGCTCGCGCGGATGCTGGAGTCCGCGCAGGGTTGGCCGGGGACGGTGGACGCGCCGCTGCGCAGGCACCGGTCGCTGCGGGCCGCCGTCGGCGCGGGGTACGCGCTGTGCGGGACGGAGGAACGTACCGTCTGGGCGCGGCTCAGCGTGTTCGCGGGCGACTTCGACGAGGACGCGGCGGCATTCGTGTGCGGGGGCGGCGGCCTCGGCGCGCAGGACGTGCCGGCCGCGCTGGCCCGGCTGGTCCTCGCCTCCGTCGTGGAACCGGTCCGCGCCCCGGGCGGCGTGCTGTCCCCCCGCTTCCGCCTCTCCGCGGCGGTCCGCGGCTTCGGTGCCGAACGGCTGGAGTCCGCAGGGGAGGCGGCCGCCGCCATCAGCCGCCACCTCTACTGGTACGGCCATGTCGCCTCCACCGCCCACCACTTGTGGAGCACCGGCCTGCACGAACGGGCCGTCGCGCTCGTCCGCGACGAGGAGGCCGACCTGCGCGCCGCGCTCGCCCGGCAGCCGAGCGGCGCGGACCAGGCCTCGATGGCGCTCGCCCTGGCCGTGGACCTGTGGTTCTGGTGGGCTCTTTGCGGAAACGCCCCCGAGGGGCGCGAGCACCTGCTGCGTCTGCTGCCCCTGGGCCGGACCGACACGCTGGTCCGCCGGCAGGCGCTGTGGCTGGCCGGCTGGCTGGCGGTGTGCACGGGCTCTCCCGCCGCCGCCGAGATACTCGGCCAGGCCTGGCGGGTGGCCCTGCTCGCGGGCGATGACGCCACCGTCGGGAGGGTCTGCCATGCGCTCGGGGCGCTCGCCCTGGACGAGGGCAGGACGGAGCGGGCCATCGCACATCTGCGGGAGGCCGCGGTCACCCTCCCCGCGCACGCGGAGTGCGGCCCGCCCGTGGCCGTCAACTGGGCGCTGCTGGCCGTGGCGCAGGCCCGGGTCAGCCCCGGCGACGCGACACGCAGCATCCGTCGTGCAGCAGCCTGCGCCCAGCCCCGGCACGACCTTTGGACGCGCTCCATGACGCAGTACGCGCAGGCGCTCGTCGAGCATGTGCGCGGCCGTCGCAGCCGCGCGTGGCGCCGGGCCCACAAGGCGCTCGCGGGAGCCCTCGGGTTGGCGGGCGCCGCCCACGCGTGTGCGACCGGCGGGGACGGCGCGGCCCTCCTGGCCCAAGAGGCGACCGGCGCGGCCGACACCGTGGCGCTCCCGGCGGTCACCACCATGGCCGGGCCGCCCGGCCCCGCGCTCGTCCACCAGCTGATCGCGGACATCGAAGCGGGCCGGACGTGACACCGCCGCCGAGCGCCGCGAGTGCTGCGGCCACGCCGTGGGTTCTCACCACCCGGCACGACCGGCGTCCGCCGATCCGCGTCCCCCGTACGCGGCGCCCGAACCCACGGGGTACCTCGGCCCGCCTCCGTCGCACCGCTCACCCGCTCACCCGCTCACCCGCTCTGGCGAGGTTCCGCCGCACTGAGCCACGGCTGGGCCGTCAGACGCGCGCGGCGGCCTCGGGGGTGCGCGGCTCCGGTCGTGGGTCGCGCAGGATGCCGGCCGTACACGCGGCGATGACGCAGAACGCCACCGGCAGGAAGAACGTGAGGTTGAGCGGTACGAGGTGTGTCAGCGGCCCGATGACGGCGGGCCCGGCCAGCATGCCGAGGTAACCGAGCCCCGCGACGCGCGAGACGTTGACCCCGGCGGCGTCCTCGTCCGCGTGGCCCGCGGCGCTGAAGAGCTGGGGGATGCAGCCGGAGAGGCCCGCGCCGAACACGGTCCAGCCGAAGAGCGCCGCCGGGGTCCAGGGCGACAGGGCGGCCACCGTCAGTCCGGCCCCCGCCAGTGCCGCGCCGTAGCGGAGGATCGCCACCGGGCCGAAGCGGGCCGCCACCCGGTCGGCCAGCAGGCGGCCGACGGTCATGGCGGTGGAGAAGGCGCCGTAGGCGAGAGCGGCGGTGGCGGCGGGCGCGTCCAGGACGTCACGGAGGTGCAGCACGCTCCAGTCGTTGGCCACGCCCTCGCAGAGCATCAGCATGAGGGCGAGGGCGGCAAGGGCCCAGATACGCCGGGGAGTGCGCCTGCGTGCATTCGTCCCGGCGGCGAGGACTTCGGCACCGTCGCCCGCGGCCGCGCCGTCCGCGGCCTTCGTACGAGCCGCCGGTTCGGGCCGCAACAGCGCGGGCGCCGACAGCGCGGCGGCGGCCAGGCCGAGCAGCGCCACCGCGCCGAGGGTCGCCGCGGGGCTCAGGTCCCAGCTGAGCGTGCGGGCGCCGACCAGCGCGGCGAGGACACCGCCGATGGAGAACGTGGCGTGGAAGGCGGACATGACGGGCCGTCGGTAGCCGCGCTCCACCTGGACCGCGTGGGCGTTCATGCTGACGTCCAGGCCGCCGTTGCCGAGGCCGAGGACGAGCAGGGCGGCGCCCAGCGTCCAGACGTTCGTGGCGAGGCCGGGGAGGACGACGGCCGCGCTGCACAGCGCGGCGCTGACCGGCACGACGACGCGGGCACCGAGGCGGTCGGTGAGGGGGCCGACGAGCTGCATGCCGACGAAGGCTCCCGCGCCGAGCAGCAGCAGGAGCCAGCCGAGCACGGCGTGGCTGATCCCCGCGCGGTCCTCGATGGCGGGGATGTGGACGATCCACATGCCCATGAGGAAGCCGTTCAGGGCGAAGTAGGCGAAGGTGGCCAGCCGTCCGGCCCGCAGTGTTCTTTCCATGCCATCGAACTTAACGAACACTATCAATGTTCGGAAGGTTGGTTGGCGAACACATTTGGTGCTTGAATAGCGGCGTGACCCACCCCAGCAGAGGCAGCACCAGCAGAGATCGACTACGGCAGATCACCGACGCCGTACGGGAGGCGGGCCGGCTCGGCGTCGCGGAACTCGCCGAGCTCACCGGCGCTTCCGAGATGACCATCCGGCGCGACCTGGAGGCCCTGGCCGAACAGGGCGTACTGGAGCGCTACCGCGGCGGCGCGCGGAGCCTGCTGCTGCGCGGGGAGGAACCACCCTTCGCACTGCGGGAGCAGGAGGGCCTTGAGGTGAAGCGGCGCATCGCCGCCGAGGTGGCCGGGCTGATCGCCGACGGAGAGTCCGTCCTCCTGGACAGCGGCACCACCTGCCTGGAGGTCGCCCGCGCCGTCGAACACCGGCGGCTGACCGTGCTGCCGCTCTCCCTCCAGGCGGTGAACGCGCTGAGCGGCGCGCCCCGGCTGACGCTGCTCGTACCCGGCGGCCGGCCGCGACCCGGCGAGCTGGCCCTGACCGGCCCACTCACCACGGCCTCCCTGGCCGCGCTGCGCTTCGACACCGCCGTCATCGGATGCTGCGGCCTCACCGCGGCGGACGGCCTGACCGCCTACGACCTGGACGACGCCGCGGTCAAGCGGGCCGCCATCGCCTCGTCCCGCCGTGTCATCGCCGTCGCGGACGCCACCAAGCTCTCCCGCACCGCCCTCGCCTTCGTCGCGCCCGCCACCGCCCTCCACGCCGTCGTCACCGACGGCGCCGCGCCGGACGAGGAGACCGACGCGCTGGCCGCGGCGGGCGTGACCGTACGAAAGGTATGACTTCTGATGTACGACGCGACGAACCGCCCGGCGGACGCCGTCCGCCCCCGCCCCGGGCACGGGCACAGGCACGGCATCGTCCTCTTCGACATGTTCGGCGTGATAGCGCGCCACCAGTCCGAGGACGGCAAGGCCCGTCTGGTCGCCACCGCGGGCGTGCCGGAGGCGCCCTTCTGGGCGGCCTACTGGGGGCTGCGTCAGCCGTACGACCGCGGTGACGTGACCGGCCCCGGCTACTGGCGGCAGGTCGCCGACGCCCTCGGCACCGGCTTCAGGCCCGGTCAGGTCGCGCGGCTCGTCGAGGCCGACATCCTCAGCTGGAGCGGCGTCGACGACACAATGGTCGCGCTGATCGAGGAACTCGCGGCGGCGGGCCGGCGGATCGCACTCCTCTCCAACATCCCCGAAGAGCTGGCCGTCCACTACGAAGAGCGGCACGCCTGGCTCAAGCACTTCCAGGTGCGCGCGTTCTCCTGCCGCATCGGCCACGCCAAGCCCGAGCCCGGCGCCTACCGCTGGTGCCTGGACGCGCTGGGCGCCGAGGCGGGCAAGGTGCTGTTCGTCGACGACCGCGAGGAGAACGTCTTGGCCGCCGAGGCCGGCGGCCTGCGCGGCCACCTCTTCACCACCCCGGCCGCCCTGCGGAAGGCGCTGCGCCTCAGCGCGTGATCGCGCCCAGCAGCGCCTTGGCGCACAGGTCGCGCACCTGGTCGCGCGTCAGCTCCGGTTCGGCGAGCCATTCCAGGCAGACGGCCACCATGAAGGCGAGCCACCCCCGCACCGCGAGGCGCAGCGCGGGCGGATCCCGGATGATGTCCGTGGCGTGCGGGTCCGCGGCGAGGGCCGCGAGGATCTGCCGTTCCTGGGCCGCGAGGCCGTCGCCGTAGACCTCGCGGACCAGCGGGTCGCCCGCCGCCTCGGCCCGGTGGAAGGCACGGAAGCCCTGCGCGTGGCTCTCCACGTAGCCGAGGAACGCGTCGAGTCCGGTGGTGATCTGCTCCCGCACCGGCAGACCCGGCACCGCCGCCGTCAGACGCAGCATGCGCTCGCTCTCGCGCTGCACGACGGCGGCAAAGAAGTCCCTTTTGGTCGGGAAGTAGTGATAGAGGAGCCCGCGTGAGACGCCCGCGATCTCCGCGACCCGCTCGATCCACACATCGTCGTAGGGCTTCTGCGCGAAAAGGCGCGCCCCGACGGAAAGCAGCTGCTCACGCCGCTCCTGCGTGCTCATCCTGCGGCGCGTGCGCTCCTGTGGGTTCGCGGCCATGCGGGCACTTTACTCGACTTACTTGACGCGAATTCAATAGCGGGACCAGACTGGGGACGCTTATTGAATCCACGTATAACAGGCGCCCCGAGACGTCCCAACGGGCCCGCCGGACAAGGGAGATGGGCACATGGCGCAGACGACGCGGTCCGCGGCCGGGCAGACGGCGTCCGCGGCTTCCCCGGCACCCCCGGCACCCCCGCTCAAGGGGTTCCGCAGCGCCGAGCTGGGCTGGCCGGAGCTGCACCGGATACCGCACCCGCCGCGCCGCCTGCCCGTGCTCGGCGACGTCCTGGGCGCCGACGTACGGACGCCGTTGCAGGACTCGATGCGGATGGGGCGGCGGCTCGGGCCCATCTTCCGGCGCAAGGCGTTCGGCAAGGAATTCGTCTTCGTGTGGGGCGCGGACCTCGTCGCCGACCTGGCCGACGAGTCGCGCTTCGCCAAACACGTGGGCCTCGGGGTGGCCAACCTCCGTCCGGTCGCGGGCGACGGACTGTTCACGGCGTACAACCACGAGCCCAACTGGCAGCTGGCGCACGACATCCTCGCCCCGGGGTTCAGCCGCGAGGCGATGGCGGGGTACCACCCGCTCATACTGGACGTCGCCCGGCAGTTGACGGCACGCTGGGACGAGCGGGAGTCGGCGGGCCGGCCGGTGGACGTGCCGGGCGACATGACGAAGCTGACGCTGGAGACGATCGCCCGCACCGGCTTCGGGCACGACTTCGGCTCGTTCGAGCGGTCGGCGCCGCACCCCTTCGTGACGGCCATGGTCGGCACGCTGTCCTTCGCCCAGCGCCGCAACGTCGTCCCCCCGCTGCTGGCCCCGCTGGTACTGCGCGGTGCCGACCGGCGCAATGAAGCCGACATGGCGTACCTCAACCGCACCGTGGACGCGGTGGTCGCCGCCCGCCGCGCCTCGTCCGGTTCGGGCGGCCACGGCGATCTGCTCGACCGCATGCTGGAGGTGGCCCATCCGGACACCGGGGAGCGGCTGTCTCCGGAGAACATCCGCCGCCAAGTCATCACCTTCCTTGTCGCCGGGCACGAGACGACCTCCGGAGCGCTGTCGTTCGCGCTGCACTACCTGTCGCGATCCCCGGAGGTGCTCGCCCGCGCTCGGGCGGAGGTCGACGAGGTGTGGGGCGCCGCCGGGGAGCCCGCGTACGAGCAGGTGGCCAAGTTGCGGTACGTACGGCGGGTGCTCGACGAGTCGCTGCGGCTGTGGCCGACCGCGCCCGGGTTCGCCCGTGAGGCGCGCGAGGACACCGCGCTCGGGGGCGAGCACCCGATGCGCCGGGGCGCGTGGGCGCTGGTCCTCGCCGCGATGCTGCACCGCGATCCGACCGCGTGGGGCGAGCGCCCCGAGGAGTTCGACCCCGATCGGTTCGCCCCTTCGGCGGTACGCGCGCGGCCCGCCCATGTCTTCAAGCCGTTCGGCACCGGAGCGCGGGCCTGCATCGGACGCCAGTTCGCGCTGCACGAGGCCACGTTGGTGCTCGGCCTGCTGCTGCGCCGCTACGACCTGCACGCCGATCCCGGTTACCGGCTGCGCGTCGCCGAGCGCCTGACCCTCATGCCGGACGGCCTCACTTTGCGGCTCACCCGGCGCTCAGCGGGCGCGTAGGAGCGCCATTGTCAGACCCGTGCGCGAGAGTGGAGGGTGGCATCGCCTTGATGCCGCCCACGCCATCCAGCGCAGAGGAGTCGCTCGACATGACCGGCACGACGTCCGAGGAACTGCTCGCCGCCCAGGCCTGCTTGCGTCTGCTGCACACCGCGCGCGCCGCGCTGTCCGACACGACGACGGTCTCACCGGCCGCCGCGGCGACGCTGCTGGCGGGCCCGATCGCGGAGGCGGACGACGCGCTGCGCCGCGCCGGCCTCGCGGGGAACGAGGCGGTGCTCATCGACCGGATCTACGATCTGACGCCGCCCCCGCGCCCGTCCGAACCGCCGGCCGCCGCCGGGCACGCCCCGCTGTCCCGTTCCTGTGCGCGCGAGGGCGGCCGGTCATGAGCGCCTCGGCGGGCGGCCCGGCGGAGGGCAACGCCTCGTACGGCCACAAGGAGTTCAAGCGGTCCAAGAGCCACTTCGCGGACCGCGTCACCGCCGACGGCCTCGACGGCTGGCCGGTGGAGGCGGGGAGGTACCGCCTGGTGGTGAGCCGCGCCTGCCCGTGGGCGGGGCGGGCGCTGGTGGCCCGGCGGCTGCTCGGCCTGGAGAGCGCCCTGTCCCTCGGGATCACCGACCCGATCCAGGACGACCGGAGCTGGCGGTTCACTCTGGATCCCGGCGGCCGCGACCCGGTCCTCGGCATCCGCTTCCTGAGTGAGGCGTACGACGCGCGGGAGAGCGGCTATCCGGGCGGCGTCAGCGTGCCCGCCCTCGTGGACGTGCCGAGCGGCAAGCTGGTCACGAACGACTACCAGCGGATCACTCTGGACTTCACCACCGAGTGGACGGCGCTGCACCGCGAAGGCGCGCCGGACCTCTATCCCGAACCGCTGCGGGACGAGATCGACGGCGTGATGGGCATCTACCTCGCGAGCGGCTGGCGAGCAGGCGCTATCTCGTCGGCGACACCATCACGGAGGCGGACATCCGGCTGTTCAGCACGCTGGTGCGGTTCGACGCGGTGTACCACGGCCACTTCAAGTGCAACCGCTGGAAGCTGGCCGAGGACCGTCCAGACGCCGGGGCGGGGGGTCAAGCGCCAGGTGCACGCGGGTGATCGCTTCGGCGGATGGCTGGAGGAGCGTTCGGCGACGGCACACCGCCGGGGTGGCCGAAGACGGCCCTGACCCGGTCCCCTGCACACGGGCCGGTCAGCGCGGCCGCCGCGTCCGGGTCGTCGAGGTCATGCACGGTGACGTCCGTGCCTTCGCCGTGCCGACCACCTCGCCGTCGCGATGGTGCCGGGCTGACGCCGAGGACCGTGATCCGCCGCCGTAGTCGCCTGTCCGCGCCCGGCCGCTCGGGGCCCGACCAGCCGCTGGGCCGCCGAGCGGGCCGCCGCGATCGCGCCCTTGCGGTCCGCGCCGCGCTGGCCGAGCACCACGCGCGTACTCAACCCGTCGAGCAGCGCGAGGAGTTCACCGGCGCGGCCCGCGCTGTCGTCGACCGCGAGGACACCGGCCGCCGCGCCCTGGCCGAGGAGCGCGGCCAGGTCCTCCTGCCAGCCCTGGTCCAGCTCCTCCTGGGCGGTGCGGAGCGGTTCGTTCGCCCCGGCGCGCGCCCAGAGCTCGATCCACAGCATCCAGCGGGGGTCGCGCGGCCCCTTCGGCAGGTACAGCTGGAGGAAGCGGTCGACGCACCGTCCTGGACGCCGTGGCGCACGCCCGCTCCGTGAACGGGCCGCGCGACGCCCGCCACCAGGTCGTACACGTCGAGTGCCTGGACCCGCGCGACACGCCGCGCTTCGCGGAGCTGGGCGTCGTGGCCTGCATGCAGCCCCGCCACTGCGCCCCCGAGATCGCCGGGCCCGGCAAGGACTGGGCCGAGAACGTCGGCCCTGGCCGGTGGCACAAGGCCTGGCCGATGCGGAGCCTGCACGAGGCGGGCGCGGTGCTCGCCCTGTCCAGCGACTGGAACGTGGCGGAGATGGATCCGATGGCGGGCATCTACACCGCGGTCACCCGCCGCCCGCTCACCGGCGGCGCCGCCTGGCAGCCCGCGGAGACCCTGGACGTGGCGACCGCCGTGCACGGCTACACGATGGGCTCCGCCTACGCCAACTTCCTGGAGAACGAACGCGGTTCGCTGACCGTGGGCAAGCTGGCCGACTTCGTCGTGCTGTCCCGGGACATCCTGCGCGTACGACCAGAGGAGATCCCGGGGACCCGGGCGGAGGTGGTCGTGGTGGGCGGCGAGACGGTCGTCGACCGAGGGTGCTGAGAGCTCCGGACGGCAACGCCCCTGAGCCCGTGAGCAGCCCACACAACTCCTGGTTGCGGCGTGCGTGGCCGTCGGTTGTTTGATCCGCGGCGGATCCGCTGGCTTGGATGACGGCGGTCGATACGCGGGGGTCCGGTGAGAGGTGCGCGGGATGGTGGAGAGGCGGTCGCTCGGGCGGCGGTTCGGGTGGCTGTGGGCGGCGTACACGGTCAGCACCTTCGGTACGCGGCTCGCGTTCGACGCGTTTCCCCTGATCGCGATCCTGGTGCTGCACTGCGGCCCCACCGAGGTGGCGGTGCTCGCCGCCTCGGGGCTCGCGGTGGGGGCGGTGGTGGCGGTGCCGCTCGGGCCGTGGGTGGAGTTCCGCCGCAAGCGGCCGGTGATGGTCACGATGGACCTGGTGCGGTGCGCGGCGCTGCTGAGCGTTCCGGCCGCGTGCGCGCTCGGGGCGCTCGGCTTCGCGCACCTGCTCGTCGTGGCGGTCGTCGTCGCCGCGGCCGACATCACGTTCAGCGCGGCGAGCGGCGCCTTCCTCAAGGCGCTCGTGCCTCCCCGGGACCTCCTCGTCGCGAACGGGCGGCTGGAGTCGACGACGTGGACGGCGACCATGCTCGGGCCGCCGCTCGGCGGGGCGGTGATCGGGTTCTTCGGCCCCATGGCGACCGTGGCCGCCGACGCCGTCAGCTATCTGCTCTCGGCGCTGGGCATCCGGGCGATCGGCGGCAAGGAGCAGCGTCCCGAGCGCGCCGCCGCCGGGCCCCGGCTGCGGTCGGGGGAGCTGCTCGAAGGGTGGCGGTACATCCTCGCCGACCCCGTTCTGCGTCCGCTGTTCTTCAACACGGTGCTGGTCAACGGCTTGATCATGGCAGCCTCGCCGCTGCTGGCCGTCCTGATGCTCGGCAGTCTCGGCTTCGCGCCCTGGCAGTACGGTCTCGCCTTCGCGGTCCCCTGCATCGGCGGCCTGATCGGCTCGAGGCTGTCCCGGCGCCTCGTCGCGCGGTGCGGGCGGCGCCGGGTCCTGCTCACCGTCGGGGCGCTGCGCGCGTGCTGGCCGGTGGGGCTCGCCTTCGTCCGCCCCGGCGTGACGGGGCTCGTCCTCGTCATGGTCGTCGAGCTGGGGCTGATCACCTGCTCGGGGATGTTCAACCCGGTGATCGCCGCCTACCGGCTCGACCAGACCCCGGCGGACCGCGTCGCCCGCGTCCTGACCGCGTGGTCGGTCACCGGCAAGGTCTCCATCGCGGCCATGACCGCCTTGTGGGGCCTGCTCGCCACCGTCACCGGCCCTCGCGGCGCGATCGCAGGAGCGGGACTGCTCCTGCTGACCACACCCCTGCTACTGCCCCGCCGGGACCGCAGCCCCCAGCAGCCCGCCGTGACCGGCGGTTGAAGCGGTTCGAAGGCCGGGCCCCGCGCCGGCGGCTCGCACCGCCCCACAACCGCCCGTTGAAGCCACCACCACCGTCACCAACTCCCCCACACCGCCTCCCGGCAGCTGCTCACCGCCGTCACCTGGCGCCCCGTCCCACCACCGGCGGTCAAAGCAACCGTTCGACCGCCTTGAGCACGTGGCCCGCGCCGTCCTCAGTGGCCAGCCGCCGGGCGAGCCCCTCGGCGGCGCGCGCATACGTGTCCTCGCTCGTCGCGCGGCGCAGGGCCTCGGCGAGACGCGGTGCGGTGAGGTCCTTGAACGGCAGCGGTGCGGTCGCCGCGCCCAGTGCCGCGAGGCGGGCCGCCCAGAACGGCTGGTCCGCCGCGACCGGTACGGGGACGGCCGGCACCCCCGCGCGCAGCGCCGCCGCCGTGGTGCCGGCCCCCGCGTGGTGCACCACGGCCGACATCCTGGGGAAGAGCAGGGCGTGCGGCACCTCGCCGACGGTGAGGACGTCGTCGCCGGACGCCGCGAGACCCGCGCGCCCGGCCTGCAGCACGCCCCGCAGCCCGGCCGCGCGCAGCGCCGCCACCGCCATCCCGCTCAGCCGTTCGCCGTCCCCGGCCGCCATGCTGCCGAACCCGATGAACACCGGCGGCGGCCCGGCCTCCAGGAAGTCGTCGAGTTCGCGGGGCAGGGCCTGCCCGGGGTCGTGGTGCGGCCACCAGTTGCCCACGACGTCGAGCCCGGCGCGCCAGTCCGCCGGTCTCGGCACCACGGCCGGGCTGAAGCCGTGCAGCACCGGCCAACCGGCCCGTTCCTGGCGGGCCCGGACGGTGCCCGGGGCCTCCTCGGGCAGTCCGAGGCGGGCCCGCAGGTCACGCACCGCTTCGGCGTAGACGCGGTCGACCATGCGCAGGGAGAAGCGGCCGAGCACCTTGTTGCCGAAACCGCCGAGCGACCGGGTGCCGCCGACGACGGGCGGGAACTCCCGCGTGGGGTGGACCGGTTGGAGGTACGCGCCCAGGGCGGGGATGCCCATGGCCTCGGCCAGCTGCCAGGCGAGCGGGGCGGTTGTCGTGGAGGCCACCAGCAGATCGGCGCCCCGTACGGCCGCGTCGGCCAGGCCTCCGCCGAGGCCGCGTACGAAGGCCGAGGCCGCCCGCATGAGCTCCTTGCGCCCTTCCGCCCGCCCCGAGGCCGCCGCGTCGGCGGGCAGCCCGCGGAACCTCAGGCCGGCGGCCTCGGTCAGCGGCGCGAAGGAGTCATGCGTGGCGAGCGCCACGTCGTACCCGGCTTCGCGGAGCCGGACGCCGAGGCCGGTGTAGGGGGCGACATCGCCGTACGAACCGGCGGCGGTGATGAGGACGCGGGTCATCGGGTTCCTTCGGTTCGGTCGTCTTCCGGTACGGCGATGGCATTTGTCTCACCCTCAGGTCCAGGGTGAGACTCCGGTCGAGGCTCACGTCGACCGTGAGGGTCGGCGGACTCGGCGTTGGCGCGGACGGCCGCCCGCAGATACGCGGCGAGCCCCGGCCGCTGCTGGGACGGCGGCACGACGAGGGCGAAGGCACGCGGATCCTCGGCGAAGTCGTCCGCGATCCGCAGATGCGTCTCGGGCGGGCACGGGGTGAACCAGCGGCTGATGTGCCGCCGGTGCGCCTCGGCCAGCTCCCGCGCCCGCCCGCCCCGCGGCGGCTCCCCCGCGTCGTAGGCGGCCAGCAGCTCCTCCCGCCACCGCGCCGCCTCGCCCATGAGCCGCGCCCAGTCCTCCTTGGAGTGCGCGGCGGCGCTCTCCATGGCCGCCCGGTACCCCGGACTGCCCTGCCACTTCAGCTCGGCCTCGGTGGCGTAGCTCAGGTCGAAGGTGATCTCACCGAAGACCTCGAACCGCTCCTGGGGGCTGAGCGCGACCCCGGTCCGCTGCACCTCCATGGCCCGCTCGGCGACCTCCACCAGCCGCTCCAGCTTGCCGATCTGCTCCCGCAGCGCCCGGCGTCTCGCCTTCAGCTGGTCGAGGGCGTTGGCCTGCGGGTCGGCCAGGATCTCCGCGATCTCGTCGAGGGTGAAGCCGAGTTCCCGGTAGAAGAGGATCTGCTGAAGCCGGGCCAGATCGGCGTCGTCGTAGAGGCGGTACCCGCCGGGGCTGCGCCCGCCGGGCGAGAGCAGCCCGGCCCTGTCGTAGTGGTGGAGGGTGCGGACGGTGACCCCCGCGAAGCCGGAGACCTGTCCGACGGTGTAACTCATGGACCTCGCCTTTCGTCGACGCACAGCTTGAAGCCTGACGCGACGTGAGGGTCAACTCAGCGGCGGTCCACCGAGCCGGGCGTACGTCCGATGAACCGCCGGGCGGCACGGGTCAGGTGCGCCTGATCCGCGAAGCCGGCCTCGGCGACGGCCTCCGCGATGCCCTTCCCGCGCTCCACACCTATGCCGCCTCTCGCGCCTCCGACGCCTCCCACGTCCCCAATGCCTCCCACCCGCCTGCCCTGCCGACCAGCAGGCCGAACGGCCGCGCGGCGCCGCCGACCGTCCGCAGCCCCGCGAAGGAGGCCACCTCCGCGCGCAGCGCCTCCATATCCGTCACGCCACCCGCGCCGCCGCCGCTCATGGCATCGAGGAGCCGCCGCACGGTCCGGCCGTCCAGCCACGTCGGCGCGGTGGGGTCGGCCCGCAGACACCACGGTTCGACGAAGACGGCGACGAAGGCGGACGAGGCGGCACACACGTGTGCGTACTGCGGCGGCACCAGCACGCCCGCCCCGGCCGACTCCCCCACGCGGACACCGCCCCCGAGCGGCAGGACGAGCTTCCAGGCCGGATGCCGGTGCCACGTGACCTCGTACGCGCGGGCTTCGGTGAAGACGGCGATCTCGCGCGCGACGGCGAAGGAGGCGGGCACCCGCCCCGCTTCCCGCCCGGCGGAGGCCTCCCGGCGGCAAGCGTTCCCTTCAAGACGGAGGGCGAGGGGCGGCCCGATCATCGCCGCATGTCCACCTTCACTCCCTTCGCCACCCTGGCCCTCGCGGCCTTCCTGTCCTGCACGGCTCTCGCCCACGCCGCCTTCCCCGCGTACTTCCGCACCCTCGTCCCGGCCTGGCTGCCGTCCCCCTCCATCATCGTCGCCGCGAGCGCGGTCGCCGAACTGGCCGTCGCGGGGCTGCTCTTCGCGCCCGCCACGCGCGCGGCCGGCGGCTGGTGCGCGGTCGCACTGCTCGCCGCCTTCCAGGTCTCGCATCTGGACGCGGCACGGCACACGCGCTCCGCCGTCCGGTTCCTCGACACACGGCCGGGGGTGGCGGCGCGGCTCGTCGTAAACGCCGCCTATCTCACCTGGGCCGTCGCCGTCGCGAAGGCCAGTTGTTAATGGGATCCATTTTCATATAGCGTCGGAGCGCCACCCCCCGCCCCCACATCCCAGGAGGACGTCATGGCCGTACCCAAGCGGAAGATGTCACGCAGCAACACCCGCCACCGCCGCGCCCAGTGGAAGGCCAGCACCCCGCAGCTGGTGCCCGTCACGGTCGACGGCACGCGGCACATGGTCCCGCAGCGGCTGCTCAAGGCGTACGAGCGCGGCCTGCTGCGCCCGGAGAGCTGAGCGCCGAACCGCATGACGCACACATCGACCGCCGCCCGCGACCGCCTGCCTGTGACCGTTCTGTCCGGTTTTCTCGGCGCGGGCAAGACCACACTGCTCAACCACGTCCTCGGCAACCGCGAGGGCCTGCGCGTCGCGGTGATCGTCAACGACATGAGCGAGGTCAACATCGACGCCGCCCTGGTGCGCGGCGGCGAGGCCGCCCTGTCGCGCACGGAGGAACGCCTGGTCGAGATGACCAACGGCTGCATCTGCTGCACCCTCCGCGACGACCTGCTGGAAGAGGTCGACCGGCTGGCCCGCGAGGGCCGCTTCGACCATCTGCTCATCGAGTCCAGCGGCATCTCCGAACCGATGCCGGTGGCCGCCACCTTCGCCTTCCCCCGTGACGACGGCGCGACGCTGGACGATCTCGCCCGTCTCGACACGATGGTGACGGTGGTGGACGCCGCCAACTTCCTGCCGGAACTGACCGGCGGGGACGGCCTCGTGGAGCGCGGGCTCGATCAGTACGAGGACGACGAGCGCACCGTCAGCGACCTGCTGATGGACCAGGTGGAGTTCGCCGACGTCATCGTCCTCAACAAGCTCGACCTCGTGGACGCCGACACCGCCGAGCGGCTCGCGGCCACCCTCGCGCGCCTCAACCCCCTGGCCCGTGTGGTGCCCGCGACCCGGGGCCGGGTGGACCTCACCCAGATCCTCGACACCGGCCTGTTCGACCTGGAGCGCGCGCAGCAGGCTCCGGGGTGGGTGCGGGAGCTGAACGGCGACCATGTCCCCGAGACCGAGGAGTACGGCATTTCGAGCACCGTGTTCCGTGCCGAACGCCCCTTCCACCCGGGGCGGTTGTGGTCCTTCGTCACGGAGGAGATGGACAGCGGTGCCTTCGGCCGGATCCTGCGCTCCAAGGGCTTCTTCTGGCTGGCGAGCCGCCCCCGGGTCACCGGCCTGTGGTCGCAGGCCGGCTCGGTGGCCCGCTTCGAGCCGTCCGGGGCGCGCACGGCGGACGACGCGCAGGGCCAGGAGCTGGTGTTCATCGGTACGGACCTGCGGGCCGAGCCGCTGAAGGCCGCACTGCCACGTTGCCTGCTCGCGGAGGGAGAGGAAGCGCCGGGGTACGACCCCTTCCCCGCATGGGACACACACGGCGTCGACGCGTGCGAGGCGGAGAGCCTCCCCGCAGCCGTGGCCTCGGCACAGTCGGCGTAGCAGGCCGTCTCCTCGTCCCGCCAAGGCCTGACGGCCCGGCCGACGCCACCGGAGGGAGCGGCCTCCCGGCACCGGGACGAGGGGGCGGCCCGCGAAGCCGTCGTCGGGGGGGCCGCGGACGGTGCGCCTCTTGTCCGCGCGCTCCCACGGCGGGCACTGTGGCTGGCACATCCGTCACCACCGACGCACGAGGTGCAGCCATGAACAGCGGAGCAGGGCCGGCCGAGGCTTCCGTAAGCGGCCCCGGGCGGCGACGGTTCATCGGGGCGCTGGCGGGGGCGGCCACCGCGGGGGCGCTGTCCTCCGCCGCGGCGTGCGCCTCCTCGGAGCCGCGGGACCGCGCACGCACCGAGCACACTCGCAGGGAACCCGCCTCGTCCGCGGCTCACCGGCCGCGCCGCGAGCGGCAGTTGTTCCTCGGGACGTACACCTCTCAGGAGGGCGGCGGTTCGGGCATCGGTCTTGCGACGTACGACGAGGCGACGGGCCGCGTCACCGGTACCGGCACGCTCACCGGGGTGCCCGACCCCTCCTATCTGGCGCTGCACCCCTCGGGCCGCACGCTCTACGCAGTCGCCGAGCGGGACAAGGGCGGCGTGACCGCCGTCGCCCTCTCCTCCGAAGGCCGGCACAAGGTGCTGGGGACGCGCGGGACCGGAGGGGCGGGTCCCTGCCACCTCTCCGTGCACCCGAGCGGCCGCTGGCTGCTCAGCGCGAACTACCTCTCGGGCAGCGTGGCCGTCCACCCCATCGACGGATCAGGCGCACTGGGTGAGCGCACCGACCTCGTCACGCACTCCGCCCCGCCGCCGGGTCCGGGCCAAGAGAGCCCGCACGCCCACCAGATCATCACGTCCCCAGACGGGCGGCATGTCCTCGCCGTCGACCTCGGCAACGACACGGTCTACACGTACCGGCTCGACGGCGACGCGGGCACGCTCCGTCAGGTGTCGTCCGCGACGCTGCGGCCCGGCGCGGGGCCACGCCATCTCACCTTTCATCCCTCGGGGCGCTTCGCGTACCTCGCCAACGAGCTGGACGACACCGTCGTGGTCTGCGCGTACGATCCCGCCACCGGCCGCTTCAGGCCGGGCGAGCCGCAGTCGACGGGCTCGGGCGGGGGCACGAACTACCCGGCGCAGATCGCGGTGACGCGCGAGGGGCGCTTCGCCTTCCTCGCCAACCGGGGGCACGACAGCCTCGCCCGGTACGCGATCGAGGGCGGCGGCGCCCGGCTGCGGCTCCTCGGCACGGAGCCGGTGCGCGGGGAGTTCCCCCGGCACCTCGCGCTCTCCCCCTCCGAGCGGCTGCTGTTCACCGCGAACCAGAAGTCGGATTCGGTGAGCGTCTTCCACGTCGCGCCGCGCAGCGGTGAACTGCGCCTGGCGGGCAAGCCGTTCCGGGCGCCGGTCGCGGTGTGCGCGCTACCCGCTACGGCTTCGTGAAACCGACGTCGCGGGCCCGGGCGACGATCTCCACCTCGTCGCCGAGGGCCCACTCGGCGACGCGCGAGACCACCGCGGCCGGCACCACGTCGCTGATGCCCTCCGCCGCCGGGATGTCGTACGTCGCGTGGGCGTCGTGCGGCAGCACGACACGGAAGCCGAGTTCCAGGGCGGTGCGCGCGGTGGCGCTCACGCACATCTCGGACATGACTCCGCAGACGGCGAGGTCCGTGACACCGGCATTCCGCAGCAGCTCCTCCAGCCCG
The DNA here is from genome assembly GCF_020026305.1 of Streptomyces sp. 135. Lineage (NCBI taxonomy): Bacteria > Bacillati > Actinomycetota > Actinomycetes > Kitasatosporales > Streptomycetaceae > Streptomyces > Streptomyces sp. 135. Next base: position 8,471,546 of record NZ_CP075691.1, on the reverse strand, counting down.
GTCTCCTCGAAGCCGTCGTCGGCGGTCTTGCGAATGACGGTCTCGGCTCGGTCGGCGTCGACGGGCAGATGAATCCGCCAGCCGGGCGTCCCGGGCTCGTCCGGGGCGCCGGGTTCGCCGTCGTTCTGGAGCTGGATGACGAGCGCGCCGCTGTCGCGGGCCCGGGCCATGAGGGCCCCGACCCGGTCGAGCAGGCGGCGGGCGTCGGGTACGGCGCCGTCGCCGTCGACGAAGGCGGACTGCATGTCGACGACGATCAGGGCCTGAACGGGTGCGGGGGCCGCCTCGTGGGTGACGGGCTCCGCGGGTATCGGTCGGGCGGTGGGGTTCGGCTGCTCATTCACGCGGTCATCATGCCTGCTGCGCCGCGCGAGGGGCGCGGGATATCCGCCGGAGACACCCGCGGCGGGACCGCGACGACGGGGGCCGCCGTCGGTAACGTACATAGGTATGAGCACGGAACTGACCGTTCTCCTCGTCGGCGCAGCCGTTCTGGTCGCCGCGACGCTCGGCGTCGCGGTCATGCTGCTCATACGTCTCGTCCGCACCCGCCGTGCCCTGCGCAGAGCCGGGCTACCCGTGGAGCGGCAGTGGGTCTTCTGGGGCGCGGTCGCTTATCTCCTGCTGCCCGCGGATCTGCTCCCCGACCCCGTCTACCTGGACGACATCGGGGCGCTGCTCCTCGCGCTGCGGTCGATGCGGTCAGCCGCCGACGGGCCGCCCGCGCCGGGTCGCTGAGAGCCGGGCCTTCGTCAGCAGGGCCTGCATGCACTCCGTCACCTGGGAGACGTCCGCGACGGTCTCGTGGAACGGCAGGCGTACGTCGGCCTGGCTGCGGGCCCGTTCGAGGCGCAGGGAGATGCCGTGCCGGTCGATGGCGAGCGGCCGGACCCGCACCACGCCCTGAAGGCTGTCGGGGCTGACGAGGCGGGTGAGTTGCTCGACGGCGTCCGGGTGGGCGTCGGCGAGGTGGGTGAGCAGCCGCGACTCGGCCTCGGCGAGCGGGTCGGGCACGGTCAGGGCGAGTTCGTCCAGTTCGACGCCGAGGCGTTCGCCGTTCGACTCGTGCAGCACCGCGCATGTCGGTTCGAGGAAGAGTTCCTCCCCGTCGTACGCCAGCGATCCGGACAGCCACAGCCGGGCGCGGATCCGGTCCCTGAGCGGGACGGGCGCGACGTCGGCGAACTCGACCAGCGTCGACGGCTCGCCGCGCGGCGCGCAGATGACGGCGGCGGCGAGGGCGCTGTCCTCGGGCGGGCACAGCCGCAGCCTGCCGTCGTCCGTGAAGCTGTGCGCGCCCACGAGTTCGTCCCTGCCGATCTCCGTGGTCACCGCGCAGGACCACGCGGTCGCGAGTAGGGAACGAGCGCGTGCCGCCGGTGCGGGCACGATCGCGGTGCTGTGACGGACACCCATTCTCAACCTCCATTAGGTAAGCCTTGCCTAACCTATCGGAGATCGAGGAGCAGGGCCAGTACGCGGATCCTGTCCGGGTCGGCGGGCCTCTTCGTGGAGCCGCCGCTAGCCGCGCAGGGGCTGCCCCGCTTGGTGCAGGCTCTTGAGTGCTTGGCCGTAAGAAGCGATCAATGAGGTCTGGAGGTAGCTCACCCCGAGTTCGTCGCAGTAACGGCGGACCAGGAGCTGGGCCTTGCGCAGGTTCGGGGAGGGCATGCTGGGGAAGAGGTGGTGCTCGATCTGGTAGTTCAAGCCGCCCAGCGCCACGTCGGTCAGGAGGCCGCCCCGCACATTGCGGGAGGTGAGGACCTGACGACGCAGGAAGTCAGGGCGGTCATGGCCGGTGATCGTGGGCATGCCCTTGTGGTTGGGGGCGAAGATCGAGCCGAGGTAGAACCCGAACAGGCACTGGTGCACGAAGAGGAATGCCACCGCCTTGCCGGGGGGCAGGACGAGGAAGACACCCGCGAGGTAGAGCGCGAAGTGCCCGAACAGCAGCGTTCCTTCGAGCCGTCGCTGCTTGAGCGACCGGTCGGCCAGGCCACGTACTCCTGCGGCATGGAGGTTGAAGCCCTCGAGTGCCAGCAGGGGGAAGAACAGGAACGCCTGGACGCGGCCGATCAACCGGGGCAGGCCACTGGCCGCCCGGGCCTGCGCCTGGCTCCATACCAGGATGTCGGGGGCCACATCGGGGTCGAGTTCCTCATGGTTGGGGTTGGCGTGGTGGCGCGAGTGCTTGTCCTGCCACCAGCCGTAACCCATACCGATCCCCAGGTTGCCGGCGAGACGCCCGATCAGCGCGCTCGAACGGGTCCTGCGGAACACCTGACGGTGACCCACATCGTGGGCGACCAGCGCGACCTGCCCGAAGACCAGAGCGAGGAACGCGCCGACCGCGAGCGTCCACCAGCTGTCACCGACAGCTCCAAAGGCGAACCAGCCTCCCGCATAGGCCGCGCACACCATCGCCATGCGCACGGCGTAGTAGAAGGGCCGACGCCGCATCAGTCCGGCGTCCTTGATCTCCTTCGACAGGCGTGCGAAGTCACTGCCCGTTCGGCGTACCTGTAGGGCGACGGCCGCCTGCGCCTGAGACGGCGCCCGCGTACTCATCGGCGGGCCTGACGCCGGGCGGAGCACAACTGACGTTCGCGGCGGCCGAGGAGGCGTGGGTGGCCTGTCCGGCAGGTGGTGATGTGCAGGGTGTGCACGGCGAGGAGCAGGCGGGGCTGTCCGCACGGCCGGTGCGTGGGTGGCCTGGCCAGGCATGTCCGGACAGGCAGTGGGGTGCGGAGGGAGACGGGCATGATGCCTCTTCTTCCGCCACAGGCCCGGTCGCTCGGACGTCAGGACAGACCGTCACAGCGGTATCGGGGAGGGCGGTATTGATGGAATGTGTCACGCCGTCAATGACGACGCGTCGTGCGGATCGGGCCCGCAGTGCCTGACGCGTTGCTCGGTTCCTGCCCGCGTCACAGACTCCGTGCGGACGCCGGTACGTCTTCCCGCAGTTCCGGGAAGAGCAGCCAGGGGCTGGGGCATCCTGCCATGAACAGTACAACAGTGCCCTGTTCACATCGCGTAAAGGCCGAGCACGGCCCAGGCCATCGCTTTTGCCGCGCGTCCGTGGACGGGAGAGCGCTCGGCTGGAACATCCCAGCCGGGCGCTTGCCTGAACCGTTCATCACGTCTCAGCGAGCCGCGTTCCGCACGCGGCTTCTGGGCATGTCCTCGATCTCATGTCACAGCCGGGACTGTGCTCTGGATCCGACGCTTTCCCGACGGTCCGGTCAGCAGGGGAGAGTGGTCTTGCCTGCCGCACCTGTGGCACCGGTGACGCCATGAGCTGTGGAGGTGGCCGCGGTGCCGTTGCCGCCGGGCTTGCCGGGGCACACCGGGCTGGCCGCGCCGCCGGCGCCGCCCTTGCCACCCGTGTAGCCGCCACCGGCGATGGACGCGCCGCCGTTGCCGCCCTTGCCGCCGGCGATACCGACACCGGCGTCACCTACGCCGCCCACGCCGCCCTTGCCGCCGGTACCACCGAGCTTGGCCTCACCGCCATAGCCGCCGTTGCCGCCGTTGCCGTTGGCGCCACCGGCGCCGCCCGTGCCACCCCCGCCTCCGGTGCTCCCGATGCCGTCACCGTTGCCGCCGGCGCCTCCGGTGCCGCCGTTGCCGTTGGCTCCGGCCGCGCCCCCGATACCGCCCAGGCCGCCGACACCGCCGTTGCTGCCAACGCCGTTGGCGCCGTTGGCGCCGGGCAGCCCGAGGATGCCGAGGCCGGTGGCCGTGCGGGCGCTGCTCGTCTCGGCCCGGGCCGTCGCAGAGGCCAGGGTGGGAGTGAAGGCCAGGCCGGCCACAGCGATCGCGGCGATCAAGGCCGTGCGGGGAACGAGGGTGGTGCGCGTGGAGCGCATGAGGTACGCCTTCCCTTTCGCTCAGCCAGAGAAATTCTCCGGCTGACAACTCACCAACCTAGCCGGAAAAGCACCCGATTCATTACGCTGAATGATCAAATGGCTTATATGGCCCGAATGCTCAAATTTTGGCTGCAAGTTCTCACCACGCGATGACAGGAGCGTACAGTCGCCGTCCCAGCAGGTCGGCCCTTCAAGGACCGGCCGCAGGAAGGGAACCAGCGCCTCGCTGTTCTCCCAGGTGGCCGCGTCCCACAGATAGGAGGAGCTGTGGTCCACGCCGTAGTGGTGGACGTGGTCGCCGACGGTGAACATCGGCTCGTCGAAAGAGGTGGGGCGTGCCCAGGCGAAACCCATGCCCTCGTCGCAGGAGACGTCGATGACCAGAGTGCCGGGCGCGAGCTTCGGCAGGTCCTCCTCCAGCAGGAACATCAGCGGCGCACTTCGATCACGACGTGGCGGACGACAGCCGCGACCCGCGGCGTAGCGTCGCACTCACTGAGGACGGCCCGGAGCCGCTGGCCGAGTTCCTCGCCGGGCACACACGATCCGCGCCGAGTGGATCGGTGAGCTGACATCCGCGACACCGCGGGCAGTCAGCACGTCCACGTCGTGCACGCCCAGCGCGCTGAGCGCGGTCACCGCACCGCGTGCGGTGGCACCGAAGCCGATCACCGCCGCACGCCGCCGGCGCCCGTAGTCACCGGTCGATCCGGTCAGCTGCATGGCGTGCAGCACCGACGAGTAACCGGCCAGCTCGTTGTTCTTGTGGAAGACGTGGAGGCTGAACCCGCCCTCCCGGGTCCAGTGGTTCATCGCCTCGAAGGCGATGACCGTGAGTTTGCGCGCGATGGCGGCCTGCGCGACCTTCTCGTCCTGCACGCAGTGCGGCCATCCCCACAGCACCTGGCCCTCCCGCAGCTCCGCCAGATCCTCGTGCAGCGGTTTGGCCAGCAGGATGACGTCACACTCCGCGATCAACTCCTCGCGTGAGCGGAAACCGGCGCCCCAGGGTGCGAGCCGGCTGTCCGCGACGCCGAAGTGCTCTCCGTATTCAACACACCCCTGAGCGCGGGGGCTTGGCAGGCGGTGCTCCTCCGGGCCGGGCGCTCTGCTGAGCGCCCGGCCCAGGAACCCTTGAACGACCCACCCAGCCGTTCGCGGGGCCGTACCGGTATCGAGGTGTCAGTGCCCCCGGGCGATCCACTCCTCCAGGTGCGGCGCCTCGGCGCCGATCGTCGTGCTGTCGCCGTGGCCGGTGCGCACCACCGTCTCGGGCGGCAGCGTCAGCAGCCGCTCGCCGATGGACTCCACGATCGTCGGGAAGTCGCTGAAGGAGCGGCCCGTGGCGCCCGGCCCGCCGGCGAAGAGCGTGTCGCCGGTGAAGACCGTGCCGAGGTCCGGGGCGTACAGGCTGACCGCGCCGTGGCAGTGGCCCGGCGTGTGCAGCACCCGCAAGGCCGTGCCCGCGACGGTCAGTTCCTGCCCGTCGGAGAGCTCACCGTCCGGCGCGCGGTCGGGATGCGTCTGCTTCCACAGCTGCGTGTCGGCCGGGTGCAGCAGGATCGGCGCGCCGGTGCGGGCGGCGAGCGCCGGGGCCGCGTCGATGTGGTCGTCGTGCGCGTGGGTGCAGACGATCGCGACGAGGCGCCGCTCTCCCACCGCCTCCGCGATGGCGTCCGCGTCGTGCGCGGCGTCGATGACGAGGCACTCGCTGTCGTCGCCGACGATCCATACGTTGTTGTCGACCTCCCAGGTGCCGCCGTCCAGGGAGAACGTCCCGGAGGTGACGAGGTGGTCGACGCGGGCGCCGAAGGCGCTGCCCCGAGACTCGGCCGCCATCAGAACATCACCACCGAACGCAGGACGTCGCCGTGGTGCATCCGCTCGAAGGCCTTCTCCACGTCCTCCAAAGCGATGGTCTCCGTGACGAACGCGTCCAGGTCCAGGCGGCCCTGACGGTAGAGGTCGATGAGCATCGGGAAGTCGCGCGAGGGCAGACAGTCCCCGTACCAGCTCGACTTCAGCGCGCCGCCGCGCCCGAAGACGTCCAGGAGCGGCAGCTCGATCTTCATCTCCGGGGTGGGCACGCCGACCAGGACGACGGTGCCGGCGAGGTCCCGGGCGTAGAAGGCCTGTTCGTACGTCTCCGGGCGGCCGACCGCCTCGATGACGACGTCGGCGCCGTTGCCCCCGGTCAGCTCGCGGATGGCCGCGACGGGGTCGGTGGCGCGGGAGTTGACGGTGTGCGTGGCGCCGAGGCCCTGCGCCGTCCGGAGCTTCTTGTCGTCGATGTCCACGGCGATGATCTTCGCGGCGCCCGCGAGCCGGGCACCCGCGATGGCGGCGTCACCGACGCCGCCGCAGCCGATGACGGCCACCGAGTCGCCGCGCCCGACGCCCCCGGTGTTGATGGCGGCGCCGATCCCGGCCATCACCCCGCAGCCGAGGAGGCCCGCCGCCGCCGGCGACGCCTCCGGGTCGACCTTGGTGCACTGCCCGGCGGCGACGAGGGTCTTCTCCGCGAAGGCGCCGATGCCGAGGGCGGGCGACAGCTCGGTGCCGTCGGCCAGGGTCATCTTCTGCTTCGCGTTGTGCGTGTCGAAGCAGTACTGGGGGCGGCCGCGCAGACAGGCGCGGCACTGGCCGCACACGGCGCGCCAGTTGAGGATCACGAAGTCGCCGGGCGCGACCTCGGTGACACCCGCGCCGACCGACTCGACGACGCCCGCCGCCTCGTGCCCGAGCAGGAACGGGAAGTCGTCGTTGATGCCGCCCTCGCGGTAGTGCAGATCGGTGTGGCAGACCCCGCACGCCTGGACCTTCACCACGGCTTCTCCCGGCCCCGGGTCCGGGACGGTGATCGTCTCGATCCGTACCGGCTCGCCCTTCGCGCGGGCGATCACGCCCTGCACCTGCTGCGCCATGACTTCAGCCCTTCTTTCATCCACGTCTTTCCCGACCCATCGTTACAGGTCGATCACCTCATGTCCCGGGCGGCACCCGAACGGACAGGGGCACGGCACGGCCCCGAGCGGCCTAGGGTGATCGCGTGCGTGATCTCGCTGCCCAAGCCCTGCTGCCGGTCAACACCGCGCTCGCCGTGGTCCTGCTGGTACTGCTGCTCGCCGCCGCGGCGACGGCGGCCCTGTGCCGGCTCTCCCCGGACGGCTCGCGCGGCAGGGCGCGCGAGATCCTGGTCGCCGGGGCCCGTGCCACGGTCCAACTGGCCGTGGTCTCGCTGGCCATCGGCTGGGTGGTGCACCATACGGCGGCGCTCTTCGCCTTCCTGCTGCTCATGTTCGCCGTGGCCGCGCGCACCGCCGGGCGGCGCATCACGCCGAACGGCACGTGGTGGTGGGCGGCGCTGCCGATCGCGGGGCCCGTCGTCCCGGTGGTGACCGGCCTGACCCTGGCCGGGCTGCTCCCCGTGCGAGGCATCGCCATGATCCCCGTCACGGGCATCCTCATCGGCGGCGCGCTGACCGCCACGGTACTCGCGGGCCGCCGCTGCCTGGATGAACTGCGCACCCGCCACGGCGAGTTCGAGGCGGGCCTCGCCCTCGGCCTCGCCGACCGCGACGCCCGCCTGGAGCTGGTCCGCCCGGCCGCCTCCGACGCGCTGCTGCCCGGCCTCGACCAGACCCGCACGGTCGGCCTCGTCACCCTCCCCGGCGCGTTCGTCGGCATGCTCCTGGGCGGGGCGTCCCCGGCGCTCGCGGGCGCCGTGCAGCTCTTCGTGCTGATCGCCCTGATGGCGGTCCAGGCGGTGTCGGTGGCCCTCACGGTCGAACTGGTCTCCCGGGGGCGGCTGCACCGCGAGGAGCCGGGTGCTGCTACCGGGGGCCCGGGGCGGGCGTAGGCTCGGCCACTATGTCCGTCTACCAAGAAGAAATCGGCGCCCTGCGGGGCGGCCCCGCCGACCTGTCCCAGTTCGAGGGCAAGACCGTCCTCGTCGTCAACGTCGCCTCCAAGTGCGGCCTCACCCCGCAGTACGCGGGCCTGGAGCGGCTCCACGAGCAGTACGCGGCGCGCGGCTTCAGCGTGCTCGGCGTGCCCTGCAACCAGTTCATGGGCCAGGAGCCCGGCACGTCGGAGGAGATCGCCGAGTTCTGCTCGGCGACGTACGGCGTCACCTTCCCGATGACGGAGAAGGTCGACGTGAACGGCGAGGGCCGGCACCCGCTGTACGCGCGCCTGGTCGACACGGCGGACGCCGAGGGACACACCGGGGACATCCGCTGGAACTTCGAGAAGTTCCTGGTGAACGGCTCCGGCGAGGTCGTCGCCCGCTTCGGCCCGCGCGTCGAGCCGGACGCCCCCGAGGTCGTCGCCGCGATCGAGAAGCACCTCCCGCAGCCCCTCTCGGCCTGACCTCTTGCGGCCGGCTCCCGGCGCCGGGCGGGCGACCACGCCGTGACCGGGCCGCATCGGCTTCCCGGTGACGGCGGTGGCGTACGCGCCCGGCGCCGGCGCTGGTCGTGCGCGCCCGCCGCCTCCCGCTCGTCACGGGCGCCTGCCGCGGCAGCAGGCCTGCGGCGCAGGCGAAATGACGCGCTGATACGTCCAGGCGGACGAAGCCGATCTGCGGACCCGGGGGCGCGATCCTACGGTGGCTGAATGGTCATCAGGTACCTTTCGCGCTCCTCCTCCGTACGGACCGCGACCCTCGCGCTCGGGACTCTGGTCCTCCTGTCCACACCCGTCGCGGCGGCCGACGCGCCCGCCGAGCCCGCGCCGCCCCGGCCGGTTCCCGCGTACTCCTCCACCCTCCTGGACCGGCCGGGCGTCCAGGTCCGGCCCGGGCCCGCCGCGCCCGGGCTGCCCGGTGACGTCTCCGCCCTCGCCTGGCTGGTGGCGGACGCCAATACCGGCGAGGTGCTCGCCGCCAAGGACGCGCACCGTCCGCTGCCGCCGGCCTCCACGCTGAAGTCCCTCTTCGCCCTCGCGGCGCTCCCCCGCCTCGACCCCCAAAGGCGCCATATCGTCGCGGAGAGCGAGCTGGCCCGCGTGGGTGACGGCAGCAGCCTGGTGGGCGTGGCGCCCGGCCGCTCCTATCGCGTCGCCGACCTGTGGCGCGGGGTCTTCCTCAGCTCCGGCAACGACGCCGTGCATGTCCTCGCGGGGCTCAACGGCGGCATGCGAAGGACCGTGGAGCAGATGCGCGCGAAGGCCCGCGAGCTGGGCGCGCGGGACACGCACGTGGTGTCGCCCGACGGCTACGACGCCGCCGGGCAGGTCTCGTCGGCGTACGACCTGGCGATCTTCGGCAAGGCGGGGCTCGCCGACCCGCAGTTCACCCGCTACTGCTCGACCCCGGTCGCCCGGTTCCCGGCCGGCGGCTGGTCGTACCCCATCCACAACACCAACCGCCTGCTGACCGGCGCCGACGGCGTGGCGCCCTATCCGGGGCTGCTCGGCGTCAAGAACGGCTACACGAGCCACGCGGGCTCCACCCTGATCAGCGCGGCCCAGCGGGGCGGGCGCACCCTGGTCGTGACGGTGATGAACCCCCAGGTGGGCGGCATGCGGACCGTCTACGAGGAGGCGAGGTCCCTGCTCGACTGGGGCTTCGCGGCGGCCGGGAAGGTACGGCCCGTGGGCTCGCTGCTGCCCCGGGCCGAGGAGGACCGCACCGCCAAGGGCCCCGTCCACGCCGCCGCCGAGGGCAGCGCCCTGAGGGTGGAGCCGCAGCGCTCGGACTGGCCCGCGGTGCTGCTGGTGATCGCGGGTATGGCCGCCGTCCTGGCCGGCGTGGTCATGGCGGTCCGGCGGCGGGCGGCTACGGTGTCCCGGCGTACGCACTTCAGAGGGAAGTCCGACGAGACACAACGCGCGAGGAGACCATCGGGTGACTGAACCGCTGGGGGTTGCCGTGCTGGGCGTCGGCCATATGGGGGCGGACCATCTGCGGCGGCTGGGCGAGACGGTGGGCGGGGCACGCGTGGTGGCGGTCGCGGACCCCGACACGGCGCGCGCCGAGGCCGCGGTCGTGGGGCGGGAGCGGGTGACGGTGCACAGCGACGCGCTCGCCGCGCTGGACGCTCCCGGTGTGGACGCGGTGCTGATGGCCTCGCCGGAGGCGGCGCACGAGGAGGCGCTGCTCGCGGCGTGCGCACGTGGCCTTCCGGTCCTCTGCGAGAAGCCCCTCACGCCCGACTCCGCCGCCGCCCTCCGGGTCGTCGAGGCCGAGGCCCGGCTCGGGCGCAGGCTGATACAGGTGGGGTTCATGCGCCGGTTCGACGCCGAGTACGCGGCCCTGAAGACGCTGCTCGACTCCGGCGACCTCGGCCGTCCCCTGCTCCTGCACTGCGTCCACCGGAACGTGTCGTCGCCGCCGCACTTCACCTCATCAATGCTGATCAGCAGCTCCGTCTCGCACGAGATCGACGCGGCCCGCTGGCTGCTCGGCCAGGAGATCGCCTCGGTGACGGTGGTCCGGCCGACGCCGTCGGCACACGCGCCCGCGGGTCTGCTCGACCCGCAGCTGGTCCTCTTCGAGACGGCAGGCGGAGCCGTCGTCGACGTGGAGGTCTTCGTCAACTGCGGCTTCGGGTACGAGGTGCGGTGCGAGGCGGTCTGCGAGCGCGGCAGCGCGCGGATCGGCGACGCGCACGGGATGGTCGTCCACGCGGCGGGCCGGGCGCATGAGGACGTGGCGCGGGACTATGTGGTGCGGTTCGCCGACGCGTACGACCGTGAGGTGCGGGCATGGGTGGCCGCGGCCCGCGAGGGCCGGGCCGTGGGGCCGAGCGCGTGGGACGGGTACGCGGCGGCGGCCGTCGCCGAGGCCGGGGTGGCGTCGCTGCGGGACGGGGGCGCGTCACGGTCGACCTCGCCGTGCGGCCGGCGCTGTACGGCGGGGGCGGCGGCGCCTGAGAACGGCCTGCCGGCCTTGGCGCCGTCAGACACCACCGAGCAGACGCGAGAGCCCTTGGTCGAGGTCGAGGCTCGCCTCCTCGCCGCCCTCGGGCACCACGGCGTACGACCGCAGCAGGAAGCGGCGCAGGGCGATCTTGTCGAACTGCACCAGGGCCAGCCCCTGGTACGAGTGGAACTCCAGCACCGTCCGCGCCCGCCCGCACGGCCAGATGTGCACGTCACCGCTGCCCGCGGGGGCGCCGAGGCCGTCCTCCAGGAGCTGGCGGGCGAAGATCCAGGTGACCTCCGCGCCGTCGAGCGAGGCGGAGGAGGGGAACGTGATCTGAACCGCCAGCGGGTCCTCGGCCGAGTAGCGCAGGACCACGGGGAGGCCGCGCTCCTGGCCCTCCGGGGTGATGAGGCGGGCGCGGGTGGGCTGCTGGAGGGTGACGGCCATGATCGAGCTCCACTTCTGCGTTTCTTCCAGTTCTCGGGAGCCCGCTCGTGGGGACCCCTGTGCCCTTACGACCCCGTGACGTGGGGTGTCATTACGGCACCTCGCCAAGAGATCCATGTGACCTGCGCCACTCACTCCGCATAAGTCAGACATTTGTCGCCTAGAGTTTCGAATTCGTCCGAACCCCCCGCAGTGGGAACGGGAGAGTGTCCTGTCATGACCGACGTCCCTGCCGACGTCCCCTCCGGCATATCCGCCGAATCGGCCGCCGATCCGGCCGTCGCGCCTGTCCGTGTGCCCGTTCGTGTGCCCGTCACAGCGGAGTACACACGTATCTTCGAGGAACAGCAGTCTCGTCTCGTCGCATACGCGCGTTCGCTCACCGGCAACGCCTGGGTCGCCGACGACCTCGTGGCCGAGGCCCACTTCCGGGTGTGGCGACGGCTCTCCGCCGGGCACACGATCGACAACGTCCCCGCGTACCTGACGACCACCGTGCGCCATTTGGCGGCCGCGGCGGGCCGGGCGGCGGCGCGGGAGACGCCACGCGATCCGCAGGCCGCGGAGTCCGTCTGGATCACCGACTCCGGTGGCTCCCCGTTCAAGGCCGGCTCCGACGAGGAGGATCCCGCCGCGCGGGTCTCCTCGGTGGACCTCCTGACGCAGGTGCTCGGCCAGTTGCCCGAGCGGTGGGTGAAGGCGCTGTGGCTGGCGGAGGCGGAAGGCCAGCCCCTGGAGACGGTCGGCCGGCAGATCGGGGCGGGCCGCGGCGCCACGGCCGTGCTGCTGCACCGGGCCCGCGAGGGCATGCGGCAGGCGTTCCTGCGCGCGTACCCCGGGGCGCCCGCGGACCCCGCGTGCGCGACGCACTGGGACCGCATGCCGGGGCATGTCCGGGGCGAGGCGTCGCCCCGGCAGTCGGAGCGGCTCCTGGCCCATCTCGAAGGCTGCGCGGACTGCCGGGCGCGGCTGACGCTGCTGGTCCGCGCCAACGACCGGCTGCCCGCCCTCGTCGGTCCGGCCCTGTTGGTCTTCGTCCTCGGCGGCGCGGGCAAGTTCCTCGTTCCGCTCGCCGCGGGGTCCGCTGCGGCGGGCGCGGCCGCCGGCTCCTCCGGGGGGCACGGCGGGCTGTCGCACGGCATACGTCATGTGCTCACCGGCGGCGGCAAGGTGTCCGCCACCGCGGCCGGGGCGGTCGCGGCGACGGTGGCGGGGATCGCGGTCGCGGCCGGGCTCGTGCTGAGCGGCTCGGGAAGCCTGCGGCCACGGGCGGTAAGCCACCGCCGTGGAGGGGTCCCGCAGCCCCGGCGCCCCCGTGGCAGGCGGCGCCGGACGCTCCGGAGGCGGCTGACTCCCCGGCGGAGCGGGACGCGGCAGCCGGGCCGTCGCCGGAGCCGCGGGATGCCGAGCGGCCGGGTGCGGAGCGGGCTCGGCCCGTACCCGCGGAGAGGCCCACCGAGCGGAAGGCGGCGGAGCAGCCCGGTCCCGGTGACGCCACGGAGCCCGCCCCGGAGGCGTCTCCCACCCCTCAGCGGACGCAGCTCCCGACCGACGCGGCTTCACCGACACCTTCGCCCGCGTCCACCCCGACGCCCACGCCGACCCAGACACCTTCACCTACGCCCACACCGACCCCGAGCCCGACGCTTCCCCCGACCCCTACGCCTACGCCAACGCCCACGCCCACCCTCACTCCCCCGCATCCGCAGCCCGGGCCGCCCAGCTGCGAGCCCTGGAGGGGACCGTCCTTCAACTGCCGCCGCCCGTGACCGACGGGCCGGAGCCTCGGTCCGGCCCCCTCCGACCGTGCGCGCCGTCCCACCCCGTTGCAGGATGGGCCCATGCTGCTGGCTCGGCTCGCACACGTGTCCAAGGAAGTGGCCGCCACCTCCGCGCGGTCGCGGAAGATCGCTCTGCTCGCCGAGTTGTTCCGGGCGGCGGATCCGGAGGACGTACCGATCGTCATCCCCTATCTCGCGGGGCGGCTGCCTCAGGGGCGGCTCGGCATCGGCTGGAGCACCCTCAGGGACGCGGGGCCGCCCGCCGCCGAGCCGTCGCTGACGGTACGCGGCGTGGACGCGGCGCTCACCGCGATCGGCGCGGTGTCCGGTACCGGGTCCCAGGCCGAACGCAAGCGTCTGGTCGGCGAGTTGATGGGGGCCGCCACCGAGGACGAGCAGCGGTTCCTGGTCGGGCTGCTCACCGGCGAGGTCCGGCAAGGGGCCCTGGACGCGGTCGCCGTCGAGGGCCTCGCGGTGGCCACGGAGACCCCGGCGGACGCCGTGCGGCGCTCGGTGATGCTCGCCGGCGCCATCAGTCCGGTCGCCGAAGCGCTGCTGGAGCGCGGTCCGCAGGCGCTGGACGAGTTCCGGCTGACCGTGGGCCGGCCGCTGCTGCCGATGCTCGCGCACGGCGCCTCGTCGGTCGCCGAGGGGATCGACAAGCTGGGCGCGTGCGCGGTCGAGGAGAAGCTGGACGGCATCCGGGTGCAGGTCCATCGCAGCGGCGACGACGTACGCGTCTACACGCGGACGCTGGACGACATCACCGACCGGCTGCCCGAGCTGACGGCCGCCGCACGCGGTCTGCGCGGGGCGCACTTCATCCTGGACGGCGAGGTCATCGCCCTTGACGGCGAGGGGCGCCCCCGGCCGTTCCAGGACATCGCGGGGCGCGTCGGGTCGCGTGTCGACGTCGAGGCGGCGGCCGCCGGGCTGCCCCTGTCCCCCGTCTTCTTCGACGCGCTGTCCGTGAACGGACGGGACCTGCTCGACCTGCCGTTCACCGAGCGCCACACGGAACTCGCCGCCCTGGTGCCCGAGCCGATGCGGGTACGGCGCACGGTGGTGGCCGACCCCGCCGACGAGGCGGCGCGCGGCGCGGCCCAGGACTTCTTCGAGGCGACGCTCGCACGCGGCCACGAGGGCGTCGTGCTGAAATCGCTCGACGCGTCGTACAACGCGGGCCGCCGGGGCGCCTCCTGGCTGAAGGTCAAGCCGGTGCACACCCTGGACCTGGTGGTGCTCGCCGCGGAGTGGGGTCATGGCCGCCGCACCGGCAAGCTGTCCAACCTCCACCTGGGCGCGCGGCGGCCGGACGGGACGTACGCGATGCTCGGCAAGACGTTCAAGGGCATGACGGACGCGATGCTCGCCTGGCAGACCGAGCGCCTCCAGGAGCTGGCGGTCAGCGACAGCGGCCACGTCGTGCATGTACGTCCCGAGCTCGTCGTCGAGATCGCCTACGACGGCCTGCAACGCTCCACCCGCTACCCGGCCGGCGTCACGCTCCGCTTCGCCCGCGTGGTGCGCTACCGCGAGGACAAGCCGCCCGAGCAGGCGGACACCGTCGAGACGGTGCTGGCACGGCGTAATCCCTGATCCCGGGCACGCCCGACGACCCCGCGTACGTGATTTTGCCAATCCTTGGCCCCGATAGGGTGACATTCCGAGGAGATCACCTATCGCGAGGGGACCAGCTGTGCCCGCATCACGTCTCAGCCGTACGCCGCTGCCGGGCATCGGCATCCGGTACGACCTGACCACCCGAGAACAACGGCGCCTGTCGGTCGTCGCGCACCGGGACGGGGCGCGGACGCTGAGCGCGTACCGTTCCGACGATCCGGACGAGTGCGCCCTGTCGCTGCGGCTGAGTTCGGGGGAGGCGGAGGCGCTGATCGACGCGCTGATGCCCTCGCACCACAGCCCCAATCTGCTGCACACCACTGATCTGGGTCTGGTCGCGGAGCGGGTGCTGCTGCCGGCAACCTCGCACTGGAACGGGCGGCTGCTCGGCGAGACCCGGATGCGGACCGAGACCGGTGTCTCGATCGTGGCGGTCCTGCGGCGGGCCGACGCCATCCCGTCGCCCACCCCCGACTTCCGGCTGGCGGGTGGTGACACCCTCATCGTGATCGGCACACGCGAAGGCGTGGAGACGGCCGCGGCGATACTCGGTCGGGAGTGATCGCGTGCACTCCGCGGTCTTTCTCATCGAGTTCGGCGCGATCATCCTCGCGCTGGGGCTCCTCGGCCGGTTCGCCGGGCGTTTCCAGTTCTCGCCGATCCCGCTCTACCTGCTGGCGGGCCTCGCGTTCGGCGAGGGCGGGCTGCTGCCGCTCGGCGCGAGCGAGGAGTTCGTCGCCATCGGCGCCGAGATCGGCGTCATCCTGCTGCTGTTGATGCTGGGGCTCGAATACACGGCCAGTGACCTCGTCAGCAATCTCAAGACGCAGTACCCGGCCGGTCTGGTCGACTGCACGCTGAACGCCCTGCCGGGCGCGATCGCCGCGCTGCTCATGGGCTGGGGCCCGGTCGCCGCCGTCGTCCTCGCCGGCGTCACGTGGATCTCGTCGTCCGGCGTCATCGCCAAGGTCCTCGGCGACCTCGGGCGGCTCGGCAACCGCGAGACCCCGGTCATCCTCAGCATCCTCGTCCTCGAAGACCTGGCGATGGCCGTCTACCTGCCCATCATCACGGCCCTGCTGGCGGGCGTCGGTTGGGCCGCGGGCAGCCTCACCCTCGCCATCGCGCTCGGCGCGGCCGGGCTCGTGCTCTTCCTCGCGGTGCGCTACGGGCGGCTCATCTCCCGCTTCGTGTCCAGCGACGACCCGGAGAAGCTGCTCCTCGTGGTGCTCGGCCTGACCATCCTCGTCGCGGGGATCGCGCAGCAGCTCCAGGTGTCCGCCGCCGTCGGCGCGTTCCTCGTCGGCATCGCGCTCTCCGGGGAGGTCGCCGAGGGCGCGCATTCGCTGCTCGCGCCGCTGCGGGACCTCTTCGCGGCGGTCTTCTTCGTCTTCTTCGGGCTGCACACCGATCCGGCGAGCATCCCGCCCGTGCTGCTCCCGGCCCTCGCGCTCGCGGTCGCCACCGCCCTGACGAAGATCGCGACCGGTTACTGGGCGGCCCGCCGCGCGGGCATCTCCGTCAAGGGCCGCTGGCGGGCGGGCGGCGCGCTGGTGGCGCGGGGCGAGTTCTCCATCGTCATCGCGGGGCTCGCGGTCGCCGCCGGCATCGAGCCGTCGCTCGGCCCGCTGGCCACGGCGTACGTCCTGATCCTCGTGATCGTCGGACCGCTGACCGCCCGCTACACGCAGCCCATGGCGGGCTACGTGAGCGGTCTCCTCGCACGGCGCGCGGCGAGCGGCCCCGCCGCCGGGACCGCGCGGGTGCCCGGCCCCCGGGAGACCGTCGAGTCCCTGGACGGGCAGGACGCGGGCGACCGGTCGTAGAACCGAGTCCGGGCCCCCGCGCCGAGCCGTATCGGCTGCCGGAGCGGGGCGTCCCGGCAGGCCGGCGCGCCTGGACCGACAGCGCGCGGCGGCCGGCGCCTTGCGGCCAGTGTGTCGGGCGCCTCCGGGGTGGTCGAACGTCACGACGCGGTAGCCCGCCCGCTTCAGCCGGCAAGGCGTTGGCAGCCGGTGCGCCGAAGCGCGGTAGCGGCCAGTCCGGGACTCGCCGCCCGGTGGCGACCGCGCGCCTGGCACGATGCTCTCCATGACCTCCGGGCCCGCGTTCCGCCTCGCACGAGCCGCCGTGTTCGCGGCTCTGTGCGTGGTGACGACGGCCTTCGGACACGCCCTGATGTCCGGCGCCGCGCTGCCCTGGTGGGCGGTGGGCTACGCCTTCGCCGCCACGACGGCCGCCGCGTGGTGGCTGACCGGGCGCGAGCGCGGAGCCCCGGCGGTCACCGGCGCGACGGTCGTGGCGCAGCTGGCCCTGCACGAACTGTTCGGCCTGGCGCAGCGGTTCGGCGCGGGCCCGAGCGGACGCGGCGGGCCGGACCCGCACGCGGTGCCGTCGGGCGGGGGCGACGGCATGAACCACATGAGCCATGCGATGCCGATGCCGTCCTCCGACGCCACCCCGGCCGCCCTGTCCGACGAGGCCCTGTCCCGCTGGGTGATGTCCGTCTTCGGACACAGCGGCTTCGGCATGTTCCTCGCCCACCTGGCCGCCGCGCTGATCTGCGCCCTGTGGCTGTGGCGCGGCGAGGCCGCCGCGTTCCGCACCGGACGCGCGCTCGCGGCGGCCGTGTTCGTCCCGCTGCGGCTCGTCCTGACGCTCCTCGTCGCCGCGCTTCCCCCGGCGCCGCCGCACGTCGGCGCGCTGGTGCCGGTGCGGCGACTGCGCGGAGTCCTGATCCAGTACGCCGTCTCGCGCAGAGGTCCACCGGTCCTTCCGGTCAGTTCCTGAAAACCGCCCGCACCTCCAGGTGCCGGGCGGATATTCGGCGTTCGCGCCGCTCCTCGAACTCCCTTCACCGAAGGACCCTTTGCGATGACTCCTGCCCTTTTGCGTCCTGGGCGCGGCCGCGTGGCCGAGCCGGCCCGTGACGACCTGATCACCGAGTGGGCGCTGGCGGCCCGCGACGGCGACCCCGACGCGTTCGAACGGTTCGTGCGGGCCACGCGGCGCGACGTGTGGCGCTTCGTGGCCCACCTCAGCGGTGACCTGCACGGCGCCGACGACCTGACCCAGGAGACGTATCTGCGCGCCCTGACCGCGCTGCGCGGTTACGCCGCCCGTTCCTGCGCCCGTATCTGGCTGCTCGCCATCGCGCGCCGGACCGTCGCCGACCGCTTCCGCTCGGCCGCGGCCCGGCCTCGGATCGCCGACACCGCGGACTGGCAGGCGGCCGCGGAGCGCGCGCAGCCGCGCGGTCTCCCCGGTTTCGAGGAGGGCGTGGCCCTGCTCGACCTCCTTCGGACGCTCGACGCGCCGCGCCGTGAGGCGTTCGTGCTCACCCAGCTCGCGGGGCTCCCCTACGCGGACGCGGCGGCCGCCGTCGGGTGTCCGATCGGCACCGTGCGTTCGCGGGTGGCGCGCGCACGGGAACGGGTGACCGCGCTGCTCGTCGCGGCGGACCACGCGGCCTGACCGCACCCGGCCCCCGCCGTCGTCCGGCGTACTCCGCGCGGGCGTCGGCGGGGGCGGTCCGGGGACACCCCGGCTACCGGGATGCCTCGCGTACGAACAGGGTCACCGACACGCTCGCCTCGAAGCCGTTGCTCCGCATCAACGCGGCGGACGCGGTGTTGCGGGACTCGACGTCGGTCACGACGGCGCTCGCGCCCGCTTCGGTGAGCGTCGCGCAGCAGGCCTTCACCAGGCGGCTCGCGATGCCCTGCCCCTGGTACTCGGGGGCGCTAGCGATCCACTCCAGGTTGCCCCAGTCGGAGCGCTTGTCGAATCCCATCGAGCCGAGCACGAACCCGGCGAGCCGGTCCCCGTCGAGCGCCACCCAGCAGGCGGACGCCTCGCTGTCCAGGTGCCGCGCGATCGCCGAGAGCGACCAGGACGTGTAGGGCTTCACGGAGGTGTCGTAGACCTGGCGGCCGAGTGCCAGCGCATCGGCCAGATGGGTGGCCGTCATCGGTGCGAGATCGATCGCCGGGCGCTCCGGCGCGGCGGGGGTGGACATGGGGCCTCCCAGGTGGCGGGGGCGGCGGTCGGCCGCGGCTGCGTCCACCTCACGCTATGAGGCGGGGTGTGGTCACGCATGCGGAGCGGGGCCTCGGGCCGCGCCCGGCGACGGGCTCTCTTGACCGGCCCCCGTGCGCGCGGGCCACCCCCGGCTCCCCGCAGCCGCCCCGGACGCTCCGTGGCAGCCTCGGGGGCTCCGTGGCAGCGAAACCGGCAACTGCCCCGCTCCGACAGTCCTTTGATCAGTTGGACGCCTGTCACAGGCGTCATCGCCGAGCCCTTATCGTGGTCCGCGTGCCCGTTCCTGAGCTGATCCGCATCGTCTCCCGCTCCTCCCCCATGGCCCTGGCCCAGGTGGAGCGCGTCCGCGCCGAACTGGCGGCGCTGCACCCCGGCATCCGTACCGAGGTCGTGCCGGTCACGACCTCCGGCGACCGGTGGATGGGGGACCTGGCCCGCCTCGGCGGCAAGGGGGCCTTCACCAAGGAGGTGGACGCCGCGCTGCTCGCGGGCGAGGCGGATCTCGCGGTGCACTGCGTCAAGGACGTGCCGGCGGACCGGCCGCTGCCCGCCGGGACGACGTTCGCCGCGTTCCTCAAGCGGGACGACATCAGGGACGCGCTCATCCACCCGGGCGGGCTCACCCTCGACGAGCTGCCCGCGGGGACCCGCATCGGCACCTCCTCGGTGCGTCGGCGCGCCCAACTCGCTGCTTCACACCCGGAGTTGGAATGCGTCCCGATGCGCGGCAACGCGGGCCGCCGCCTGGAGAAGCTCGCCGCGGGCGACGCCGACGCCCTGCTGCTCGCCCAGTCGGGGCTGGAGCGCATCGGCCGCCCCGAGCTGGCGAGCGAGATCCTGTCGGTGGAGACGATGTGCCCGCCGATCGGCGCCGGGATCCTCGCCCTTCAGTGCCGCGAGGACGACACGACGACCATCGACGCGGTGACCGGCCTCGGCGACAAGGACGCCTGGCGGGAGGCGACCGCCGAGCGCATGTTCCTGCACGTGCTCCAGGGGCACTGCAATTCACCGATCGCCGGGTACGCCCGTTCGGGGCGCGGTGGTGACCTGTCGCTGCGCGCCTGCGTGTTCACACCCGACGGCAAGACGGTACTCAACGCGCACGAGTGGGCGGGCCCGCTCGACCCGGCGACCCTCGGCACGTCCGTGGCCGTCGCACTGCTGCGCCAGGGCGCCCGTGAACTGATCGACACGATCGCCCACTGACCCCGAGGTCGGTCACCCCTGGGGGACAACCCCCGGGCCAATCTGCGGAAAGCGGTCCGCGCCCCCTTCACCCGGCGGACCTGGGCGGAGGCGGCGTACTGCCTGGTCGGTTCTCCGCTGGGTGTCGGGGGCGGAGTGGTCGTCGCGGTGGTGCTCGCCCTCGGCGCCGGGCTGATGCTCTCGGTGGTCGGCGTGCTGCTGCTCATCGCGGCGCCTCGCCTCGCCCGCGCCCTGGGCGGCGTCCACCGCGGGCTCGCCGCGGGGCTGCTCGGCGATCTGACGGCCGCTCCCCCGCCCTTCCGGCGGGGCGAGGGTCTCGTGGGGCGGCTCGACGCGCGGCTGCGGGACGGCACCGGCTGGCGGGCGGCGGGCCACGTCCTCGCGAAGCTGCCGGTCGGCGCGCTCGGTGCGTACGCCGTGCTGTGGTGGATCACGGATCTGGTGAACCTCACCGCGCCGCTGCGGTGGGCGGTGTTCGGGCAGCGGGCCCAGGCCGGGGACGCGGAGGGCATGCCGGTGCTGACCCCGGTGCCCTTCGGCGGCCTGGACGCGGACACGCTGGAGCGGGTCGCTGCGGGCGGCACCGCGCTCGACCCGGAGGTCGTCACACAGCTGGCGGGCGCGAGTCACCGCGCGGCCGGACTTGCGCCGCTCACCGGCCGGGAACGGGAGGTGCTCTCCTTGACGGCGGAGGGCCGCTCCAACGCGGCGATCGCCCAGGCCCTCTCCGTCTCGGCGGGCACGGTGGAGAAACACGTGGCGGCGGTCTTCGAGAAGCTCCGGCTGCCCCCGTCGCACGATCACAACCGGCGGGTGCTCGCGGTCGTGCGATATCTGCAGCCGTCGTAGCCGGACCGGACACGCCATGACCTCAACTCCCCCACAGGAGCGCCATGTTCCGCCGCCTACGCCTACACATTCTTCACCGTGTGCGCATAGACTCGCGCCCTCCGGCCCGTATATCCGCAGGACAAAGGCATATGCCATAAGCACCACCGCATCGGGTGTCGCCAAATCCCTTACGGGCCCCCTTCTGCTGTGCGAAAGTCGTTAGCGGTCCACCACCCGTCAAGTTGGTCGCACCGCACCCTCACCGGAGCAACGCATGCCCTCCCATGTCTTCGCGGACCACGCCGCCGCCCAGCCGCCCGAGCGCGGCACGGTCGACGCGCTGATCTCGCAGACGCGCCGACTCCGCGGCGAGGTGGACGCCGTACGGCGCGAAGCCGTGGCCGACCGCGGAGACCCGGCGGGGCGCTGGCAGAGAGCCCTGTGCGACCTGGCCGTGCACCAGCTCGACGACCTCGACGACCATCTGGCCCAGCTGCGGGAGGGGCCACCGCGGGCGGCCGGCGAGCCCGCGGTGCCGCCCGCGCCCGGAGCCGCCGACCCACGCCGGGGTTCACTCCTGAGCCGGGTCGGCAGCGCCGAGTGGAACCTCCTCACCGACGAGGCCAGCTGGTCCTGCGAGCTCTACCAGATCCTCGGCCGCGACCCCGCTGCTCCACCGCTCTCCCTCGACGAACTCCCCTCCCTCGTGCACGACGACGACCAGCCCCTGCTGACCGCGATGGTCACGGACTGCCTGATCGACGGGAAGCCCATCGACGGCGAGTTCCGCGTCGTGCGCCCCGGCGGGGGCGTGCGCCACGTGCACATGATGGGCGAGCCCGTGCTGGCCGCCGACGGCTCCACCGCCTCCATGTGGGCGGTCCTGCGGGACGTCAGCGAACTGCGCCGCAGCCGGCTCGCGCTGCGCGAGACGCACGAGTCGCTGCGCCGCCGCCGCGAGACCGAGCAGACCGAGCACCGCCTCGCCGTCGAACTCCAGGAGGCGGTCCTGCCGCCCTGGCGCGGCTCGCTGCGCTTTCCGCACGGCGGCCCCGCCCGGCTCGACCTCGCCGCCCACTACCTCCCCTCCTCGGTCGGCGCGCTCATCGGCGGCGACTGGTACGACGCGATGGAACTGCCCGACGGCCACGCCCTGCTGACCGTGGGCGACCTCACCGGGGACGGCGTGACCGCCGCCTCCGGCATGGCCATGCTGCTCGGCGCGGTGCGCGGCATGGCGGTCGCGGGCGCCATGCCCGGCCGGCTCATGGGCTGGCTCAACGGCCTCCTCGACACCACGGCCCGGCCCGCCCTCGGCAGCGCCATCTGCTGCCGCTACGACCCCGCCACCCGGCTGCTCACCTGGGCGCAGGCCGGACACCCCGCCCCGCTGCTGTTCCGTGACGGGACGGGGCGCACGCTGACGCCACCGGCCGGCGCCCTCCTCGGAGCCGCGCCCGAAGCGGCGTACGAGCAGGCCGAAGTGCAACTGCGCCCCCGGGACCTGCTGTTACTGCACACCGATGGGCTGGTGCCACGCCACGACAGGGACACGGCGACGGAGCTGCTGCTCTCCCTCGCCCCCCGCCTCACCGAGGCGCGTACGGCCGAGGACTGCGTGCGGACGCTCGTCGAGGAGTTCGGCCGAGACCCGCGCGAGGACGACGCCTGCCTGTTGATCGCACGGTGTTGAGCCTTCCGAAAGGTGTTATGCCCTGGCCGTCCTGCCCGCCCCCCTGGTCCCCTTCGGCAGCGCCAGCTTGATCTCCTCGCGCAGGTCCTGGATCTTCGGATAGCCGGCGTACTGCGCCGTCAGCCGGTACATCTCGCGCAGCCGGTCCCAGGTGCGGTGGGAGGAGTTGGATCCCATCGACACCAGCGCCAGGCGTGCGTACCGGTCGGCCTGTTCGGGGTCGTCGGCGATGAAACAGGCCGACGCCAGTGAGATGTAGTCGAAGATCTGAGACCGGTCACGGCCCTTGGCGCGCAGCTCGATGGCCTCCTTGGCATGCCGCTGCGCGATGTTCGCCGCGGCCGGTTCGTGGTCGGCGAGGGTGCGGTAGGCCAGGGCCTGCATGCCGTGCAGGTCCGCCTCGTCGAACATCTGCATCCAGCTCGGCGGCGGCACATCCCCCTTGTCCGAGACGAAGAGATCCTCGGCGAGGCCCAGCGTGCGCCGCATGGCCTGGCCGCGCCCCATCGACGCCTGCGCCCAGGCCTCGATGGTGTACAGCATCGCCTGGGTGCGGGGCAGAGCCTCCTCGCCCGCTCCCGACTTGGCGAGCTTCATCAGGTCCAGGGCGTCGTCCGGCTTGCCGAGGTGGACCATCTGGCGGGCCGCCCTGGACAGGGCCTCGCCCGCGCGGGGGCGGTCGCCGCCCTCGCGGGCCGCGTGGGCGGCGATGACGAAGTACTTCTGGGCCGTGGGCTCCAGGCCGACGTCGTGCGACATCCAGCCCGCGAGGACGGCGAGATTGGCGGCGACGCCCCACAGGCGCCGCTGGAGATGGTCGGGGTGACGGTAGGCGAGCATGCCGCCCACTTCGTTGAGCTGGCCCACCACGGCCTTGCGCTGCAACCCGCCTCCGCGGGCCGCGTCCCAGGCGCGGAACACCTCGACCGAGCGCTCCAGTTCCTCGATCTCCTGGGAGCCGATGGGGGCGGCCTCATAGCGGTCGAACCCGGCGGGGTCGGCGTGCAGGGGATCGTGGATACGGGGGGCGTCGGCCGCGAGGGCCGGATCGGTGTGCAGCCAGTCGTGCATGGCGCTGCTGAGTGCGGAGCCTGCGGCAAGCGCAGCGCCCGCGCCCACCAAGCCGCGTCGGTTGAGCATGAGGTCCATTCCCGTGAATTCGGTGAGGACCGCGGCTGTCCGCTCGGGCGCCCACGGCACGCCGTCGGGGTGCTCCACACTCCCGTCGCCACGCCGCTTCCCTGTGCGCCCGTGCCGGACCAGACCTAGATCCTCAGTGGTCACGACACGGCCGAGACGCTCGGTGAACAGAACAGCCAGCACCCGGGGCACCGGATCGCGGGGGATCTCCCCCGTGTCGATCCACCTCCGCACCCGCGAGGTGTCGGTGGCCAGCTGGGGGTGGCCCATGGCCGCCGCCTGCCGGTTCACCAGTCTCGCGAGCTCACCCTTGGACCAGCCGGCGAGGCCGAACAGATCCGAAAGGCGGGTGTTGGGTTGTCCGTTCACGTCAAGCCCCCAGGTTCTCGGCTGAGTTGACAGTAACCGTCTGTCAGTTGCTGGGCGACTATTCGCCAGGGTTCGCCAGGGTGCGCCACATGGTGTGCCACGGGGCGCCGGGTGTCAGGTAGGAGTGCGCCACCCCGACCCGGTCGCCGCAAGGCACTCCCCAGGGTGATCCCGACGCGATCGGGGCGGGAGGCGCACGCAATCCACAGGCACACGAAGGGATCTGTTCGCCCATGTACGCAGCATCGTCCTCCGTGTCCGCCCCGCCCCGGCCGCTCCACCCGCGCCCCCCGGTGCCCCGGAGCCGCGAGGTGCCCCCCTCCGCGGGGAGCGGCCCCTATCTGGAGCCCGCGCGGACCTCTGCCGCGCAGCTCGGCGCCGGCCGGACGCGTCGCGTGCCGGGATCCGGCGCCCAACCGCTCAGCGGGAGACTCGACTTGTCCGGCCCCCAGGGGGCGCAACTGCGCACCGCGATCGCTTCCGTGCATCGCATCTGC
Source organism: Streptomyces sp. 135 (assembly GCF_020026305.1). Taxonomy (NCBI): domain Bacteria; kingdom Bacillati; phylum Actinomycetota; class Actinomycetes; order Kitasatosporales; family Streptomycetaceae; genus Streptomyces; species Streptomyces sp. 135. The sequence goes on along the minus strand of NZ_CP075691.1, from coordinate 8,447,172 downwards.
CCCGAGTTCAACCCCGTGCAGGTGCTCCGTCGAAGCGGCCGTACGGTCCTGCTCGTCGGGACGGCGGGACGCGGCGCTGCCGTCGCCAAGTGTTTACTGGACCACTCCCCTCTGTGGGCCGATCGGCTCCGGCACGAGATAGCGGCATACCGCTCGTTCGTCCGGCACCGGCCGCCGGTCCGGGCGCCCCGGCTGATCGCCGCGGACCCCGAGGACTGCACGCTGGTGATCGAGCGGATGCCCGGGCGGGTGGCGGCACTGCAACGGCATCCGGTCGAGGCCCCGCCGCGCGCGGACATCCGGGCGGCGCTCGACTCCGTACTGCGGCTGAACCGGTGGCGGCCGCCCGCGGAGATGTTCGGCAGGCCGCTGGAGTACGGCAGGCGGATCTCCCGCTTCCACGAGCTGGGCCTGCTGACGGACCGTGACATCGGTGACCTCCAGAAGCTGCTGCACGGCATCGCGCATTCGGCGGTCCACCAGGGGGAGGGCCCGGAGGCCATGTGGCAGTTCTGCCACGGCGACGCCCTGCTGTCGAACATCCTGCTCTCGCCGGCCGGGCCCGTCCTGGTCGACTGGGAGCACGCGGGGTGGTACCTGCCGGGGTACGACCTGGCGACGCTGTGGGCGGTCCTCGGTGACTCCCCCGCGGCGCGGCGCGAGATCAGTCAGCAGGCGCAGGCCGCGGGCCCCGCGGCGCGCGACGCGTTCCTGGTCAATCTCATGGTCGTACTGACCCGCGAGATCCGTCACTACGAAACGGCCGTGCAGCGTTCGATGCACGAATCGGCCCCGGCGGCACCGGGCCCGGCCCCGTCCGGTGCTGCGCCGTCCGGCGAGGAACAGCGGCTGCTGCTGAGGCGGCTGCACGACGACTGCCAGCTGGCCCGCCGGGCCGTGCGAGCGGCGGTCGGCACTCGCTGAGGGGAAGAAGGTCCGCGGTGCGCCGAGAACAGTGGCGCACCGCGGACCTTCGTATGCCTCTGGTCTATGTCGTCGGGAAAGGCACACCGGCCTATGCCCGTACCTCTTCCGCTCCCCCGGGCTCCGCTACCCCGCCCCCCCGAACAGGTGTATCCCGTACTGCTGATTGGTTTACGCCACTGACGCGCCGCAGGCGGTGGGGCCTGCCCGTGCGAAAGCGTGGGCATGACCCGCCGGGACCGTCGCTGACATGCGAAATCCCTTCTCCTGGGCATGATTGACGGATCGTCGGAGAGCCGGTACCACTGACGCACGCACGCCCGGCCCCGCACGCCCCGCCACGCTTCATCGGCCCAGGAGTCCCAGGAGGCTGCATTGCGAGGATCCACAGCCCGTACCTCGTCGGCGCGCAGACGCACCATCAGGACGGCGGGCGCCCTCGCGTCGGCCGGACTGCTGGTGCCGCTGCTCGGCGCGGCCCCGTCGTCCGGCGCCGAGCCACAGGCGTCCGGCACCCGGTTGCAGGACGCCTTCGCGTCCGCCTCCGAGGAGTACCGCGTACCGCAGAGCGTGCTCCTCGGCGTCTCGTATCTCCAGTCCCGCTGGGACGCGCACGGCGGCGCGGCCAGCGTCACCGGCGGCTACGGCCCCATGCACCTGACCGACGCGCGCACCGCCCTGGCCTCGGCCCCGCACCACAGCGAGGGCGAGGAGGATCCGCGCGGCGACACCTCGCGTCCGATGCCGCCGCCCGAGGCGGAGATTCCCGCCGTGCCCTCGGAGGCCGAGCTTCCCGCACGACTCAAGACGCTGCCGCGCGCGGCCGAGCTGACCGGCCTGCCCGCCGAGGAACTGCGCACCGACTCCGCGGCGAACGTGGCGGGCGGCGCCGCCCTGCTCGCCGCGGCCCAGAAGAAGCTCGGCAGGCCGCTGAGCTCCGACCCCGCCGACTGGTACGGCGCGATCGCCCGCTTCTCCGGGGCGGACGACGAGGCGACGGCGGCGACGTACGCCAATGAGGTGTTCGCGGTCATCCGCGACGGTGAGCGGCGGGCGACGGACGCGGGCCAGCGTGTGGTGCTCGCCCCGGAGCCCGGCCTGCGGACCGACGCGGCGCAGCTGAGGAGCATGGGGCTGCGCAAGACGGCCCCCGGTGACACGGAGTGCCCGAAGACGGTGTCCTGCGAGTGGATCCCGGCGCCGTACGAGGAGTTCAAGGACCCGGGCGGGAATCCGGACTACGGCAACCACGACAAGGCGGACCGGCCCAAGAGCCAGAGCATCGACTCGATCATCGTCCATGACACCGAGGGCCGGTGGGAGGGCGTCCTGAACATGGTTCAGGACCCGACCTACGTGTCGTGGCAGTACACCCTGCGCTCCACCGACGGTCACATCGCCCAGCACGTGAAGGCCAAGGACGTCGCCTGGCACGCGGGCAACTGGTACGTCAACGCCAAGTCGATCGGCCTGGAGCATGAAGGTTTCCTCACCGCTCCCGACACCTGGTACACGGAGGCGATGTACCGCACGTCGGCGCGGCTGGTGAAGTATCTCGCCAGGAAGTACGACATCCCGCTGGACCGGCAGCACATCCTCGGGCACGACAACGTCCAGGGCACGGTCTCGTCCACGATCCGGGGGATGCACACCGATCCGGGCCCGTACTGGGACTGGCAGCACTACTTCACGCTGCTCGGCAAGCCGTTCCACCGTACGGCGGGGCCGAACGGCGGGCTGGTGACGGTGGCGCCCGAGTACTCCAAGAACCAGCCGACGTACACGGGCTGCGGCAAGCCCGCCGACACGTGTGTTCCGCACGGTTCGGCGGCGGTACGCGTCCACACCGAGCCGCGTGACGACGCGCCGCTGATCAAGGACATCGGCAAGCGTCCGGGCGGGCAGGACTCCACGATCGACGTGAACGACGTCGGGGCGCGGCTCTCCACCGGTCAGCAGTACGCGGTCGCCGACCGTCAGGGCGACTGGACCGCCGTCTGGTACCTCGGCCAGAAGGCCTGGTTCAAGAACCCGCGGAAACAGCCCACCGCCCTCGACGCGAAGGGGTTCGTGGTGACGCCGAAGGAGGGCGCGACCGAGGTGCCGGTGTACGGGCGGGCGTATCCGGAGAAGGAGGCGTACCCGGCGGGCGTGCCCGTCCAGGCGGTCTCGCCGCTGCCGTACAAGATCCTGGCGGGCCAGCAGTACGTGATCGGCGACAAGGTGCCGGGTGAGTACTACTACGCCTCGACGTTCGACACCGCCGGGCACAAGGTGGTGCGCGGCAAGGACATGTACTACGTCGTCCAGTACGGGCACCGCATCGGGTATGTGCGGGCGGCGGACGTGCGGGTGGTGCGCTCGGGGTCGTGACGACGCCGTGAGCGGGGGTCGGGGCCGGGGCCGCGTGGGTGCGGTTCCGGTCCCGGTGCCGGATCCCGCTTCCGGGATCCGGCACCGGGAGCAGGCCCCCCGTTTCTGCCGCGCTCATCATGGACCGGCCGCGCGCCTCGGTGCATTGCCGCGATCCGGCAGTCTTGACGCGTTCTTGATGCCGACGCTAGTCGAAGACGTAGCGTGCCCGCGCCCGTGCCCCGAACGTCTTCGTGCCGCCCTTGAACAGCGTGCCGCGCACGGTGAGTTCGCGGGTGCGCGCCGCCGTCAGGACGACGCGGACGGCCCGGCCCGAGGCCCAGGTGATGTCGACGGTCGCGCCGCCGCGGGCGCGCAGTCCGCGCACCGACCCGTCGGGCCAGTCCGCGGGCAGCGCGGGCAGGATCTCGATCGTGTCGTGCTGGCTCTGGAGGAGCATCTCGACGATGCCGGAGGTCGCGCCGAAGTTGCCGTCGATCTGGAAGGGCGGGTGAGTGTCCCAGAGATTGGGCAGCGTGGAGGACTTCAGCTGCTCGCCGAGCATCTTGTGCGCGTGGTCGCCGTCCCGCAGCCGCGCCCAGAAGTTGATTTTCCAGGCCTTGGACCAGCCGGTGCCGCCGTCGCCGCGCGCGGTGAGCGACACCCTCGCCGCCTCGGCCCACTTGCCGCCGGGCTCGATCTGCCGGCCGGGGTGCAGGGCGTAGAGGTGGGAGACGTGGCGGTGCTCGTCGGTCCTGTCGTCGAGGTCCGCCTTCCACTCCTGGAGCTGTCCCCAGGAGCCGATCCGCAGCCCGGGGTCGAGCTTGCCGAGGGTCTTCTCCAGTTCGGCGCGGAAACCGGCGGAGGCGCCGAGTACGCGCGCGGCTTCGAGGGTGTTGGTGAGCAGGTCGTGGACGATCTGCTGGGCCATGGCGCCGCCCGCGGTGAAGTCGCCGTGTTCGGGCGAGTAGCTGGGCGTGGCGACCAGCGTGCCGTCGCGCGGATCGGTGCGGAGGTTGTCGAGCCAGAACTCGGCGGCTTCCTTCATCGCCGGGTAGGCGGTGGAGCGCAGGTATTCCGTGGAGCCGCCGAAGCGGTAGTGCTCGTAGAGCTGCGCGGTGAGCCAGGCGGCGGCCTCGGGGAACCAGAAGGCGGTCGACCAGTCGTGGACCCCCGTGAAGCCGTAGGGGTTGGTCTCGTTGTGCACCACCCAGCCGCGGCTGTCGAACATCTCCTTGGCCGTCCGGCGGCCGGGGGCGCGCAGGGCCTGGACGAAACGGTCGTACGGGGCGGTGGTCTCGGCCAGGTTGGCGGCCTCGGCGGGCCAGTAGTTCATCTGGAGGTTGATGTTGGTGTGGTAGTCCGCCGACCAGGGCGGGGTGGTGCTGTTGTTCCACACGCCCTGGAGGTTCGCGGGCAGTGAGCCCGCGCGCGAGGAGGCGATGAGGAGGTAGCGCCCGTACTGGAAGTACAGGGCCTCCAGGCCGCGGTCGGCGGCGGCACTCCCCGCTCCCCCGTACTGCTCGAGCAGCCGGTCGGTGGGGAGGGTTGCGGGCAGCGGCCCGCCGAGGTCGAGGGCGACCCGGCCGAACAGGGCGCCGTGGTCGCGCAGATGGCGGGCGCGCAGGGCGCCGTGGCCCGCTTCGATCGCCTGGTCGACGGCGCGGGTGACGGTCCGGTGCGGGTCCTCGCCCCGGTAGCCGGGGTAGGTGTCGGCGTAGTCGGTGCCCGCGGCGAGGACGAACCAGACGTGGTCGGCGCCGGTCACCGTGACGCTGCCGTCGTCGTGCGCGACGTGTGTGCCGCCCTGGTGGCGGATCCGCAGCTGGGCCTCGAACTTCAGGGCGTTGTCGGCTAGTTCACCGCGTACGGTCATCCGGTCGCCGTACGCCTTCGCGGTGAAGTCGGCGCGCGGCGAGCTGTAGCGCAGAGTGCAGGTGACCTGGGCGGCACGGTCGGCGGAGAACCGGCCGACGATCACCTTGTGGGGGTACGAGGCGAAGAACTCCCGGTGGTGGCGCACCTGTTGGTGGCGGTACGTGACGGTCGCGAGACCCTGGCCGAGGTCGAGGGCGCGGCGGTATGTGGCGTCGGGTGCGGCCGGGGCGCCGGGCATGTCGATGTGCAGGTCGCCGAAGGTCTGGTGGGCGCCGTAGCCGCGGCGGGCCTGCCCCAGCTCCTTCGCGACCGCTTCGGGGGCGAGCCGGCCCTTGTCGTCGAGTTCCTCGCGCACGGCGTCGAGGGCGCCCGGCCTCGGGGCGCGCCAGTTGCCGGAGTCGTAGCCCTCCTTGGAGCCGGGGCCGCCGGTCCACAGGGTCTTCTCGTTGAACTGGAGGCGTTCGGAGGCGAGAGAACCGAAGACCATGGCGCCGAGGGCGCCGTTGCCTATGGGCAGGGCCTCACGCTCCCAGTCCTCGGCGGGAGCGGCGTACCAGAGCAGTAATTCATCCGATGTGTCGTGGTGCGGCTTCTCGGCCGCCGCGGCGTCGGCGAGTCCGCCGCCACCGGCTGCCAGGACGGCAGCGCCGCCGAGGGCGGACTTCATGGTGGTCCTTCGCGAGATCCCCTGAGTCATGACCGGCCACGTTAAAAGTCCGATGACTGGCCTGGCAAGACGGAAAACCGCCCCGGTCCTTGGACGGAACGGGGCGGTGCTTGGACGGAAAGTGCGGGGAAAAGTGCGGGTGCGGTGCGCTGGGGGCCTGCGGGGCTGGTCAGCCCTGCTGGAAGAGCTCCGCGGGCAGCGGCTTCAAGAGCGCGTACAGATCGTCGGTGATCGGCCGGTCCCAGGCGGCGATGGTCACCAGGACGTTGTCACTGCGGTCGAACTGCACGCACGAGATGCGGCTCTCCGACAGCTTCAGGCGACGCACGATGAGGAGGTTGTCGCCCTGCATCACCGGCATGTCCTCCGTGGAGACGACCGTGATGTCCTCGTCGTTCTCCAGGGCGAGGAGCAGCTGCGCCACCTCGAAGGGGACCTCGCCCTCGGCGGTCTCGCGCGCGGGCGAACCCTCGGGGAGGTTGCCGATGATCATCGCAGGGCCGCGCCCGCCGAACAGGTCGTAGCGCAGGAAGACGCCCTGGCAGCTGCCGTCGGGGGCGGGCAGCAGGCCCGCGCCGAGATTGCCGGGCCAGTCACCGGGATCCATGGCCAGGACGTCGAAGTCCGGGCCCGCGGGGGTGGCGGAGCTGCGGCGGCGGAGGAAGGACATGCGCCCATGGTACGTGTCTGCCGCCGCGCGCCGACGTGGGGGCGCGGCTGGTCGGCGGGGGTGGCGGTGGCGGTGGCGGTGGCGAAGCATCCGGGCCAGGCGGGGGCCCGGCCGGCCCGGTCACCGCCACCGGCCGAGTAGGGTCTCGGCCGGGATCATGAGCCGGGGGTACGGGGAAGGGGGCCGCGGAGTGGGCGAGGATACGGGGATGGGTAGTGGCGGGGGGACGGCGGGTGGAGGCGGGGGTGCGGGCGCGGGCGGCGGCAGGAACACGGGCGGCGGGACGGCGGGCGAGGGCATGAGCGCAGGCGACCCCACCTCCCCCGACCACCGCACCGTCCTGAACTACTGGCACGGCGGTCTCAGCCAGGTGCCGGACGAAGTCTGGCGTCACCCGGGGCTGGAGGTGCTGCTCCTGCCCGACAACGCGCTCACGCGCCTTCCCGCCCGCATCGGCACGCTCACGGCCCTGCACACCCTCGACCTCGGTCACAACCGGCTGCGCGCGGTCCCGGAAGATATCGGTGACCTCCCTGCCCTGAGCCGCTTCCTCTACCTTCACGACAACGACCTCACCGAGCTGCCGGCCTCGCTCGGCCGCCTCAGCCGGCTCGGCTACCTCAACGTCGGCGAGAACCGCCTGACGGCCCTCCCCGGCACCCTCGGCGCGATGTCCGGTCTCGTCGAGCTGCGCGCCCAGCACAACTGGCTGACCCGGCTGCCCGAGACGATCGGCTCCCTCGGCGCGCTGCGCGAGCTGTGGCTGCGCGGCAACCGCCTCGATGACCTGCCCGCAGGCGTGGGAGCGCTGACCGCCCTGCGCGAGATCGAGCTGCGGGAGAACGCCTTCACGGCCGTACCGGAGGCCCTGCGCGGCCTGCCGTCGCTGCGCCGCGTCGACCTGCGCGGCAATTGGGTGCGTCAACTCCCTGTCTGGATCGCCGAGTTGCCCTCGCTGGAGAAGCTGGACCTGCGCTGGAACGACACCCACGTCCCCGACGATCTGCTCCGGACCCTGGAGGACCAGGGCTGCGTCGTCCTCCGCTAGGGCCTGTCTGACCATTCCCGTCGTCGCCCGGAGGGCGGCCTCGCGGCGTCAGGTGCGTGCTCTCGGCGTGCCGGGCGTAGGGCCTCGTACTGGATGTACTTGGCTCTGCGCCCGGTGCGGCGAGTGGGGGCGCCCCCTGCTCGAAGAGCTCGGGGGAGCGTGCATGGCGTCGCGAGGCGGGCGGGAATGGTCAGACAGGCCCTAGCGCGGCCCGTGGCACTCAGCCGGCGCCCGGCGGCACCACCGCGACCGGGCACCCCGCGTGCAGCAGAACCGCGTTGGTGACCGACCCCAGCACGCGTCCCGGCGCCATCCTGCGCCGGTGGCGGCCGACGACGACCAGCTCGGCGGCGTGCGAGGCGTCGACGAGGTGGCCCGCGGCGTCGCCGGAGGCGAGGACCACGTCCACCGGCACGTCGGGATGGCGCTCCCGGTACGGGGTCAGCTCGGCGGCCGCCAGCTCCCCGTACTCCCGTTCCGTCTCCCCGTCGGCGACGGCGTTCATGACGAAGTCTCCGGCGGCCGTGCTGCTGAGGACGGGCCACGGATACGCGGCGACCACTTGGAGCCGTGCCCCGCGCCGCCCGGCCTCCGTGAACGCGAAGGCGGTGGCGTCGCTGTCCGGTGCGGGCGCCGCGAGCCCGAGGACCACGCGGGGCCGCGCGGCCGGCACCGGCACCGGCCCCTCCGCCGCACCGTCGTCACCTTGCGCGGGGCGCGGTACGACCACCACCGGACAGGCCGCCTCCCGCGCGCACGCCAGGCCGTTCGAACCGAGCAGCAAACTGGCGAAACCGCCCCTGCCGCGCGAGCCGAGCACCAGCAGCCGGGCCCGGTCACCGAGCCGCGGCAGTTCACGCCCGGGGCTGCCGTCCACGGTGACGAACTCCAGCGGCGGCAGGCCGGCGCGCCCGTCGAGGAGCGCACGTACATGGTCGAGCACCGGATCGCCCTCGGTCCGCTCCCACACCGATGCGAACGGCCCGTCGACGAGCGGAACGCCGTACGCCCGCACATGGACGATCCGCAGCGGCGCCTCCCGCAGGCGGGCGGCGGTCAGCGCCCACTCCAGGGCGCGGACGCTGCCGGCCGAACCGTCGACGGCCGCGACGACGGGGCTCACGCTGTTGACCGTTTCGCTGCTCATGGCTTCAGCCTGGTGCAGCGAGGTCCGCGCCGGGAGAGTCGAAGGTCACGTGCCCGCCAGGGCCGAAAGGCCGTGGGAGGCGGCAGGCCGGAGAGGTGGTCCGGGCGCGTCAGGTCAGGTCGAACTCGCCCTCACGTGCGCTGTGGACGAAGGCTCCCCACTCCGCTGGGGTGAAGATCAGGGACGGGCTCTCGGGCCGGCGGGCGTTGCGCATCGCGACGAAGCCTTCGACGAAGGCGATCTCCACGTCCCCTCGCCCCTCGCTGCTCGATCGCCAGTCGGCGGTGCTGAGGTCGAGCTCCGGCTTGTTCCAGCCCGCGAGCGGATGCTGCTGCATGGTGCTGTCGGCCACGTCCGTGCTCCTCCCGATGCGTCGTCCGGCGCCAGCCTAGCTTTCACCCCGGGCGCCGGACAGGCCGCGGCGGAAGGACCACGATCGTCGGGCGTGCGCACGTGCCGTCAGGTGGTGGGCGGTTCGGCCCCGACGAGCCACATGGAGAAGAACTGCGCGCCGCCTCCGTAGGCGTGCCCAAGTGCCTTGCGGGCCCCTTCGACTTGGTGCTCCCCCGCCTGGCCTCGCACCTGAAGTGCCGCCTCGGCGAAGCGGATCATGCCGGAGGCGCCGATGGGGTTGGTCGACAGGACGCCGCCGGACATGTTCACCGGGAGGTCGCCGTCGAGTTCCGTCACGCCGGCCTCGGTGAGCTTCCAGCCCTCGCCCTCCGCCGCGAAGCCGAGGTTCTCCAGCCACATCGGCTCGTACCAGGAGAAGGGCACGTACATCTCGACGGCGTCGATCTCGCGGCGCGGCTCGGTGATGCCCGCCTGCCGGTAGACGTCGGCCGCGCAGTCCTTGCCGGCCTGCGGGGAGACGAAGTCCTTGCCCGCGAAGAGCGTCGGTTCGCTGCGCATGGCGCCGCCGTGCACCCAGGCTGGCGGCCGGGGTGCACGCGCCGCGCCCGCCCGGTCGGTGAGGATCATGGCGCAGGCGCCGTCGGAGGACGGGCAGGTCTCCGAGTAGCGGATCGGGTCCCAGAGCATCGGCGAGGCCTGGACCTTCTCCAGGGTGATGTCGTGCTCGTGGAGGTGCGCCCAGGGGTTCTTCAGGGCGTTGCGGCGGTCCTTGTACGCGACGAGGGAGCCGACCGTGTCGGGGGCGCCGCTGCGCCGCATGTACGCCCGCACGTGCGGGGCGAAGAAGCCGCCCGCCCCGGCGAGCAGCGGCTGCTGGAAGGGGATGGGCAGCGACAGGCCCCACATCGCGTTGGATTCCGACTGCTTTTCGAAGGCTAGGGTCAGCACGGTGCCGTGGACGCGGCCCGCGACGAGGTTGGCGGCGACGAGCGCCGTGGAGCCGCCGACGGAGCCCGCGGTGTGGACGCGGAGCATGGGTTTGCCGACGGCGCCGAGGGCGTCGGCGAGGTACAGCTCCGGCATCATGACGCCCTCGAAGAAGTCGGGGGCCTTGCCGATGACGACGGCGTCGATGTCGCTCCAGGACAACTCCGCGTCCAACAGCGCACGTTGGGCCGCCTCGCGGACCAGGCCCGCGATCGACACGTCGCGCCGGGCGGCCACGTGCTTGGTCTGCCCGATCCCGACCACGGCCACGGGCTCCTTGCCCACCGCCTCGCTCCGCGCATCGCTCATCGGGCGTCTCCTTCCAGGACGGCGACCAGGTTCTGCTGGAGGCAGGGGCCCGAGGTGGCGTGCGCGACGGCACGGTCGCAGGCGCCCCGGTGGATACGGGCGGCGGCCTCGCCGATCCGGATGAGCCCGGCGGCCATCATGGGATTGGCGGCGAGCGCGCCCCCGGAGGGGTTGACCGTGACGTCGTCACCGAGGTCCAGGGCCTTGCGCAGGACGACTTCCTGGGAGGTGAAGGGGGCGTGCAACTCTGCGGTGTCGACGGGCCGTTCGAAGACGCCCGCGCGCTCGGCGGCCAGACGTGTGGACGGCGAGTCGGTGAGGTCGCGCACACCGATGCCGTGCGCCTCGATCCGGTGGTCGATGCCGCGGATCCACGCGGGCCGCTCGCACAGGCCCCGGGCGTGCTCCCCGGCCGCGAGGATCACGGCGGCCGCCCCGTCACCGACCGGTGGGCAGTCGCCGGTGCGCAGCGGACGTACGACGTACTCGCCCCGCGCGACCGAACCACTCAGCTGCGCATGGGAGTTGGCGGCGGCGTCGGCGCGGCTGCGGTGGGCGACCCCGGCCAGGGCGGGCTCGTCGGTCTCTCCCGCGTCGATGAGCGCCTGCGCCTGGAGCGCGGCGAGCGCCACGGAGTCGGGCCACAGGGGGGCGACGTAGTACGGGTCGAGCTGGCGGGTCAGCACGTCGCGCACGGACCCGGGTGAGGACTTCCCGTAGGAGTAGACGAGCGCGGTGTCGGCCTCGCCGGTCTGGAGCTTCGTCCACGCCTCGTAGAGCGCCCAGGCGCCGTCCATCTCGACGTGCGACTCGGAGATCGGGGGCCAGGCCCCGACCCCGTCGAGTGCCATGGTGAAGGAGAAGGCGCGGCCCGCGAGGTAGTCCGAGGAGCCGGAGCAGGTGAATCCGATGTCACTGGTCCGCAGGCCGGTGGCGGCGAGGACCTCGTGCAGGACCGGCATGAGCATCTCCACCTCGGAGAGCTCGTCGGTGGAGCGCAGATGGTCGGTCTGACCGAAGGCCACGACGGCGACGTCTCGGACGGGCCGCATCACGGACGCTCGCGCGGACTGTGAGGCGAACTGTGACGCGGGCTGTGGCGCGGACGGTTCGCGGGGCGCCATCTAGACCAGCTCCTTGTACGTGTCGTAGTCGGCGTCGGGTTCGCCCGTGGGCCGGTAGTGGTCGGGGTAGCGGCCGCCGTCGGTCCACACCGGTTCGACGCGCAGGCCCATGCGGACCTCGTCGTAGGGGATCCCGGCTATGCGGGCGTGCAGTGCGAGGTCGGCGCCGTCGAGGGCGATGTGCGCGTAGACGTAGGGGACTTCGATGGCGTCATTCATTGCGTTCTTCGCCTTGATGTTGACGATGCAGTACGTCGTGACGGTGCCGCGCGGCCCGACCTCCACCCGCTCCGCCGTGCCGACGCCGCAGGTGGGGCAGGCGCCCCGGGGCGGGACGTAGACCTTGCGGCAGGACGGGCAGCGTTCGCCGACGGTCTTCCGCTCGGAGAGTGCGTGGATGTAGGCGGACTGGGCGCGGCCGGGCGAGTAGGTGTAGTCGAGCCGCGCGGCCGCGACGATGCCGGTGACGGGCTCGTCGAACTCGCCCGCGTGAGGCTCTGGCCGCCGCTCGTCGCGAGCCCCGTCGTACGGCTCGAAGCAGGCGATGTCCGTGATGGCGCCGACGCGCTCGGCGGCCCAGCGGATCCGGACGCGCATGCCGGTGCGCACGGCGTCCGGGCCGGGTGCGTCGAGGGCGTGGAGCAGGGCGGTGTCGGCGCCGTCCAGCTCGACCAGGACCCAGGCGAAGGGGGTGCCGAGGGGCTGGCCGCGGCGCGGCTCGTGGTTCCAGGCCCAGGTGGTGACGGTCCCCGTGGCGGCGACCTCGACGAGGTCACGTATCTCCTCGGCGGTCACGGGGTCGTATTCCACGGGGGGTACGAGAGTGCGACCGTCATGGGTTTTCACCCCGAGGACGGTGCGCTCCCGCAGCCCGGTGAGAAAGGCGCTCTGCACGGGCCCGAGGGAACGGGTGAAGGGAAACTCGACGACCAGAGGCGCACGCAGCACCTCCGGCGCGGGAACGGATGCCATCGACGGAACTCCATTTCATCCAGAACCGAAAGAACACACATTCACCCAAGCCCCCCGCCCCCCACGGGCGCGGGGAACTGCGCGACCAGCCACAACCAACCCGCGGCCAAGACACGACCTAGGCCCGCCGAAACACCGGCACCCGCTTCTCCACGAACGCCCTGGCCCCCTCCTTGGCGTCGGCCGTGTCAAAGACCGGCCACCCCCGCTTCAACTCGGCCGCCAGCCCCTCCGCCTCCGTCATCTCGGCAGCCTCGTACACCGACGCCTTGACCGCCTCCACCGCCAGCGGCCCACACGCGTTGATCTGCTCGGCGATGGCAAGCGCCTTCTCCAGAGCCGTGCCGTCCGGCACGACATGCCCGACGAGACCGACCGCCGCGGCCTCGGTGGCCGTATAGGCCCGCCCGGTGAGCAGCATTTCCAGGGCATGCGTACGAGGGATCTGCCTCGGCAGCCGCACGGTCGACCCGCCGATGGGAAAGAGCCCACGCCGGACCTCGAAGAGACCGAACGTCGCGGACTCGCCCGCGACCCGGATGTCGGTGCCCTGAAGGATCTCCGTGCCGCCGGCCACGCAGTACCCCTCGACGGCGGCGATGACCGGTTTTCGGGGGCGGTGGTGGCGCAGCATCGCCTTCCAGTGCAGGTCGGGGTCGGCTGCCAGCCGGTCCCGGTACTGCTCGCCCGCCATCCCCTTGCCCGCGAGGGCCTTGAGGTCCATGCCCGCGCAGAACGCGCCCCCCGCGCCCGTGAGGACGATCGAGCGGACCTCGTCGTCCTCGTCGGCGGCGAGCCAGCCGTCGTAGAGACCCACGAGCATCCCCAGCGACAGCGCGTTCTTCGCTTCGGGCCTGTTCAGCGTGAGGATCAGTGTGGCGCCCGCGCGCCGCACGGAGAGATGTTCCGTCCCACCCATGTGCCGTGCTCCCTCCATCGACGGCCGGCGTCCGGCCGACCGGACGCTCCGGACGTAGAACAGGTTGCAGTAGGCGCGGAGCCAGTTCAATAGTTTTCTGACACTCAGTCAGTTTCCTCCCGCGGGAGCCCTTCCCAGTTGTGGGTGCCTCTGCTCTGATGACCGCCAAGCCGGACGTCGGACGAGACGTCGCGGGGGACACCGGGGTCAGGAGGAGTGCGGTGGAGTACAACCTTGCCGACCTTTTCGAGTCGGTCGTCGACGTGGTCCCCGACCGCCAGGCACTCGTCTACATCGACCACCCCGGCACGGGCGCGGAGCGCCGACTGACCTACGCCGAGCTGGACGCGGCCGCCAACCGCGTCGCCCACCACCTGATCGACGGCGGCCTGAAGCCCGGCGAGCACCTCGGCCTGCACCTGTACAACGGCGTCGAGTACCTCCAGACGGTCCTTGCCTGCCTCAAGGCCCGCCTCGTCCCGGTCAACGTCAACTACCGCTACGTCGAGGAGGAGTTGGTCTACCTCTACCGCGACGCGGATCTCGCGGCGCTCGTCTTCGACGCCGAGTTCACCGAGCGGGTCGCGGCGGCACTGCCCCGTACGGAACGGCTGCGGCACCTGATACGGGTGGGGACGCCGCCCGCCGGCGCCCCGGAGTTCGACGCGGTGGCCTTCACGGCGGCGGAGGCGGCAGGCGCGCCGGAGCGCGGATTCGGGCCGCGCTCGGCCGACGACCTGTTCATCATCTACACCGGCGGCACGACCGGCATGCCGAAGGGCGTCATGTGGCGCCAGGAGGACCTGTTCTTCGCGGGGCTCTTCGGCGGCGAACCGGCGGGCGAGCCGGTGAAGCGCCCCGAGGAGCTGGCCGAGCGCGTCGCGGCGGGCGGCCCCGGCCTCACCTTCTTCCCTGCTCCCCCGCTGATGCACGGCACATCGACGCTGACGTCGTTCATCGCCTTCAACTACGGCCAGCGGGTGGCCCTGCACCGCAAGTACGTGCCCGAGGAGGTGCTCCGCACCATCGAGCGGGAGAAGGTGTCGAGCGTGTCCCTGGTGGGCGACGCGATGCTCAGGCCGCTCATCGACGCGCTGCGCGGACCGCTCAGGGGCACCGATCTGTCGTCCCTGTTCAGCGTCTCCTCGTCCGGGGCGATCATGTCGGAGACGGTGCGCGCCCAGTTCCAGGAACTGGTGCCGAACGTACTGCTCCTGAACAACTTCGGCTCCTCCGAATCCGGCTCCAACGGCAAGGCCACGGACGACTCGGGCCCGGAGAAGGGCTTCCGCCTGGAGGTCAACGAACGCACCCGGGTCGTGGACCCCACCACCCACGAACCGGTCCCGGTGGGCGAACCGGGCCGCCTCGCCCAGCGCGGCCACGTACCGCTCGGCTACTACAACGACCCGGCGAAAACCGCCGAGACCTTCTTCCAGAAGGGCGACGAGCGCTGGGTGCTGCTCGGCGACATGGCGACCGTCGACGAGGACGGCATCGTCACCGTCCTCGGCCGCGGCTCGCAGTGCATCAACACCGGTGGCGAGAAGGTGTATCCGGAGGAGGTCGAACAGGCGCTCAAGTCCCATCCGGACGTGTACGACGCGCTGGTCGCCGGGGTGCCCGACGAGCGGTGGGGCTCCCGGGTCGCGGCGGTCGTCCAACTCCGCGCCGACGCCCCCGCGTTGGACCTGGAGGGCGTCCAGAGGCACTGCCGCGCGCTGCTCGCCGGTTACAAGATCCCGCGCGCGGTGGTCTTCACCGACCACATCCAGCGCTCGCCGAGCGGCAAGGCGGACTACCGGTGGGCGAAGGCGGTCGCGGCCGGAGGGTAGGCGCGGCGTTCAGGCCACCCAATGCGGCCGCCGGGCGGTGGCCTCCCGCGAAAGCCCCGCGGCGAGCGTGGCCGCCAGACGGCACACGGCCTCGCGGAGGGTGTCGGCGGGCAGGGTGTACGGGATCCGGAGCCGCTGCTCGAAGACGCCCGGCTCGGTGGCGAAGTGGCCTCCGCCCTCGATCCGCACCCCGTGGTCGAGCGCCCGCTCCGCCAGCGCGGCGGCGACCGGCTCCCCGAGGTCGACCCAGAACGAGAGCCCGCCGGGCGGGAGTCGCCACGTCCAGCGCGGCAGCTGCTCGGTGAGGGCGGCTGCCAGCGCGTCCCGCCGGCCGCGCAGCCGCTCCAGCCGGTCCGCCGGCATGCCGTCGGCCCGGTCGAGGAGGTCGAGGGCGAGGAGCTGGTCGAGGACGGAGCCGCCCATGTCGGTGGCGACGCGCTGTCCGGCCAGTTCGGTGACGAGCCGCGCGGGCGCGCGCAGCCAGCCGACGCGCAGCCCCGCCCAGTGCGTCTTGCTCATCGAGCCGATGGTGATGACCTGGCCGCCCGCCCCGCCGGGAGCCGCGTGGGAGGCGAGGGGCGCGGGCGCGGGGACGTCGAGGGCGAGTTCGGCGAGCGTCTCGTCAACAACGAGCCAGGCACCGGAACGCCGGGCGGCCCGCAGGACGCGGGCCCGCTCCCCCTCGGGCATGAGGAGGCCGGTCGGGTTGTGGAAGTCGGGCACGAGGTAGGCCAGTCGGGGCATCTGACGGAAGGCCGACTCGACGATCTCGATGTCCCAGCCGTCGTCGGTCACCGGGACCGCCGCGCTGCGCAGCCGGGCGCGCCGCATGGCCTCCAGGGCGTTCGGGTACGAGGGGTTCTCGGTCAGGACGCGGTCGCCGGGCCGGCACAGCAGCGCCAGGACGAGGCTGAGCGCGTGCTGGGCGCCGGAGGTCACCAGGATCTGTTCCGGCACGGTGGGCAGGCCACGGCGCGTGAAGCGTTCGGCGAGGGCGGCGCGCAGGTCGGGCAGGCCGTACGGGTGGTAGCCGGGAGTTCCCTCGTGGTCGGTCAGGCGCGGGGTGACGCGGGCGAGGGCGTCGGCGAGCGTGCCCGGCGGCAGCGTGGGCGCGGCCCTCGCGAGGTCGATCGCGGTGTCCTCGGCCGTGGTCAGCAGGCGTCGCACTCCGCTCGGGGCGCGGCCCTCGGGCAGGGCCGTCCAGGTACCGGCCCCCTGGCGGCTGCGCGCGTAACCGCCCTCGCGCAGCAGGTCGTAGACAGCCGTGACCGTCGTCCTGCTGGTGCGGAGGGCGGCGGCCAGGTCCCGTTCGGCGGGCAGTCTGACGTGCAGGGCGATGCGGCCGTCCAGGATGAGGGCGCTGATCGCCTGGGCGAGGTGGCGGTAGGCGGGACGGGCGCCTGCGGGGTCGGGCAGCAGCGCGGCGAGCTGTCGGCTGCCCAGTGCGTCGACCACACCATTCTCCTCTGATTGGCCGTGTTTTCCGGACCAATCAGAGCACAGGGTGGCGCCGGTGGCCCTGGTTCACGGCAGCGGCCTTCCGCGTTCCCCGTTCCCGCACCCACGCCCACGCCCACGCCCACGCCCACGCCCCGGAGGCAACCAGCCATGCCGCAGGACAACATCACGTACGTCCCCCTGCGCGAGCGTCCGTCGAGACGCCTCCCCCAACTCTTCCTCGGCCTCGCCCTCTACGGCTTCAGCCTCTCGGCCCTGGTCCGGGCGGCGCTGGGCGTCAACCCCTGGAGCGTCCTGTACGAAGGGCTGGAGCAGCGCACGCCGCTCAGCTTCGGCACGATCAGTGCCGTCGTGGGGGTGCTCGTCCTGCTGGCGTGGATCCCGCTGGCGCAGCGTCCGACGTTCGGCACCGCCGCCAACATCGCCGTCCTGGCCGTCTCCTCCGATCTTGGTCTCGCGATCCTGCCCGAGGGCCTCGGTCTGCCCGCCCGGGTCGGTCTGCTCGTGGGCGGGGTGTTCCTGAACGGGCTGGCCGTCGCCGTCTATGTCGGCGCGCGCCTCGGCCCCGGCCCCAGGGATGGCCTGATGACCGGCTTGTCCGCCGCCACGGGGCGCTCCCTGCGCCGGGTCCGTACGCTCATCGAGGTCGCGGTGCTGGTCGTGGGCTGGCTGCTGGGCGGCACCGTCGGCGTCGGTACCGTGCTCTACGCGCTCGCGGTGGGCCCGGTCACGCAGTTCTTCGTGCCGCGGTTCGCCTACGAGCGGGTGTCACGGTGCGCAGACGGACCGCAACGCCCGCCCCAGGGCGAGCGCATGGAGGGCGTCGAGACGATCCGTGTGCCGGACGTGCGCGGTGGCGGCGGTCAGAACTCCGCCGCAGGACGGCGCCGTCCGCGCGCCCGCTGAGGCCGCGATGCCCCGCACCAGGTCCGTGTTGATCCGGTTGATCTCCTCACGGACCTCGGCGAGGTCGGGCCGCTCCTGCGGCGCCTGCGGCACCTTCGATGGGTCGGCGTCCCAGCGCCGGAACAGCTCCCGCTGCACCACTTTGTTGGCCTCGATCTGATCCCGGAAGATCCGCACGGTGGCCTCGGGGTCGCCGCCGGCCTCCCGCGCCGCTCGGGCCACGGCGTCCAGGACCTGCTTCTCGCGGGCCGCGTCGTCGATCGGGCTGCCCGTGCCGTACTTGGCGGCGGCGACGAGGTCGGCCGTGGCCAGCCGCCGCGCGGACAGCTCGGCGAGCGGGTGCAGCCGGGCGTACGACCCCTGAGATGCGGCGGCGTGACCGGCGCCGGTCCCTACGGGTGCGGCGACCGCCACGGCGCTTCCCGCGAACAGGGCGGCGGCCATGACGCCGGTGGTGAGGACACGGCCTGTGGCCGAGGTGAGTCGCACCGAGAGTTCCCCTTACTCATCGCTTGCATTGGTCACTTTCTCATCGCTTCCCTTGGTCACTTCCGGCAGCGGGCCGACTCAGCGGTTCGCCGCTCGCCTCCGCCATCTATTCAACTTTGAGTAGACTGCTCGGCATGGTCGAGAAGACGATCCCCATGCTCCCCTGTCAGAGTCTGCAACCGGTCCTCGACTTCTACACCGCCCTCGGCTTCGAGGTGACCTTCCAGCAGAAGAGCCCGAACCCCTACGCGGTGGTCGAGTACGGCGCCATCGAACTGCACTTCTTCGGCATGAAGCGGTACGACCCCACCGAGTCGTACAGCGGCTGCTGCGTCATCACGGACGACGTGGACACCCTCCACACCGCGTTCCGCGCCGGCCTCAAGGCCACGTACGGCAGGATCCCGAGCCGGGGCCTGCCCCGCATCGGACCCGTCAAGGACATGTCGTACGGCACGCGGCAGTTCCTGATGAGCGACCCGGGCGGCAACTGCGTCCGGATCGCCCAGAAGACCAGCGAGAACCAGCACCACCGGCCCGCGCCGAAGGAGACCTTCGCGCGCGCCCTGCACTTCGCCACCGTCTTCACCCACTCGCACGAGGACCCGGCCGGCGCCGCGAAGATCATCGACCGGGCGCTGGCCTTGGAGGACGAACGGCCGACGCCTCTCCAGGAGGCACAACTCCTGCTCCTGCGCGCCGAAGTGGCGTACCGCCTTGATGACGACGCCACAGCGCGGCACATGCTGGACAAGGCCACATCGGTCCGTCTCACGGAAGAGCAAAGGAAGTCGGTGCGCGACGACCTGGAACGCCTGACGGAACTCCTGAGCCCCTGACGGAACCCCTGAGCCAGGGCCCGGCCGGCGGCCGCCGTACCGCACGACAAGGACGCGACGCCGAAGCTGGGAGTGGTGGTCCGTCACATCGACCGGCTGGCCGCGTGGTTGCTGGCGAACGCCCGGTTCCCGGCCCGGGGCGCGACCTGCCCGGCTCCCGCCGCCGTGCGACGCGTGCCCGGGCGCTGCGAGCAGACGCAGGGTCGACTCTGGTCGGAGACGGTGTCCTTGTTCGGCGACGTGGGCGCCGCCCGGCCGTGTCCGCGAGGCCGAGCCACCGCCCCTAATCCTGCGCCAGGAACCCCGCCACCCGCCGCGTGAACCACTCCGGGTCGTCCAGCCACGGGAAGTGCCCGCCGCGCGGCTGCACTTGGCGTATGCCGTGGGGGAAGAGGCCCGCGAACTCCTCGGCGTGCGCGGGGTTCGGGCCGCCGTCCCACTCCCCCGCGAGGACGAGCACCGGAGCCGCCACGGCGGCCAGGGCCGCTCGGGTCGCGGGCGGGTCGAAGGCGCCCTCGCCGTAGAAGGCGGCGGCCGCCCGCGCGTTCTTCTCCGTGGCGCTCGCCGCGCGGTGCGCCTGCGCCGTGGAGTCCCAGCGTCCGTAGGCGAGGGGCGCGAGGTCGTCGCCCACCTCCGCGGGGTCGCGCCCGGCCTCGATCTCCTTCAGCGCGGCCTCGGCGGCCGGGTACCAGGGCTCGCCCGCGCGCAGTGCCGCCGCCTCGCGGAGATCCTGTCCGGTGACGGTGAGGCCGACGGAGTGGGTGGCCGGGGTGATGAGGACGAGCGTGCGGATCCGCTTCGGGTGGCGGGCCGCGTACAGCGTGGCGATGTTGCCCGATGCCGAGTGCCCGAGCAGGTCGACCTGGTCGAGCCCCAGGTGCTCCCGCAACGCCTCGACGTCGTCGACCAGCCGGTCGCAGCGGTAGCTCGCCGGGTCGTCCGGCACCGCGGAGTCGCCGGTGCCGCACAGGTCGAGCAGGATCAGGCGACGGTGCGCGGCGAGACCCCCGAGGTCGCCGAGGTAGGCGGAGGCACGCATGGGGCCGCCCGGCACACAGAGCAGCGGTGCGCCCTCCCCCTTCTCGTGGTAGGCGAGCTCCGTCCCGTCGTACGCGCTGAATGTCGGCATGGGCGTGATCATCACACCCCGGGTCGGCCCCGGGCAATGCGCCACGGACCCGGCGCGGACCGGCCTTCGCGGCTCGAAGCGGGTGCGCGCGGTCCCTTGACGCCCACCGCCGGGCCTGGATTACTGACCTCGACGGAAGATCGACGACCGAATGATCGGTCGCCCGTTCGGGACGGGAGAACTCCTTATGACGCGGATGCCGCCGCAGCTGGACGCCGGGGAACGGCTCGGTCCCCGCGAGCTCGGGGCGCTCCAGCTGGAACGCCTCCAGGACACCCTGCTGCACGCGTACGAGAACGTCCCGTTCTACCGGGCGGCGTTCGACAAGGCGGGCCTGCGCCCCGACGACTGCCGCTCGCTCGCCGACCTGGCGCGCTTCCCGTTCACCGCCAAGGACGACCTGCGGGCCAACTACCCGTTCGGCATGTTCGCGGTCGAGCAGTCCGAAGTACGTCGGCTGCACGCCTCCAGCGGCACGACCGGGCTCCCCACGGTCGTCGGATACACCGAGCGTGATCTGTCCATGTGGGCGGACGTGGTGGCGCGGTCGATCCGCGCCGCGGGCGGCAGGCCGGGCGACAAGGTGCATGTGGCGTACGGATACGGCCTGTTCACCGGCGGCCTCGGCGCCCACTACGGCGCCGAGCGGCTCGGCTGCACGGTGATCCCCGCGTCCGGCGGAATGACGGCGCGTCAGGTGCGGCTGATCCAGGACTTCCGCCCCGAGATCATCATGGTGACCCCGTCGTACATGCTCACGCTCCTGGAGGAGTTCGAGCGGCAGGGCGTGGATCCGCGCACGACGTCCCTGCGGGTCGGCGTCTTCGGCGCGGAGCCGTGGACGGAGGAGATGCGGCGCGAGATCGAGGAGCGCTTCGCGATCGACGCGGTCGACATATACGGGCTCTCGGAGGTGATCGGCCCGGGTGTCGCCCAGGAGTGCGTGGAGACCAAGGACGGGCTGCACATCTGGGAGGACCACTTCTATCCGGAGGTCGTGGACCCGATCACGGGTGAGGTGCTGCCGGACGGCGAACGCGGGGAGCTGGTGTTCACGTCGCTCACCAAGGAGGCGATGCCCGTGATCCGTTACCGGACAAGGGACTTGACGCGCCTGCTGCCCGGCACGGCCCGCACCTTCCGGCGCATGGAGAAGGTGACCGGCCGCAGCGACGACATGGTGATCCTGCGGGGCGTCAACCTCTTCCCGACGCAGATCGAGGAGATCGTCCTGCGCACGGCGGGCGTCGCCCCGCACTTCCAGCTGCGCCTGACCCGCGAGGGCCGCATGGACGCCCTCACCGTCCGGGCGGAGGCACGCGCGGACACCCAGCCCGAGCGGCGGGAGGCGGCGGCCCGGGAGATCGCGGCGGCGGTGAAGGACGGCATCGGCGTCTCGGTGGGCGTGGACATCGTGGACCCGGAGACGATCGAGCGCTCGGTGGGCAAGTTCAAGCGGATCGTGGACCTGCGTACGGGGTGACCATGAGCCGACGTACGGGGTGAGGGCGTTCAGGGCGTGCCGAAGCGGTCCCGCAGCTCCCGCTTGAGGATCTTTCCGCTCGCGTTGCGTGGCAGCTCGTCCACGAAGAGGACCCTTTTCGGTGCCTTGAAGTGGGCGAGGTGCTCGCGTGCGTGGGCGATGAGCGCGGCCTCTGTGAGCTGTTCGTCCTTGCGGACGACGACCGCGGTGACCGCCTCGATCCAGCGGTCGTCCGGCAGTCCGATCACCGCGGCCTCCGCGACGCCCGTGTGCGCGTACAGCACGTCCTCGACCTGGCGTGAGGCGACCAGTACGCCACCGGAGTTGATGACGTCCTTGACGCGGTCGACGACGGTGAAGTAGCCGTCGGCGTCGCGGACGGCGAGGTCCCCGGAGTGGAACCAGCCGTCGCGGAACGCCTCCGCGCTCTCCTCGGGCTTGTCCCAGTAACCGTCGCACAACTGCGGTGAGCGGTAGACGACTTCACCGCGCGTGCCGTCCGGCACCTCGCGCCCCTGTTCGTCGACGACGCGCGCCTCGACGAACAGGACGGGCCTCCCGCAGGAGTCCATGCGGCCCTCGTGCTCGTCGGGCCCGAGGACGGTGGCGAGCGGCCCGATCTCGCTCTGCCCGAAGCAGTTGTAGAAGCCGAGCCCCGGCAGCCGGGACCGCAGCCGCTCCAGGACCGGCACCGGCATGATCGACGCGCCGTAGTACGCCTTGCGCAGGGCGGTCAGGTCGCGGGAGGCGAAGCCGGGGTGGTGGGAGAGGCCGATCCAGACGGTGGGCGGCGCGAAGAGACTGTCGGCGCGCCCCGCCTCGACGAGGTCGAAGATCCGCTCGGCGTCGGGCGCGTCGAGGATCGTGTTCTCGGCCCCGACCGCCAGGTACGGCAGGAGGAAGACGTGCATCTGCGCCGAGTGGTAGAGCGGCAGCGAGTGCAGGGGCTTGTCGCTCTCCTTGAGGTCAAGGGCGGTGATCGCGCTCGCGTACTCGTGGACGAGGGCGCGGTGCGACATCATCGCGCCCTTCGGCTGCGCGGTCGTGCCCGAGGTGTAGAGCAGCTGCGCCAGATCGTCGCCGCGGGGACCCTCGCCCTCGTACGCCCCCGACGTGGCGAGCCGGGTGAGCAGCGAGTCGTCCGTGTCGCGCAGGGGCAGGGCCGCCACCCCGGCGGGGAGGCGGCCGGCGAGCCCGGGGTCGGCGAGGACGAGTGAGCTGCCCGACTGGCGGACGATGTACGCGAGGTCGTCGCCGGTCAGGTTCTGGTTGACCGGCACATGGACGAGGCCCGCCCGTGCGCAGGCGAGGAAGCCGATCAGATAGGCGTCGGAGTTGTGGGCGTAGGCGCCGACCCGGTCGCCGGGGGCGAGACCGTGGTCGCGCAGGACCCGGGCCGCGCGCGAGACGGCGTCGTCGAGTTCCTCATACGTCCAGGACCGCTCGCCGTAGCGGAGCGCCGTGCGCCGCGGTGTGCGGCGGGCACTGCGGCGGAGGACCGCGTCGACCGTGTTGTCACGTGCACCCGTCATGGCGTGATCCTGGGTCCCCTGGGCGGCCCGGTCAAGGGACGACACAGATGACATACCGCTTGGTACGCTCAACCGCTCCTTCCCTCAGCGCAGTTGGGAGGCACCATGCGTACCCGTACGAGACGACTGGCCGCCGCCGCGGTCACCCTGCTGACCGCCGCGGCCCTGCTGCCGTAGCGCGGCGGCCGCGCGCGCGACGCCGGGCCCTCGGGCGGCGGTCTGCACGCCACCGTCCGCTACACGCAGTACGGCATCCCGCACATCCTGGCCAAGGACTACGCGAACCTCGGCTTCGGCACCGGCTGGGCGCAGGCCGCCGACCAGGTGTGCACGCTCGCCGACGGCTATCTGACCGTACGCGGTGAACGCTCCCGTCACTTCGGGCCCGACGCCTCGCCCGGCTCCGCCCTGTCGTCGGCGTCCACGAACCTCGGCAGTGATCTGTACTTCCGTGGCGTACGCGACGCGCGCACCGTCGAGAAGCTCCTGGACCGGCCCGCCCCGGCGGGACCCAGCCGTCAGGTGAAGGAGCTGATGCGCGGCTTCGCCGCGGGCTACAACGCCTGGCTGAAGCAGAACCGCATCACGGACCCGGCCTGCGCCAAGGCCGCCTGGGTCCGCCCGATCACCGCCCTGGACGTGGCGCGGCAGGGCTTCGCCCTGCAGGTGCTCGGCGGGCAGGGGCGCGGCATCGACGGCATCACGGCGGCCCGGCCACCGGGCGCCACGGGCCGGGACCGGAACCGTGCGGCCGATCCGCGCAAGACGGCCGAGGCAGCCCGGGAGCTGTTCTCCGCGCAGGACGCCGACATGGGGTCCAACGCCGTCGCGTTCCACGGCAAGACCACCGCGAACGGCAGGGGCCTGCTGCTCGGCAACCCGCACTACCCCTGGCAGGGCGGGCGCCGCTTCTGGCAGTCGCAGCAGACCATCCCGGGTGAACTGAACGTCTCCGGCGGCTCATTGCTCGGCACCAGCGTGGTCAACATCGGCTTCAACGGCGACGTCGCGTGGAGCCACACCGTCGCCACCGGCGTCACCCTCAACCTGCACCAGCTCACGCTGGACCCGGCCGACCCGACCAACTACCTGGTGGACGGCAAGCCGCACAAGATGACGAAGCGGACCGTCACGGTGCCGGTGAAGGACGGCGCCCCGGTCACCCGCACCCAGTGGTGGACCCGCTACGGCCCCGTCGTCACCGGCCTCGGCCCGCAGCTGCCCCTGCCCTGGTCCGCCACCACGGCGTACGCGCTGAACGACCCCAACGCCGTGAACCTGCGCGGCAGCGACACCAACCTCGGTTTCGGCAAGGCCCGTTCCACGGCCGGCGTGCTCAAGTCGCTGCGCGACACGCAGGGGCTGCCCTGGGTCAACACCGTCGCGGCGGACCGGCGCGGTCACTCGCTGCTCACCCAGTCGCAGGTGCTCCCCCGCATCACGGACGACCTCGCGGAGCGCTGCAGCACCGCCCTCGGCAAGGTCACCTATCCGGCGTCGGGTGTGGCCGTGCTCGACGGCTCGCGGGGCGCGTGCGCGCTCGGCTCCGACAAGGACGCGGTGCAGCCCGGCGTCTTCGGGCCGTCCAGGATGCCGACGCTGAAGGACGCCCCGTACGTGGTGAACTCCAACGACAGCGCCTGGCTGAGCAACGCCGACCGGCCGATCACCGGCTACGAGCGGATCTTCGGCACCATCGGCACGCAGCGTTCGCTGCGCACCCGCGGCGGGGTGGAGGACGTCGCCGGGATGGCGGAGAAGGGCGGTCTGACGGTCGAGGACCTCCGGCGTCAGCAGTTCGCGAACCGGGTGCCCGCGGCCGACCTCGCGGCCGACGACACGGCGAAGGCCTGCGCCGCCCTGCCCGGCGGCACCGCGTGGGGCACTGACGGCAAGGCCGTCGACGTGCGCGAGGCCTGCGAGGTGCTGGCGCGCTGGGACCACCGGATGGACACCGGCAGCCGTGGCGCGCTCCTCTTCGACCGCTTCTGGCGCACGCTGACGGTGACCGTGCCGAAGGAGCGGTTGTGGAAGGTGCCGTTCTCGGCGGCCGACCCGGTGCGCACCCCGCACACCCTGGACACCTCGGCGCCGGGCTTCACGGCCGCGCTGGCCGACGCGGTGGCCGAGCTGGAGCGGGCCGGGATCGCCCTGGACGCGCCGCTGGGCGAGCACCAGTACGTCCTACGCGGCGGCAAGCGCCTGCCGGTCCACGGCGGCACGGAGTCCCTGGGCGTCTGGAACAAGATCGAGGCCGTCTGGGACGCGGAGGGCGGTTACACCGAGGTCGCGCACGGTTCGAGCCACATTCAGGCGGTCGGCTGGGGTGAGAGCCGCTGCCCGAAGGCCCGGACGCTGCTGACGTACGCGCAGTCCTCCGACCCGAACTCTCCCCACTACAGCGATCAGACGCGGCTGTACGCGAAGGAGCGGTGGGTGACGTCACGCTTCTGCGAGAAGGACATCCACCGCGATCCCGCGCTGAAGGTGGTGCGGGTGCGCGAGCGCCGCTGAGGTCGCGGACCGGGCTCTCGGGGGCCCGGCCCGCCTCCGCTCACACGGGGCGCTCGCGCCCTTCCCAGTAGGGGTCGCGCAGCCGCCGTTTGTACAGCTTGCCATTGGGGTCGCGGGGCATCGTCCCGATGAAGTCGACGCTCTTGGGGCGTTTGTAGGCGGCGAGCCGGTGCTCGCAGTGGGCGAGGATCTCGGCGGCGAGCGCGGCGTCGGCGGCCCTGCCCTCGGCGACCTCGACGACGGCCTTGACCTCCTCGCCCCAGTCGTCGTGCGGGATCCCGAAGGCCGCGGCGTCGGCGACCGCCGGGTGGGTCAGCAGCGCCGATTCGATCTCCGCGGGGTAGATGTTCACCCCGCCCGAGATGATCATGTCGATCTTGCGGTCGCGCAGGAAGAGATAGCCGTCCTCGTCGAGGAGCCCGAGGTCCCCGACGGTGAAGAAGTCGCCGATGCGGTTCCTCTTCGTCTTCGTCTCGTCCTTGTGGTACGAGAATCCGCCGGTGGACATCTTCATGTAGACGGTGCCCAGCTCACCGGGGAGCAGCTTGTTCCCGTCGTCGTCGAAGATCGCCAACTCGCTGATGGGCCACGCCTTTCCGACCGTGCCGGGCTTCTTCAGCCAGTCCTGCGCGGTGGCGAAGGCGCCGCCGCCCTCACTGGCCGCGTAGTACTCCTCGACGCACTCGCCCCACCAGCCGATCATCGCCCGCTTCACATGATCGGGGCAGGGAGCGGCGCCGTGGATGGCGTGCCGCATGGAGGACACGTCGTACGCGGCCTTCGTCGCCTCGGGCAGGGCGAGCAGGCGGTGGAACTGGGTCGGCACCATGTGGGTGTGCGTGCAGCGGTGCGCGTCGATGAGGCGGAGCATCTCCTCGGGTGTCCACTTGTCCATCACGACCAGCCGGTGGCCGATGTGCAGGGCGGCGCCCGCGAATTGGAGCACGGCGGTGTGGTAGAGCGGTGAGCAGACCAGGTGGACGTTCCCGTCGAAGGGCTTGATGCCGAAGATGCCGAGGAAGCCGCCGAGGTAGGACTCCTCGGGCAGCTTGCCGGACAGGGGGCGGCGGATGCCGCGTGGGCGGCCCGTGGTGCCGGAGGTGTAGTTCATGACCCAGCCGAGGGTGCGGTCGGCGGGTGCGGACTTTGGCTGACCGTCGAGGAGTTGGGCGTAGGGACGGAAGCCGGGCACGTGTCCGACGGCGTAGCGGTGGGTCGCCGGCAGGCCCGCCTCGTCGGCCGCGGCGACGGCCGCGTCGGCGAACCTCTCGTGCGCGATGAGCACCTTGGCCCCGGAGTCGGCGACGATCCAGGCGATCTCGGGGCCGACCAGGTGGTGGTTGACGGGGACGAGGTAGAACCCGGCCTGGGCGGCGGCCAGGTACGCGGTGAAGAACTCCACGCCGTTGGGCAGCACGACGGCGAACGCGTCACCGCGCTCCAGGCCCGCCGCCCGCAGCCCGTGCACCAACTGGTTGACGCCACCGTGCAGTCGGCCGGCCGTCCACTCGGCGCCGTCGGGGGCGACCAGGACGGTACGGCCGGGGTCGGCGTGGGCTTGCGCCCAGAACCCATTGGGAGGTGTGCTCACGACTGACCGCCCCTTCCCGCGATGCGGTTGACCCGGTCGAGGGCCCGTTCGAAGCCGCGGGTCAGATCGTCGAAGACGGCCTGGACGCTGCGTTCGCTGTTCATCCGGCCGACGATCTGTCCGACCGGGGTGCCGAGCAGCTCCTGTACCTCGTACTTCTGGATGCGGGACACGGCCTCGGCGACGAGGAGCCCTTGGAGCGGCATCGGCAGCGGCCCCGGGCCCTGCGGGTCGTCCCAGGCGTCGGTCCACCGCGTACGCAGCTGCCGTGCCGGTTTGCCGGTCAGGGCGCGGGAGCGGACCGTGTCCCCGGAGCCCGCGGCCAGCAGTTTCCGGGTGAGGGCGGGCGAGTGCAGGTCGGCCTCGGTGGTGGTGAGCCACAGGGAGCCGAGCCAGACGCCCTGCGCGCCGAGCGCGAGCGCGGCCGCGATCTGCTCGCCGCTGCCGATGCCGCCGGCGGCGAGGACCGGCAGCGGCGCGACCGCCTCGACGGCTTCGGGGGTGAGCACCATGGAGGCGATCTCGCCGGTGTGGCCGCCCGCCTCGTACCCCTGGGCCACGACGACGTCGATGCCGGCGTCCGCGTGTTTGCGGGCGTGGCGGGCGCTGCCGGCGAGGGCGGCGACGAGGACGCCCCGGGCGTGGGCGCGCTCGATCACGTCGGCCGGGGGTGAGCCGAGCGCGTTGGCGAGGAGTCCGATCGGGTAGTCGAAGGCGACGTCGAGCTGGTCGCGGGCGACCTGCTCCATCCAGCCTGTGATGCGCCAGCCGGACGCCTCGCCCTCGGCGAGTTCGGGCACTCCGTGCTTGGCGAGGGTGTCCTCGACGAACTGCCGGTGCCCTTCGGGGATCATCGCCTCGACGTCGGCCTCCGTGACGCCTTCGACCTTCTTGGCGGGCATGACGACGTCGAGGCCGTAGGGCCGGCCGTCGACGTGCTCCTGCATCCAGTCGAGGTCCCTGGCCAGTTCGTCCGGCGCCGTGTAGCGGACCGCGCCGAGCACCCCGAACCCGCCCGCCCTGCTGATGGCGGCGGCCACCGCGGGGAAGGGCGTGAAACCGAAGATGGCGTGCTCGGCTCCCAGTCTCTTGCTCAACTCCGTCTGCATGGCCGCAGGATGCCGCAGCGCCCCGGACGAGGGAAGAGATTTTCTGATGCAGTGTCAGGTTCTTTCGCGACCAATGGCTGACCGTGCAGTCGGATTCCTGACCGCTTGGTCAGCTTCCTGACCGATCGGTTAGGGTGGCCGCATCAACGGAGGAAGGACAGCGACATGGAACGCACGACGTGCTGTGTGGTGGGCGGCGGCCCGGCCGGTCTGATGCTCGGTCTGCTGCTGGCCCGGGCGGGGATCCAGGTGACGGTCCTGGAGAAACACGGCGACTTCCTGCGGGACTTCCGCGGTGACACCGTGCATCCGTCGACCCTGCGCCTGCTCGACGAACTCGGCCTCGGGGAGCGCTTCGCCCGCCTTCCCTCCCGCAAGCTCCGGGAGATGCGGATGCGCATCGACGACACGACGGTCGTCGCCGGGGACCTGCGGCACATTCCCGGCCGGCACAAGTACATCGCGATGGTCCCGCAGTGGGACTTCCTCGATCTGCTGGCGGGCGAGGCCGCCACCGAGCCGTCGTTCACGCTGCGGATGCGGACGACGGCGACCGGTCTGCTCACCGACGCCTCGGGCAAGGTCACCGGTGTGCGGTACCGCAGCGACGACGGCACGTCCAGCGAGCTCACCGCCGATCTGACCGTGGCCTGCGACGGCCGCCACTCCCTGGTCCGCGCCGCCGCAGGGCTCACCCCGGTCGCGTACGACGTGCCGATCGACGTCTGGCAGGTCGGCGTGCCCGCGCCGCCCGACGCGACCAAGAGCGGCCGCGTCTTCCTCTCCGTCCGCGACGGCCAGATCGCCGCCACCATGGACCGCGGGGAGTACTACCAGACCTCCTACCTCATCGAGAAGGGCACCGACGCCGAGCTGCGGGCCCATGGAATCGACTGGTTCCGCGACCGGCTGGGTGCGCTGCTCGGCTGGGACCGCACCACGACGGCGGGGATCCGCTCCTGGGACGACGTGAAGCTCCTGGAGGTCACCATGGGCCGCCTGCCCCGCTGGTACACGGCGGGCCTGCTCTGCATCGGCGACGCCGCGCACACCATGTCGCCGGTCGGCGGCGTCGGCGTCAACCTCGCCGTGCAGGACGCCGTCGCCGCGGCTCGCATCCTCGCCGGGCCGCTGCGGCGGGGCCGGGTCGGCGTACACGATCTGGCGCGGGTGCAGAAGCGGCGCCTGTTCCCGACGGTGGTGACGCAGAAGCAGCAGCTCGCCGAGCACGAGATGCTGCTGCGACCGGCGCTGGCGGGAACGCTGCGCGGCGACCGGCTTCCGGTGCCGCTGCGGATGCTGCGCCGGGTGCCCCCGCTGCGGACGGTCGCGGGGTACCTCGGCGGCGTGGGCGTACGTCCGGAGCACGCGCCGGAGTTCGCCCGGCGCGCGCTCAGCCGGTGACCCGGTCCGCCTCCTCCCGCGTGAGGTCGGCGTAGAGGCGGAAGACGGCCGGCCGGGAGCCGCCCTCCTCCCGGGCGCGCAGGGCCGCCCAGCACCGGGCGACCAGCTCCCTGGCCTGCGTGCCGGGCCAGGGGCGGGGCAGCAGTTCGGGCGGCAGGAGCGGATCGGGTTCCATGGCGCGGCTGAGCTCGGCGGCCAACTCGATGGCGATGGTGAGGAGTTCGGCCGGGGCGAGCGCGGCGGAGCCCGTGAGCCGCTTCAGGCACGGGCGGGCGACCCGGGTGAGGCGGTGGTAGCGATCGGCGATCTCCGGCAGGGGCCAGAGGTCGCGGGCCAGTTCGACGGGGTCACGTGTGGTGCCCCTGCACAGGTTCGTCGTGGTGAGGAGGGTGAGCGCGTCGTGCACCTCCATGCGGCGGGCCGCGTCCTCGACGTACGGCTCCCAGGCGTTGGCGCAGACGTACAGCCCGCCTTGGAGCGGGGAGCCGCCGAGGTGGACGAGCGTCTCGCGCAGGGTGTCCCTCGCCGTGCGCGCGGATTCGGGGACCGCGAAGGCGGCCAGGTGCCAGACGCCGTCCCAGGGTGCGTTCCCGGCGTCCTGCCGGAAGGCGTGCCGCAGGAAGTCGGCGTTCGGGGCGAGGGCGCGCACGGTGTCCGCGGTCGCCCGCAGCTCCGCCTTGCGGCCGCGGCCCTCGTGCGTGAACCGGCCCTCCGTGACCAGGCGTTTGACGCAGAGCCTGACCTGCTGGTCGCTCATGCCGAGGGTGTTGGCGACGGCGTACAGCTCGTCGGCGGCGACGGTGCCGTCCTCGCGGATCAGCGCGTGCACGAGCATGCGTGTGGGGACCTCGACCCGGTCCTTCTCGGCGCTCACTGCTCCGTGGTTCCTCTCGTCCCTCGCGCCGCTTCGCCCGCTCCGAGGGCGCGGCGCATGGTGGTCACCGCCCCGAAGCCGAGCAGCCCGCGCAGGTAGGGCGTGCGTTCGGTCCGTACGGCCGTGAAGCCGCGGCGCTCGTACAGGGCTCTGGCGCGCGGGTTGGTGTCGATCACGTCCAGTCTGATCTCCCGGCAGCCGGCCTCCGCCGCCAGGGCGGCCACTTCGTCGAGGAGCAGGCTGCCCACCCCGCGGCCCCGCATCCGCGCGTCCACGGCGATGCCGTCCATCACGAGCTGACCGGGGGCCGGGCGTCGCTCGAAGAGGGCGAGGAGCAGGAGCCGGGGCAGGCCCCGTACGCGACCGTACGCGCGCAGCACGGCGCCGGCCGAGCCTCCGGTGAGGGAGCGCCCTTCGAGCTGGTAGCCGGCGAGGCCGACGAGCCGTCCGCCGAGCAGGGCGCACACCGCGCGATCGGGGTCGAGGTGGGCGGCGATGAAGGGCACCGCCTTCTCCGGAGGGTTCAGCGCCGGACCGAGTTTGCGGCCGAAGGCCTCCCAGTACAGCTCCGCCGCGCGCGGTTCGGCGCCCGCCGGGACGCCCCGCCGGACCGTGATGGATCCACTGCCCCCACCCGGCCCCGCGCGCCCGCTCCTGTCCACCGCGTCGGCTTCCATGACGCCACCCCTCTCCCGCTGCCACCCACGACGCGCGCCGCCGCCGGGATCCAAAACTATCACTTCTAGTACGACCGTGGGAACAGTGATAGTTTCCGTCGTCCCGTCGCCCCTCATCCCGGAGGTAAGCCCCGTGCGCCCATCGATCAAGCCCCACCGGCGAAGACTCCGCATCGCCCTGTGGTCGCTCGTCACCGTCCTGGCCCTCACCGCGGGGCTCGGTGGTGTGGTGGTGTGGCAGAACTCCTACGCCATGGACGAGCGCCGGGTGACGATCCGTCAGGGTGGCCACACCCTGCACGGCGTGCTCACCACTCCCAGAGACGGCCGCGCGCGTCACGGCCTCGTCGTGTACATCCACGGCGACGGGCCGGTCGACGCCACCCACGAGGACGGCTACAAGCCCATGTGGGAGGCGAACGCACGGGCCGGATACGCCTCCCTCTCCTGGCACAAGCCCGGCGTCGCGGGCGCTCCCGGCGACTGGCTCGGGCAGTCCATGGCCGACCGGGCCGACGAGGCGGCCGCCGCCATCGCGTGGGCCCGCGCCCGGCCGGACATCGACGGTCGGCGGATCGGACTGTGGGGTGCCAGCCAGGCGGGCTGGGTCCTGCCGAAGGTCGCGGCGAAGACACCGGTGAGCTTCGTCGTCGCCGTCTCGCCCGCGGTCAACTGGCTCAGGCAGGGCCGCTACCACCTCCTCGCACAACTGCGGGCCGACGGCGCGTCCCGCAGCCGCGTGGACGCCGAGGTGGCCGAGAGCGACGCCACCCGGCGGCTCCTGCGGCGCCGCGCGACCTTCCAGGAGTACGTGCGGGCGCGGGGCGGTGACGCCGGCGGCATGACGGCCGCGCGCTGGGGCTTCATCTCCCGCAATTACCGCGCGGACGCCACGGAGGATCTGCGGGCCCTGCGCGGCATACCGGTACTGCTGGTCCTCGCGGGGCACGACCTCAACGTGGACACCGCCGACACGGAACGCGTCTACCGCAAGGTGCTGGCGGGCCATGGCTCCCTGACGGTCGAGCATTACCCGGACGCGGCCCACTCCCTGGTCAAACGGTCCGTCGAGCGGTCCGGCACGAGGACCACGCTCACCGCGCTCTTCGCCCCTCGCGCGCTCTTCGCCGACGGGTTCCTGGACGGCCAGCGACGGTTCCTGCGCTGGCCGGGCCGATAGGTTCAGTCGCGGCTCTCGATGGCGTACAGCGTGAACCTCTCCAGTTCGTCCGCCGCCGCGTCCAGGTCCAGGCCGGGGTGGACGAGCCAGTGCGCGACCACCCCGTCGATCGCGCCGCCGATGGCGAGGGCGACCGTCGGCGGGTCGAACTCCCGCAGCACGCCCGCCCGTTGACCGGCGGCGAGGAGATCGGCGAGGGCGTTCCAGCGGCCCGCCGTGTCATGGCCGCCGGGGTTCTTGAGCCGGGTGCCGTCGGCGTCGTCGAGGAGCATCTCGGTGATCACGCGCACGTGACGGCGGTTGTCCCGCTGGTAGCCGATCATCGCCCGCACGTAGGCGACGACGGCCGCGCGCGGGTCCGGCGCGGCGGCCACCTTCTCGTCCACATACGCGGTGAACCGTTCGACGACGTACGCGAGGGTGGCCCGGGCGAGGTTGTCCTTGGACGCGAAGTGGTAGAGGACCGCGGCCTTGGACAGGCCCGCCCGCTCGGCGATCGCCGCGAGCGACGTCGCCGGGTAGCCCTTGGAGGAGATCAGGTCGATCGTGCACTCGATGAGCTGACCGCGGCGGGCCTGTTCGATGAAGGTCGGCGTGCCGTCCCCTCGGTCCCCTCGGCGGGAAGCCATCGTGCGGCACCCCTTTCGTCGCTCGCGCCGGTGATCGACGTCCGACCGTACACCAGCGGCTATTCGCCCAGAGCGGCCATGGCGGCGTTGTGCCCCGGGATGCCGCTGACGCCTCCGCCGCGCACGGCGCCCGCCCCGCACAGCAGCACGTTCGCGTGCCGGGTCGCCACGCCCCAACGCCCGCTCCCCTCATCCGCATAGGGGAAGGCGAGGTCGCCGTGGAAGATGTGGCCGCCGGGCAGCCGCAGGTCCCGTTCCAGGTCGAGCGGGGTCTTCGCCTC
The DNA here is from genome assembly GCF_020026305.1 of Streptomyces sp. 135. NCBI lineage: Bacteria > Bacillati > Actinomycetota > Actinomycetes > Kitasatosporales > Streptomycetaceae > Streptomyces > Streptomyces sp. 135. The sequence continues at coordinate 8,413,891 of NZ_CP075691.1, read as the reverse complement.
GACGCAGGGGCGGCCCTCTGCGTCCAGCGCGAGGCAGTCGGCGATCGGCTCGGCGAGGTGCGCGTCGAGCTGGGCGAGCGTCGTCCTCAGGAGGTCGGCGCGTACGGCGTCGTTGTCCCGTGCGAAGAGCCGGGCGGGTGTGTGCAGGCCGAAGAGGGTGAGGGTCTGGTAGCCGCGCTCGACCAGGTCGGGGGCGAGGATCGTCGGGTCGGTGAGCGAGTGGCAGTAGATCTCGGAGGGCGGCACCGCGGGCGTGGCGCCGCCCGCGGCCTGGGCGTACGCCGTCGCCAACTCCTCGTACCCCTCGGCGATGTGGAAGGTCCCCGCGAAGGCGTCCCGTGGGTCGACGGAGGTGTCGCGCAGCCTCGGCAGCCGCTTGAGCAGCATGTTGACCTTGAACTGGGCGCCTTCGGCGGGCGCGGGCGGCTCCTCGCCGAGGAGGGCGGCGAGGGCCTGCGGGGAGGCGTTGACGAGGACGTGGCGCGCGGCGACGGTCCGCTCGCCGCTGTCGCCCTCCCGGTAGGTGACCTCGCCGCGCCGCCCGTCGGTGTCGATCCGCGTCACCTCGCACCCCGTGCGCAGCCGTGCGCCCGCGATGCGAGCGGAGTCGGCGAGGGCGCCGGTGAGGGCGCCCATGCCGCCGACGGGCACGTTCCAGTCGCCGGTGCCGCCGCCGATGACGTGGTAGAGGAAGCAGCGGTTCTGCCGCAGGGCCGGGTCGTGGGCGTCGGCGAAGGTGCCGATGAGGCCGTCGGTGAGGACGATGCCGCGTACGAGGTCGTCGGCGAAGCGCTCCTCGATCGCCGTGCCGATGGGCTCCTCGAAGAGGGTGCGCCAGGCGGTGGCGTCGTCGACGCGGTCGCGCAGTTCGTCGCGGCTGGGCAGGGGCTCGGTGAGCGTGGGGAAGACGCGGCGGGCGACCTGCCCGGTCATGGCGTAGAAGTTCCGCCAGGCTTCGTACTCGCGGCTGTCGCCGGTGAGCCGCGCGAAGGCCTGCCGGGTGCGGGCCTCGCCGCCCCCGACCAGCAGGCCGGTGGGGCGGCCCGCGCGCTCGGTCGGGGTGTACGAGGAGATGGTGCGCGTCCGCACCCTGAAGTCCAGGTCGAGATCCCGGACGATCTTCTTCGGAAGGAGGCTGACGAGGTACGAGTACCGGGACAGCCGCGCGTCGACCCCGGCGAAGGGCCGACTGGACACGGCGGCGCCCCCGGTCCCGCCGAGCCGCTCCAGAAGCAGCACGGACCGCCCGGCGCGGGCGAGGTAGGCGGCGGCGACGAGACCGTTGTGACCACCGCCGACGATGACGGCGTCGTACGCATCGCGATCAGGCATGACTCTTCCTAGCACGCGGGCCCGCGCTTGGGGACCCGCCTGTCCGGGGCGCCTGCCCGGTCCCTCGATGTGCTCAGAGGCCTCCGGAAGCCCGCTGCTGACGGAGCGCCGCCACCCGGCGGTAGAGCTCGACCGCCTCCGTGCCGCGGCCCAGTTGTTCCAGGCAGTGCGCCTCGTCGTTGCGGCTGGCGAGGGTGTCGGGGTGGTCGGCGCCGAGCACCTGTTCCCGGGCGGCCGCCACCCCGCGGTACTCGGTGAGGGCGTCGGACCAGCGGCCGAGCCAGCCGAGGCAGACGGCGACCTCGCGACGGCTCACCAGGGTGTCGGGGTGGTCGGGGCCAAGGACCCGCTCCCGTAGGGCACACACGTCCCGGGCCTCCGCGAGGGCTTCCTCCCAGCGGCCCTGGCGGCCGAGGTTCACGCCGAGGCCGTGCCGGGCCCGCAGCGTCTCGGGGTCCGCGGGGCCGTTGACGCGCGTACGGTCCTCGATCAGGTCGCGGTACAGCTTCAGGGCCTCGGCGCTGCGGCCGAGCCTGCCGAGGCTGATGCCGACTTCATAGCGGGCGGCGAGCGTGTCGGGGTGGTCGGGGCCGAGCGCCCGCACCCGTGCGTCGGCGACTTCCCGATACGTGTGCAGGGCCTCCGGCCAGCGCCCCAACTGCCCGAGCGCGTAAGCGACTTCGTACCGCGTCACCAGGGTGTCGGGGTGCGTCGGGCCGAGCACACGCGCGCGGGCCGCCGCCACTTGTTCCGCCAGCCGGTAGGAGTCCTCCAGGCGGCCGAGGCGGCTGAGGTTGTAGGCGAGGTTGTGGCGGCAGCGCAGCGTGTCCGGGTGGTCGGGGCCCGCCGTGCGTTCACGGACGGCGAGCACCGAGGTGTACATCTGGTGGGCCTCGAAGTGCCGCCCGAGCTGGCCGAGTACGTACGCCATCTCCTGGCGGGCGGCGAGCGTCTCGGGGTGCTCGGCGCCGAGGGAGCGCTCCCGGCCCTGGGCGACCCGGTCGTACTCGCGCAGCGCGTCGGCGGCGCGGCCGGTGCGGCTGAGGGTGAAGCCGACCTCGTACCGGCTGGCGAGCGTGTCGGGATGGTCGGGGCCGAGGGCGTGCTCACGCTCGGCGGCGACCGCGCGGTGCACCTCGCCCGCCTCCTCCCAGCGGCCGAGCCTGCCGAGGCTGAGGCCCGCGTTGTGGCGGCTGGTGAGGGTGGCGACCAGCTCCGGCGGTGGCGCGGGCCGCTCGGGCCTCGGGGCGCGCCGCCCGGCGCGCGTCGGTGCGCGGGATCCACTCGCCGGTCAGACCGGCCGCCGCGTCGGGCGGTGTGGCGCGCAGCACGGAGGCGCCGGTCGCCTTGTGTCCGGTGGTCATGCCGCGGGTCCAGGAGGGCAGCCGCGCCTCACCGGCGGACGACGCCGCGGGGCGGCGCAGCGGGGGCGTGGCGACGGTCGGGACGTACGGGGGTGTGGCGCGTCCGTCGGCGACGCGGCGGCGCACCTCACGCGCGTCCGGCGGCCGGTCGGCGGGGTCCTTGGCGAGCAGGTCCAGGACGATGCGCTCGAAGTAGGCGGGCAGCTCACCGCGGTGTCGGCGCGGCGGCGCGGGCGTCGTGTCGCGATGTCCGACGAGGACGGCCCAGGCGTCCTCCAGGTCGAAGGGCGGGGCCCCGGTGGCGATCTCGTAGAGCACGCAGCCGAAGGAGTACAGGTCGCTGCGCTGGTCGACGGGTTCGCCGCTGATCTGCTCGGGCGACATGTAGTGCGGTGTGCCCATGGCGATGCCCGTGCCGGTCAGGCGTGAGGTGAAGCCGATGTCGGCGCCGAGCCTGGCTATGCCGAAGTCGCAGATCTTCACGGTGCCGTCGGAGAGCAGCATGATGTTCGCGGGCTTCAGGTCCCGGTGCACGATGCCCTGTTCATGGGTGTACGCGAGGGCCGCGGCGACCTGGTCGGCGATCTCCACGACGTCGGCGACGGGCAGCGGGTGCTGTTTGTTGTCCTCCAGGAGCTGGCTGAGGTTGCGGCCTTCGAGGAGCTCCATCACGAGGTACAGCACGCCGTCGTGCTCGCCGAAGTCGTGGACGACGGTGACGCCGCGGTGCTGGAGCGCCGCCGCGACGCGCGCCTCGCGCCGGAAGCGCTCGCGCAGCACGCGCGTGAAGGACTGGTCGTGCTGGGGCCCCATCGGCTTGAGGCACTTGACGGCGACGTGCCGTCCGAGCGACTCGTCGCGCGCCCGCCACACCTCGCCCATGCCGCCGCGCCCGATCAGATCCAGGAGTCGGTAGCGGCTCTGGATCAGCCTGGTGTCCGCCATGTCGCGCTGTCGCCCCCGTTGCCTCGCTGCGCCCTCCCCGGCCCGTCCAGTATGGCGTCCCCTCTGTCGAGTTTGTACGGGGCCGGGCGGCTGCCGGGACCGAGGCGGGCCATGGCGCTCAGGACGTGCTTCGGCGGAAGTTGCCAGCGCACACGCGCGGGGACGGTGCGCAGGATGGTGCCGGTGCGGACCAGGGTGCGGGTCACCGTGGCGGCCGGCGGGGCGGGTCTGCCGTACAGCCGGTGGGCGTACGGCGGCAGGGAGGCGTACGCCAGATCGGCCACGCGCCGCCACAGCAGGGCGCGCGCCGGGGTGAGCAGGCGGTGCGTCGGCGGCCTGCGGAGGAAGTCGTCGACGGCGCGGGCGTCGGGCCCGGCGGCGAGTTCGGGGCGCACCCTCTCGAAGTACGCGGCGAGTTCGGCCGTCGAGCCGGGGACCTCGCCGGGGTCGAGGCCGACGAGCCGGGCGCTGTGCCGGTGCTCGTCGACGTACCGGTCGGCGAGCGTGTCCGTCATCCGGATCCCCGAGCGGCGTACGACATGGAGGTAGGAGCCGATCTCGGCGCAGTGCACCCAGAGCAGCAGCGCCGGCTCGTCGACGCCGTACCGCTCCCCCGTGTCCGGGTCGGTGGCCCCGAGCATGGCGTGGATCTTGCGGACGCGGGCGCCCGCCTTCTCGGCCGCCTCGGTGGTGCCGTAGGTGGTGGTGCCGACGAAGCGGGCGGTGCGCATCAGGCGCCCCCAGGCGTCCTTGCGGAAGTCGCTGTTCTGCATGACGCCTCGGACGGCCCGGGGGTGCAGGGCCTGGAGGTACAGGGCGCGTATCCCGGCGACCCACATCATGGGGTCGGAGTGCACCTGCCAGGTCACGGACTCCGGCCCGAAGAGACCGGGGTCGGGCTCACGCGCGGGCTCGGGCATGGTGCCTCCCCTTCCTGGCGGCGGCCTGGCCCAGCCGCACCGTACGCCGCCGCCTGCGGTCGAGGGCAGGATACTCAGGACAGGAGTTCGACGTACCCGTCCGTCCCGTGCACCCGGATCCGCTGCCCGTCCCGGATCAGCCGGGTGGCTTGCTCCACCCCCACGACAGCCGGCAAGCCGTACTCGCGGGCGATCACCGCGCCATGGGTCATCGGACCGCCGACCTCCGTCACCAGGCCCTTGATCGCGACGAACAGGGGCGACCAGCTGGGGTCGGTGAAGGCCGTGACCAGGATGTCGCCCGCCTCCAGATCGGCGTCCGCCATGTCGAGGACGACGCGGGCCCTGCCCTCGATGGTCCCGACGGAGACCGGCAGGCCGACCAGGGCCCCGGCCGGCACGTCCGCGCGCCGGTACGCCCCGCAGACGCCCTCGCCGTCCGATGTGAGCACCCGGGGCGGTGTGAGCGCCCGGTACGAGCGGAAGGCCTCCTTGCGTTCCTGGATGAGCCTTCCGTCCGCCTGCCCCGAGCGCACGACGTCGTGCAACTCCTGGAACGTCAGGTAGAAGGCGTCCTCCTTCTCGGCGAGCACGCCGTCCCGCACGAGGCGCCCGGCCTCCGCCAGCAGGGCCTGCTTGTAGACGAAGGAGCGGCTGACGATGTCGTACTTCGGGTACTCGCGGTAGCCGATGAAGGTGCGGACCCGGTCGATCATCGCCTTCGTCTCGGCGGCCTTCCGCTCCCCGTCCGGCAGTGTCCGCAAGCGGGCCAGGACGTCCCCCTCCTTCTTCAGGGCCGCCTGACGCCCTTCCTCGAAGCGCCGCCGGGCGGCGCCGGGCTCGAAGTTCCTGACGTTGTCGAGGATCACGGGTACGAGCGCCGAGGGGTGCTCGCGCCACCGCGGCCTCGTGAGGTCGATCTCGCCGACGCAGCGCATGCCGTACCGGTCGAGGTAGGCCTCGAAGGCGTCGCGCGCCGCGCTCCCGCCCGGAAGCTTCGCCAGTTCGTCCAGGAAGTCGTCGTCCTCGACCCCTTGCAAGAAGGCCACCACTTCCGGATACGGACGGACCACATCCGCGACGTCGAGCAGGGCAAGGCCCATCTCCGACGTGACGTTGCCGGGGGCGGACAGCGTGAGCGTGTCGGCCGCGTTCTTCTCCCCGAGCCACTCCCGCAGCTTGTCGTTGAGCCACCAGGTGGCGTCCATCCCGGCCATGATCACCCGCATGTTCAGCGGATCGCCGAGGACGCGCTTGTGCTCCTCGAAGGCCTCCTCCAGCAGAAAGTCGAAGAGCGCCGGTCCCGTCTTGGTACGGATGTCGCGCTCCAGGGCGGCGACGGAGGTCCGGCTGCGCTCGACCAGCCCGGTGACGATGGCCGGATCGGTGGCGACGGGGGCGGGGGCGGGGGCGGGGGCGGGGGCGCCACCAGTGGGGCCGGGACCCTCGTCCGGGAGGGACGGGATGAAGTCCGCGCGGTCGAGGACGGTCTCCAGCGCGTCCCTGATCAGCGGATCGCCTCTCCCCACGGCATCCAGCAGGGCGTCGCGGCTCGCGGGTGAGGCCAGGCGCCGGGTGACGTCGACGAACAGTCTGCCGCCGGCGGCGTGCATCGGCACCATGGCCGTCAGCTGCCACATGGAGAGCCCCAGCGGCTTCATGGGGTCGGTCATCATCTGCTGGTGGCCGACGGAGACGTAGACGTGGTTCTCCTGGTCGTCGGCCTCCGGAATGGGGAACAGCGTCGTGATCGGCCGGCTCTGGACGATGCGGAAGCCGTCATCGGCCAGGCACCATTCGATGTCCTGCGGGCGGCCGAAGTGCGCTTCGATCCGCCGCCCGAGCCGTACGAGTTCCACGACCTGCTCGTCCGTCAGCGCCGGCTGCTCCTGTTGCCGCGCGTCGACGGCCACTTCCCGCGTACCGCCGGTCGCCACGGCGTGCAGGGCACGGTGTTTGGCGGCGATCGTCCTGGCGACGACTTCACCGTGCCGCACCTTGTAGACGTCCGGGTTGACCAGGCCGGAGACCATGGCCTCGCCCAGGCCGAAACCGGCGTCCACGGTGGCGGCCGTGCGGTCACCCGTGACGGGGTCGGCCGTGAACAGGATGCCCGCCGCCCGCGGGAAGACCATCCGCTGCACGACCACGGCCATGTGGACCGCGCGGTGGTCGATGCCGTTGCGCCGGCGGTAGGTGACGGCCCGCTCGGTGAACAGCGAGGCCCAGCACCGGCTGATGTGCCGCAGGATCTCCGTCGGCCCCACGACGTTCAGGTAGGTGTCCTGCTGGCCGGCGAAGGAGGCCGTCGGCAGGTCCTCCGCCGTCGCGCTGGACCGTACGGCGTAGGCCTCTTGCTCGCCGAGCCGGGCGAGGGCGCGGGTGACGGCCGCCGTCAGATCGTCCGGGACCGGAGTCCCTTCGATGATCCGGCGGATCTCCGCGCTGAGCGTGCGGATCGCTTCCTGGTCGTCCAGGTCGAGGCGCGACAACCGGTCGAGCCGTTCGTCGAGCGACGGCACGTGCGCCATGGCCCGCCGGAAGGCGTCCGTCGTCACGCAGAAGCCGTCCGGGACGTGGATGCCCTCGATCCGCGACAACCCGCCCAAGTGCGCGCCCTTGCCGCCGACCAGCGCGACGCTGGTCTCGTCGATCTCCCGGTCCCGGAGACCCACCACGTACGGCTCACTCGTCGCGACACCTCCGGGGCCGGCTTCCGTGTTCCCTCGCCCTTGCCCTGGCACTGCACTAGGCACGTCGTGTCCTCATTCCCGCAGGTCGTGGCTTTGGCCGCTGATTCTGCGGCACGACCGGGGCCTTGCCGCAAGCCCCCCGGTGCGCTATAAGTTGAGAGTGGCAAGGAGAGAGTCCTCCTTGCCTTTGTCATTTCCTGCCGTCCACTGGAATGGCCGGTGCGGGTAGAAGCGCTGGGCCCCCGCTCGGGTTCGCGTACGCGCCCCGCATCCCATGTGTTCATGATCCCTACACGCATACGCCCCTCCTGCGTGGCAGGGAAGGCACTCGCTCCCGTGAGGTTCGCGGACAGCACACCCCGCACCTTTCATCACCACCATGGAGCCAGGCATGGACCGCAGAACCCTTCTCGCCACGAGCGGCGGCGCCTTGGCGACCGCCGCCGTCGCCCCGCAGGCCCACGCCCTCCCCGCCGGGCGCACGGAGCGGGGCCGCGGCCGGGACGTCGTACGGTTCAACGTCATCAGCGACATCCAGGGCGACCTGCGGGACTTCGGCCGGGCCCTGGACGACATGGCGGCCGTCAACCCGCGCAGCGCGGGCCTCGCCGTGGCGGGCGACATCACGCCGCGCGGCTACGACTTCGAGTACGCGCAGGTCGCCGCCGAACTCCGGCGGCACCCGCGGCCCCGCGACACGGCCTGGGCGATCGGCAACCACGAGTTCTACGTGCCGAAGTGGCGCGACCCCGACACGCTCGCCCAGGAGACCTGGCCCAACGGGACCACCGAGGAATCGCTCTTCCGCAGCTTCTACCGGTTCGCGGGGCGCGGCACGGTCCACGCGGAGACGTCCTTCGTCTCCGTCCCGGTCATCACCCTCGGCACGGAGCGCTACGCGCACTACCACGACGCCAGGCTCTGGGACGAAGTCTGGCTGAGCGACGCGCAGTTCACGTGGCTGGAGGACCGCCTGTGGTACTGGTCGCGCCGCCGCAGGCCGGTCATGGTCATCACCCACCACCCGCTGCCCAACACGGTCTCCGGCACCCGCAACAAGCTCTACGCGAGCGACTACCTCCAGGCCGACCGCCTGTTGGGCCTGCTCGGCCGTCACCCCGACGTCTTCCTCTTCTCCGGCCACACCCACTGGGACCTCGACCTGTCCGACTGGGTGGTACGCCGCGTCGTGCCCGGTACCGCCAACCTCAGCGGGTTCACCGTGGTCAACACCGGCGCGATCCAGACCGGTTACCGCGACGACGGCAAGGGCGGCGAGGTCGCCGTCGAGGGCTCCTTCAATCAGGGCCTCCAGGTCGAGGTGCACAAGGACGCGGTCGTCATCAAGGCCCGCGACTTCGGCCGCCGCGCCTGGCTGAAGCAGATCACGGTCCCGCTGACCCGCTGAGGGGCGACCGACGCGGACGGGGGGCTGGCCGGCGTCGCGCCGGATCAGCGGCGGCTCAGCGGCGGCTCAGCGGCGGCTCAGCGGCGGACCCTCGGCATTCCCAGGCCGATCCACGAGATGATCTCGCGCTGGATCTCGTTGTTGCCGCCGCCGAAGGTGAAGATGACCGCGGAGCGGTAGCCGCGTTCCAGTTCGCCGTGGAGGACCGCGCCCGCCGAACCTTCCTTCAGGGCGCCCGCCGCGCCGACGACCTCCATGAGCCAGGCGTACGCGTCCCTGCGCGCCTCGGAGCCGTAGACCTTGACGGCGGAGGCGTCCTGGGGGGTGAGTGTGCCGTCCTGGACGGCGTTCACCATCTGCCAGTTGAGGAGCTTCATCGCGTCGAGCCGGGTGTGCGTCTTCGCCAGGCACCGGCGGACCCAGGCGAGATCGACGACACGGCGGCCGTCGGTGAGCTTGGTTTCCATGGCCCAGCGCTGGACGTCGTGCAGGGCGCGGATGGCCATGGTGCCGTGGGCGGCGAGGGTGACGCGTTCGTGGTTGAGCTGGTTGGTGATCAGGCGCCAGCCCTTGTTCTCCTCGCCGACGCGGCGGGAGACCGGGACGCGGATGTTCTCGTAGTAACTCGCGGTGGTGTCGTGCGAGGCGAGGGTGTTGATGACGGTGCAGGAGTAACCCGGGTCGCTGGTGGGGACCAGGAGCATCGTGATGCCCTTGTGGAGCGGGACGCCTTCCTCGGGGGTGGCGGTGCGGACGGCGAGCCACACCCAGTCCGCGGTGTCGCCGTTGGTCGTCCAGATCTTCTGCCCGTTCACGACGTACTCGTCGCCCTCCCTGACCGCCCTGGTCTTGAGCGCGGCGAGGTCGGTGCCCGCGTCGGGTTCGCTGTAGCCGATGGCGAAGTCGAGCTCCCCGGAGAGGATCTTCGGCAGGAAACGGCTCTTCTGCTCCTCCGTGCCGAACTGCATGATCGTGGGGCCGACGGTGTTCAGGGCCATGAGGGGCAGGGGGACGCCGGCCTGCGCGGCCTCGTCGAAGAAGATGAACTGCTCCATGGGCGAGAGCCCCCGCCCGCCGTACTCCTCGGGCCAGCCGACGCCGAGCCAGCCGTCCGCGCCCAGGCGTCGGACGGTCTCACGGTAGAACCGCTTCCGGGCGGCGGGGTCGGCGTAGCGCGCGTGCACGTGGTCCGGCACCAGTTCGGCGAAGTACGCACGCAGCTCGGTGCGCAACTGCTGCTGCTCGGGCGTGTATTCGAGGTGCACGGCCCCTCCAGGCTCTCACTGGCTCGCTCGGCCCCGGACTTGACGGCGCACACAGTAGAACGCGTTCCAGAAATAGGGAATGCCGGTGACGCGGGGCGGGCAGGGCACCTGCCGAGTCAGCCCAGGGTCGTGAGGAAGGCGTCGCAGGCCTTCGCGCAGCGTCGGCACGCCTCCGCGCAGGCGGCCGAGCCGGGGAGGGGGTCGCAGAGGGCGGCGCACTGGAGACAGATGGCGCGGCACCATTCGACCTGCGCACGGACCCGTTGCTCGTCCTGCTCGTCCTGGTCGACCTGGTCGACCTGGTCGGCGAGGAGCCGCGCGGTCGCGTCGCACACGTCGGCGCAGGCGGTGTCGAGACGGGGTGCGTCGCCCGGTCCTGGCGGGCCGTGCCGCCGCGCACACGCGCGTACGCAGTCCTCGCAGGCCTGCGCGCAGGCGAAGCGGTCCTCCAGATACCGGACGAGTTCGTGGCGACCGAGCTCCCGCCGCTCGCTCGCGGGCACGGGAGCCCGAGGTTGTTCCGTCGGCGCGGAGTCGGGTCCGGGGGCGGTGGCGGGGTGCGCGGCCTGCGGCGAGGCCGGTGAGGATGTCGTGCCTGTCACGGGACCTCTCCCTTCGACCCCGAACGAGTAGCCGGGGCCCTGCGGGTCAAACCCGAGCCAAGCCGTTCGCCAGCCCGTTCCGGACGCGGACGCCCACCTGCCCGTCGCTCCGCGGCATGAGGGAGCCCCGCCGCGACGGGGGAGACACGGCGGGGCCCAACCTTTCGAGTGCCCGCTACGGAGCCGGTCACACCCATGGAGCGGAACCTCATTGCGGCGGGACCGCGCGGAACCGGGCGACCCGGCGCCCTCAGGCGTACGTACGCCTCCCCCGCCGGTACGCGATCTCCCCCAGCACGACGTCCACGGCGAGGAACACCGCCAGCGGAATGCCCAGCAGCGGCACGAAGTAGCCGAGGACCGCGACCGCCACCATCAGCGGGACCAGGAGGTACGCCGGTACGTCCCGCCAGGCGCCGCGTGCCATGGGCCGGCCGAAGGAGGTCCCCCGGCCGCGCTGCCACCACATGCGGTAGCCCCATACGATCAGCAGGATCAGGCCGAGGGCGAGCGCGGCGAGCGCGATCTGGTTGGCGACGCCGAACAGCGAACCGGCGTGCGCGTCGATGCCCCAGCGCGTCAGCTTCGCCAGCACGGGGTAGTCGTCGAACCGCAGGACTTCGGTCACCTCCCCGTTCGCCGGGTCCACCGCGACCGAGTCCTGCTTCTCGGGCCAGCTGCGCTGGACCTGCTTGACGACGTACGCCGACGCCTCGTCGGCGGGCGGGACGATCTCCACCGGGTCCGAAAGCCCTTGGCCGCGCGCGGACTTCAGGACCGCGTCGAGACCCACGTCGGCCGCCTCCCGCCCGCTCCCGGCGCCCGCCGAGGCACCCGAACCGCTCGCGCCGCCGTGCTCGGAGTGCTCGCCCGCGCCGTCCGCCCCCGGCTCCGCTCCCGGCTCGACGCTCGCCGTCACCGCGGGCGTCGTCTGGCCGAGGGCCTCCCGCAGGTCGGCGACGCTCTGGCCGGCGTACGTCGACCAGGTCAGCCCCGTCGCGGAGAGGAAGAACAGCCCGACCGCCGTCCAGACCCCCACCGCGCCGTGCAGGGACAGCGTGCGGCCCCGGCCCGTCGTGTTCCGCCGCTTCCGCTGCGACCTGCGGCGCCCGAACCACAGGACGAGGCCGCCGCCCGCGATCACCCAGAGCCAGCTGGCCGCGAGTTCGCTGTAGAGGCGGCCGGGCTCGCCGAGGTGCAGATCGCGGTGGAGCCCGTCGATCCAGGTGCGCAGCGGCAGCGCGCCGGACGCCCCGTACTGCTCCAGGGCACCGCGCACCTCCGCCGTGTACGGGTTCACGAAGACGGCCAGCGTGCGGTCGGGGTCGACGCCCGGCACCTCGGACAGCAGGACCCGTGTGGTGGCGCCCTCCTCCGGCGCGGGCCGGATCGCGCTGATCATCCCCTCCGGGTGCGCCTCGCGGGCCGCGGCCACCTGCCGGCTCAGGGGCAGTTCGCTCTTGCCGGCCGCTATCGGCACGCGGAGTTCATCGGCGTACACGTACTTCTCGACTTGGTACGAGCCCGCGTACAGAAGGCCCGTCACGGCCGCGACCAGGAGGAACGGCGCGATGAGCAGCCCGGCGTAGAAGTGCAGCCGCAGGACCAGCGGACGCAGCGACGCCCAGCCGGACCGCTTGGCGGCGGGCCGGGCCCCCGAGGCGTGGGGCGGCTTCGAAGGCTCGGCTGGCTGCCGTCCGTCGTCTTCGGCGAGGACGGTGGGTTCGGCGGGCATGAGGCGTGCTCCCAGGATCTATGGACCGTGGCCCGGCTGCGACCGGACCGGTCCAGGAGTCGGTCCGCGCCCCGGCCGAGTTCCCGCCGCCTCCTGTGACCTGCGCCACGGCCGCCCAGGGGGACTCCGGCCGCCTGGCCGGAAGCGGGGAAGCCACGTGACGCCACACTGAGCCATAGTGGCTCGCAATGGTGTCACTCATGTGCCATGCTGGCGGCACAACGCTTCCTGCACCGGAGGAACCGCCATGCTGCACGATCCGTCGAAAACCCTGTTACGCCTGCCCACCACCCGCCGGGAGGGCTGCCCCTTCGACCCGCCCGAGGAGTTGGCGCGGCTGCGGGCGGAACAGCCGCTCGCCCGGCTCCACTTCCCCGACGGACACCTCGGATGGCTGGCCACCAGCCACTCCGTGGTCCGCTCGGTCCTGGCCGACCCCCGCTTCAGCTCGCGCTACGAACTCATGCACCTGCCCTACGAGTCCGAGTTCTCGGGGCAGCTCGGGCCCGCGCCGGTCGGCGACCTCACCGGACTCGACGCCCCCGAACACACCCGCTACCGGCGGCTGCTCACCGGCAAGTTCACCGTGCGCCGCATGCGGCTGCTCACCGAACGCGTCGAGCAGATCAGCGCCGAGCACCTCGACGCCATGGAGCGCCACGGGCCGACGCTCGACCTGGTGAAGGCGTACGCGCAGCCGATCCCGACGCTGATGATCTGTGAGCTGCTCGGAGTCCCGTACGCCGACCGGGAGTTCTTCCGGCAGCAGACCGAGATCCTCATGACGCAGGGCACCGGTGAGGCGGAGCTGCTGGCCGCCATGACGGCCGGCCAGGAGTATCTGCACCAGCTGGTCCTCGCCAAGCGGGCCGAGCCCACCGACGATCTGCTCGGCGACCTCACCGGCACCGACCTCAGCGACGAGGAGCTCGCCGGGATCGGCAACTTCCTGCTGGGCGCGGGCCTGGACACCACCGCCAACATGATCGCGTACGGCACCTTCGCGCTGCTGAGCCACCCGGACCAGTTCGCCGCCCTGCGGGACGATCCGGGGCTCGCCGAGTCGGCCGTCGAGGAGTTGATGCGGTATCTGACCATCGCGCAGACGGGGGCGCGGACCGCGCTGGAGGACGTCAAGGTGGCCGGGCGGACGGTCAAGGCGGGCGAGACGGTCGTCGTCTCCATGGAGGCCGCCAACCGCGACCCGGCCCGCTTCCCCGACCCGGACACCCTCGACGTGCGCCGCAAGGCCACCGGCCACCTGGGGTTCGGCCACGGCATCCACCAGTGCCTCGGCCAGCAACTGGCCCGCATCGAACTGCGGGTGGCGCTGCCCGCGCTGGTCACCCGTTTCCCGACGCTGCGGCTCGCCGCCGCGCCCGAGGACATTCCGCTGCGGACCGGCATGAACATCTTCGGGGTGCACGAACTGCCCGTCACCTGGAAGGAGGCGTAGGCCCGGTGGAGCTCCGAGTCGACCGCGAACGCTGCCTGAGCGCCGGCATGTGCGCGCTGACCGCCCCCGAGGTCTTCGACCAGGACGCCGAGGACGGCAGGGTGCTGCTCCTCGACGCCGCACCGGGACCGCGCGAGCGGCGCGAGGCCGCCAGAGAAGCCGCCGAGCTGTGTCCGTCCGGGGCGGTCACGGTGGCCGAAAACCGCTAGGGGGCGAGACGTCGTCCGCCGCCGCGCAGGGGACGGCGGCGGACGGCGGGCCAAGCGCGTCCGGCGCCGGTCAGGACAGCGTGCGGATCACCTCGCGCACCTGGCCGGCGACGGATTCCGGCAGCGGTGCGTAGTTCAGGCGGGACAGCGGCTTCTGGCCCGCCTCGCTCGCGGTGTAGGTCAGGAACGACTTCAGGGCGGGCAGGGTCGCCTTCTGGTTCCCCTTGTCGCACACGATCTCGTAGGTGACCTGGACGATCGGGTACGCGCCCGGCGTCGATGCGCCGTAGCGGAACTTCAGCGTCATGTCCTTGCCCCGGCCCACGACCCGCGCCGCCGCGATGCCGGCGGAGGCCGTCGCGGGCGTCGGCTCGACCGGGGCCGACGCGCCCGTGTCGATGCTGACGGTCTTAATGTGCCGGGCCCGTGCGAAGGACAGTTCGAAGTAGCCGATCGCGCCGAAGCCGGAGGTGACCTGCGAGGCGACACCGCTGGACCCGCTCGCGGACGCGCCGCCCCTGCCCTGCCAGGCCTTGCCCACCGGGTGCTGCCAGACCTCGGGAGCCGCGCCCGCGAGGTACGCCTGGAAGTTCTGCGTGGTGCCCGAGTCGTCGGAGCGGTGGACGGGGCGGACCGGCATGGAGGGCAGTTCGGCGCCGGGGTTGAGGCGCTGGATCTCCGGGTCGTCCCAGGAGGTGATCCGCCGGTCGAAGATCTTGGCGAGGGTCGGGGCGTCGAGGACCAGGTCGTCGACGCCGGGCAGGTCGTACCCGATCGCGATGGGTCCGCCGACCATGGGCAGGTCGATGGCCCGGCCACCCCGGCAGACGTTCTCGGACAGGGCGACCTCGTCGGGCTTCAACGCGCCGTCGGAGCCGCCGAACGCGGTGGCGCCCCGCAGGAACTGGGCGCCGCCGGCCCCGGAACCGATCGGGTTGTACGCGATCCGCACGCCGGGGCAGGCGCGTTCGTACTGCTTGATCCAGTACTTCATCGCGTTCTGCTGGGCGCTCGATCCCGTGCCGGGGACCTTGCCGCTCTTCGCGCAGTCGATCCCCGCGAGGACGGCGGGCGCGGCGGAGGCGGCACCGCCCCCCTCCCTCTCCCCGAGACCCGCGAACCCGCATCCCGCCAGGGCCAGCGACAGCACGGCCGCCAGGGAGGCCGCCGCGAGCGTTCTACTGCCTTGATACGTACGTCCTGGACGTGGGCGTTGCAACGTTGACCCCTCGGATACCGCGATCGGATCTCAGATGATCGTCGATCGGCAACGACGGCGGGTGACCTCGAGGCGAACAGCGGACGACGTGCTGCCGTACGGAGATCAAGAGGTAGCCGCCCGGCGGCATACGGTGACCAGCCAGAGGGTGGGCGGGAGGAGCAGCTTGCATGGTCATGCATCAACATGCATACTCTTCCTATGTCCAAGGTCCTCACCTCCCTCCCCACCGGCGAGCGCGTCGGCATTGCCTTCTCCGGCGGTCTCGACACCTCTGTCGCCGTCGCCTGGATGCGCGACAAGGGCGCCGTTCCCTGCACGTACACCGCCGACATCGGCCAGTACGACGAGCCCGACATCGCGTCCGTGCCCGGCCGTGCCTCCGCGTACGGCGCCGAGATCACCCGTCTCGTCGACTGTCGTGCCGCGCTGGTCGAGGAAGGGCTCGCGGCGCTGGCCTGCGGCGCGTTCCACATCAAGTCGGGCGGCCGTCCGTACTTCAACACCACGCCGCTGGGGCGTGCCGTGACCGGCACCCTCCTGGTGCGGGCGATGCTCGAGGACGGCGTGCAGATCTGGGGCGACGGCTCGACCTTCAAGGGCAACGACATCGAGCGGTTCTACCGCTACGGCCTCCTCGCCAACCCGCACCTGCGGATCTACAAGCCCTGGCTGGACGCGGACTTCGTCACGGAGCTCGGCGGCCGCAAGGAGATGTCCGAGTGGCTGCTCGCCCACGGGCTGCCCTACCGGGACTCGACGGAGAAGGCGTACTCGACGGACGCCAACATCTGGGGCGCCACCCACGAGGCGAAGACACTCGAGCACCTCGACACCGGCATCGAGACCGTCGACCCCATCATGGGCGTGCGGTTCTGGGACCCGGCGGTGGAGATCGACACCGAGGACGTGACGGTCGGCTTCGACCAGGGCCGTCCCGTGACGATCAACGGCAAGGAGTTCTCCTCCCCGGTCGACCTCGTCATGGAGGCCAACGCGATCGGCGGCCGGCACGGCCTCGGCATGTCCGACCAGATCGAGAACCGGGTGATCGAGGCCAAGAGCCGCGGCATCTACGAGGCGCCCGGCATGGCGCTCCTGCACATCACGTACGAACGCCTGGTCAACGCGATCCACAACGAGGACACCGTGGCCGCGTACCACAACGAGGGCCGGCGGCTCGGCCGGCTCCTCTACGAAGGCCGCTGGCTGGACCCGCAGGCGCTGATGGTGCGCGAGTCGCTCCAGCGCTGGGTCGGCGCGGCGATCACCGGCGAGGTGACGCTGCGGCTGCGGCGCGGCGAGGACTACTCGGTCCTCGACACCCGGGGCCCGGCGCTCAGTTACCACCCGGACAAGCTCTCGATGGAGCGGACCGAGGACTCGGCGTTCGGCCCGGTGGACCGGATCGGCCAGCTCACCATGCGCAACCTCGACATCGCCGACTCGCGCTCGCGGCTCGAACAGTACGTGGAGCTCGGCCTCGTCGGCACGGTCCACCCGACGCCCATCGGCGCCGCGCAGGCGGCTTCGACGGGTCTGATCGGTGCCATGGACGCGGGCGGCGCCCAGGCGATCGCCTCGCGCGGCGAGACGACGGAGGAAGAGTCGATGCTGGACCGCGCCGCGATGGAGTCCGGCACGGACTGACACCGGTTCGTCGGTGCCTCGCGCACCTGATCAGTGGGCCCGGCGGAATGCCTTCCGCCGGGCCCGCTGCCGTGCGGGTGGGGCGGGGTGCGGCCCGTGTCCGGATGTGACAGGGAATCGTCATTGCGGTCGTCCGATGCGGCCGTGAGGATTGCCTCATGCCCACTGCACACCGCGTCGTCATCGCGGTCTTCCCCGATGTCGATCTGCTCGACGTGACCGGCCCCGCCGAGGTCTTCGCGCTGGCCGGCCGGGAGACCCGGGGCCGCGCCGGATACCAGGTCCGCCTCGCCGGGCCGGTCGCCGGCGCGGTGCGTACGTCGGCCGGTGTGCGGCTGCTCACCGACGTCTCCTTCGAGGAGATGGCCGAAGAGCCGGTGGACACGCTGCTGGTGCCCGGCGCCGTCGACATGACCGACGGCGGACCCGTCGCCCGCATCGACGACGACGTCGTGGAGTGGCTGAAGGAGACCGCCCCGCGGGCCCGGCGTGTCGCGTCGGTCTGCGTGGGCGCCCATCTGCTCGCCGCGGCCGGGCTCCTGGACGGGAAGACGGCGACCACCCACTGGTCGACCGCCGCCCAGCTCGCCGCGGACCACCCCGCCGTCACGGTCGACCCGGACCCCATCTTCGTACGCACCGACCGTGGCCGGCTGTGGACCGGCGCCGGGATCAGCGCGTGCCTGGATCTCGCGCTCGCGCTGGTGGCCGAGGACCAGGGCGAGGACGTCGCCCTGGCGGTGGCGCGGCAGCTGGTGATGTTCCTCAAACGCCAGGGCGGGCAGAGCCAGTTCTCCGTGCCCCTCAGCCGGCCCGCCTCCGACCGCCGGGACATCGACGAACTGCGGCTGTGGATCGCCGAGCACCTCGGCGACGACCTGTCCGCGGCGGCGCTGGCGGCCCGGATGTGCCTCAGCGAGCGGCACTTCGCGCGGGTCTTCAAACAGGAGACGGGTACGAGCCCGGCCGAGTACGTCGAGGCCGCCCGGGTGGAGGCGGCCCGTCGGCTCCTGGAGAGCACCGACTGCTCCCTGGAGCAGGTCGCGGCCGGTGCCGGGCTCGGATCGGTGGAGACCCTGCACCGCGCGTTCCGCCGGCAGCTCGCGAGTACCCCGGCCGCCTACCGCCGCCGCTTCCGCCTCCGCGCGACCTGACCTTCCCGACCTTCCTCTGAAGTTCTGCTGTTTCCCCATGAAAAACACGAAAGGCATACAGGTATTTCCATGAGCACCCACACGAACACCGCGTCCACGACCCTGCGCGACGTGATCGGCCTCGACAACCACCCGCCCCGGCTGAGCGAGTCCGCCCTGGTCATGATCGACTTCCAGAACACCTACCGCACCGGGGTCATGGCCCTGGACGGCGCCGAGGCGGCGCTCGCGGCGGGCGCGCGTCTGCTGGAGCGGGCCCGCGCCGCGGGCATCCCGGTCGTCCACGTCATCAACGACGGCGGCCCCGGCACTCCTTACGACATCCGCGCGCACATCGGGGCCCTGTGCGACGAGGTCGCCCCGGTGGCCGGAGAGCCGGTCGTGGTCAAGCAGTTCCCCGACTCCTTCCACGCCACCGAGCTGGAGAAGACCCTCGGTGACCTGGGCGTGGCCCCGGCCGGCGGCAGGGACCTGGTGCTGGCCGGGTTCATGACGCACATGTGCGTCAACTACACCGCGCAGGGCGCCTTCAAGCTCGGTTACCGGCCCACGATCATCGCCGAGGCCACCGCCACCCGCGCCCTCACCGCACCGGACGGCACGGTCCTGCCCGCCGCCGCCCTCCAAGCCGCGGCCCTGACGACCGTCACCGACCTGTTCGGCACCGTCGTACCGACCGTCGACGCGCTCCCCGCCTGACGGCGCGGGACGGCCGCGCCGCCGCCGGCTCTCACAGCGGGCCGGAGCCGAGGAGCTGCCCTCCGTCGACGACGAGGGTCTCCCCGGTGATCCACCGCGCGCCGTCCCCGGCGAGGAACGCCACGGCCTCCCCCAGGTCCTCGGGCTCCCCGATGCGGCCCAGCGGGGTGGCCGCGGCGACCCTTGCCTCGTTCTCCTGCCAGAGGGCCTCGGCGAGGCGGGTCCGTACGACGCCGGGGGCGATGGCGTTGACGCGGACCTTCGGGCCCAGTTCCAGGGCGAGTTGCTTGGTGAGGTGGATGAGCGCGGCCTTGGAGACGTGGTAGACGCCGACGTCCTGGGCGACCGTGTATCCGCCGATCGAGGCGGTGTTGACGACCGACCCGCCGTGCTCGCCCATCCACGCCTTCACCGCGAGTGAGGTCCACAGGATCGGCGCCCACAGATTGACGTCCATGGTCTTGGCGAACCGGGCGTGGTCCTGGTCGATGACGGGGCCGTACGCGGGGTTCGTACCGGCGTTGTTGACGAGGACGTCGAGCCGTCCGTACGTGTCCAGGGTGAAGTCCACGCAGGCACGGGCGGCTTCCTCGTCGGTGGCGTGGGCGCCGAGTCCGACGACGCCGCCGCCCAGTCGGGCCGCCGCCTCCGCGGCGCGCTCCTGGCTGCGCGAGGTGATCACCACGCGCGCGCCGTGGTCGCGCAGGGCGGCCGCGACCGCGAGGCCGATGCCGCGCGAGGCGCCCGTGACGACGGCGACCCTGCCGTCGAGGGGGCCGCTCACCGTGCGTTCCGCTCGGTCTCGCGGCGGCGCAGCTCCCGCAGCGCGATGGTGCGCTTGTGCACCTCGTCGGGGCCGTCCGCGAGGCGCAGGGTGCGCAGGTGGGCGTACATGCTCGCGAGCGGGAAGTCGTCGCAGACGCCCGCGCCGCCGTGGACCTGGATCGCCCGGTCGATGACCTTGAGCGCCACCTCGGGCGCGGCGACCTTGATCGCGGCGATCTCCGTGCGGGCCTCCTTGTTGCCGACGGTGTCCATCAGGTGTGCGGCCTTGAGGGTCAGGAGCCGCGCCATGTCGATCTCGATGCGGGCCTCGGCGATCCAGTCCTGGATGTTGGCCCGGTCGGACAGGGGCGCGCCGAACGTCGTGCGGGACTGCGCGCGGTCGATCAGCAGGTCGAGGGCGCGTTCGGCCATGCCGATGGAGCGCATGCAGTGGTGGATGCGGCCGGGGCCGAGGCGGGCCTGGCTGATCATGAAGCCGTCGCCCTCGCCCGCGAGCAGGGCGGTGCGCGGGACGCGTACGTCCTCGAAGAGCACCTCCGCGTGGCCCTCGCGGTCCTGGTAGCCGAAGACGGGCAGGCCGCGCAGGACGGTGACGCCGGGGGTGTCGAGCGGGACGACCATCATGCTCTGCTGCCGGTGGCTCGGACCGTCCGGATCGGTCTTGCCCATCACGATGAGCACCCGGCAGTTCTTGTGCAGGGCGTTGGAGGTCCACCACTTGCGGCCGTTGAGGACGTAAGTGTCGCCGTCGCGCACCATCCGCATCTCGATGTTGCGGGCGTCGGAGCTGGCGACGGCGGGTTCGGTCATCGCGAACGCGGAGGCGATCTCCCCGGCGAGCAGCGGCTTCAGCCACTTCTCCTTGTGCTCCTCGGTGCCGAAGAGCGTGAGGACCTCCATGTTGCCGGTGTCCGGCGCGTTGCAGTTGGTGGCCTCGGGGGCGAGGTGTGCGCTGCGGCCCATGATCTCGGCGAGCGTCGCGTACTCCAGGTTGGTCAGGCCGGGGCCCCACTCCGGGTGCGGGTGGAAGAGGTTCCACAGGCCCTGCTTCCTCGCCTCGGCCTTGAGCTCTTCGAGGACCGGCGGATGGAAGTGCGGGTCGCCCGACTCCGCCATCTGCCTCTCGTACACCGCCTCGGCGGGGTAGACGTGCTCGTCCATGAAGGCGAGCAGTCTCTCCTGGTATTCCTTGGCCCTGTCGGTCACGTCGAACACGGGTGTCCTCCCACGGTCTCGGTCTCGGTCATGCCCTGGGGACGCGCTGATCCGCTGCGGGCGCGAGGAGTCGCGCCAGCTCGGCGGCGGTCCCGGCCGCGTCCCGGTGCAGCACCCCGGCGATGCCCAGGCGCGCCGCGGCGTCGATGTTCTGGCGCAGGTCGTCCACCATCACGGTGTCCTCGGGGCGGACGCCGAGCCGCTCGCACGCGAGGGCGTAGGCCCGGCGTGAGGGCTTGCGGGCGCCGATCCGCCCGGACACGGTCACGGCGTCGAACATCGCGGGCAGGTCGAAGCCCGCGTAGCAGTCGTCGCCGAGGGAGTTGGAGAGCAGTCCGACGCGGTACCCGTCGGCGCGGACCTTCGCCACCAGCGCGGTCATGGCGTGGTCGGGGCGCAGCCGCGCCTGGACGCGGGCGACCAGGCCGGGCCCCGCGACCGCCACGCCGTGCGCCCGCAGCCGCGCCGCGAAGCCGTCCTCGAACTCCCGCTCGCCGATGCGCCCTTCCTCGTGGGCGACGAGCAGCGCGCTGCTCTGCTCGTCGCGGGCCAGGAGCCGCAGCGGCAGCCGCGGGTCGTCGCCCAGCTCCGCGCCGAGTCCGTCGAACGCCGCGACCACGCTGCTGGTCAGCACTCCGCCGAAGTCGAACAGGACCGCGCTGCGGGTATGTTCCCGGCTCATCGCACCGCCCTTCCCCGCTGCTCGGTCTCTCTCCTCGGTGCCGTCACCATATTTGAATCCGGATTCAGGTTCAAGACTCGTCGGAGGCCGCCCACACGCCCGGCACCGCGTGCGGATCCTGCCGCACCGACGCCGGGTTCGTCTCGCGCAGCGCCCACGCGCAGCCGAAGGTGAGCAGGCCCATGGCGGCGACGAACACCGACACCCAGGTCGTCGCGCCGGTGCCGCCGATGATCGCGGTCATGATCAGCGGGGTGCCGCCGCTGATGGTCAGGACGGACAGCTGGTAGGCGAGCGAGGCGCCGGAGTAGCGCACGTGCGGCTCGAACAGCTCGCCGATGTACGCGGCGATCGGCCCGTACGTCAGCGACTGCCCGATGCCGCCGACGATCACCGCCACGCCGAGCAGGGCCAGCGACCCGGTGTTCACCAGCCAGAAGTAGGGGAACGCCCATACGACGATCAGCGCGGCGCCGATCAGGATCATCGGGCGGCGGCCCACCCGGTCGGAGAGCCAGCCGGACGCCAGCACGAAGACGGCGCCGAGCGCGGTGACCGGCAGCGTGACCAGGAGGATGGAGTCGCGGTCGAGGCCGAGGTCGTCGGCGGCGTAGCTGACGACGCCCGCGATGCTGATGTAGAAGAGGCAGTTGGTGCCGGCCAGCAGTCCGGAGGCGAGCAGGACGGTGCGCCAGCCCGAGCGGATCACCTCGATCACGGGCGCCTTGGCGACCTTGGCCCGGTCGCCCTCGGCGTTCTCCGTGGCCAGGCGGCGGAAGTCCGGCGAGTCCTCGACGCGCCGCTGGACGTACATGACGACCGGCAGCAGCACACCACTGGCGAGGAACGGTATGCGCCAGCCCCAGCTCAGGAACGCGTCGTCGGAGACGAGCCGGCTCGCCAGCAGGAAGGCGCCGTTGCCGAGGAAGACGCCGAGCGAGACCCCCATCTGACCGTACGTGCCGACGTACCCCTTGCGTTTCGGCGACGCCGACTCCGTGAGCAGCAGGACGATGCCGCCCCACTGCGCCCCGCACGCGAGGCCCTGGACGAAGCGCAGCAGCACGAGGAGCACCGGCGCGAGGGCCCCCATGACACCCGCCCCCGGCAGGCAGCCGATCAGGAAGGTGCCCGCGCCCATCAGCGACATGGAGGCGACGACCATGGCCTTGCGTCCGTACCGGTCACCGAGGTGGCCCGCGACCACGCCGCCGAGCGGGCGGGCGAGGAACCCCGCCCAGAAGGTGCTGAACGACAGGAGCGTGCCGGTCAGCGCGGAGGAGCCGGGGAAGAAGACGTGCGGGAAGACGAGGGCCGCGGCGGTCCCGTAGAGAAAGAAGTCGTACCACTCGATGGAGCTGCCGATGAGCCCCGCCGCCAGCAGTTTGCCCGGGGCGCGGGTGTCACCACGGCCCGGGGCGGCCCGCCCTTCTCGTGCGCCGAGCCCTTCGTGCGGTTCTGCCGTGGACGATGTCACGTGTTCGCTCCTCGCCGTCGGGGCCCCCTGTATATTTGAACCCAACGTCAAGTTCAAGGTTTTGAACACGCTCTCCACCTGCGTGAATTTCTCGCGGAGGTGCCCGCGGATCCGAGGAGTTCGGCCCATGACGACACATATGCCGGTCAGCGAGTGGGAGCGCGTCGAGGCGCGCCGGATCTCGACGGGCGGTGTCACGCTGCGGGTCTTCGACCACGGTGACGAACGGCCGGGCAGGCCACCGGTCGTGCTGTGCCACGGCTTCCCGGAGCTGGCGTTCTCCTGGCGGCATCAGGTCGTCGCGCTGGCGAAGGCCGGCCACCGGGTCCTGGTGCCCGACATGCGTGGCTACGGCGGCAGTTCACGCCCCGCCGACATCGAGGCGTACGACATCCTGACGCTCTGCGCGGACCTGGCCGGGGTCCTCGACCACGTCGGCGCGGACGACGCCGTCTTCGTGGGGCACGACTGGGGCGCGAACGTGGTGTGGCACATGGCCCTGGAGCACCCCGAGCGGGTGCGGGCGGTGGCGGGGATGAGCGTGCCGGTGACGCCGCGGGCCCCCGCGCCGCCCCTGCCGATCCTGCGCTCACGCCTGGGGGACGACTTCTACATGGTGTGGTTCCAGGAGCCGGGCGTCGCGGACCGGGCGCTGAGCCGCAATGTGCGCAGGACGCTGGTCACCAGGGACATCTACTCCGCCGAGTGGGCCACACGCCCCGACGAGCAGTTGCCGCCCCCGCCGTGGCTGAGCGATGAGGAACTCGCCTACTACGTCGACACGTTCGAGGAGACCGGGTTCACCGGCGGCCTCAACTACTACCGCAATCTGGACCGCAACTGGGCGCTCACCGAGCACCTGGCGGGCCGTGTCATCGCCCAGCCCTCGCTGTTCGTCACCGGCTCCAAGGACCCGGTCGCCCGGTTCATGCCGGCGGACGGCCTCGGCCGGATGCTCACCGACCAGCGCGGGCACGTCGTCCTGGACGGCGCCGCTCACTGGGTCCAGCAGGAGCGTGCCGAGGAGGTGAACGCCGCTCTCCTCGGCTTCCTCTCCGCGGTCGGCTGATACCATCCGCTGCCACCGGTTATGACACGTTCGAACGACAGTGAATGGATCCGCAGTGGCTGCCCAGGCCCCGGCCGCGGACAGCGGCCAGAAGCAACCGATCACGCCACGCAGCGCGCGCGGTGTCCGCACCCGCAACGCGCTGATCGCCGCCGCCCGGGAGGTCTTCGAACGCGACGGGTATCTGGACGCCCGGATCACGGACATCTCCAAGGCCGCGCATGTCGCCTCCGGGTCGTTCTACACGTACTTCAACGGCAAGGAAGAGATCTTCCAGGCGCTCGTCGAGCAGGTGCAGGAGGAGATGCTCCACCCGCATCTGCGCGAGCGCACGGGCATCACCGACACCCGTGAGCTCATCGACGCCTCCAACCGCGAGTACTTGCGGGCGTACAAGAAGAACGCGCGCCTGATGGCGCTGTTCGAGCAGGTCGCGCAGGTCGACGAGCAGTTCATGGCGCTGCGCATCGAGCGCGGCAACGCCTTCGCGCGGCGCAACGCCAAGCTGATCCGCACCCTCCAGGAGAACGGCGAGGCCGACACGAGCCTCGATCCGCTGGTGACCGCGCACGCCCTGTCCGTGATGGTGAGCCGCATGGCCTACCTGGTGTTCGTGCTGGGCCAGCGCATTCCGTACGAGCGGCTGGTCACGACGCTCAACAAGATCTGGGAGAACGGCCTGCGGCTCACGGACCCCGAGCCGGGTGCCGAGCGTACGGCGCGTGACGCCGAAGGGTCCTGACAGTCGGTCCTAACAGTCCCGCGAGGACGCCAGCAGGTGGTCCCGGACCAGGGCGACGTGCGGGTTGTCCGATGAGCCGGGCCGCTGCACGAGGTAGCCGGTGTTGATGGGCGGGTCCTCGGGGTCGTTCAGCAGGACCAGGGCCCCCGAGGCCAGCTCGTCGAGGCACAGGTAACGGGGCAGCACGCTGAAGCCGGCGCCGCCCGCCACGGCCGCCTTGACGGCGCGCAGGTCGGGCATGGTGACGGCGGGCTCACACACCAGTTGCTTGCCGAAGACGTGACGCCAGTAGCGGCGGACGATCGGCACGTCCTCGGCGTACGCCACCAGGGGCACGCCCCGCAGCGCGGCGGGCCCGAGGGCCGCGAGCCGCTCCGCCCCGCCCATGCGCTGCGCCCAGGAAGCCGCCGTGACCAGCACGAACTCCTCGTCAGCGAGGGGCACAGAGGCCAGCGCCCGGCCGCGCGGACGGACCGTGGCGACCACCAGGTCGTGCCGGCCCGCGCGCAGCTCGTCCAGCAGGTCGTCCGTCAGGCCCGTCGTGATCCGCAGCCGTACGCCCTGCTCCACCAGGGGCGCGAGGCCGGGCAGCACGCAGTGGGAGAGGAACTCCGCCGGGCCCGCCAGGTGGACCGGCTCCGCCGTACCGTCGCCGCCGTGGCCCGCGACCTCGGCCAGGGCGTCCAGCGGCTCGCCGATCCGCGACGCCAGTTCGTCCGCGAAGGGCGCGGGGGCGGCGCCGCGCGGCAGGCGCTCGAACAGCTCCCGGTCCAGCTGCCGCTCCAGGGAGCGGATCTGCGCGGTGACCGTGGGCTGCGACAGGCCGAGGACGCGGGCGGCGGCCGTGAAGGACCCCGAGCGGTAGACGGCGAGGAAGGTGCGCAGCTGATTGAGGTCCAGCGACCCGCCCGCCGACTGCGGAACGGTCGCCTCCGCCCCGCCCACGTGTGACTTTCCCATACGGATGAGCCTACGGTGAGCGTGGCGATCGGTCAGGTCCGGCAGGTCCTCGCTCCCCCGTGCAACGCGGCCGCCGTGTTGGGGCCGAGCGTGGCGGTGAACCGTCCGGAGGAGTCGACCGTGACACGCTTGTCCGACTGGACGTCGCAGTAGTCGCCCGCGGGCAGCGAGGTCTGGAAGGTGCGGGTCAGTGTGGAGGCCTCGTGGTTGATCGCCACGTACGCCTTGTCGCCGCGGCCGAAGGCGATCTGGTCGCCGCCGTTGTCCCACCAGTCCGTGACGGCCTGGCCGCTCGCGGTGTTGCGGAAGCCGACCATGCCCGAGATCTCGCGCCAGGCGTGCTGGCACTTCCAGCCGTCGGAGTAGCAGGCGTTCACCGTGCCGCCGCCCGGCGGTCCCGCGTCGCGGTCGGAGAACTCGTATCCGGAGTGGACGTCGGGCGCGCCGTAGGGCCAGGCGAGCATGAAGACGTTGGCCAGGGTGTAGTTGGCGCCGTCCTTGTAGCTGAGAGTGTCGCCGCCGCGCTCGGTGTCGTGGTTGTCGACGAAGACGGCGGACTTCCCGGAGGGCATGTAGGCCCAGCCCTCGCCGTAGTTCTTCAGGTAGGCGAGCTTCTCGTCGTGGAAGACGCGCTTGAGATCGCGGGCGTAGCGGAACTCCTGGACGTCTCCGGTGCCGAGGTACTCGCTCGGGGAGACGGCCTCGCCCGCGCCGTAGATGGCCTCGTGCTTCCAGTAGACGCCGGGGTCGCTCAGGCGGGCCTTGATGGCGGCGAGGTCGGCCGCCGGCATGTGCTTGGCTGCGTCGATGCGGAAGCCGTCCACGCCGAGCGAGCGCAGGTCGTCGAGGTAGGCGGCGATCCGGCCGCGCACATAGTCCTCGCCGGTGTCCAGGTCGGCGAGGCCGACGAGTTCGCAGTTCTGTACGTTCCCTCTGTTGCCGTAGTCGTTGACAGGCGAGCGGCAGTCGTCCAGGTCGGCGCCGGAGTACGTGCCCGGGTAGTCGTACTTCGTGTAGGCCGAGCTGCCCGTGCCGGTGCCGGAGCCCGCCGACATGTGGTTGATCACGGCGTCCGCGACCACCTTGACGCCCGCGGCGTGGCAGGTGTCGACCATGCCCTTGAAGGCCGCCCGGTCACCGAGGCGCCCGGCGATCCTGTAGCTGACCGGCTGGTACGAGGTCCACCACTGGCCGCCCTGGATGTGCTCCTGCGGCGGTGAGACCTGGACGAAGCCGTAACCGGCGGGGCCGAGTCGGTCCTTGCACTCCTTGGCGACCGAGTCGAAGCGCCACTCGAAGAGGACGGCGGTGACGTCCTTGCCGCCGGGCGGGGACGCGTCGGCCTCGGGCGGCGTCGCGAAGAGGCTCCCGAGGACACCGGCCGTCAGGGCGAGCGTGGCGGCTAGGGGTCTGCGGGCTGCGTGCGCTCTGTGCGCTGAGCCGTTCACGGGGCCTCCGGTGGGGGGAATGGGGTGGGGGTGCCGGAATCTTGCAGGTTGAATCTGCAAGAACTTGCGATCGGGACCGTAAGCGGGTTCGCACGTCGGGTCAACCGTTCGCGCACGCCTTCCGGGGAGCCGTCACGTCGCCCCTCGCGCGCGGTGGCGGCGTACCGCGTCGCGGTTGGCGCACCGGTGGGAGCAGTAGCGCCTGCGCCCGGTGCGGGAGGTGTCCGCGAAGATGGTGGCGCACTCGGTGACCTCGCACCGCCGCAGCCGGTGCATGCCGCGTCCCACCAGGTGCAGTGCGGTGCCGACCGATATCAACGAGAACAGCAGTGCGCCGAGCGGCAGTTGATCGTCGCGGTAGTGCAGGTGCCAGCCGTCGCCCGCGTGGTCGGTGAGCCTCGGGTGGGCGGCGGACGCGGCCAGCATCCGATTGGCCAGTTCGGCGCGCTCCCGCTCGTCGGTGGCGTCGACGACCTTCTCCCACGCGTCCAGTGCGGCGAGGGCGTACGCCAAGTCCTGTGGCCCGGCGGGGCGTTCCAGGGTCAGGCCTGCCTCGCGGCAGCGGTGCGCCAACTCCTCGGCGCTGGTCGGACGCCGGTTGCACAGGTCCGCGGCGAGGTTCACGGCGTCGCCGCCGTAAGGGTTGAGATGCATAAGGTCATTACACCAAGGTGATCGGCATGAGACATCCCGACGGACAGCCCGCCACCGACCCGACCGGACACACCGCCGACCACCGCCCCGGTGTGCGGCAGGCGGTGGAGGACGACCTCCCCGAACTCGTGCGCCTGCGCGCGTCGTTGTTCGAGGACCTGGGCGGTGACTACTTCAACCCGTCCTCGGCGGGCGACGACTGGCGTCATCATCTCGCCGCGGTTCTGAAGGAGCAGCTGACGGCGGACACCGCGCGGATCCTCGTCGTGGACGGCGGTCGCGGCCGTCTGGCCGCCTGCGGCATCGGCACCGTAGACCAGTGGTTCCCCGGGCCGCACAACGTCAACGGCCGGGTCGGTCATGTGATCGGCGTGGTCACCGATGTGCCGTACCGGCGGCGCGGTCACAGCCGCGCGATCATGCGGGCGCTGCTCGACTGGTTCCGTGAGCGGGAGGCGTCCCGCGTGGACCTGTACGCCTCTCCGGAAGGCGAACCGCTGTACCGCGCCCTGGGGTTCGTCGACCATCCGGACCCCGCGCTCCACTGGCGGCCCTGAGCGACGGCCTCGTGCCGGCCCGGGGGTCGGCTGGCATGATCGGCGTGTGACCAGTGAACCTGGGCGGCCGGGCCGCACCGACCGCAAGAGATACGTCCTGTTCGACGTCGACGGCACGTTGATCGACGCGGTGAGCAACCAGCGCCGGGTCTGGGCGTGCTGGGCGGAGCGGTACGGGCTTGACGCGGACGAGGTGTACCGGGTGGCCCTGCGGACGCGGCCGATGGAGACGTTCGCCCAGGTCGCCGCCGACCACGATCCGCGCGAGTGCCTGGCCGTGCTGCATGAACTGGAGGACGACGACGTCCGATCCGGCGTCTATAGGGCCTTCGACGGCGCGTCGGAGCTGCTGCACGGCCTGCCCTCGGGGGCCTGGGCGTTGGTGACCTCCAATTACGAGCACCGGGTGCGCGGCCGGTTCCTGCGGACGGGCCTGCCCGTGCCGGACCTGATCGTGGACGCGGCCGCGGTGGACGAGGGCAAGCCCTCTCCGGTGCCCTACGTACGGGCCGCCGCGGAGCTGGGCGCCGAGCCCGGGGACTGCCTGGTCATCGAGGACGCCCCGTCCGGAGTGCGGTCAGGGCTGAGCGCCGGGATGACGGTATGGGGCGTGAACGCCGCGACCGCGGTGGAGGGCACGCATCGCCACTTCACCGAACTGCGCGAGGCGGTCCCGCACATCTTGGCCTTCGTGTCGGGGCCGTCGGTCGGTGGGGTGGGGTAGCGGGGGTTCGGCGGGCCGGTTGCGGGGGGGGGGCAGGTCGGCGGGCGGGGTGTGCGGCCCTGCGGTCAGGATCGTCACGCTTACTATCGCGGGAATGCTTTCGAAGAGGAGTCGACGGTGACCGAAGATCTGCGCAGTGGCACGCCCGACGCTGGAGTGGAGCCGGAGGGGTCGGCGGAGCGGCTCGCCGCGATGGTCGCGGATCTCAGGGAGCTGGTGGAGTGCGAGTCGTTCTCCTCGGACCTGGACGCCGTGGCACGCAGCGCGGACGTCGTGGCCGCGCAGGGCACCCGCCACCTCGGCGCCCCGCCCGAACGCCTCGTGATCGACGGGGTGACGCACCTGCGGTGGACGTTCGGCACGCCCCGGGTCCTGCTCCTCGGCCACCACGACACCGTGTGGCCGATGGGTTCGCTCGCCACTCACCCGTGGTCGCTGCGGGACGGCGTCGCGCGTGGGCCCGGCATCTTCGACATGAAGGCGGGGCTCGTGCAGATCTTCCACGCCCTGGCCTCACTGCCCTCGCTGGAGGGCGTGTGTGTGCTGGTGACCGGGGACGAGGAGGTCGGCTCGGACACCTCGCGGGCGCTCATCGAGGAGACGGCGCGGCAGTGCGCGGCGACCTTCGTACTGGAGGCCTCGGCGGACGGTGGCGCGGTGAAGACGGCGCGCAAGGGCACCTCCGCCTACGAGTTGGTGGTGCACGGAAAGGCGGCCCACTCCGGCCTTGAGCCGGAGAAGGGGGTCAACGCCGCGATCGAGGCCGCTCATCTCGTCCTCGCCCTCGAAGGGCTGGCCGCGGCGGCCGACATCGACGCCCCCGAGGGGTGGCGGACCACGGTGACGCCGACGATGACGTGGGCCGGTTCGGCGACCAACACGGTGCCCGCCGAGGCCACGGTCTGTGTCGACGTGCGTGTCCCGACGCTCGCCGCGCAGGAGCGGGTGGATGCCGCCATTCGAGCACTGAAGGTGACCGTCCCGGGGGCTCGCCTGGAGGTGCGCGGCGGGCCCAGCAGGCCGCCTCTCGAAGAGGCTTCGGCCGCCGCGCTGTTCGAGCGGGCGCGGGAGATCGCCCGGCGCCACGGCTGGGGGCCGCTCGCGTCGGCCGCGGTCGGCGGAGCGTCCGACGGGAACTTCACCGCCGGCCTCGGCTGCCCGACGCTGGACGGCCTCGGCGCCGTCGGCGGCGGGGCCCACGCCGACCACGAGCATGTGATCGTCGCGGAGATGGTCCCCCGGGCCCGGCTGCTCGCCGCCCTCGTCGAGGAGGTCACCCGGTGAGCGCCCTTGAGGTTCGCGAGGTGTACGAGCTGGACGAACTTGCCTCGGTCAACGCGCTGTTCGAGGAGATCTGGGGCACCGCGCCCGGCGCCTCGCCGATGGGGACCGAGCAGATGCGGGCGCTCTCGCACGCCGGGAACTACGTCGCCGGTGCCTTCGCCGACGGCTGTCTCGTCGGCGCGTCCGTCGCCTTCTTCGCGGCCCCCGTCGGACGGACACTGCACTCCCACGTCACAGGCGCCCTGCCCGGGCACGCGGCGGGCCTCGCCCTCAAACGGCACCAGCGCGACTGGTCGCTGGCCCGCGGGCTCTCCCGGATCACCTGGACCTACGATCCGCTCGTGCGGCGCAACGCCCACTTCAACCTGGCCAAGCTCGGCGCGCGGCCGGTGGAGTACCTCACCGGCTTCTACGGGCGGATCGACGACGCCATCAACGGCGGCGACGACACCGACCGCGCGCTCGTCGCCTGGGAGCTGGACGGCCCCGGGCCCATGGCGTCCCCGCCGCCGGTCCGCGTCCCCGCCGGTGCCGTGACCGCCCTGTCGGTACAGGACGGCCTGCCGGTGGCGGGCCGGCTCGACGCACCTGCCCTGCTGGTCGAAGTGCCGCCCGACATCGAGGCGTTGCGCCGCACCGACCCCGGCGCGGCCAAGGCGTGGCGTCTCGCGATGCGCGAGGTGCTGGGCGGCCTGCTGGCCGAGGGGGCCCGCGTCACGGGCTTCCACGGCCGGACTTCCTACGTCGTCACGCGCGAGCCCGCCGCGTGACGCGTGACGCATGACGCGTGACGCGTGACACCACCGTCCGACCACCGCCCGACGCGTGCGCCCACCCGAGGAGCCGAGCACCATGAAGATCACCGGAATCGAACTGCGCCGCGTCGCGATGCCCCTGCGGTCGCCGTTCCGTACCTCCTTCGGCGTCGAGACCGCCCGTGACGTCCTGCTCGTGCGGGTCGTCACGCCCGACGGCGAGGGCTGGGGCGAGTGCGTCGCGATGTCCGAACCCCGCTACTGCTCCGAGTACGTCGACGGAGCGGCCGACGTGTTGCGCCGCTTCCTCGTACCGGCGCTGCCCGCCGTGGCGGACGCCCACTCGGTGAAGCGCGCCATGAAGCCCTTCAAGGGCCACAAGATGGCCAAGGCGGCGCTGGAAACGGCCGTGCTCGACGCTCGGCTGCGGGCGTCGGGCCAGTCCTTCGGCGCGTATCTCGGGGCCGAACGTGGCCGGGTGCCGTGCGGGGTGTCGGTCGGGATCATGGACTCCGTCCCCGAACTCCTCGACGCCGTGGGCGGGTTCATCGACGAGGGGTACGTGCGGATCAAGCTCAAGATCGAACCCGGCTGGGACCTCGCGCCCGTCCGCGCGGTGCGGGAGCGGTTCGGCGACGAGCTGCTGCTCCAGGTGGACGCCAACGCCGCCTACACCCTCGCCGACGCCCGGCAGCTGGCCAAGCTGGACGCGTTCGACCTGCTGCTCATCGAACAGCCGCTGGCCGACGACGATCTCGTGCAGCACGCGGCGCTCGCGAAGCTGCTGCGTACGCCGGTGTGCCTGGACGAGTCGATCGAGTCGGCGGAGGACGCCGCCGCGGCCATCACCCTGGGCGCCGCCTCCGTCATCAACATCAAGCCGGGCCGGGTCGGCGGCTACCTCGAAGCCAAGGCCATCCACGATCTGTGCGTCGCCCACGGGGTGCCCGTGTGGTGCGGCGGCATGCTGGAGACGGGGCTGGGCCGCGCCGCCAACGTCGCGCTGGCCGCGCTGCCCGGCTTCTCCCTGCCCGGCGACACCTCCGCGTCCGGCCGCTACTTCGCCACGGACATCACCGAGCCCTTCGAACTCGCCGACGGCCACCTCGACGTCCCCACCGGAGCGGGGCTCGGCGTCGACCCGGTCCCCGAGGTACTGGAGAGGGTGACCACGGCCCGGGAGTGGATCCAGCTGTAGGGAGCCGCGAGTCCGGTCGCGCGACGGCCGGAAGACCGCCGGAGTACCGGAAGGGCCGGACCGCCGCCGGAGCATCGTAAAGGCCGGAACGCCGGAAATTCATGTGCGGATCGGCATTCCGCTTGACACGCTGACCTCATGAACTCTCCGCACGACCCCGCCGTCCCCGACCCCGCCCCCTCCGTCACTCCCTGGGGAACGGACTGGATCACCACGCCCATCACGCCTGCCCTCGCCGAGGACCTGCTGCGCGGCGCGCTCGACGTGGAGGCCACCGCGTACGGCGTACTGCCGCACCGGCTGCCCGCCCGGGCCCGCGCCCAGTTCACCGACGAGCAGGTGGCCAGGGCCGAGGCGCAGCCCTCCGGCGTACGGCTGGTCTTCCGCACGCGGGCCACCACCGTCGAGCTGGACGCGCTCCGCACGAAGATGGGCTATCACGGCGCACCGCCGCGCCCCGACGGTGTGTACGACCTGCTCGTCGACGGCGCTCTCACCCGGCAGGCCACCGTGAACGGCGGCAACGTCCTGATGATGGACATGGCCACCGGTACGACGGAGACCGTGCCCGGGCCGGTCGGCACGGTCCGCTTCGCCGGTCTGCCCGACCGGGTGAAGGACGTCGAGATCTGGTTGCCGCACAACGAGATCACCGAGCTGGTCACCCTGCGCACCGACGCTCCCGTCGAGCCGGTCCCCGACCGGGGCCGCAAGGTGTGGCTGCACCACGGCAGCTCCATCAGCCACGGCTCCGACGCGGCGAGCCCCACCACCACCTGGCCCGCGCTCGCCGCGTCCCTCGGCGGCGTGGAACTGGTCAACCTCGGGCTGAGCGGCAGCGCCCTGCTCGACCCGTTCACCGCGCGCGCCATGCGCGACACCCCCGCCGATGTGATCAGCGTCAAGATCGGCATCAACATCGTCAACGCCGACCTGATGCGCCTGCGCGCCTTCGGCCCCGCGGTGCACGGCTTCCTCGACACGATCCGCGAGGGGCACCCGAACGCTCCGCTGCTGGTCGTCTCGCCCATCCTGTGCCCCATCCACGAGGACACCCCCGGCCCCTGCGCCCCGGACTTCAGCAACGTCAGCGAGGGGCGGCTCCGGTTCGCGGCCATGGGCGACCCCGCCGAGCGCGCTGCCGGGAAGCTGACGCTCAGCGTGATCCGGGACGAGCTGGCCCGCATCGTGAAGCAGCGCGCCGCCGACGACGCGAATCTCCACTACCTCGACGGCCGCGACCTCTACGGCCAGGCGGACTACGCCGAACTGCCGCTGCCCGACGAACTCCACCCCGACGCCGCGACCCACCGCCTCATGGGCGAGCGTTTCGCCGCCCTGGCCTTCGGGACGGACGGGCCCCTCACCTCGGGAAGCCGCTGAGACCGAGCCGGGCGGGGCGGCCCGTCGACCTCCGCCCCGTCCGGCCCCGGCCGTGACGGCGATGCCGGCCGCGCGCGGAGCAACGGTCTCCGCCAACGCGGCCGGCATCGCGCGTGGCAGGGGTCGGTTCCGCCGGATCCCTGACCACTCGCCGCCCCCTTTCACTCCCCGTCCGTGTGCGCGATCCGGGACAGCAGCGCGTGCAGGGTCTCCCGGTCCTCCGGGGCGAGCGGGGCGAGGAGTTCCGCGGTCACGCCTCGGGCCACCTCGTCGGAGTCGCGCAGGAAGTCGTGGCCCTGCGGGGCGAGGGCGACGATGCGGCGGCGGCGGTCGTCGGGGGCGGGGCGGCGCTCGACGAAGCCGAGGCGTTCCAGGTCGTCGACCAGGCCGACGATCGCGCTCGGGTCGTAACCGAGCCGTCGGCTCAACTCCCGCTGGGCGGCGCCTTCCACCGTGGCCAGATAGCGCAGCAGCGCGTAGTGGCGCAGGCGCAGGCCCGACCGCTGGAGCGCCGCGTTGAAGAGCTGTCCCGAGCGCAGGCCGAGCCGGTAGAGGAGATACCCCGCGTCGGCGTGGAGTCCTCGCATCCAGGGAGCGCCCTCGTCGACGGAGCCTTCCTCCGCGGGCCCGGCGGTCGTCTTGCGGCTGGTCATGAGGGGCGCTCTCCCTGGTCGGTGCTTCGCGGGTACGTGCGGCGATGGTGGCCCGCCGCCCCAGCATGCCGCAACACCGGTGTCGACAACAACCATTGACGGCAACAATGGTTTGTCTTAGCTTCCTTTCCGGGCCCCCCGGCCTCTCCAGCCCGTCGAAGGGATACCGCCATGCCGGAAACACCCACAGTCGACCTCGGCGGCAAGGTCGCCGTCGTCACCGGTTCGGGGCGCGGCCTCGGCCTCGCCTACGCCTCCGCCCTCGCTCGGGCCGGGGCCTCCGTGGTCGTCAACGACATCGACGAGGCGGCCGCCGAGCGAGCCGTCAAGAGCATCGCCGAAGCCGGTGGGCGCGCGGTCGCGGAGTGCGTCGCCGTCGGGACGGGCGAGGCCGCCGACCGCCTGGTCGGGCGCGCCGTCGAGGAGTTCGGGCGCCTGGACGTGATGGTGACCAACGCCGGGATCCTCCGTGACCGCGTGCTGTGGAAGATGTCCGACGAGGACTTCGACGCGGTGGTCACGACGCATCTGCGCGGCACGTTCACCTGCGCCCGCGCGGCCGCCGTGCGGATGCGGGCGCAGGGCGGGGGCGGCCGGCTGATCCTGGTCGGCTCGCCCGCCGGGCAGCGGGGCAACTTCGGGCAGACCAACTACGCGGCCGCCAAGGCCGGCATCGCCGCCATGGCCCGCACCTGGTCCATGGAGCTGGCCCGGGCCGGCATCACCGTCAACGCCGTCGTGCCGGTCGCCGCGACCGCGATGACCGAGACGATCCCCGCCTTCGCGCCGTACGTAGAGGCGATGCGGGAGGGCAGGCCGCTGCCGGACTTCCTCCGCAAGGGCGAGGGCTTCGGCACGGCGGAGGACTGCGCCGCGCTCGTCCCCTTCCTGGCCTCCGACGCGGCGGGCGACGTGACCGGACAGTGCGTGGGCATCGGCGGCGACCGCCTCACCCTGTGGTCACACCCCCGGGAGGCCTCCGTCGCGTACGCCGACGGCGGCTGGACCCCGGAGGCCATCGCCGCCGTCTGGCACACCTCCGTGGGCAGCGCCCCGGAGACGGTCGGCGTCCCCGCGCCCAAGTCCCCCGGGGAGTGAGCGGGTTGGACCTCTCCGAGCTGACCGCGATCGACGTCCACACCCACGCGGAGGTCTCCTCGCGGGGCCACGCCTCGCTCGCCGAGGATCTCGACGCCGCCTCCACCGCGTACTTCAAGGTCGAGGGGCGCACGCGCAAGCCGACGCTGGAGGAGATGGCCGCCTACTACCGCGAGCGCAAGATGGCCGCCGTCGTCTTCACCGTGGACGCCGAGTCGGCCACCGGCACCCCGCCCGTACCGAACGAGGAGGTGGCCGAGGCCGCCGCCGCGCACCCGGATGTGCTCATACCGTTCGCGTCCCTCGATCCGTTCCGCGGCAGGGCGGGCGTGCGCCAGGCCCGCAGGCTCGTGGCGGAGTACGGCGTCAAGGGGTTCAAGTTCCACCCGAGCATCCAGGGGTTCTTCCCCAACGACCGTGCGCTCGCCTACGAGTTGTACGAGGTGATCGAGGAGACCGGCTGCGTCGCCCTCTTCCACACCGGGCAGACCGGCATCGGCGCGGGCGTGCCCGGCGGCGGCGGGATCCGGCTGAAGTACTCGAACCCCATGCACGTCGACGACGTCGCCGCCGACTTCCCGCACCTGAAGATCATCCTCGCCCATCCGTCGTTCCCGTGGCAGGACGAGGCGCTCGCCGTGGCCACCCACAAACCGGGCGTGCACATCGACCTCTCCGGCTGGTCGCCGAAGTACTTCCCGCCCCAACTCGTGCACTACGCCAACACGTTGCTGAAGGACAAGGTGCTCTTCGGCTCCGACTTCCCCGTCCTCACACCCGACCGCTGGCTCGCCGACTTCGAGCGGCTCGCCATCAAGGACGAGGTCCGCCCCAAGATCCTCAAGGAGAACGCCGCCCGCCTGCTCGGGCTCGGATAGAGGGGGCGCCATGCGCAACGAAGGACTCGGCTCCTGGCCCGCGCGCCGGGCCCGCAAGACCCCGCACCGCACCGCCCTGACCCACGAGGGCCAGGCCCTCACCTACGCGGGCCTGCACTCCCGCACGCTGCGCCTCGCACACGCGCTGCGCGCCCGGGGTGTCCGGCGCGGCGACCGGGTCGCCCACCTGGGGCCGAACCACCCGGCGTTCCTGGAGACCTTCTTCGCCACGGGTGCGCTCGGCGCGGTGTTCGTCCCGCTCAACACCCGGCTGAGCGGTCCCGAGATCGCCTACCAGCTGGCCGACGCGGGCGCCTGCGCCCTCATCCACTCCCCCGCGCACACCGCGCTCGTCGCCGGGCTGCGGCAGGCGGGACAGACCCCTTCACTCGCATGCGTCGTCGAAGTGGGCGCCGATTACCAGAAGTTGATCGACTGCTCCACCGAGGAGCCGCTGGACGAGGCGGTCGCCGCGGACGACGTCTGCCTCCTGATGTACACCTCCGGCACGACGGGCCGCCCCAAGGGCGCCATGCTCACCCACGCCAACCTCACCTGGAACGCCGTCAACGTCCTGGTCGACGCCGATCTCACCGCCGACGCGGTCGCGCTGGTCTGCGCCCCGCTCTTCCACGCCGCCGCGCTCGGCATGCTCGCCCTGCCCGTGTTCCTCAAGGGCGGCACCTGCGTCCTCGTCGAGTCGTTCGACCCGGCCCGGACCCTCGACCTCGTGGAAGAGCACGGCGTGAGCGTCACGTTCGGGGTGCCGACGATGTACGAACGCCTCGCCAGGGAGCCGCGCTGGGACGCGGCCGACCTGTCCTCGCTGCGGATCCTGATGTGCGGCGGCGCGCCCGTGCCGACGCCGCTCATCGAGGCGTACGCGCGGCGCGGCCTCGCCTTCCAGCAGGGCTACGGCATGACGGAGGCCTCCCCTGGCGCCCTCTATCTCGACGCCGAGCACGCGGCACGCAAGGCGGGCACGGCCGGGGTGCCGCACTTCTTCACCGACGTCCGTGTCGTACGCCCCGACCTCAGCCCGGCGGCGGTCGGGGAGACCGGCGAGGTGCTGGTGCGCGGGCCCCACGTGATGGCCGGCTACTGGCAGTTGCCGGACGAGACGGCCGCCGCGTTCGCCGACGGCTGGTTCCGCACGGGCGACGCGGCGCGGGTGGACGCCGACGGCTTCGTCACCATCGCCGACCGCCTCAAGGACATGATCATCTCCGGTGGCGAGAACGTGTATCCCGCCGAGGTCGAGAGCGCCCTGCTCGCCCACCCCGACGTCCTGGAGTGCGCCGTCATCGGCGTGCCCGACGCGCGGTGGGGCGAGGTGCCGCGCGCCGTCGCCGTGCTCCGCGAGGGCGCGACGGCCACCCCCGAGGAGGTCCTCGGCTCGTTGGCCGGCCGCCTCGCCAAGTACAAGATCCCCGCGTCACTGATGTGCGTACGCGAACTGCCGCGCACCGCCTCGGGGAAGCTCCACAAGCCCAGCCTGCGCCGCGAGTACGGCGGCGCACCCACCGACCGTACTGACCGAGGAGTAACCCAATGACCGTCACCGTCAACGGCCTTGACGAACTGGCTGCCCTCACCGGGAGCGAACTCGGCGTCACCGAGTGGCTGGAGGTCGGGCAGGAACGCATCGACACCTTCGCCGACGCGACCGACGACCACCAGTGGATCCACACCGACCCCGAGAGGGCCGCGCGAGGACCGTTCGGGGCGCCCATCGCGCACGGCTATCTGACCCTCTCCCTCTTCATCCCGCTCTTCACCGACCTCCTCGACGTCCGCGGAGTCACCACGAAGGTCAACTACGGCCTGGACAAGGTGCGTTTCCCGGCGCCCGTGAAGGCCGGCGCGCGGATACGGCTGCGCGCCACGCTGACCTCCGTCGACGAGGTGCGGGGCGGGGTGCAGATCGCCGTGGACGGCACGGTCGAGATCGAGGGCGGCGACAGACCGGCGTGCGTCCTGCGGAGCCTGTCCCGCTTCTACGCGTAAGGAGCCCCGCCATGGTGCACCCACCCGGCAAGGCGGCGAGCCCCGGGACCGGAGCCGGGGCGGCGCCCGGACAGCTGCGCCGCGTCGCGCTGTCCGGACTGATCGGCACGGCCGTGGAGTTCTACGACTTCCTCGTCTACGGAACCGTCGCCGCGCTCGTCTTCGGCGACCTCTTCTTCCCCGAGGCCGACCCGGCGGTGGGCACCGTGGCCGCCTTCGGGACGTTCGCCGCGGGCTATCTCGCCCGGCCACTCGGCGGGATCGTCTTCGGCCACTTCGGCGACCGGCTCGGCCGCAAGTCGATGATGCTCCTGACGATGGTCCTGATGGGCACCGGCAGCTTCCTCATCGGGCTGCTGCCCACGTACGACACGATCGGCGTCTGGGCCCCGGTCCTGCTCGTCCTGCTTCGCGTCGTGCAGGGCATCGCGATCGGCGGCGAATGGGGCGGCGCGACCCTCATGGTCGCCGAACACGCGGGTGAGCGGCCGCGCGGCCTGTGGACCAGCTTCACCCAACTCGGCGCCCCGCTGGGCACGGTGCTCTCCACCGGGGTCGTCGCGCTCGTGAGCACGCTGCCCGACGACGACTTCCGCGCCTGGGGCTGGCGGGTGCCGTTCCTGCTCTCGCTCGTACTGCTCGGCGCCGGTCTGTACGTACGCCTGAAGGTCACCGAGAGTCCGCTCTTCGCCTCGCTGTCCGAGCGGCAGGAGCGGGCGCCGATGCCGATGCCGCTGCTCGACGTGCTGCGCGCGCCGCGGCCGGTGCTGCTCGCCTCGGCGGTCGGCATCGGTCCTTTCACCGCGCAGGCGCTGCTGACCAGCTTCATGATCTCGTACGCCGTCGACGAGGGGTACAGCCGCCAGCAGGTGCTCATCGGCGTCACCGTCGCTTCCTGCGTGGCGCTCGTGGTGCTTCCTTGCGCGAACCACCTCTCGGACCGCCTCGGGCGCCGGCCCGTCGTCCTGGCCGGGGCCCTGCTCTCGGCGGCCACCGCCTTCCCGGTCTTCGCGCTCGTGGACAGCCATCGGCCCGGACAGCTGATCCTCGCCTGCGTGATCGGGCACGGAATCGCCCAGTCCGTGATGTACGGGCCGCTCGGCGCCCTGTTCAGCGAGATGTTCCCGACCCGGGTGCGCTACACCGGCGCCTCGCTCGGCTACCAGACCGCGACGCTGCTCGGCGCCGGCCTCTCACCGCTGATCGCCGGCGCGCTGCTGGCCGCCGGCCACTCCAGCGGCTCCGTCGCCGTGCTGCTCACGGCCGGGAGCGCGATCACGGCGCTCGCCGTCTGGCGGGTCACGGAGACCAGCGCCCAGAACCTCGCCGTCCAAGGAGAAGCCCCATGACCCGCACCACCACCCGGCCGCGCCCCGCCCGCAACCGTCCCGCCGCCGGACTCGCCGCGCTGCTGCTCCTCCTCCTGACCCCTGTTCCCGCCCAGGCCACCGCCGCCGAGCCCGCTCCCCGGCAGCTGGAAGGCACCCTGCCTTCCGGCGCCACGTACATGATCGACACCCCGGCCCGCTGGAACGGCACCGTCCTGCTCTTCAGCCACGGCTACCGCCCCGAAGGCACCCCGAACCCGGCCGTCGACGCCCCCGACGAGCCGACGAAGAAGCTGCTCCTGAAGGAGGGCTACGCGCTCGTCGGCTCCTCCTACGCGACGAACGGCTGGGCGGTGGAGCAGGCGGTGCCGGACCAGCTGGCCGCGCTCGACACCTTCGCGGGGAAGGTCGGCGAGGCCAGGCGGACCCTCGCCTGGGGCCAGTCACTGGGCGGGCTCGTCACCACGGCGATCGCCGAGCGCCACCCGCGGCGCGTCGACGGCTCGCTCTCCCTGTGCGGCCTCGTGCACGGCGGCGTCGCCAACTGGAACTCCACGCTGGACGCCACGTTCGCGCTCCGCACGCTGCTCGCGCCCGGCTCCGGCATCCGGCTGACCGGCTTCAAGGACGCCGCCGACGCCAAAGCGTCCGGCGAACGGCTCGGCGCGTCCCTCGTCACGGCGCAGCGCACGGCTCCCGGGCGGGCCCGCATCGCGCTCGCCGCCGCGCTGCACGCCGTCCCCGGCTGGAACGACCCGGCCACGCCCCGGCCCGCCCCGGACGACCACGCCTCCCGGCAGGCGAACCAGTACGCGGCGCTCCGCGCCCTGGTGGCACAACCGGGCTTCGTGTGGCGGGCGGAGGCCGAGCGCCGCGCGGGCGGCAACATGTCCTGGAACACGGGTGTCGACTACACGGCGATGCTCGCCCGTTCCGCCACCTACAGGGAGGTCAAGTCGCTCTACAAGGCGGCGGGGCTCTCCCTCGGCGACGACCTGCGCGCACTCGCCGACGCGCCCCGTACGGACGCGAATCCGGGCGCGGTGCGCTATCTGGCCGAGCACGCCGCGCCCTCCGGACGGCTCCGCAAGCCCCAGCTCGACATCCACACGACCGGTGACGCGCTCGTGCCCGTCGAGGTCGAGAGCGCCTATCGCCGTGCGGTGGGCCGGGCGGGCCGCGCACCACTCCTGCGCCAGGCGTACACCGACAACGCCGGCCACTGTACGTTCAGCCCCGCGGAACAACTCGGCGCGCTGCACACGCTCGAGCGCCGGGTCGGCACGGGAAGCTGGGGCGACACGTCACCCGCCGCCCTCAACACCCGTGCCCGGCAAGCGGATCCGACCACACCTGCCCGCTACGTGACGTACCGGCCCGGCCCGTACCCGCGCCCGTTCAGCTGATCCTCAGCAGTGGCTAGGCGTCGGCCTGGCGGCGCGGCTCGCGCCACATCGTCCACAGCTGCGGTCCGCCGCCCGGCAGCCGCAGCTCGTCGCGCACGGTGAAGCCGAAGTGCTCGTAGACGGGGAGGTTCTCCGGCTTGGAGGACTCCAGGTGGACGGGCATGCCCGCCGCGTCGGCCTGGGCCAGCCCGGAGCGCAGCAGGGCGGCGCCCTGCCCCTGGCCCTGCGCGGCCGGGTCGGCCCCGATGAGCGCCAGGGACCAGTGCGGCTCCTGGGGCGTGTGCTGGGCCGCCATCTCGACGGCGCCCCCGAACAGCTCCGCCCGGTCGCCGAGGAGGTTCGTGAGCTCCTGGATGGTCTCCTGGTCGGGAACGGCCTTCTCCTGCGCCTCCGCGGGCACCCAGAACGCGACGGCGGCGTCGGTGCGTTGGCACACGCCGTGCAGCACGTACTGGCGGGTGAAGATCGTGCCGAAGTAGCGGCCCAGGGACGCTTCCCGCGTGGCCTCGTCGGGGAAGAACCAGCGCATCATCGGGTCGTCGTCAAAGGCGCGGGCCAAGGTGGCGCCGACCAGGGGGGCATCGTCGAGCGTCGCCGTCTTCGGCGTGTGCGATATAGGCATACGGGTCATTCTGCACCCGGTGATCTTCGACGCCGAAGCGGGGTCCCGCACTCCGCCGGACGCGGCAACGAGGCTGTCTGCCTGGACAGTTCAAGGCCTTGTCACGCCAGGGGCGAGGCCCGCTCCGGCAGGGCAGCCTCTGAGGCGGCGCGCGGCGCGGGTACGGGGCGTGTCCACAGCAGGGCGCCCGCGGTCAGTGCGACTCCGCCGACCAGCCAGGGCAGTGGGCCGGCCGGGAGGGCTCCGACGGCCGGGGCGGCGAGGGCGCACGCCAGTTGCAGCGCGAGCGACTGGACCGACAGGGCGGTGGCGCGCCCGGCCGAGGTCACGCGGCGGTGCAGCAGGTCGTTCTCGTTGGGCCCCGCCGCCCCGAGGCCGAGGTAGACCAGGGCGAAACCGGCGGCGCCGAGGGCCACGGGCACCGGGCCCGCCGCGCTCGCCGTGGCCGCGAGGAGCAGCAGTCCGCCCGCCCCGCGCCCAGGTAAGCCAGGACCGCGCGTCCGCTGCCACCCGTGAGGCGGGCGGTGAGCGGCGCGAGGTGGCTGCCGAGCGCCGAGCAGACGTAGCCCGCGCAGGCCAGGTAAGCGAAGAGCACCGCGCCCGCCTCAGGGTCACCGGCCAGGTCCGCGGCCCGGCCCGGCGTGAGCAGTTCGACGGCGGCGAAGGCGGCGCCGGTGGCCGCCACGCCGAGCAGCACGCGCCGCACCAGCGCGTCGCCGCCGGTCAGGCGCACTCCGGAGACGATGGTGGCCGGGACGCCCCGGAGGACCACGCGCGAGCCGACCCGTGTCCGCGGCGGTTCGGGCAGGGCGGTCAGGACGTACAGCACGAAGACGATGTCGACGGCGGCGGCCAGCAGCACCGGGACGGAGAGCGGCAGGACCACACCCGAGGTGGCCCGGCTCAGCCGCGCACCGAGGTCGGGGCCGAGCCCGAGCAGCCAGGGCAGGGCGCCGCCGACGAGGGTGCCGACGGCGAGCGCCGCCGAGGTGGCCGAACCCCCGTGGGCCAGCCCGCTCCGCAGTTCGGCGTCGGGCCCAGCGGCGGCG
The DNA here is from genome assembly GCF_020026305.1 of Streptomyces sp. 135. NCBI lineage: Bacteria > Bacillati > Actinomycetota > Actinomycetes > Kitasatosporales > Streptomycetaceae > Streptomyces > Streptomyces sp. 135. Next base: position 8,371,265 of record NZ_CP075691.1, on the reverse strand, counting down.
TGGACGGTGTCGACGTACCAGGCCTCGGCGGGCCCGCTGGACAGGGCCCGCCCCGCGCCCTTCAGCGCCATGCCGAGTACGAACATCCAGGCGTCGGTGCCGAGCCCCAGGAGGGCGAAGGCGGCCAGGTCCGTGAGCCCGGCGGCCACGAGGACCGCGCGGCGGCCGAGGACGTCGGAGAGCCCTCCGGTGGGCAGTTCGAGGAGGGCCGCCGTCAGGGAGTGCGCGGCGAAGAGCCCCGCGATGGCGGCGAGGGTCATGCCGCGCTCGGTGAAGAGCAGCAACTGCGGGGCGATGGCCAGCCCCAGCGGCAGCCAGAAGAGGGCGCAGATCATGACGTAGCGGCGGCGCGCGGCGGCTATGTCCATGGGCTTCGTCACGCGGGCCCCGCGGTGTGCGGTCCATCCCCGGCTGCCGGGGGGTCCTCCGCCGTCGGGCGTGACGCCAGGGGCAGGCCGGCCGTGAAGAGCACCGTCCGGGCGGCTCGTGGGTCCGACGCGTCGCGCGTGGTCAGCTCCGCGAGCTTGTCCTCGAACGTCCGCCACAGCTCCGCGAGTGAGTCCGGAGTCAGGCGGGGCAGCATGTCGCTGATGCCGGAGGGCTCCACCCACTGCGGGGACAGCCGTCCCGCTTCCATGTCCTGCTCGTGCCGCGTCAACGCCTCCCCGAGGTGCTGGATCTGACGTCTGCGCATCATGCCGACGAAGTCACGGCTGCCGGGCGAGGCCTCCATCGCCTCGTTGCTCCAGGAGGTGACCTCGTGCACGGCCCGCCAGCGACGCTCCCTGCCGTCGCGCTGCGTCTTGGGCACTGGTCTCGGCCCGTGGGGAGGTCCAGGGCCTCGGCCAGCTCGGCCCTGCTGCCCCAGTACGGGGAGCGGACCGCCACGTTACGTCCGCCTCCACCGCGGCGCAGGCGGTCGCCGTGGCCACCGCGGGCGGTGTGCCGACGAAGTCGAACACCGCCTGGGCGCCGAGACCACGGGTACCGCAGCTTCCCGTCGGTGACGTCCGGGGTGACGCTTCGGGCCGGGGTGGTGACAGACCGGAGCCCGGCCGCGGGGACTCCCCCGGGACCGGGCCGCAGCCGTCCGTTCAGTGGTTCGTGTCAGTGGTTCTTGCACTTGTTGTCGCTCGCGGGGTTGAGGAGCCCGATGATGTCGATGGTGTTGCCGCAGACGTTGGCATCGACTTCGACCGGCACCTGAACGGCGTTGCCGGACAGGACGCCGGGGCTGTCGTGGACATGACCCACGGCGGAGGGGTCGTCGCCGTCGGCGAGAGCCTGGCCCGCGCCGCCGACCACGGCACTGGCGGCGAGCAGGACAGCGGCGCTGAGAGTACGGACACGCATGGGGTGATCTCCTCGGTGTAGGAAAAGCGATCGCTCTCCAGCAGATAGCCCGCCGCCCCTTCTCGCGACTGCTCAGGGCCGTTCGGGTGACACGAGGAGGCCCGGCCCCGGCGGCCTGCGGGCCGACTCGGCCGGGGCGAGGAGCCGCCGCTCACCTCCGCTCAGCAGCCGCCGGAAGACGCGGGCGCGGCCGCGCCGATCCGGAGCGTCGACGGGGTCCCGCAGCAGCCGCCGGACGCGTCGCCGATGCCGGTGCCGGTGCCATCGCCGGTGTCGGCCGGTTCGTCGAAGAGGCCCGATCCGCCGCAGACTCCCGTCTCGGGGAGGGTCAACTCCACGCGCCCGGCGGCCTCGTGGTCTCCCGCGAGGGCCGCGGCGATGGAGCGGACCTGCTCGTAGCCGGTCATGGCGAGGAACGTCGGGGCGCGGCCGTAACTCTTCATGCCGACCAGGTAGACGCCCTTCTCCGGGTGGGTCAACTCCTTGACCCCGTGCGGGTAGACGGTGCCGCACGAGTGCTGGTTGGGGTCGATCAGCGGGGCGAGTCCGACGGGCGCCTGGAGGCGTTCGTCGAGGCCGAGCCGGAGTTCGCCGAGGAAGGAGAGGTCGGGACGGAAGCCGGTCAGGACGATGACCTCGTCGACCGGGTCGAGGCGGCGGCCGTCCTCGGCGATCAGCACCAGCCGTTCGCCGCTCCTGTCCACGGCGCCGGTGCGGAAGCCGGTGACGGCATCGGCATGGCCGTCGTCCACGGCTGCCTTCGCCGCGAGGCCCAGGGCACCGCGGGCCGGGAGCTGGTCGGCCGCACCGCCGCCGAAGGTGGAGCCGCTGATGCCTCGCCGCAGCACCCACACCGCGTGGGTGCCCGGCACCTCCTCGGCGAGGCCGGCCAGGAGGGCGAGCGTGGTGAACGCGGAGGCTCCGGAGCCGATGACCGCCGTGCGCCTGCCCGCGTACCGGGCGCGGACGGCCGCGTCCCCGAGGTCGGGCACGCGGTACGAGATGCGGTCCGAGGCGGCTCGTTCGCCGAGCGCGGGCAGGCCGTCGCCGCCGAGCGGGCCGGGGGTCGTCCAGGTGCCGGAGGCGTCGATGACGGCGCGGGCGACGACGCGCCGCTCGCCGCCGTCGCTGTCACGGACGTACACGGTGAAGGGCTGCTGTTCGCGGTCGGCGTCGACGACACGGTCGCGGCCCCGGCGGGAGACCCCGGTCACCGTCACGCCGAAGCGGACGCTGTCGCCCAGCACGTCGGCCAGCGGCGTCAGGTACTTCCGTGCCCAGTCGCCGCCGGTGGGGTAGGTGGCGCCGTCGGGCCGCACCCAGCCGGTGGGGGTGAGGAGCTTCTCGGCGGCCGGGTCGACGACCTCGGCCCACGGGGAGAAGAGGCGTACGTGCGACCACTCGCGCACGGCGCTGCCCGCGCTGTCGCCGGCTTCGAGTACCAGGGGTTCGATGCCCCGCTCGACGAGGTGGGCGGCCGCGGCGAGGCCGATGGGGCCGGCTCCGATGACCACGACGGGCAGGACGGCGCTGGACGCGTTCACGGTGCTCCCCTTTGATTCGACGTCTGTCGATGTCTTGTGCGGCCAGCATGGCACCTGCTTCGACAAGCGTCAACATAGACAGGTATCGATTCAAGCGGTTCCATCGACCCCATCGGCCCCACCGACCGTGTTGGCCTGTTGATTCGACATGCGTCAACATAGACACATGCCGAATGACGAGTCTGTCGAGCATGTCGAACCCTGCTGCCCGCCCCTGACGGAGCGCCCCCTCACCGCCGAGGAGGCGGTGCGGACGGCCGCGATGTTCAAGGCGCTCGGCGACCCGGTCCGGCTGAGGCTGTTCTCGCTGGTCGCCTCGCACGACGGCGGCGAGGCGTGCGTGTGCGACATCTCCGACGTCGGGGTCTCCCAGCCGACCGTCTCCCACCACCTGAAGAAGCTGAAGGAGGCCGGACTGCTCACCTCCGAGCGGCGCGGGACGTGGGTGTACTACCGCGTCGAGCCGTCCGTGCTCGCGGCGATGGGGCACATCCTGGGGCGCGTCGGCGCGTGACGGCCGCCGGTCCAGGCCACCCCCGTCCCGTACGGCGTCACATCGGGCGCCCGGCCGGGGCGAACTTCTCGCGCCAGGCCAGCGACACGTACACGAGCCCGATGAGGACCGGGACCTCGATGAGCGGTCCGACGACACCGGACAGGGCCTGGCCGGAGGTCACACCGAAGGTGGCGATGGCGACGGCGATGGCGAGTTCGAAGTTGTTGCCCGCCGCGGTGAACGCGAGCGTCGCCGTGCGGTCGTAGGCGAGGCCGAGCGCCTTGCCCAGCAGGAAGGTGCCGAAGAACATGACGGCGAAGTACACCAGGAGCGGCAGCGCGATGCGGGCCACGTCCAGGGGCTGCGAGGTGATGGTCCCGCCTTGCAGGGCGAAGAGGATCACGATCGTGAAGAGCAGTCCGTAGAGCGCCCAGGGGCCGATCCTGGGGAGGAAGCCGGACTCGTACGTCTCGCGGCCGAGCCTCTTCTCGCCGAGACGGCGGGTGAGGAATCCGGCGAGGAGCGGGACGCCGAGGAAGATGACGACGTTCAGGGCGATCTTCCACATGGAGATGTCCAGGTGCTCCCCGTCGCCGAGGCCGAGCCACTTCGGCAGCAGGTCGAGGTAGAACCAGCCGAGGAGGCCGAACGCGACCACCTGGAAGACGGAGTTGAGGGCCACGAGCACGGCGGCCGCCTCGCGGTCGCCGCACGCCAGGTCGTTCCAGATGATGACCATGGCGATGCAGCGGGCCAGGCCGACGATGATGAGGCCGGTGCGGTACTCGGGCAGGTCGGGCAGGAACGTCCAGGCCAGCGCGAACATCACGGCCGGGCCGACGATCCAGTTGACGACCAGCGACGACACCATGAGCCTGCGGTCGCCGGTCACGGCGTCGAGCTTGTCGTAGCGGACCTTGGCGAGGACCGGATACATCATGACCAGCAGGCCGATGGCGATGGGCAGCGAGATGCCGCCGACCTCGGCCTTGGCGAGGGTGCCGCCGAGCCCCGGGACGAGGCGTCCGAGGCCGATGCCCACGGCCATCGCGAGGAGGATCCACACGGCGAGGTAGCGGTCGAGGGTGGAGAGCTTGGCGACGACCGAGACGTCCGCGCCGCCCTCGGGCGGTGATGTGGTGCCGGGGTCGGTGGCGGTCATCAGCAGGCCCGCTTCCGGTCGGTCTCGACGGTGGTGCGCGCGGCCTCGGCGAGTTCACCGAACGAGGCCGCGAGCGCCTCGATGACCTCGGGCTTCAGCTTGTAGTAGGTGAAGCGGCCGCAGGGCTCCGTCTCCACCACCCCGGCCTCACGCAGGACGCGCAGATGGTTGGAGAGGTTCGTCTGCCGGGCGCCCGTCTCCTCCACGAGGTGGGTGGTGCACAGGGTCTCGTGGGCGAGCAGGGTCACGATCTCGAGCCTGAGCGGGTCGGCGAGGACTCTGATCAGTTCAGTGTCGGCTGACGTCATCATGGGCTGATATTGTCACATCAGCAGCCAATGATGCGACCAGGTACAAGCAACAAGGCGCCGGGTACAAGCACAAGACAAGAGAGACCTCAGATGCCCCAGAAGCCCTCCGTCCTGTTCGTCTGCGTCCACAACGCCGGCCGCTCCCAGATGGCCGCCGCCTGGCTGGCCCACCTCGCGGGCGACCGCGTGGAGGTCCGCTCGGCGGGATCGGATCCCGGGCAGCGTGTGAACCCGGCGGCGGTCGAGGCCATGCGTGAGGTGGGCATCGACATCTCCGCCGAGACACCGAAGGTCCTCACCGTCGACGCGGTCGAAGAGTCGGACGTCTGCGTCACGATGGGCTGCGGCGACACCTGCCCCGTCTTCCCGGGCAAGCGCTACCTCGACTGGCAGCTCGACGACCCCGCGGGCCAGGGCGTCGCCGCCGTGCGTCCCATCCGCGACGAGATCAAGGTCCTGGTCGAGGGACTGATCGCGGAGATCGCGCCCGAGCGGACGGCCTGAACGGGACGCGCGTGTACCGCCCGGCCGCCCGGTCTCCCATGAGGCCTGCCCGCCCGAAGGGCAGGGCTCGGGCGTGGAGTTGTGGTCTCAGACCAGCGCGCGAGCAACCACCATGGTCAAGGCGATTCCGGCGGCCGCACCCAGGACCATGGCGGCGACAGCCGCCCTCCGGCCGACACCTGTTCGAGCGGGACGCTCGGCACGGCCTTGGACAGTACGGGTGCCACCGCGATGAGACCGAAGCCGACGCGAACAACGCGGGCACGCCGAAATCGGTACGCCGTGGCCGTCTTGAGCTGCTGCCCTCACCTGCCACGTCGCCCCCCGGATTCACTGATCTCGGCCGCCGGACGTGGCGGCCGCCGCTGTCGCCGCTCGCTCGAGCCTCGCACAGTGGGCTTCCCAGAAGGCCGCGTCGTGCGGCGCAGTGGCGTATTCGGCAGCCGTCCCTGTCGAGCCATCGAGCTGTTCGCGCAAGATGTCCGCGTGTCCGACGTGCCTGCCTGTCTCGGTGAGCATGTGCACCAGGACGGTGAACAGCTGCACGTCGGGACGCGGCCACCAGGGCACGAAGCCGGGAGAGTCGAGGGTCAGCGCGGCGATCGTCGCGTCCGAGTGCTCCCATACGCGGCGGTAGCGGCCTATGACCTCCTCCCGCGTCTCATGTTCGGTAGCCCACAGGTCGGCGCCGCGTTCCCCGACGTCGTCCCAGCGGGGCAGCGGTTCGGGGAACGGGCGGTCGAAGACCTCGCCGAGGTACCTGGACTCCCAGACGGACAGATGCTTGACGAGGCCGAGAAGGTTGGTCCCCGTCACGGTCAGGGGGCGGCGGATGTCGTACTCACCGAGCCCGTCGACCTTCCAGAGCATCGCCTCGCGCATCTGTCGCAGATCGCTGTGCAAGTACTCTTTCGCGAAGTCATCGATCATGGGGCCCGACCCTGTCACGCGCCGCCTGCGGGCTCAAGGCGTCATTCGGCGTCCCGCTCCGTCACTCCGGGTCGATGAAGAACTCCTGGGACAGCGCCGACGTACACGACTGGCGCATGAGCTCGACACCCTCCGCCGTGCCGCCGTCCACCATGCCCAGACACTGGCCCGTCGCCGCCTCCCGGATGCGGAAGCCGCCCGGCGCCGGGGTCTCGACCGGCTCGACCAGGAACACGCCGGCGGAGGCACAGGCGTCCCACGGTTCGAGCATGCCGGGGACCGGGCCGCCGTTCATGACGGTCAGACAGCCGATGCCGAATTCGGGGTGATGCCACTGGATGCGGTAGCGGCCGGCGCCGACCTCTTCGAGGTAGGTGCGCGGCGGGACCGCCTGGGCACACGCCCTCTGCACGGCGACGGCGCTGGGGTAGAGGCCCTTGCGGTCGCGGCCTTCGGTGACGCACAGCGAGGGCGCGCTCGCCGGGCGGATCTTCGCCCAGCCGAGCGGCGGGCCCTGGTACCGCTCCTGGGTGAAGACGGCACCGGGCTGGCGGTCACAGCCCCACTGCCGCAGCCGCGCCCCGTCGGCGGTGGAGGATTCGGTGATCTCCAGGCACTGCGGGGACGGAGTGACGGTCCTGGGCTGGAGCCAGACACCACCGTCGGTCTCGGTGAAGACGAAGCTCGCGCCGGGCTGGCTGCCGCAGGTCTGCTGCCGTACGAGGGCGCCGGCGGCGGGGCTGGAGTTCTCCACCGCCATGCACTTGCCGCTGTAGACATTGACGATCTGGTACGAACCACCGCCCAGGGGAGATGACTTCAGCGTCCACAGCGCGTTCTTGCGGCCCGCGCAACGGCGCTGTGTGATCACCTCCCCCTCGGTGGCGGTACCGACTTCGAGGCACATGCCGCTGTGAGTGGAGACGATGTTGATGTCCTGCACCGCCGTCGATGCCGCGCTCGCCATGCCCTGCGCGCCCACCAGGGCGAGGAGAAGGGCGACGGCGGCGAGCAGCGCGGCGGAGCGGGAGCACGGACGTCTGTGGCCTGGTCTTCGCATGAGCCGTCCCCTCGGGTGGGCCTGTGAGCCGGGCGTACCGGTAAGCCGGACGTACCGGATGTCGGCGGAGCGAGCGGAGCCTCGCACGGCGGGCTGACGTGAGCCTGACACTCAACTACCCGCGCAGGGACGGTCGCAGAGGGGCTCGGACTCGGAACTCATTTGTCAGCGGTACGTCAGTCCGCGCGGTCACCATCGGCCCCGTAGCGCCAGAGACGTACGGATCGGTCGACCGAGACGAGGGGTGTACGCGCCATGAGTGGAAGACCCAGGGGCCGGCTGCGTCGGCTTCGCGAGGCAGTGGGCCCACTGGCCGCCGCCGTGCTGGTGTGCGGGGCGCTCACCGCGCCCGCCGCCGCGGCGACCGCCGCGGATCCGGCGTGCTGGCTGCGTCCCAGCGAGCCGCACGTGGACTGGACCGGGATGAACTTCACCGGGGACATGTGGTGCGATCTCACCCCCGGCTCGGTGCGCATCCAGTCACGCTCGACCAGCCCGGTGGTGGGCAAGATGCTCTTCAGTCCGCGCTGGTTCGTGTGCTGGAAGGAGGGCTCCGACTACATGGGCAACAACATCTGGTACTACACCCAGGGCGATCAGGTCATGTCCTCCCCCACCGTCAAGGCGTGGGGCTACATGCCCGCGGTCGCGGTCAAGGCCCCTCAGCACCCCTTCCCCGGCCTCACGCAATGCCCCTGGTCGTGATGCCCGGCCCTCCCCCCGGAAACTTCCTTGTTCTTCCGGCACATGACGAGCCATCAGGAGTACGTCGTGAACAGGAGACCGTTCCTCCCGCGCATCCCGCGCCTCTCGCCCCGCGCGGCCGCCGTCGCCGCGGCCGTCGGCGCGCTGCTGTGTCTGCCGTTGTCGGCCGCTCCCGCGAGCGCCGGCGAGCGGGCCACCTGTTCCCTTCAGGAGGGCCTCGATCTGCGCGACACCATCGGCAACGCGTTCACCAAGGCGCTGTACTGCGACAACCTTCCGTCCGACGTGTACGGAAGGCCCTCCTTCGACGCCCCGATCACCGGGTGGCTGCGCCTGACGCCGTCCTGGTTCACCTGCTACACCATCGGGCCGAGGGACACCCAGGGCAACAACGTCTGGTACTACACCCAGGGCGACCAGGTGGGTGAGCTGCCCCGCATCAAGGGCTGGGGCAACGTCCCCGCGGAGGTCGTCAAGATCCCCTCCACCATGTCTCACCCCGTCGCCGGGCTGCCGCGCTGCCCCTGGTACTGACAGCCGCCCCCGATCTGTCACGCACCGCCGCACCACCCGACCCGGCCGGCCCGGGCCGGGCCCAGCAGGCGCCCACCGGGCGCGAGGAGGAGACCCGATGAAGAACGGACGCACGATCCGTACGGCCGCCGCGGTGGCCGTGGCCGCCGCCGCGCTGGCGATGTCCGCCACAGGCCCCGCCACCGCCCGCGCACCGCAGCGCGCGGCGGCCGCCGAATGGCGCCTGTGCATGTACCTGGGCGGACACACCACCCTCCAGATGGGCAGCACGGGAGAGGCCGTACGCCACCTCCAGTGCATCCTCAACGAGGTCTACCGCTACGTGAACGTCCCCATGAACGGCGTCTTCGAAGAGGTCACCAAGGCGTCGGTCGAGCACCTGCAACGGCAGTTCGCCCTGCCCGTCACGGGCGTCGTCGACGCCGCCACCTGGGGTGCCCTGCACCCCTGAGCGATCCGCGTGGCCGTACAGGTACGGGGCCGGGACCAGGGCAGGGAGCGACCCCGCCCGGTCACGGCCCCCGTGTCACGCCAGTGGCGCCGGACGACGTGGCGCGTAGGGGACACCCGGCGACACCCGGCCGACGGGCCGTACGGAGTCGCTGCTCCACACCTCGATGCCGCGGCTGCGGCACCGGCCGCACGACGCGTCTCGCCGCCCAACAGGCGCACGCCGGACGCGTCGTCGGCGTCGACCTGTCGGCGCCGATGCTGGCACGCGCTCGCCATGACGCCCTCGCGGAAGGCCTGGACAACGTCACCTTCGAGCAGGGTGACGCCCAGGTGCACCCCTTTCCCGCGGGCGGGTTCGACGTCGTCATCAGCCGCGGTGGCGTGATGTTCTTCACCGACCTCGTCGCGGCCTTCGCCCACCTCAGGACCGCTCTGGCACCGGGCGGCCGGCTCGCCTTCCTCACGCCCCGGCCAGGGGGCCCGGACAGCGCGTACGCCCGGGCGACCGCCGCGCTCTCACCGCATCTGCGCGAACCATCCCCGGCGGCGCGCGGCATGGGGTCGCTCCCCGACCCCGCCCGCATCCGCGACGTGCTCGCCGCCGCCGGTTTCGCCGACATCGGCGTGACCCCCGCCGAGGCCCCCATGACCTTCGGCTCCGACGCGGACGACGCCACCGACTTCCTCTTCGCCATGGGCCCGACGCGCCACAACCTGCGCGACACCGAACACACGACCGTGACCCGCGTCCGCGCCGAAGTACGCGATGCGCTCACGGAGTTCGAGACGGCGGACGGCGTACGGATCCCCGGATCCGTCTGGATCGTCACCGCGTCGCGGAGCGCGGCCGGGGCGGACGGGCCGGCTCCGGCGTGATGCGCGGGGGCTAGTCGCCGCACATCTCCCAGGGGTCCGGGGTCCCGTGGGAGAGGACCAGGCCATACGACTCCGGGACCTCGCAGTCGTTCTGTTCCGTCCACTGATAGGCCAGCACGGTCCAGATCACGACCGCGACCACCGCCACCACACCCGGCACGCTCCAGCGGGACCGACCCTCAGGGCCACCCCTGTCGTCTTGGCCCGGGCCGCCGGGGGGAACCTTGGGCGGTTCCCATCCCGGCCCGTTGTAGCCCGGGGGCCGCCACCCTTCCTCTTTGTTCGGCATGCCCATCAGTATCCAAGCGCGCCCCGCACCGCACCATGCTTGCGCGAATATTCCAACCGCATTGTGTGGCAGGGGTGTTGGGGAGACGAGCGGCTTCACTTTTTTCGCGCCGTCAGCTGGAAGAGGCGGGCGGTGTGCATGTAGGGCGGGCGTGCGGTCGTGGCGAGTTCGAGCTGCTCCAGCCGGGCGTAGAACGCCGGTTCGTGCTTCCGTGCGTCGTCGGTGATGTAGTCGCAGAAACCGCGGATCCCGTAGTGCCGCACGTCCTCGCAGCCGAGGGTCCGCAGTACGGGGGTGATCTCCTCGGCCGTGTGGAGCCGCAGCGCCATGTCGAACGTCTGCGTACGGGCCCGGTCGGTGTCCAGTGCGGCCAGCGCGGCCGCGGGGTCCATCTCGCGGACGGCGGCGGTCAGGGCGGCCGAGTGCCGGTTGATCGCCATGACGGAGAACAGACCGCCGCACCGCAACGGAGCGAGAGCCGCGGCGAGAGTGCCCGGCACGTCGTCCACGTACTGGAGGAGGTTGTGGCACAGCACCACGTCGAACTCCCCCTCGGCGAGGTCCGGCGGCAGAGCGGTGACGTCGGCGTGCACGCAGGTGATCAGCTCCGTCAGGCCCGCCGCGGCGGCCCGTTCGGTCGCGGCGGCGAGCATGGCGGGGGCGTGGTCGACGACGGTGACGCGGTGCCCGCGCGCGGCGAGACGCACGGCGTCACCGCCGTCGCCGCCGGCCAGGTCGAGTATGCGCAACGGGGGGCCGTCGCCGCCCAGGTGACGGAGTAGGTTCGCCTCGGCGATCGCGTAGCGCAGACGGCCCCAAGGGGCGTCCTGCCACTCCTGCCACTTGGCCATGGCGGTGTCGGACTTCTCGGTGGCTCCAGACATCCGGTGACGATAGCCGGGTTGCCTGTTGGGCCGGGTCGGGCTGTTGCGGCCGGGTCGGGCTGTTGGGGTCGGGCCGCACGGCGCGGCGCGGTCAGCGCAGGTCGAGGCGCATCACGACGCGGGGGTGACCGGCGAGGACCGAGGTCGTGTCGGCGGCGTGGGTGAATCCGGCACGTTCGAAGTTCTTCCTGATCCCGGCGTACGCCATCGTCAGGTCCACCTTGGCTCCGCCACTGCCGCCACTGCCGCCACGGGCACTGTTGTCAATGGGGTACGCCTCGATCGCGGGCGCTCCCTGGGCCCTCGCCAACTCGACCGCCCCGGCGATGAGGACGTGCGAGATGCCCTGCTTGCGGTGGCCCGGCCGTACGCGGATGCACCACAGTGACCAGACCGGCAGGTCGTCGACGTGCGGGATCGTACGGCTGCGCGCGAACGAGGTGTCGGAGCGCGGTGCCACGGCCGCCCAGCCCACCGGTTCGTCGCCGTCGTAGGCGAGCACGCCCGGCCCGGGCCCCGTGCGGCACAGCTCGGCGACGTAGGCTCCGCGGGCCGGACCGCGGAGCTCGTTGTTGAGCCGGGAGGGAATCCGGTAGCTGAGGCACCAGCACACGTTGGCGCCGGGCGACTTCGGGCCGAGCAGGGCACGGACGTCCTCGAAGCGCGAAGCCGGGCGGACTTCGATGGTCACGACACCACGATGGCATGGTCGGCCTTACCGTGAGCTGTCCCTGATCGGCGCCAGGGCCACCGCCCCGCGCCGGGATGTCACTTTGTGTTACCCTCAGACGTTTGTGCGCGCGTGACGGCCGATGCTCCTGCCCCGCAGGGGTCGCGGCGTTCGTCGACCGCTCGCCCTGCTGCCAGCAACCACCATCCTGCCGGGCCTTCCTCGGTATGTTCCCCTGCGGAAGGCTCTTCATGAAGCGTACGGACCGCCCCGGCACCACCGGCACCGCCACCGGAGTCCCTGGCGACGGCCTCGACGGCTCCGCCCCGGCCGCGCCCGCGATCACCTCCTTCGCCGATCTGGAACTGCCGGCCGCGGTCCTGCGCACCCTCACCGAACAGGGCGTGCGCGAGCCCTTCCCGATCCAGGCGGCCACACTGCCCAGCGGCCTCGCGGGACGTGACGTCCTGGGGCGCGGCCGCACCGGTTCCGGCAAGACGCTCGCCTTTGGTCTGCCGCTGCTCGCGCGCACCGCCGGGCGCCGCGCGGAGCCGAAGCAGCCGCTCGCCCTGATCCTGGTGCCGACCCGCGAGCTGGCCCAGCAGGTCACCGAGGCGCTCACGCCGTACGCCGACGCGCTCCGGCTGCGCATGGCCGCGGTCGTCGGCGGCATGTCGATCGGCCGCCAGATCGCCGCGCTGCGCGAGGGCGCCGAGGTCGTCGTCGCGACTCCCGGCCGCCTCCACGACCTGATCGAGCGCAAGGCCTGCCGCCTCGCGCGGGTCCGGATCACGGTTCTCGACGAGGCCGACCAGATGTGCGACATGGGCTTCTTGCCGCAGGTCACCGACGTGCTCGACCAGGTGCACCCCGACGGTCAGCGGATGCTGTTCTCGGCCACCCTGGACCGCGACGTCGACCAGTTGGTCGAGAGCTACCTCCACGAGCCCGTCGTGCACTCCGTCGACCCGTCCGCGGGCGCGGTCACGACGATGGACCACCATGTCCTGGTCGTCCACGGCCCCGACCGGTACGCCGTCACCACCGAGATCGCCGCCCGCGAGGGCCGCGTCCTGCTGTTCCTGGACACCAAGCACTCCGTCGACCTGCTCACCCGGCATCTGCGGGCCAGCGGGGTGCACGCCGCGGCGCTGCACAGCGGCAAGTCGCAGCCGCAGCGCACCCGGACCCTCGCGCAGTTCAAGAACGGGCAGATCAGCGTCCTGGTGGCGACCAACGTCGCGGCCCGCGGCCTGCACATCGACGACCTCGACCTCGTGGTGAACGTCGATCCGCCCACCGACCCCAAGGACTATCTGCACCGCGCGGGCCGCACCGCCCGGGCCGGCGAGTCCGGCAGCGTCGTCACGCTGGTGCTGTCCGGCCAGCGCCGCGAGATGAGCCGGCTGATGTCCGAGGCCGGGGTAGAGCCGACGGTCACCAAGGTGCGTTCGGGCGAGGCGGAGCTGAGCCGGATCACCGGGGCCAGGGCCCCTTCCGGCACGCCGCTCGACGGTGGTTCCGCCGCGCCCCGGCCCAAGAACGTCAACGCCCCCTTCCGCGGCCTCGGCACCAGCAAGGACGCCTCGCGCGGCACGGCCGGCAAGTCCCGCAAGTCGGGCGAGGCCCGCAAACTCGCGGAGGCCCGCAGGGCGGCCATGGTCCGCCGGGGGCGCTGAGGCGTCCCGCCGGGGCGCCTACTATCCCGCCGGGGCCGCTGGCGTCCCGCCCGGCCGCCGGGGTGCCAGCGTCCCGCCGGAGGCACTGACGATCCTGCCGGAAGCGCTGAGCGTCCCGCCCGAGGCACTGAAAGCCCTGCGGGAAGCGCTGACCACCCCGCCGGGGGCACGAGCGTCCTACCAAAGGCACTGAACGTCCCGCCTCAGGCGCTGAACGTCCCGCCAGGGGAGCTGAGGCATCCCGCCGGAGGCGTTTACCATCTGGGCGCAAGCACTGAACGCCCCGCCGAAGGCGCTGAGGCATCCCGCCGGAGGCGCCGACCATCCGGCCGAGGCACTGAACGCCCCGCCCAAGGCGCTGGCGATCCTGCCGGAAGGCCTGAACGTCCCGCCCGAGGCACTGAAGGTCCCCCCGAGGCACTGACCACCCCGTCGAGGACGCGAGCGTCCCACCGCGGCCCTGACCACCCCGCCGGGGGCGCCGAACGTCCCACCAAAGGCGCTGAACGCTCCGCCAGGGGCGCCGAGGCGTCCCACCGAAGGCGTTTACCATCCCGCCGCAGGGACTGAACGCCCTGCCGGAGGCACTGACGATCCTGCCGGAAGCCCTGAGCGTCCCGCCCGAGGCGCAAGTGTCCCGCCCGCATAGCATCCCGCCAAAGGCGCAAGCGTCCCGCCCGAGGCACTGACCGGCTCGCCCGAGGCGCTGAAGGTTCCGCCGGAGGCGCTGCCCACCCCGCCGGAGGCGCGTCCCACCAAGGCGCTGACCATCTCGCCGCAGGCACTGAACGCCCCGCCAGGGGCGCTGAGGCGTCCCGCCAGGGGCGCTGAGGCGTCCCGCCAGGGGCGCTGAGGCGTCCCGCCAGGGGCGCTGAAAGCCCCACCCAAGGCACTGAACGCCCTGCCGCAGACGCCGAACCCCCCGCCGCCGGAGGCCAACTTGCCCTTTCGGCAAGAAAGCTTCCGGCACCGCGAGGGCGTCCGCACAGTGGGCGCATGACCACCTCAGGAAGCTCTGACTCCACGCCCAGGGCCGGCAGCGGCGTCGCCGTCCGGCCGCCGGCCGCTAACCCGCGCGACGCCGAGCCGTCCGAAGACGCCCAGCGGTTCTGGGACAAGCGGTACCGCGGCGGTACGCAGCCCGGCCGCGGCCGGCCCAACGCCGTGTTCGCCGAACTCGTCGCCGGCCTGCCGACCGGCAGCGCCCTCGATCTGGGGTGCGGCCCCGGCGGTGACACCCTGTGGCTGGCGGGGCGGGGCTGGACCGTGACCGCCGTCGACATCTCACCCACCGCGCTGGCGGGCGTGCGGGCCGAGGCGGCCGCCGCCGGGCTGGAGAAGCGGATCCGCACCGAGCACCACGATCTGAGCGTGTCGTTCCCGACGGGCCGCTTCGACCTGGTCTCGGCCCAGTTCCTCCAGTCGCCCCTCGCCTTCCCCCGGCAACGAGTGCTGCGGCAGGCCGCCGAGGCGGTCGCCCCCGGCGGCCTGCTGCTTGTCGTCGAGCACGCCTCGGTTCCACCGTGGGGCCGCGCGGCCCATCCGGACGTGGAGCTGCCGACCGCCGCCGAGACGCTGGCCGGGCTCGCCCTGGCGGAAGGCGAGTGGACGGTCGAGATCGCGGAGCCCCGCTGCCGGGAGGCGACCGGACCCGGCGGGGAGACCGCCACCCTGGACGACAACGTCATCGCGGCGCGTCGTCGGCGTTGACCCGGCCCCCCTCACCCCGCCGCCCGGCTCCGACCGGGTGACGGCGACCGGCCCGGCCGTGGCAGACCACGGCCGGGCCTCCCGCCGCCAGACTGGGCAGGGCCCACCGCAGCCGCACTTCCGGAGCCCTCATGCCCCAGCCCGCCACCGGACCGACCGAAGCGAACACCTTCCCGGCGCTGTGCGCTCACACGCACCTGTTCCCGGGCGCCCGCTGCCGCCTCCAGGGGCTGCCCGACCCGCACGCGTTCACCGCCGCCCCCTGGTCCATCGGCGTGGACCTGCGCTTCTCCGACGACGCGGCCGCCGCCGCCGAACTGCGCACCGGCGGGCCGGATGGCCCCGTGCTCGCCGTGCCGCCCTACACCACCGGCGCGGGCACCCGTATCGGCGAACGCGCCTGGTTCGTAAGGGAGTTCACGTGGGTGGACGGCGAGGTCGAATTGAGGATCGGCGGCCACGCCTGACACGCTCGCCTCACCCAGCCGTGGCGCCGCCGGCCGCGGAGGGCCCGTACGCTCCTCCTCCCCATGGAGGAGGCGACGCCCGCAGGCGCGTCGGCCGCGAGTCTTGCTCCGTTCCCGAGATCGGGTGCGGAGATCCCAGACACGTGGCTACCTTCGCGCGGCCGCCGGCGCCGGTGCGGCCAAGGCGCCCGCCGACGGTGACGACGGCGCCTCCTTCATGCCCGGCATCGAGGCGCAGAAGGCCTTCGACCTGATCGGGGACCGCTTCCCCGGGCCGGACACCGACGGCGCCACCGCACGGATCGTGTTCATCGCCCCGACGGCCAGAAGGTGACGGCCGCCGACCATCGCGCCGCCATCGACGGCTTCGTCGCGAAGGCCGCCGAAGCCCGCAAGTGGCCAGTGTCGTAAGCGACACGGGCGCTCATCACCCGTTTCCTGGCCACGCCCGAACGACGACGCCCCGCCCGAACGCCTCGCCACCCTCACCGAACGGGAACGCGAAGTCATGGCGCTGGCCGCCCACGGCAGGTCCAACGCCGACATCGCCGACCACCTCGTCCTCAGCCCGTTGACCGTACGCAGCCACATCCAGCGGACCATGACGAAACTGCATGCCCACGACCGCACGCCCCGGGGCTCAGCCGCGTTCGCGGAGGTACGCCTCCAGCTCCGCGGCCCCCGTCAGCATCGCCCGCGCGCGGGCGGAGAGCCTGCCGTGCCAGTCGCGCAGGGCGGTCTCCAGCGGCTCCAGGCCGCCGGCCGCCCGCACTTGGGCGATCAGCGGGGCGATCTGCTCCAGGAGGTAGCCGCCCCGCCTGAGCTGGTGGGCGAGGCGGGCGTCTCGTACGTCGGCCTCGTCGTAGACGCGGTAGCCGGTCCGGGCGTCACGGCTCGGGCGCACCAGCCCGGCGCGCTCCCATGCGCGCAGCGTCGCGGGCCGGATGCCGAGTCTCCCGGCCAGCGGCCCGATGAACGTGCCGCCGGGCGCGGACAGCGCCGGTTCGGAGACGGTGGCGGGGTCCAGATCGCGCAGGGCGCTCTCCACGGCTCGTAGGGTCCTGCGGTCTTCGAGGAGTTGGGCGTGGCTCTCGTCGATGAGGCGGAACGCCTCGTCGGCCGCTCCCTCGTTCACGGCCCGCATGATCGACGCGGCCGTCCGGTGGCCGTGGCCGGGCACCAGGGCGAGGAACGCGCGCAGGGCCCCCGCGTGCAGCGGCGTGTAGGTGCGGTAGCCGTGGGCCGTGCGGTCGGCGGCCGGAAGGATGCCGGCCTCCTCGTAGTTCCTGACCGCCTGCGTGGACAGGCCGTGCCCGCGCGCCAGGTCGACCGGCCTGAGCCGCACGCCGTTTTGAAGGTTTCTCCCCATGACCTCGCCCGATGCCGCGAAAAGTTTCAACCGAAGGTTCAACGATACCGTTGAGGTCATGGCTGACACCGCTGAGACCGCTCACATCGCTGACATCGCTGATATCGCTGACATCGCTGACACCGTTCATGCCGTCGACGCCGCCGCCGTCATGAGGCTGCTCCCGGCCCGGCCGCGGCTGCTCGCCCTGGGTGAGCCCACTCACGGCGAGGACACCCTGCTCGACCTGCGCAACGAACTCTTCCGGCAACTCGTCGAGGAGGAGGGCTACCGGACGATCGCGATCGAGAGCGACTGCGTGCGGGGCCTGATCGTGGACGAGTACGTCACCTCGGGCGCCGGGACCCTGGACGAGGTCATGGAGCGCGGGATGAGCCACGGCTGGGGCGAGTTCGCGGGCAACCGCGAACTCGTGCGCTGGATGCGGGAGTTCAACGACGGCCGGCCCGCGTCGGACCGGCTCCGCTTCGCCGGCTTCGACGGCCCGCTGGAGATCACCGGTGCCGCGAGCCCCCGGGAGGCCCTCATGGCGCTGCACGGCTACCTCTCCGACCGGGTGGACCCGGACCTGCTGCCCTGCACCGTGGAGACGCTCGACCGTCTGCTCGGCGCCGACGACCGGTGGACCGACCCGGCGGCGATGCGGGATCCGGCCCGTTCCGTCGGACGGTCGGCCGAGGCACGCCAACTGCGGCTGCTCGCCGACGATCTGGAGGCGCTTGCCGACGCGCAGACACCGCACCTCCTCGCGGCGTCCACCCGGGACGACTGGGAACGGGCGTGCCTGTACGGACGCACCGCGACCGGCCTGCTGCGCTACCACCACTGGATGGCGGACACCTCACCGGCCCGCATGACCCGGCTGGTGAGCGCGCGGGACCAGATGATGGCGCACAACCTCCTCGCCGTCGCGGCCCGCGGCCCGGCGCTCGTCCATGCCCAGAACTCCCATCTCCAGCGGGAGAAGAGCACGATGCGCATGTGGCAGGGGCCGGTGGAGTGGTGGAGCGCCGGTGCGCTGGCGAGCGCCCGGCTCGGCGACGAGTACGCCTTCGTGGCCACCGCGCTCGGGACGATCCGGCACCGGGGTGTGGACGTGCCGCCGCCGGACACCGTCGAAGGGCTCCTGTACGCGCTCCCGGAGGAGCGCTGCGTCATCGACGCCCGGCGGCTGGCCGCCGCCCTCGGCGACGTGCCGCCAACGCCGCGCGTGTCCCCGTGGTTCGGCTACGCCGCGCTCGACCCGGCGCACCTGGCGGGCAGTGACGGCCTCGTGTTCGTCAAGGACGTCGGCCCCGGAAGGTGAGTCCGGCCGCCGCACTTCTGGAGCCGCGCCTTTCCACCCGTCATCCGCTTAGGTTAGGCTCAGCTAAGTGACCGATGCCCTTCGAACACCTCGCCCTGTCACGGTTCCGCCCGGCCATGGCCCGGGCAGCGAACAGGAGCGAAGGACGACGCCCTCCCTGCCTGCCCCCGACACTTTCGCCGCCCCCTTCACCCCCTCCACCGACAGCGGGGAGGCTCTGCGGGCGCCCCGGCTCCAGGAGTTCCGGGGCAGCACGGTGGTGATCAAGTTCGGCGGCAACGCCATGGTGGACGACGAGCTCAAGCGGACGTTCGCCCGGGACGTGGTGGAGCTGTTGCGCGCGGGCCTGCGCCCGGTCGTCGTGCACGGCGGCGGTCCGCAGATCAGCGCCCTGCTGGACCGGCTCGACCTGGAGGTCCGCTTCGAGGCGGGGCTGCGGGTGACCACTCCCGAGGTCATGGACGTGGCCCGGATGGTGCTGACCGGCCGCGTCCAGCGGGAGCTGGTGGGGCTCATCAACCGTCACGGGCCGTACGCCGTGGGGATGTCCGGCGAGGACGCGCACACCATGACCGCCGTGCGACGTGCCGCCTGGGTGGACGGCGAGCCCGTGGACATCGGGCTCGTCGGCGACATCGTCGACGTGAACGCCGACACCCTGACCGCCCTCCTCGACCAGGGCCGCATCCCGGTGATCTCCCCCATCGCCCGGGGGGCGGACGGACAGGTCTACAACATCAACGCCGACCTCGCGGCGTCCGCGCTCGCGGTGGCACTCGACGCCGAGAAGCTGGTGATGCTCACCGACGTCGAGGGCCTGTACGCGAATTGGCCGCACAGCACCGAGGTGATCGAGCACCTGACGGCGCACGAGCTGGAGAAGCTCCTGCCCGAGCTGGCGAGCGGAATGCTGCCCAAGATGGAGGCGTGCCTGCGGGCCGCCCGGGCGGGCGTACGCATGGCGCACGTACTCGACGGCCGGGTTCCGCACGCCGTGTCGCGGAGGGTCTTCTCCGGTGTCCGCCACGGCACGGTCGTGGTTCCGGAGCGGGAACAGGGCGGCGCCTGACCGGCGACAGACGCACTGAAGGGCGCCTGTATGTGAACAACTCCGGCTTCCGGGCCGGGGTTCACAAACAGGCGCCCTTCGCCTCTGCCTTCACCTCCGCCTTCGCCTTCGCCTTCACCGCGAGGCGGTCAGAGGGTTCGGGCGAGGACCCGTGAATTGCGGGCGGGGTCCAGCGAGTCGGCCCAGGCGCGCGGCGCCAGTTCCGCCGCGGTCGGCGCGAAGCCGTGCCGGAGGAAGAGCTCTCCCCCGCCGGTCGTCGCGGTGAACAGGGCGCACAACGACCGGGCGTCGGCCTCGGTCAGCGCCGCGCGCAGCAGGGCGACACCCACGCCTCGCCCCTGACTGCGCGGCGCTACGCAGAAGTTGTAGAGGACGCCGGCCGGCCCGCGGCCCTCGTCCGGGTCGGCGGGATGGACGCTCACCCCCAGACAGCCGTCGAGGGTGCCGTCGTAGGCCTCGACGACCAGGAAGTCGGTCGCGTCGGAGGCGTAGAGCGACAAGGGGCGTCGACGCAGCGCTCCCGAGCGGACGAACGGCCGGGACAGCGCCTCAAGGGCGACGGCGTCTCCAGAGCGCGCGGAACGCACGGCGAGCGGGGCGAGCGGGGCGGGCGGGGCGGCGCACGGCGACGGTGCGCCGAGGCGTGGGGCAGCCGTGGACAACAGGTTCCCTTCCTCCAGATCAACTAAGGTTAGCCTGCCCTAAGTGAACCCTCAAAAGCCAGTCGGGGGCACCTGAGCCACCGTCAAACCAGAGGAATTCAGGAGATTTCAGCGCGGCCGTCGACGTATGTCGCCACGACCTCGATGTCGCCGATGCGTGACGTACTGACGCTCTGCGGGTCGTCACCCAGCACGACCAGGTCCGCTCGCTTGCCGGGAGCGAGGGTGCCCGCGCCGTCGTCCCAGTGACAGGCGAAGGCGCCGCCGACGGTGTACGCGCGCAGGGCCTCGTCGACGGTGATGCCCTCGTCGGGGCCGATCACCTGTCCCGACTCCGAGGCGCGCTCGACCATGAACTGGACGGCCCGCAGCGGCGATCCGTCCGTGACGGGCCGGTCGGAGCTGCCCACCAGGGTGACGCCGTGGTCCAGGAACCCCTGGCCACGGTAGAGCCAAGGGGCCCGGTCCTCGCCCATGATCGCGGCGTAGTCGTCGCCGAAGTACCGCAGGAAGTTCGGCTGCACCACGGCGCTCACGCCGAGCCGGGCGAAGCGGGCGAGCTGGTCGGGGCGGATCAGCCCGGCGTGTTCGATCCGGTGGCGCGCGGCGGGGCGCGGGTGGGTCCGCTGGGCCCGTTCCAGCGCGTCGAGGGCGACGTCGGCGGCGCGGTCGCCGATCGCGTGGACGGCCAGCTGCCACCCGGCGAGGTGGCCGGCCACGATGGTGTCAGCGAGCGCCTGCGGGTCGTCCTGCAACTGCCCTGTGTGGCCCGTGCCGTGGTCCGTGTCGTCGTAGCCGTGGTAGGGGGCGGTGAGCGCGGCGGTGCGCGCCATCATGCCGCCGTCGGTGTAGACCTTGAGTGCGCCGATGGAGAGCCAGCCGTCGCCGAAGCCGGTGCGCAGACCGAGGTCGAGGGCGCGGGGGGTGTGGTCGGCGTCGGGCAGTGCGACGGGGTGCAGGGCGTCCGCGGCCACCATGAGCTGGACGCGCAGCGGAAGTCGGCCCTGCTCCCTCGCCAGTTGGTAGGCCGCGAGCTCGGCCGGGCTGTGGCCGAACAGGGAGCCGCCGATGCCCGCTTCGGCGCAGGCCGTCACGCCCTCCGCGCGGCAGGCCCGGGCGGCGTGCGCGATGGCGTCCGCGAGTTCCTGCTGCGTGTGCGGCGGGCGGAGCGCGCGTGCGGCACCCATGGCGCCCTCGGCGAGGAAGCCGTTCTCGTGGGGCACGTCGGCGGGGAGCAGGTCCAGGACCGCGCTGTTGACCACGCATCCGTGTCCGGAGTCGTGCAGCAGGAAGATTCTGCGTCCCTGGCCGACCCGGTCCAGCTCGGCGGCGGTCAGATGCCGTCCCAGCGCCCGCTGGTCGTACCCGACGAGGGATACCCAGGCGTCCGGCGACGACTGCCGCGAGACGGCGCGGGCCACGACCGCGAGCACGTCCTCGACCCGTTCGCAGGGCGCCACACTCGGCGTACCCGCCTTCAGTCCCGTCCACACGAGATGGACGTGGCTGTCGATGAACCCGGGCAGCACCGTGGCGCCTTGGAGGTCGACGACCTCGCGGGCGGGCAGCGAGGTGACCGCGTCGTCGAGGCCCACGATCCTCCCCCGCCAGATCCCCACGTCATGGGCGACGGGGTGGGCCGGATCCATGGTACGGAAGCGGGCGTTCGTCAGGCGCGTGGAGAGCATCGGGGGCGGTCCGTCCTAGCTGGTCTCGGCCATCGCGGCGACGGCGGGCACGTCGTCCCGGGGGTCATCGGGCAGGTGGCGGCGGGGCGCTGCGGGCACCACCAGCGGGGTGCCGGTCTCGGGGTCGTCGATGATGCGGCAGGGCAGCCCGAACACGTCCTCGATGAGGTCGGCGGTCACGACGGTGGCCGGGTCGCCCTCGGCGGCGACCGTGCCGCCGGCCCGCATCACGATGAGGTGAGTGGCGTAGCGGCAGGCCTGGTTGAGGTCGTGCAGGACCGCGACGACCGTGTTCTTCTTGCGGGCGTGCAGGTCGGCGCAGAGGTCGAGGACCTCGACCTGGTGGGCGATGTCGAGGTAGGTGGTGGGTTCGTCGAGGAGCAGGATGGACGTCTGCTGGGCGAGGACCATGGAGAGCCACACGCGCTGGCGCTGCCCGCCGGAGAGGTCGTCGACGGGGCGGTCGGCGAGTTCGAGTACGCCGGTCTGGCGCAGCGCCTCGGTGACGGCCGCCTCGTCCTCGGCGGACCACTGCTTGAGGAGGCGCTGGTGCGGGTAGCGGCCGCGGGCGACGAGGTCGCCGACCGTGATGCCGCCGGGCGCGGTCGAGGACTGCGGGAGCAGCCCGAGGCGGCGTGCGACCTCGCGCGAGCGGTACGAGGCGATGGCCGCGCCGTCGAGATAGACCTGGCCGGAGCGGGGCTTGAGCATCCGCGCGAGGGCCTTGAGGAGCGTGGACTTGCCACAGGCGTTCGGCCCGATGATCACGGTGAAGGAGTGGTCGGGTATGTCGACGCCCAGCGAGGTGGCCACGGTCCGCTGGTCGTAGGAGAGCGTGAGGTCCTCGGCCCGCAGGCGAGGCGTGGGCCGGGGCGTGGGCTTGGTCGTTGCAGTCATGCGCGGCTCTTTCGCGACTCGGTGATCAGCAGCCAGATGAGGTAGAGCCCGCCGATGGTGCCGGTCGCCGTACCCACCGGCAGCAGCGTGGGGGCGAAGACCCGCTGGGCGAAGAGGTCGCTGCCGGCCAGCAGCAGCGCGCCCATCAGGGCGGCGGGCAGCAGCGAGGGCCCGGAGGACCTGGTCAGCCGGCGGGCCAGCTGCGGCGCCGCCAGGGCGATGAACCAGATGGGGCCGGTGACCGCCGTGGCGAAGGCGGCGAGCGCGACGCTGATGACGAGCAGTGCCGTGCGCGTGCGCGGCACGTTGACCCCGAGGGCCATGGCGGTGACGTCGCCCATCTCCACCATGGACAGGCGGCGGGAGAGCAGGAAGGCGAGCGGGAGCAGGACGAGCACCGCCAGACCGATGGCGTTCGCGTGCTGCCAGCCACGGCTGTTGAGGCTCCCGATCAGCCAGGCCTGAGCCTCCAGGGCCTCCTGCCAGGTCGCCCGGGTGATGAGGTACGAGTTGACGGAGAGCAGCAGGGAGCTGACGCCGATGCCGACGACGACCAGCCGGAAGCCCTGGAGTCCTCGGCCGAGCAGGAGCAGGTAGATGGCGCCGGCGGTGAGGAACCCGCCGATCAGCGCGCCGAACGCGATCTGCGCCATGCTGCCGTGCAGCACGGTGATGACGACGAGCGCGCCGACGGCCGAGCCGTTGGTGAAGCCGATGATGTCCGGGCTGCCCAGGGAGTTGCCCGTCAGGCTCTGCAGGATGGCGCCGCTGACCGCGAGGGCCGCGCCGACGCAGAGCGCGGTCAGGAGGCGGGGCATGCGCAGGGTGTTGACGATGAAGTCGGCGCCGGGCGAGCCGTTGCCCGTCACGGCCTTGAGGACTTCCCCGACGGACAGTTCGAAGTCGCCGGTGGTCAGCGTGACGAGCATGACGGTGATCAGCGCGGCGAGCATCACGCACGTCACGGCGAGGACCCGCCCCTGGACCCGTACGGAGGGGCCTCTGCGCCCGGCGCGGAGCACCGTTCCGCTGATGACCGGACGCGGCCGCCCGGCGCTCTTGCCGCCCGCTTCCGGGGACTTCTCGTCTGCGGGAGCGCCCGCCTCGCGTACAGCACTCACAGCATGGCCAGCTTTCGACGACGGCACAGCGCGATGAACAGCGGTGCGCCGATGAACGCGGTGATGATGCCCACCTGGACCTCGCCCGGCGAGCCGAGCACCCGGCCGAGCACGTCCGACCCGATCAGCAGGACCGGCGCGAGCAGCATCGAGTACGCGAGGACCCAGCGCTGGTCGGGGCCGACGATGAACCGGGCGACGTGGGGAACGGCGAGGCCGACGAAACCGATCGGTCCCGCCGCCGCGGTGGCGGCGCCGCACAGCAGCATGACCGCGAGGGCGCCGAGCAGCCGGGTCCTGCCGACGTTCAGCCCGAGGGCCCGGCCCAGTTGGTCGCCCATCGCCAGGGCGTTGAGGGACGGGGCGAGGCAGAGCGCGATCAGCAGGCCGACGGCGACGAAGGGGAGGATGGCGTAGACGACTTCGAAGTACCGGCCCGAGAGCGAGCCCACGTTCCAGAAGCGGAACTGGTCGAAGGCCTCGGGGTCGAGCAGCAGCACCGCGGAGTTGAAGGCGTACAGGACCGCGGTGACGGCCGCGCCCGCGACGACCAATCGGTCGGGGGTGGCCACCTTGCGTCCCGAAGTGCCCAGCAGATAGACGATGACCGAGGCGACGGCGGCGCCGATGAAGGCGAACCACACATAGCCGAGCACCGAGCCCACGCCGAGGAAGGCGATGGCCACCACGACTCCGGCGGCGCTTCCCAGGCTGATCCCGAGCAGGCCGGGGTCGGCGAGCGGGTTGCGGGTCAGCGCCTGCATCAGCGCTCCGGAGAGGCCGAGTGCCATGCCGACGAGGAGCCCCAGGAGCGTTCTGGGGATGCGGTAGTCGTGGATGATGATCGACGTCTCCGACCCGTCGGGGTTCCAGAGCGCGCTCCAGGTCGCGGTGAAGGGAATTCCCCTCGTACCCACCCAAATGCTGAGCAACGCGACAAGGACCAGGGCGCCGAGCGCCACGAGCAGGCCCACGCCCCGCAGGGCGTTCACGGTCCGGCCCGCTCCGGGTGGGGCCGCGACGGCGGCTCGGCCTTCGGACACCGCCCGGGTTTCGACCGACAACGACAACTCCCCCTGGCGGCAGTTCGGGCGTCGTACCGCGTGAAGGCGCGGCGCGCACGGCAAGTTGAGACTTAGGTGAGCCTAACCGAACGCATCCGGCCCGGTCAACGCGCGGGTCTTCACCGCGAGATGGACCCGCGGTCACGATAGGGACGCGAGATCGGGGACACGAGGCCGGGGACGCGAGACTGGGACGCGAGGTCGAGGACGCGAGGTGGCGACAGAAGGGCACCACCTGTTTAGAGTAGCCTTACCTAACCCATATGAACATCGTCGCGGAGGGCCGCATGCCAGCTGGAGCACCAACCGGGGGGCACGTCCTCCGCAGGGCGATCAGGGGGCAACGACGCCGTATCGTCGCCGCCTCCCTGCTCGGCATGACCCATCAGGGATGCGAGGCCCTGGTCCCCGTGGTCATCGGCGTCGCCATCGACACGGCCGTGGCGACCGGCGACTCCGGGGCCCTGCTGCGCTGGCTCCTCGTGCTCGCGGTCCTCTTCTTCGTGCTGTCCACGTGCTACCGCAACAGCGCGCGGATCACCGAGGGCGCGGGCGAACAGGCCGCGCACGAGCTGC
This sequence comes from Streptomyces sp. 135, assembly GCF_020026305.1. Lineage (NCBI taxonomy): Bacteria > Bacillati > Actinomycetota > Actinomycetes > Kitasatosporales > Streptomycetaceae > Streptomyces > Streptomyces sp. 135. The sequence continues at coordinate 8,345,886 of NZ_CP075691.1, read as the reverse complement.
GGCTCGAACTCGGCGCCCGGGTCCTCGACCCGCGCGGCGGCTCCGACGCCAACCGGCTGCCGGGCGCGCTCACCAGCATCGCCACCAACGACGCCCGCCGGGTGGGATCCGTGGCGACGGTCCTCACCTACGGCGTGGCGGCGGTCGCCGCCCTGGTCATCAGCGCGGTGGCGCTGCTCAGGATCTCCGTCCCGCTCGGTCTGCTCGTCCTGCTCGGCATCCCGCCCCTGCTGTGGCTCGGGCACCGCATCAGCCGGCCGCTGGAGCGCCGCAGCGAGACCGAGCAGGAGCAGGCCGCGCACGCCTCCGGCGTCGCCGCCGACCTGGTCTCGGGGCTGCGGGTCCTCAAGGGCATGGGCGCCGAGTCGGCCGCCGTGGCCCGGTACCGCACGACGAGCCAGGACTCCCTGGCCGCCGCGCTCAGGGCCGCCCGCAGCCGGTCCGGCCACGAGGGCGCCGTCCTCGCCCTGACCGGTGTCTTCATCGCGGTCATCGGTGTCGTGGGCGCCTACCTCGCCATGCGCGGCAGCATCAGCGTCGGCGAACTGGTGGCGGCGGTCGGCCTCGCGCAGTTCCTGCTCGGCCCTTTCCAGCTCCTCACCTACGTCAACGCCGAGTTCGCCCAGGGCCGCGCCTCCGCGCGGCGGATCGCCGAGGTACTGGCCGAGCCCGCCGCCGTGGAGGGCGGCGAGGACACGCCGTCCGACCGGGCCGCGGGGCACATCCGGCTGCGCGGGGTGACGCTCGGCACGCTGCGCGCGGTGGACCTCGACATCCCGGCGGGCAGCCTGACCGGCATCGTCACCAAGGACCCGGCCGTGGCCAACGACCTGCTGCACTGCCTGGCCAGGGAGTCCGACCCGGCCGACGGCATCGTCGAGCTCGACGACGTACCCCTGACCGCACTCGACCCGGACGGGCTGCGCCGCGCCGTCCTGGTCGCCCACCACGACGCCGATCTGTTCGAGAGCAGCCTTTTGGACAACGTGCGGGCGGGCACGGACGACAAGACCGGAGCCTCGGCGGTCGACACCGCCCTCACCGCCTCCGCGGCGGACGAGGTGGCCCGGCTGCTGCCCGACGGCGCGGACACGGTGCTCGCCGAGCGCGGCCGGTCGCTGTCCGGCGGACAGCGCCAGCGCGTGGCGCTCGCCCGCGCGCTCGCCGCCGACCGGCCCGTCCTGGTCCTGCACGACCCGACCACCGCCGTGGACACCGTCACGGAGTCGCGGATCGCCGCCCGGCTGCGTGACGCCCGCCGGGGCCGCACCACCCTTCTCATCACCACGAGCCCGGCGCTCCTCGCGGTCACCGACCGCGTGATCGTCCTCGACGAGGGCGCCGTGTCGGCCGAGGGCCGGCACGCCGAACTCGTCGCCGCCGACGAGGCGTACCGAGCGGCGGTGCTCGCATGACATCCGCGTACGCGAGCGAGACACAGAATCCGGCGGAGCCGGGGAAGCCGGCAGGGACAGAGCCGGCGGAACCAGGGAAGCCGACAGGGACACAGAATCCGGCAGGGACAGAAGAGACAGCCGACACCATGACCGCCAACAGCACCGACCGCGTGCTTCTGCCGACCGCCTCCGCCGCCGAGAGCCTGGCCGCGCTGCGCACCATGCTGCGCGGCCACCGGCTCCTGGCCGCGGGCGCCTTCGTCGTCCTGGCCGCGGGCACCGGGATCGGCCTGCTGACCGCTCCCCTGCTCGGGCACATCGTCGACCTGGTGGTGGACAAGCGCGGCTCCGACGCGCTGACGGTGCCGCTCGTCCTGCTGGTCGTGGTGGCACTCGTCCGCGGCGCCGCGACGGCCGTCGGCAGCGCCCTGGTGGCCCGGCTCGGCGAGACCGTTCTGGCCGCCGTGCGCGAGCAGTTCATCGAGCGGGCGCTGCGGCTGCCGCTCGAACGCGTCGAGGCCGCCGGCTCGGGCGACCTGGTCTCGCGGGTCACCAGCGACGTCTCCATGATCGCCAAGTCGGTGCGCCAGGCGCTGCCGGAGTTCACCCGCTCCGCGCTCACCATCGTGCTGACCCTCGGCGGACTCGCCGTCCTCGACTGGCGGTTCCTGCTTGCGGCGCTGGTGGCCATGCCCGTCCAGGTGCTCTCCGTACGCTGGTACCTGGGCCGTTCCTCCCCCGTGTACGCCGAACACCGCGTCGCCACCGGGGCCTTGCAGCACCAGCTGCTCGACAGCATCGGCGGGGTGCGGACCGTGCGCGCCTTCCGGCTGAACGGCACGCACGCCGGTCTCCTGGAGCAGCGGTCGGCGTCGGCGCGTGACCTGGCGCTGCGCGGCATCCACATCGTCACCGGGTTCTTCTCCCGGCTGAACCTCGCCGAGTACCTCGGTCTCGCCGCCGTGCTCGGCACCGGCTTCGCGCTGGTCGACAACGGCTCGGTGAGCATCGGTACGGCCACCGCGGCCGCGCTGTACTTCCACAGCCTCTTCAACCCGGTCAACGCCGCGCTTTTCCTGCTCGACGACGCGCAGTCCGCGGGCGCGAGCTTCGCCCGCCTGATCGGGGTCTCGAACCTCCCCGCCGAGCGCACCCCGCAGGGCAGCAGCGCTCCGGTGGACGGCTCGGTCAAGGTGACCGCGCTCGGTCACGCGTACGCCTCGGGTCATCCCGTGCTCGCCGATGTCGACCTGGAGATCCGCAGCGGGGAGCGCGTGGCGCTGGTGGGCGCGAGCGGCGCCGGGAAGACCACGCTCGCCAAGCTCATCGCCGGGGTCCACGAACCGTCCGAGGGTGCCATCGCCCTGGGCGGCGTCGACACCCGGGAGCTGGGTCCTGCCGGGGTGCGCCGGGCGGTGGCGCTCATCAGCCAGGAGGTGCACGTGTTCGCCGGGCCGCTCGCGGAGGACCTGCGCCTGGCCCGGCCCGAGGCCACCGACGACGAACTGCGCGCGGCCCTGACCCATGTGGGCGCGCTGGAGTGGGCCGAGGCCCTGCCCGAGGGCCTCGCCACGGTCGTCGGCGAGGGAGGACACCGGCTCACGGTGACCCAGGCACAGCACCTGGCCCTGGCCCGCCTGGTGCTGGCCGACCCGCCCATCGCCATCCTCGACGAGGCCACGGCCGACGCGGGCAGCGCGGGCGCACGCGTCCTGGAGACGGCGGCCGTACGGGCGCTGGAGGGACGCACGGGCCTGATGGTGGCGCACCGCCTCCCCCAGGCCGCGACCGCGGACCGCGTCGTCGTCCTCGACCAGGGCCGCGTGGTGGAGACCGGCACCCACGACGAACTCGTAGCAGCCGGCGGCCGTTACGCCGCGCTGTGGGCAGCCTGGTCCGACAGCCGCCGAGAGGCCCCCGAAGGGGTCTGAGCACACGGCTTCCGCCGACGCGACAGGGGCTCGACCCGCTCACCGGGCCGAGCCCCATTCCGCTGTCCCGCAGGCACAAGTGCCTGACCGCTCGGCGGGATGCGGTAGACGCGGCTGACGCCGCGAAGGCGCTTACTTGGTGGGCTCGCGATTGTAGACCTTCCTGGCCCAGAGGTAACTGCCCAGCGCGATCAGAGTGCACCAACCGATGGCCAGGATCGCGCTGTTGCCGATCGGGGTGCCCATCAACAGACCGCGCAGGGTTTCGATGAACGGGGTGAACGGCTGGTAATCGGCGAACCACTTCAGCCCAGCCGGCATCGAGTCGGTGGGGACGAACCCGCTGCCCATCATGGGCAGGATCATCAGCGGCGTCAGCATGTTGCTCGCCGTGGCGACGCTCTTGGCGACCATGGCCAGTGCGACCGACAGCCAGGTGAGCGCGAGAACGACCACCACGAGGACTCCGATCGCGCCGATCCATTCGCCGAAGTCCGCGGTCGGCTCGAATCCCACCAGCAGCGCGACGCCGGTTACGGCAGCGATGCTCAGCAGGGTCTGGATCAGGCTGCCCAGCACATGGCCGGTGAGCACCGAGACCCGGGCGATGGCCATGGTGCGGAAGCGGGCGACGATGCCCTCGGTCATGTCGATGGCTACCGAGATCGCCGTGCCCTGGGCCGCGGTCGCCACCGTCATCAGGATGACGCCGGGGACGACGTAGTTCACGTAGGCGTCCCGGCCGCCCGAAGCCCCGCCAAGGCCGCTGCCGAGGGTGCCGCCGAGAACGTAGACGAACAGCAGCAGGAAGATCACCGGAACCCCGGCGGCCGTCAGGATGAGCGTCGGATAACGCAGCATGTGCCGCAACTGGCGGCGCAACATGGTCGCCGAGTCGGCAAAGGCGTTGGAAACAGAACTGGACGAGCTGCTGGAAACGCTGCTGGAAGCGGTGCTCATCGGGCGGGCTCCTGTTCCGTGACCGGGTTGCCCGTCAGTGCGAAGAAGACGTCATCGAGGTCGGGGGTGTGCACCTGGAGTTCGTGCACGGTGAGCGACGCGCGGTCGAGCCGGTCGAGGAGCGCGCGCAACGACCGGACATCACCTTGGCCGGGGATCCGCAGGGTGCACGTCTCGTCGTTGCGGGACACCACGTCCAGCATCCGGGCCGCGTGGTCGTAACCGCGTGGGTCGGCGAAGCGCAGGGTGATGTGTCCCCCGCCCGCCTGTCGTTTGAGCTCCTCCGGCGAGCCTTCCGCGACCAGTTGTCCCCGGTGCAGGACCGCGATTCGGTCGGCGAGCTGGTCGGCCTCCTCGAGGTACTGGGTGGTGAGGAAGACCGTGACGCCCTCCTCGGTCACCAGCCTGCGGACGATCTCCCACATGGTCCGCCTGCTGCGCGGGTCAAGACCCGTGGTCGGCTCATCGAGGAAGATCACACGGGGCCGGCCGACCAGCGTCATCGCGAGGTCCAGGCGTCGGCGCATCCCGCCGGAGTACATCGCCGCAGGCTTGCGGGCCGCGTCCACCAGATCGAACCGCGCCAGCAAGTCCGCGGCACGCTGCCGCCGTTCCCCGCGAGGCAGGCGGTTCAGGTCGGCCATCAACATCAGGTTCTCCTCGCCCGTGAGGAAGCCGTCCACCGCCGAGAACTGGCCGGTGACGCCGATCGCGGCACGGACCGCGTCCGGATCCCGGACCACGTCGTGACCGGCGACCCGCACTTCGCCGGCGTCGGCGCTGATGAGCGTCGACAGGATCTTCACCACGGTGGTCTTGCCGGCGCCGTTCGGGCCGAGCAACGCGAAGACGGATCCCGCGGGGATGTCGAGGTCGATGCCGTCGAGCACCACGTGGTCGCCGTACGCCTTGCGTACGGCAGTCGCCGCGACCGCGAGTCGGGCTGGATCTGTAGCCATGCGCATTCACTCCCGTTGGTGAGATCCGGCGCCGCACGAACGCCTTTACAACTCGGCGAAAGTTACGTTGCATATACAAGACGGTCAATCACGTTCATGCGATACAACTCGCTTGACCGCAGGTGAGGACGGAGAAATCGTTGCTTCGCCCTTGGCGACTAATGCAACGGCGTTGCGTTGCATTAAGCTGGCGCCGACGCCGATAGCGGAGGACACGCGATGCCTGGTGACAGACTCACCCTCCACGACCGACAGCAGATCGCCGCGGGGCTGCGCGGGGAGTTGACCTACGCGGCCATCGGCCGCCGCATCGGGCGGCCGACATCCACCATCACCCGCGAAGTGATGCGCAACGGCGGGCCGCTCGCCTACCACGCCGAGGCGGCCCACCGGGCCGGCGCACGACACACGCGTCAGCGCAAGACCACTCCGCCGACACCGTCACCGTCACCGTCACCAGGACGGAACGACCTCGGCGGGCGCGATCCACGACTCGTGGACGATGTGGACGCGCAGAGCATGGAGTTGATGGTTCAGGCGGGGCTCCCACAGATGATGGCCAGGGTGCTCGCCGCGCTCTTCACCACCGACAGCGGCAGCTTGACCTCCGCGGAACTCGTGCAACGTCTGCGCGTCAGCCCTGCCTCCGTCTCCAAGGCCATCGGTTACCTGGAAACCCAGGCACTCATCAGACGCGAACGCGACCCCCACAGCCGCGCGGAACGCTACGTCGTCGACGACGACGTGGCGTTCCAGTCCATCATGGCCGGCGCACGCGCCCAGACCCGGATCGCCGAGGCCTGCAAGATCGCAGCCCGGAAGCTCGGCCCCACCACCCCCGCCGGTGCCAGACTGGAGAACACGAGCGAGTTCCTCCTTCACGTCATCGACGACCTCGTCCGGTCGGCCCAGCACTGGCACAAGGTCTACCGCGCGCACCCTCCGAAGTCGTCGGATACCGACTGAGCAACGACCGGCATGGCCGGTGGCGGGATCACCGGCAGGTGGAGCAGGGGGTCAGGCGTGGGTCGCGGCGTCCAGGAACCGGTGGAGGGAAGCCGTCATGCTGGTGACCAAGGTGTCCTGGGCCTGGTCGCTGACGTGCTCGAGGGACAGGTAGGGGTTGAGATCCTCCAGCTCGACCAGGAGCAGGTCACCCTCCTGGGTACGGCAGGCGTCCACGCGCTGGATGCCGTGGTCGAGCGTGTTCCAGTCGATGAAGCGCCCGGCGAAGACCAGATCGGCTTGCGTGGGCGAGTACGGCTCAAGGACCCAGCGCCGACTGGGGTCGGGAGCGTGGAGGGCGTATTGGAAGGTGTCGTCGATGTAGTAGAAGGACACCTCGTAGCGGAAATCGATGCGCGGCTGGACCAGGATGTTGCCGTATCCCAAGCCGTCAAGTTGCTCCCGGGACACGAAGTCCAGGCCGATGGAGTCCGCCCCGGCCTTCGGCTTGACCACGTACTGGTCCGCCGCGGGCAGGCGGTACAGGTCCTGGGCCCGATCGATGGTGGGGATGACCGGGTATCCGGCTTCGGTCAGCTCGAGCAGGTACTGCTTGCCCGCCATGTCGGCCCGGCCGGTCAGCGGGTTGTAGACCCTGATATCGCGCGCCACGGCCTGGTCACGGAAGGCGTCGTACTCCTTCTGATAGTGCAGCACCGGTCCACTGTTGCGGACCACGACGGCGTCGAAACGATCCATCAAAGCCGCGGCGTCGAGCGGGTGGCACAACGCGATGTCGAAGTCCGCGCGAAGGCGAGAGGACAGGACGATGTCCTCGTCGCAGTAGCGCCGCCCCCGGGCCTGGTAGGCCAGATCGGTCACGTACAGAAGGCTGGGGCGGGCGGTCATGGTGCGTCTCCTCAATCAGGGTCACCCATTTTGCCAGCCCTGGAAAGACGCGCCCGCACGCACTACCCCCGCCTCGCGGGTCCGAAGGCGGGCGGCCGCTGGTCGTCCCCGGCAGGGCCGACCTGGCCGGTTTCCCACTCCGGGTCGTAGGCGCAGGGCACGGTGGCACCGCCGGTGAAGTACTCGCGGTCCGGGTACCAGGTGAAGGACATCCGCTCGTCGCCGTCGTCCCGCTGGACGAACAGGTCCCAGGACCCGCCCCGCTCGCCTTCGCGGTAGGACGTGACGTTCCACCCCTCGTCCTGGAGGTACCGGTGGAGGCGCCGGAGGCCAGGGACCGCCCGGCTCGCCGGTACGTGGTCGAGTGCCCACCTGTGGCTCATCGCGTAGGCGCCGTCGACGGTCTCGTCCGCAAGTCCCAGCAGGCCCCCGTCGTGGCAGAAGTCGGAGCCGAGCGTGTTCTCCGTGCTGACGCCGATGTCCTCGACTCCGGGGTCTATGGTGCGCTGGAAGCCCATGACGGTGTAGGCCTCCTGGGAACGCCGGAGGGCGCGGTCCGCCATCTCCTCGGGTGCGACGCGCGGGAAGTCCGTCGACGCCCATGAACTCCATGCGAGCGTGCCGACGAGAAGGAGTACGCCGACGAGCGTGGCGCCGACGCATCCCGGAGCGCCGAGGGCGCGCGAGGAGGCCCTGGGCTCGGGCGCGTCGGGGATGGTGTCGGGGCTGAGCACGGTCTCGTCGGGCATACGAGGACCCTAGGCGGGCGTGGCTGCGCGGCGGATGGGCGCGGTGACCTGGCTCGGCGTGAGTACGCGTACTCAGGTGGCCTGCGCGGACGAAGAACGAGGGCGCCCCGGAACGTTCCCCGAGGCACTTGCACGCAGCACACCAGCGACACCTACGAAACCGCCGCCCCGGAGAAGAAGTCTCCCGGGCGGCGGTCAGTTCTGCCGGGCGGTGGTCAGCCCTGGGCCGCGGTCAGGCTCGCGGGGCGCAGGTCGGTCCAGTGGGTCTCCACGTAGGACAGGCACGCCTCGCGGGTGTCCTCGCCGAAGGCGACACGCCAGCCGGCGGGGACCTCGGCGAAGGACGGCCACAGCGAGTGCTGGTTCTCGTCGTTGACCAGGACCAGGAAGGTGCCCTGCGGGTCCTCGAACGGGTTGGTGCTCATGCGTTGTCACTCCTCGTGGACGGTACGGTGAACAGCTCGGAGAGCGGCTGTTCGGGCTGGGCTGCCACGGTACGCAGCAGCGTCTGAAGTTCGTCGGCCAGCTGCCGCGCCTTGGCGGTGCCGAGCCGGTCGGTCGCGTGGATCAGCCCGCAGTGCACGGGGCCGTCGCCGCGGGGTTCGTAGAAGCTCAAGGTCAGGTCCGCCCGGGCCGTGCCGGTCGGCACCGCCTCCAGCGAGCCGATGCCGCCCTCCAGTTGCTCCAGGTCGGCCTGCTCGTGGTGGATCACCATGACCTGCGGTCCTTGCGGAGGCAGACCGGTCGCGCGGACGACCTCGTCGAACGGTACTTCCTGGCGGTCCAGGGCGCTCAGCGTGGTCTCCCGCACCCGGGTCAGCAGCTCCGCGAAGGTCGGGTCGCCCGCCGTGTCGGTGCGCAGGACCACCGTGTTGAGGAAGCAGCCGACCAGGTCGGCGAGTTGGTCGTCGGTGCGGCCCGCGACCATCGTGCCGATGGGCAGGTCGGTGCCCGCGCCATGGGCGGTGAGCAGGGCCGCGAGCGCCGAGTGCAGCACCATGAACATGCTGGTGCCGGTGGCGCGGGCAAGCCGGTCCACGGCCGCGTGCAGCTCCTCGTCGAGGACGAAGCCGACATGACCGCCGGGCCGGCCGACGCCGTCCGCGACGGAGGCGCGCGGGCCGTCCGCCGGCAGGGCCAGATCAGTCGGTACGTCGCTGAGTGCCTGGCGCCAGTACGCGAGCTGCTGCCCGCCCCTGCTGCCGGGGTCCGCAAGGTCGCCGAGGACATCGCGGGCCCAGTCGGCGTAGTCGCCGTACGTGACCGGCAGCGGCTCCCACTCGGGTGCCCCGCCTTGCGTACGAGCGGCGTACGCCGAGGTGAGGTCGCGGAAGAGCGGGACCACCGACCATTCGTCCACCGCGAGGTAGTGCATGGTCAGCAGCAGGGCCTGGCGGTCGTCCGGGCCGGTGAGCAGGTGGGCCCGCAGCGGCGCCTCCGCCTCCAGGTCCGGTGCCTGCGCGGCCAGTTCGGCCAGGCGGCCGTCCAGGTCCGCGCACCGCTCCACGGTCAGGGCGGGGGCCCCGGCCGGCTGCTGGAGCAGGGTGCCGTCGCGTTCGACGAACGCCGTGCGAAGCGGCTCGTGCCGGCTCACCACATCGGCGAGCGCCGCACGCAGCGCGTCCGTGTCGAGCCCGCCCGGGGAGCGGAGCACGAGCGCGTGGTCGAAGCCGGGGCCCCGGCGGTACGTCTGCCACTGGCGGCGCTGGACGGGTGCGGCTTCCCGCGGCCCGTCGTGGCCGTCGGCGCGGCTGTCGGCGCGGCGCAGTGCCGGGCGGGCGGCCGCGGCCCCGTCGAGCTTGCCGGCGATCCCGGCGACGGTCAGCGCGTCGAAGACGTCCCTGATGCTCAGCTCGGCCCCGAACTCGGCGCGGATGCGGCTCAAAAGCCGCATCGACGCCATGGAGTGGCCGCCCAGCGCGAAGAAGTTGTCGTGCGCGCCGACGCTGTCGAGCTTCAGGATCTCGCAGAACAGCTCCGCGAGCCGGGCCTGTGTCTCGGTGGCGGGGCGGGCCTCGCCGGTCATCGCGGACCAGTCCGGCGCGGGCAGCGCCTTGCGGTCCAGCTTGCCGTTGGGCGTCAGGGGCAGCGGTCCGTCCAGCGGTACGACGATCGCGGGGACCATGTACTCGGGCAGCAGGCCCGCCACGTGGGCGCGGACCTCCTGCGGGTCGAGTTCGCGCTCCGGTGCGACGTGGCCCTCGCGCTCCGGCACGACGTAGCCGATGATGCGGACGATGTCGCCGTCCCGGTCGGGGACCACGGCGGCCTGGGCGACCGCGGGGTGCCCGGCGAGGGCGGCCTCGATCTCGCCCAGCTCGATGCGGAAGCCCCGCACCTTGACCTGGGTGTCGACCCGGCCGAGGAAGTCGAGGTTGCCGTCGGCCCACCAGCGGGCGCGGTCACCGGTGCGGTACATGCGGCTGCCGGGCGCGCCGAACGGGTCGGCGACGAACCGCTCCGACGTCAGGGCGGCCTTGCCGAGGTAGCCGCGCGCGAGGCCGCGCCCGGAGACGTACAGCTCCCCCACCACGCCCGGCGGGACCGGGCGCAGGTGCTCGTCGAGGACGTAGCAGCGCGTGTTGGGGTCGGGGCGGCCGATCGGCACCCGGCCGCCGGTCGGTCCGTTGTGCTCGCGGGCGGGCCACAGGGTGGAGTTGACCGTCGCCTCGGTGAGTCCGTACGCGCAGATCAGGTGGGCCGTCGTACCGAACCGCTCGAAGAGGTCCGGCGGCACGGTCTCGGTGCCGACCAGGACGGTCGACCCTTCGGGCAGTTGGCAGCCGGGCGGCAGCGCGGACACCAGGGACGGCGGCAGGATCATGTGGGTGATCCGCTGGTCGGCGAGGAAGTCGGTGAGCGCGGGGCCCGCGACGCGCGCCTCGTCGGTGATGAGGACGAGCCGCCCGCCGTGGCACAGGGCCATGGCCAGTTCGAAGACGAAGACGTCGAAGCCGATCGACGCGAACTGGAGCACCCGGCTGTCGTGCCGCAGGCCCATGCGGTCGACGGCGGTGGCGACGAGGCTGGAGATGCCCTCGTGCGGCACCAGGACGCCCTTGGGGCGGCCGGTCGAGCCGGACGTGTAGATCACGTACGCGGCCTGGTCCAGGCCGATGGGCCCGCCGGCGACGGGAGTGTCGGGCAGGGCCGCCAACTCGGCGGCGGTGTCCGGCTCGTCGAGCAGGACCACGGGGACGCCGGCCACGTCGGGGATCTTCCCCGCGACCGGTTCGGTGCCGACCACGAGGGCCGCTCCGGAGTCCTCGATCATGTACGAGAGGCGGTCACCGGGGTGCACCAGGTCGAGAGGCAGGAACGCGGCGCCGAGCCTCAGCGCGGCGAGCACGGTGGCGACCATGTCCACGGAGCGGGGCACGGCCACGCCGACCACGCTCTCGGCACCCACCCCGCGCGCGGCGAGGAGCCGGGCGACGCGGTTGGCGCGGGCGTCGAGCTGCGCGTAGCTGACCGACCGGGAGCGGTCCACGACGGCGACCGCGTCGGGCCGCTCGGCGAGCCGCCGCGCGAACAGCGCGGGGAAGGTCTTCTCGTCGACTTCGCGGGGCGCGCCGTTGAAGCCTTCGAGGACCAGCTGCCGTTCGTCGGCGGCGAGGATCTCCGCCTGCGACAGGGGCCGCTCGGGAGCCGAGACGAGCGCGGCGACGAGCCTGCGCAGCCGGTCGCCGAGCCGCTCGGCGGTGCCCTGGTCGAACAGCTCGGTGGCGAACTCCAGGCGGCAGTTCAGGACGTCGGCGCCGCCGTCGGCGGAGGTGTGCTCGGTGAAGCTGAAGACCAGGTCGAACTTGGCCGAGCGGGTGCGGAACGGCACGTACTCGGGCCGTACGCCGGGCAGTTCCAGCTCGTCACCGGTGCGGGCGTGGTAGCCGACCATCACCTGGAAGAGCGGGTTGCGGGAGAGCGAGCGCGTCGGGTTGAGCTTCTCGACGACCGCCTCGAAGGGCACGTCGGCGTGGGAGAACGCGGCCAGGTCGGTCTCCCGGACCCGGGCCAGGAGTTCGGTGAAGCTGGGGTCGCCGCTCACGTCGGTGCGCAGCACCAACGTGTTGACGAAGAAGCCGACCAGTTCGTCGAGCGCCTCGTCGCTCCGGCCCGCAATGGGCGAGCCGAGGGGGATGTCGGTGCCCGCGCCCATGCGGTGGAGCAGGGCGGCCACGGCGGCGTGCACCACCATGAACATGCTGGCGCCACTCTCGCGGGCGAGCCGCCGCAGCCCCTCGTGCAGCTCGGCGTCGAACGCGATGTCGAGCTCGGCGCCGGAGAACGCGGGGCGCGCGGGCCTGGGCCGGTCGGTGGGCAGCTCCAGCTCTTCCGGAGCTCCGGCGAGCGCCGTGCGCCAGTACTCCAACTGCCGCGCGGCCAGGCTGCCTTGGTCCTCTGGGTCGCCGAGCAGCCGCTGCTGCCACAGGGCGTAGTCGGCGTACTGGACGGGCAGCGGCTCCCAGTCGGGGGCCGTGCCCGCGAGGCGAGCGGCGTACGCGGTGGCCAGGTCGCGCAGGAACGGCCGGTCCGACCACTCGTCGGTGGTGATGTGGTGCAGCAGCAGCACGACGACGTGGTCCTCGGGCGCCAGCTCCACGATGGTCGCGCGCAGGGGCAGCTCGGCGGCGAGGTCGAACGGCCGGTTGACGGCCGCGTCGATGATGCCGGGCACCTCGTCCTCACCGGCGCGCAGGCACTCCACCACGGGGTGCGCCTGCTCGGCGGGCAGCACGCGCTGGAACGTACGGCCGTCGGCGGCGGTGACGAAGACCGTGCGCAGCGCCTCGTGCCGCGCCGTCACGTCGGCGAGCGCGGTGCGCCACGCCTCGGTGTCCAGGGCCCCGCGCAACCGCATGACCAGCGGGAAGTTGTACGCGGCCGAGGTGCACTCGATCTGCTGGATGACCCACAGGCGCTGCTGGGCGTGCGAGAGCGGCAGTTCGTCGGGCCGCTCCCCCGCCGTGAGCGCCGGGCGCGCCGTGCGTGCGGGGCCGTCGGCGCGCAGGACGCGCTCCACCAGTTCGGCGACGGTGGGCGCCTCGAACAGGTCGCGGATCGCCAGCTCCGTGTCGAGCGCGGTGCGGGCCCGGCTGACGAGCCGGGTGGCGAGCAGCGAGTGGCCGCCGAGCTCGAAGAAGTCGCTGTCGATGCCGACGCCGCCCTCGGGCAGCCCGAGCACCTCGGCGTAGAGCGCGCAGAGCGTCTCCTCCTGCGGGGTGCGGGGCGCGCGGCTCGGGCCGGTGGCGCCGAGGTCGGGGGCGGGCAGGGCCTTGACGTCCAGCTTGCCGTTGACGGTCAGCGGCAGCGTGTCCACGGTGACGAGCGCGGAGGGCACCATGTAGTCCGGCAGTCCGGCCTTCAGGTGCTCGCGCAGCCGCTGGGTCAGCTCCTCGCCCTGATCCGCGCCCTCCTCGGGTACGACGTAGCCGACGAGGCGCTTGGTGCCCGCGCTCTCGCTCACGACGACCGCGGCGTGCGCGATCTGCGGGTGCGCGGACAGGGCCGTGGAGATCTCGCCCAACTCGATGCGGTAGCCGCGGATCTTGACCTGGTCGTCGGTGCGGCCGAGGAAGTCGAGGAGCCCGTCGGGACGCTGCCGTACGAGGTCACCGGTGCGGTACATGCGCTCTCCGGGCGCACCGAACGGGTCGGCGACGAACCGCTCGGCGGTCAGGGCGGGCCGGTCGTGGTAGCCGCGGGCCAGGCCGGTGCCGGCGATGTACAGCTCGCCGGGGCAGCCCGGCGGGACGGGGCGCAGCATCGTGTCGAGCACGTAGGCGCGGGTGTTGCGGATCGGTACGCCGACCGTGGAGGTCGCGCTGTCGGCGGTGGAGCCGCCGAGCGTGTTGATCGTGTACTCGGTCGGGCCGTACAGGTTGTAGCCGTAACAGCCCTCGGTGCGGCGCAGCTTCGTCCACACCGTGTCGGGGACGGCCTCGCCGCCGAGCAGGACCAGCGCGGGACGGTGCTTGCCCGCCGTCTCGTCCTGGTCGAGCAGGCCCTCCTCGATGAGGAGCTGGGCGTACGTGGGCGTCACGTTGACGACGTCGACGCGGTGCTCGTCGCAGTACGCGACCAGCGCCTCGGCGTCGCGGCGCAGCTCCTCGTCGCAGACGTGCACCTCGTGGCCCTCGACGAGCCAGAGCAGCTCTTCCCAGGACATGTCGAAGGCGAAGGAGACGGTGTGCGCGATGCGCAGCCGCCGTCCGCCCGCCGAGGCGATGGCCGGGTCGAAGATCTCCTTCTGGTGGTTGAGCTGCATGTTCGTCAGCCCGCGGTAGGGGGTGACGACGCCCTTCGGGCGACCCGTCGAGCCGGACGTGTAGATGACGTACGCCGGGTGCTCCAGACGGCCCGGCACGCCGTGCGCGAAGGCGGGCCGCTCGGCGTCGGAGATCTCCCCGCCGGGCAGGGCCGCGAGCTCGGCGGCCACGGCCTCGTCGTCCAGGAGGAGTTCGGGGGCGACGGGGCCCTCGGCGCCGCGCAGGGTCGGGGCGACGGCGGCCGTGGACACCAGGCACAGGGGGCCGGTGTCCTCGACCATCAGGCGCAGCCGGTCGGCGGGGTGGTCGAGGTCGAGCGGCAGGTACGCGGCACCGGTGCGCAGGACGGCGAAGAGCGCGGCGACCATCTCGATGGAACGCGGCAGGGCGAGGGCGACGACCTTCTCCGGTCCGGCGCCGCGGGCGAGCAGCAGCCGGGCGAGCCGGTTGATGTGCGCGTCGAGTTCGGCGTACGTGAGGGAGCGCTCGCCGAAGACGAGGGCGACCGCGTCGGGGGTGCGGGCGACCTGGGCGGCGAGCATGTCGGCGACGGTCTCGTCGGGCACCGGCTCCCGGCTGGCCGCCCACTCGCGGACCAGCGAGGAGCGCTCGGCGGGCAGCAGCAGGTCGACGCCGAAGGTCCGGGCGGAACCGTTGGCGCCGGTGGTGCCGCCTTCGAGAGCCGTGGCCAGCCGGTCGAGCACGGCCGTGAAGCGGGTGAGGATCGTCTGCGCCTCGGCCGCGTCGAACAGATCGGGCCGGGCCGCGAGGGTGACCCGCATCCGGGCGCCGGGCGTGACGATCAGCGTGAGCGGGAAGTGCGTGCCGTCCACGTTGGTGACACCGGTGATGCCGTGCTGCTGCCGCAGGGCCGCCGCGCGGTCCTCGCCGTCGGCCGAGCGCAGCACGAACAGGGTGTCGAACAGCCGCCGGTGGCCGGTCTCCTGCTGGAGGGTGCCGAGGCCCACGTACTCGTACGGCATGACGGCGGCGCGCTCGGACTGCATGCGCCGCAGCAGGTCGAGCAGGGGCTCGTCCGGCGAGAAGGCGACGCGGGCGGGGACGGTGTTGAGGAACATGCCGATGATTCCGGCGACGTTCGCCACGTCGGCGGGTCGTCCGGAGACCGCGGTGCCGAAGGTGACGTCGGCGCGGCCGGTCATCGCGGAGAGCACCAGGCCCCAGGCGGCGTTCAGAACGGTGTTGAGGGTGAGCCCGTGGCGGCGGGCGAGGGCGCGCAGCTTCTCGCTCGTCTGCGGGGTCAGCACGCCGTCGAAGTCGGCCGGGATGACGGGGCCCGCGTCGCGCCCCGAGGGGGCGAGCAGCGTCGGCTCGTCGAAGCCGGACAGGGCGGTGCGCCAGGCGTCGAGGGCGGCCGTGGTGTCCTGCTCGTCCAGCCACGCCAGGTAGTCGCGGTAGGAGCCGGGGGCGGGCAGGCCGGTGGCGTCGCCGCCCCGCTCGTACAGCGTGAAGAGCTCCTCCAGGAACAGCCACGCCGACCAGCCGTCCCAGACGATGAGGTGGTGCGTGACGACGAGCCGGTCGCGGCCGTCGCCGAGGCGGATCAGGAGCAGGCGGCACAGCGGGGCGGCGGACAGGTCGAAGCGCTGCCGCCGGTCGGCCGCGAGCAACTCCTCGGTACGGGTGCGCTGTTCGTGGGCGGGGAGTTCGGAGAGGTCCACCTCGGTGAGCGGGATCTCGGCGCCGTCCACGATGAACTGGACGGGGCTCGGCAGGCCGTCGCTGGTGAAACCGGCGCGCAGGCTGACGTTGCGCTCCAGCAGCGTGCGGCAGGCGGCGCGCAGCCGGTCGGCGTCGAGGCGCCGGTCGAGGTCCAGGGTCTCCTGGGAGAGGTAGACGTCGAGCGCGTCGCCCGCGTCGTAGGTGGCATGGAAGTACATGCCCTCCTGGAGCGGAGAGAGCGGCCACACGTCCGCGACCGGGTGCCCGGCGACGGCTTCGACGCGGGCCGTCTCCTCGGGGGACAGTTCAAGTCCGCCCAGCGGGCGCGGCGTTGGGTCTTCATGGGGCGCGCCGGCGGCGGAGGTCAGCTGGTCGAGGAGGGCCCGCAGGGCGGGGTCGACGGCCGCGCCGGACCGGTCCTGCTGGGCCAGCATGGCCTGGAGGGCGGCGGCGGCCTGTCCGGCGTCGGTGGCGGAGACGGTCACGTTTTCGCTGGGCACGGGTGCCTCGGGGGTGGGGGCCGGGGCCGCTTCGGCGGCGGCGGTGGCGAGCGCGGCGGGAGTGCGGTGCTCGAAGACGTCGCGGGGGCTGAGCGTCAGCCCCCGCTCGCGGGCGCGGGTGGCGACGGCGATCGAGGTGAGGCTGTCGCCGCCGAGGACGAAGAAGTCGTCGTCGGCGCCGATCCCGTCGAGCCCGAGTACGGCGGTGAAGATGTCGCACAGGGCGCGCTCACGCTCGTCGCGGGGCGCGCGCCCACCGGTCCGCGCCGTCACGTCGGGTGCGGGCAGGGCGTTCTGGTCGAGCTTGCCGCTGGGCGTCAGCGGCAGCTCGGCGAGGGCGACGACGGCGCTCGGCACCATGGTCGCGGGCAGCGCGTCGGCGAGCGCGGCGTGCAGGGCGTCGGTGTCGGGGGCGGTGGTGGTGCCTGGGTCGGAGGTGCCGGGGGCCGGGACCACGTAGCCGACGAGGGCGCCGTCGCGGACGACGACGGCGGCGCGGGCGACGCCCGGCAGGCCCGCCAGAGCCGCCTCGATCTCGCCCAGTTCGATGCGGTTGCCGCGGATCTTGACCTGGCGGTCGGTGCGGCCGAGGTACTCGACGGTGCCGTCGGCGCGGCGCCGCACCAGGTCACCGGTGCGGTACATGCGCCCACCGGGCGCACCGAACGGATCGGCGACGAACCGCTCGGCGGTCAGCCCTGGCCGGTCGTGGTAGCCGCGCGCCAGCTGCACACCGGCGAGGTACAACTCGCCGGGCACGCCGTCCGGAACCGGGCGCAGGAAGGCGTCGAGGACGTGCAGCCTGGTGTTCCAGACGGGACGGCCGATGGGGACGGCGAGTCCGGTGCCGCCCTCGTAGGGGAAGTACGTCACGTCGACGGCGGCCTCGGTGGGCCCGTAGAGGTTGTGCAACGGCACGGGCGCCCGGCCGGAGCGGGACGTCAGCTCACTCCAGCGGCCAGCGTCCGCGCCGGTGAGCGCCTCGCCGCTGCAGAAGACGCGCCGCAGGCTCGCCACCCAGTCACGCCGGTCGGCGGTGGCCTCCATGACCTGCGTGAACGCGGCCAGCATCGACGGCACGAAGTGCAGGGTCGTGACGCGCTGCGCCTGGATCAGGTCGGCCAGGTAGGCCGGGTCGCGGTGGCCCTCGGGGCGGGCGAGGACGACGGTCGCGCCCTCGATCAGCGCCCAGAAGAACTCCCACACCGACACGTCGAAGCTGGCCGGGGTCTTCTGGAGCACGCGGTCGTCGGCGGTGAGGCCGTACTCCCCCTGCATCCACGCGAGCCGGTTGACGATGGCGCGGTGGGTGACCGGGACGCCCTTGGGGCGGCCGGTGGAGCCTGAGGTGTAGATGAGGTAGGCGGGGTGGTCGGGCGCGGCCTGCTGGACCGGCGGCGCTTCCGCGCCACCACCGCTCTGCTCGGCCTCGTCGATGACCAGGTGCTCCAGGTCCGGCACGGCGGGCAGCCGTCCGGCCGACTCCGCCGTGGTGACGACGGTGCGCGTACCCGAGTCGCCGAGCATGAACGCCACCCGGTCCGCCGGGTAGTCGAGGTCGACCGGCAGGTAGGCGGCGCCCGACTTGAGGACGCCGAGGAGGGCGACCATCAGCTCCGCCGACCGGGGCACGGCGACCGCGACGTACCGCTCGGGACCGGCGCCGCGCGCCCGCAGCCGCCGGGCGAGGGCTTCGGCGCGCTCGTCCAGCTGCTCGTACGTGAGGGTGGTGTCCTCGAAGACGACGGCCGGGGCCTGCGGGGTGCGGGCCGCCTGCGCGGCGAAGAGCGAGGCGAGCGTGGCGTCGGGGACCGGCCGCGCGGTGGCGTTCAGCTCGGCGAGCCGCTCGTGCTCCCGGTCGGAGAGCAGGCCGGTGCGGGCGACCGTGCGGCCGGGCTCGGCGACCAGGGTGCGCAGCAGCGCGGTGAACCGCTCGGCGAGCACGGCCACGGTCGCCTCGTCGAGGCGGCCCGCGTCGTGCTTGAACCGCAGCAGCAGGCTCTCCCCCGGCTCGACGACGAGCGCGAGGGGGTAGTGCACGGCGTCGTACACCTCGGCGGCCGTGACGCGCGGTGCGTCCGGCTCGTCGGCGGCGGACACGTCACCGGTCGGGTAGTTCTCGAACACCACGAGCGTGTCGAAGAGTTCGCCGCCGCCCGCGGTCTTCTGGATGTCGGCGAGGCCGAGGTGCTGGTGGTCCAGGAGCGCCGAGTGCTCGTCCTGGACGCGCCGCAGCAGATCGGTGAGGGACTCGTCGGGGCGCAGGCCCACACGGGCGGGCACGGTGTTGATGAACAGGCCGACGGCGGAGTCCAGGCCCGCCACCTCGGTCGTCCGGCCGGACACGGTGGTACCGAAGACGACGTCCCGCCGGCCGGTGAGGGCGCCGAGGAGCAGGCCCCAGGTGCCGTGGACGACGGTGCTCAGGGTGAGGCCGTGCGTGCGGGCGTAGGAGGACAGTTCGGCGGTGAGGCCCTCGGGGAGGCGGGTGTCGACGTGGGCGGTCCTGGCCTGCCCGGTCGCGTCGTCGGCCGCAAGGCCGTCGGAGGTCACGAGGTCCGGCAGCCGGGTCGGCTCGTCAAGGCCGGCCAGCGCCTGGCGCCACGCGTCGCGCGCCGCGTCCTGGTCCCGCGCCGCCAGCCACGCCAGGTATGCGTGCGGGGCGACCGGCTCGGGCAGTTCCTCGCCCCGGTAGGCGGCGGTCAGTTCGCGCAGCAGGACGGAGACGGACCAGCCGTCGGCGACGATGTGGTGCAGGGTGAGCAGCAGCCGGTGGCGTGCGCCGTCGCGGATCAGGGTGGCGCGCAGCAGCGGCGGCCTGGCGAGGTCGAAGCCCTCGGCGCGGTCGGCTTCGAGCAGGGCGTCTAGGCCGGTGTCGGCGAGGTCGGCCTGCCGCCACGGCAGCGTGACGTGGTCGGCGAGGCGCTGGACGACCTGGCCGCCGGGCAGCTGACGGAAGGCGGCGCGCAGCAACGGATGCCGGTCCAGGAGCAGTTGCAGCGCCTGGCGCAGCCGGTCCGGGTCGACCGGTCCGGCCAGGTCGAGGAGTTCCTGGACGACGTAGAGGTCCTGGGCGTCGGCGTCGAACTCCGCGTGGAAGAAGAAGCCTTCCTGGAGCGGGGAGACGGGCAGGGCGTCGGTGTCCAGCTCGATCCGGGGCACGGGGGCGGCGGGCACCGCCTCCCCCACCCGGGCGAGCGCCGCCACCGTACGCAGGCGGAACACGTCCCGCGGACTGATCCGCAGACCGGCCTCGCGCGCGCGGTTCACCAGCTGCACGGCGACGATGCTGTCGCCGCCCAGCTCGAAGAAGCTGTCGTGGACGCCGACCGACGGCAGGCCGAGCACGTCCGCGAAGAGCGCGGCGAGCGTCGTCTCGGCCTCGGTGGCGGGCGCGTCGGCGCCGCTCACGGCCGTCCAGTGGGGCTCGGGCAGGGCGCGGCGGTCGAGCTTGCCGTTGGGTGTCAGCGGCAGCGGGCCGTCGAGGACGACGACGGCGGACGGCACCATGTAATCCGGCAGGGTGTCGGCGACCCGGGCGCGGGCGGCGGTCACGGCGGCGTCGTTCTCGGCGGCCGTGCGGCCGTCGCCGACGAGGTAGGCGACGAGCCGCTTGACGCCCCGGTGGTCGTCGCGGACAAGGACGGCCGCCTGCGCGATGCCGGGGCAGGCCATGAACGCGCTCTCGGTCTCGCCCGGTTCGATGCGGTGGCCGCGGACCTTGACCTGGCCGTCCGAGCGGCCGAGGAACTCCAGGTTGCCGTCGGCGGCCCAGCGGACGCGGTCGCCGGTGCGGTACATGCGGGTGCCGGGTTCGCCGTACGGGTCGGCGACGAAACGTTCCGACGTCAGCGCGGGCCGTCCCAGGTAGCCGCGGGCGAGGCCGCGTCCGGCGACGTACAGCTCGCCCTCGACGCCCACGGGGACGGGGCGCAGCGCCGCGTCGAGGACGTAGGCGCGGGTGTTCGGGTCGGGCTCGCCGATGGGCGTCGCGCCGGGCCGGTCGGGCTCGGCGCGCCACAGGGTGGAGTTGACGCTCGCCTCGGTGAGGCCGTACGCGACGACGACCTGGACGCGTCCGGACCAGCGGGCGATGAGCTCGCCCGGTACCGCTTCGGTGCCGACCACCAGGACGGCGCCCTCGGGCAGTTCGCACTCCTGCGGCAGCGCGGAGACGAGGGAGGGTGGCAGGATCATGTGGGTGGCGTGGTGCCGGGCGATGTAGTCGGTCAGGGCGGGGCCCGCGACGCGGCGCTCGGCCGGGACGACGATGACGCGGCCGCCCACGCACAGCGACATGATCAGGTCCCACACCGTCACGTCGAAGCCGACGGAGGCGAACTGCACGACGCGGCTCGTCGCGTCGATGCCGATGCGGTCGGTGGCCGTGGCGATGAGGCTGCCGACGCCGTCGTGGGGGACGACGACGCCCTTGGGGCGGCCGGTGGAGCCGGAGGTGTAGATGACGTACGCGGCCTGGTCGAGCGCGACCGGCACCCCGAGGCCGGTGCCGGGCAGGGCGGCGCGGGCCTCGGCGGTGGCCGGGTCGTCGAGCAGGATGTGGGTGACGTCCGGCGACTGCGGGAGTTCGCCCGCGAGTTCCCGCACGGTGAGCACGGTGCGCGCCCCGGCGTCGGACAGCATGTAGGCGATGCGGTCCTGGGGGTGGTCGGCGTCAAGCGGCAGATAGGCCGCGCCGGCCTTCATCACCGCGAGCAGGGCCACCACGAGCTGCGGGGAACGGGGCAGGGCCACCGCGACGACGTCCTCGGCGCCGACGCCTCGGGAGACGAGGAGGCGGGCGAGCCGGTTGGCCTCGGCGTCGAGTTCCGCGTACGTCAGCTCCTCGTCCTCGCAGACGAGCGCCACGGCGTCGGGGGCGCGGCGCACCTGTGCCTCGAAGGCGGCGGGCCAGGACAGGTCGGTGACCTCGCGCGGCGAGACGCCGAACTCTTCGAGCAGGCGGGTGCGTTCGTCGTCGGTGGTGAGTTCGAGGTGGCCGACGGGGCGGTCGAGGTGCGCGGCGAAGGCGCGGAGCAGGGCGAGGAACCGGCGCTCGTGGGAGCGGAGCGTCTCCTCGTCGCAGACGTCGGCGTCCGCGTCCAGGTGGACGTGTATGCCGCTGCCGCCGCCTGCCTCGCCGAAGCTGATGCCGAGGTCGCTGACCGGGCCGAGCCACACCGGGAGGAGTTCGGCGTCGTGGTCGGCGAAGCGCAGCTCGCCGCGGGGCAGGATGTTGACGGTGGGGCCGACGAGTTCGGTCACGCCGTCGACGAGGCCGAGGTCCCTGGCCAGGTCCTCGGCGCGGTAGCGCCCGTGCGCGAGGGTCTCGGAGACCGCGTTGCGCACCTCGGCGACGAGGGCCGTGCCGGTCGTGCCGGGGCGGACGGCGACGCGCAGCGGGACGATGTTGGAGACCATGCCGGGGACGTCCGCCGAGACGGCGTCGCCGCGGGCGGCGATCGGCAGGCCGATGACGAGGTCCTGCTCGCCGGTGACGCGGTGCAGGTAGGCGGCGACGGCCGCGATCAGGAGGCGGGACGTGCGGACGCCCGCGCCGCGGGCCGCCGTGTGCAGGGACTCGGCGTCGGCCGCGGGCAGTTCGACGGAGCGCCGCAGGCGGCGCGCCATGAGCGAGGGGGCGCGTTCGACGAGACGTACGGGCTCGGGCCGGTCGGCAAGGCGCTCGCGCCACCAGGCGCGGTCCTCGGCGTACTGCTCGGAGGCGCGGTAGTCCGCGTCGGCGGCGACGAGGCGGGCGGGCGTCCAGTCCTTGGGCGCGGTGGCCCGCTCGCCGAGGGTGTAGAGGTCACCGGCGCGGCGGGTGACGAGGGCGACGCCCATGCCGTCGATGAGGATGTGGTGGTAGCGCTGGTACCACCAGACGCGGTCGTCCGCGAGGCGCAGCAGCGCCTGGGCGAAGAGCGGGCCTCGGGCGAGGTCGGCGGGCCGGTCGCGGTCGGCGGCCATCCACGCGGCGGCGGCTTCCTCGGGGGCGGCCGCGTCGCGCAGGTCGACGACGGGGACGTCCACGGAGACGGCCTGGGGCCGCTGGAGGGCCCGGCCGTTCTCGCCGACGACTCTCACGTGGAGGCATCCGGCCTCCTCGACGGCCTGCCGGACGGCGGTGCCGAGACGGTCGAGGTCGATGTCGCCGTGCAGGTCCAGGGCGAAGACGATGTTGTAGGCGGAGCTGTCCGGCTCGATCTGCTGGGCAAGCCAGATGCCGGATTGCCCGCCGGTCACGGGTATCCCGGAAGCGGATGTCCGGTCCGACTCGACATCAAACATCGTACGAAATGGCCTTTCCCTGGTGGTACGTCGGTGGAGGTGGTCCCGCGCCCTGAGCGGGCCCGCGCGCGGAGCGAGAAGGGACCAGGAGCCGCGCCGTCGACGGCGCGCCGTCCGGCGCGCCGTCGCGTGGTGGTCTCTCCTGGTCCCTCGTCAGCCGGCCCCGCCTCGGCGGTGGGGTGTTACTTGATGTCCGCCAGCATCGGCTCGATCTCGTCGATCGCGTACGGGATGGAGAGGACCGTGTTGAAGGAGAACGCGGCACCGACGTCCGGGTCCTGGTACGGCACGAACAGGTCGCGCTTGTCCTGGTGGACCTTCAGCTTCTTGTACAGCGGCTCGGCCTTGATCCGGTCGTTCGCCTCGGTGCTGGAGGTCACCCACACCAGCCGGTCGACATCGAGGACGTTCAGCTTCTCGGCGCTGAGGTCGGCGACGTTCGCGCCCGGCTTGGCGAGCTTGTCGATCTCGGGCTTGAGCTTGAAGCCGAGCTCGGAGAAGAAGATCGACTTGGGGTCCGTCTTGGTGAACGCCGAGTACTTGCCCGCCTCGAAGCTGTCGGCCACGGAGAGGGTCTTCTTCGCGAACTCGGGGTGCTTGTCGCGGACGGCCTTGAAGCGGGCGTCGATGCCGGAGATCAGCTTCTTGGTCTCGGCCTCCTTGCCGAGCGCCTTGCCGATCTGGCGGGTCATGACCTGCCAGGACGCGCCGTAGTCGGGCGAGCCCTTGGGCTGCGCGACGACCTTGGTGAACTTGGAGAGCGTGTCGTACTGCTCCTTCTTCATCCCCGAGTACTGGGCGATGACGAGGTCCGGCTTCAGCGCGGCGATCTTCTCCATGTTGTACTCGTCGCGCTCACCGACGATCGTGGGCTTCGTGGAGCCCCACTTGTCCTTGGCCCAGGGCCACTTGCCGTACGGCTTCTCCTTGAACCAGTCGACCGCGCCGACCGGCTTCACGCCGAGCGCGAGCACCGCGTCCTGGTCCGACAGGCCGAGGGTGACGACCTTCTTCGGCTCCGACTCGATCGTCGTGGTGCCGTACTTGTGCTCCACCTTCACGGGGAAGGCGCCGGACTTGGTGCCGCTCTCGCCCGAGGACTTCGTCTCGGAGTTCCCGTCGCCGCCCCCGCAGGCGGCCAGGGTGAGCGCGGCGACCGCTGCGACGGCCACGCGGGGGACGTTTCTGACGAGCCGCGTCAGCGCGGGGCGTGTACCAGTGGACACGGTTGTTCCTTTCACGGGGTTTTCACAGTGCGTGCCGAGGCCCGCGGCGTACGACGGCGCTGCGGCGGGGCAAGGCGTGTGGGGGGTTGACTCGGGCGGAGAGCCCCTGGGGAGTAGGGCTCTAGCGCCCGGAACCGACGCCGTCGGCGACCGGCCGGGCCTCGTCCAGAGCGGACTTCAGGCCCCGGTCGATGATCGAGTCGAGGATCTCGCCGACCCGGATCGCGGTGTTGGAGAGCAGCGACGAGGTGATGCCGTGGGTGTGCTCGGTGCCGCCCTGGAGGTAGATGCCGCAGCGCAGTTCGGGGTCGGTCGTGAGGCGGTAGTCGCGCTCGACCCGCACCCGGCCCCGCTCGTCGCGGTGGCAGCGGTCCCCGACCTCGCCGAGGATGCCGAGCGGCTCGGCGGGGCTGTATCCCGTGGCGAGCACGACGACGTCGGCGTCCAGGTCGCTCTCCTCGCCGGTGACCAGCGACTTGATGGTGGCGCGGACCTTGCCGTCGCCCTCCTTGACGCCGGTGAGCCGCGAGACGTTGATGAACCGCAGCCGCTCGGTGCCGAGCACCTTCTCCTGGTAGGCCTGGCGGTACAGGTCGTCGATGAGGTCGATGTCCACCACGGAGTAGTTGGTGTTGCCGTGGTAGTCCATCAGCTGCCGCTTGATGTCGTCCGGGGCGGTGAAGTACTCGTCGACCGCCTGCGGGTCGAATATGCGGTTGGCGAAGCTGCTGTCGTCGGCGGGGCTGTAGCCGTAGCGGGAGAAGACGGCGCAGATCTCGGCCTTGGGGAAGCGGCGGTGGAGGTAGGCCACGTTCTCGGCGGCGCTCTGGCCGGCGCCGACCACGATGAAGCGGGTGGGGTCGGTGCCCTCCAGGCCGTCCACCTTCGCGAGTAGGTCGGAGTTGTGCCAGACGCGGTCGGTGCGCTCGACGCCCTCGGGGACGACGGGGCGAAGTCCCGTGCCGATGACGAGGTTGCGGGCGCGGTGGACCACCGTCTCCGCCCCGGAGCGGGCCGTCACGTCGACGTACTCCACCACTCCGTCGCGTACGACGGGCTCGACGGAGATGACCTCGTGGCCGTAGGAGACCATGTCGTCGACCTTCGCCGCGGCCCACTCCAGGTAGTCGTGGAACTCCACGCGCAGCGGGAAGAGGTTCTTGTGGTTGACGAAGTCGACCAGGCGGCCCTTGCTCTGCAGGTAGCGCAGGAAGGAGTACTCGCTCGACGGGTTGCGGAGCGTCACCAGGTCCTTGAGGAAGGAGACCTGCATCGTCGCGTCGTCGATGAGCATGCCTCGGTGCCAGCCGAAGCTGGGTTGGCGCTCGAAGAAGTGAGCGGTGACGGTCTCCTGCCTGCCGACCTTCGCGTTGTGCTCGCTGAGCGCAAGCGCCATGGCCACATTGGACGGCCCGAAGCCGATTCCAATGAGGTCGTGAATCAGAGGTGCGTCGCCAGGAAGAACCTGAGACATGTCACTCCCATCGTGCGGGACAGCCGCCTGTCAGGCGTGGATGAAATCAAGGGGACCGGGCACACCGAAGGCGGCGACCAGCGGAACTTAGGTAAAGCTAACCTGATCCGGCCAACCTGTCGACCCGACAAATCGGACAGAGCGCGAGTTAGGGGCACCGAACTCACCACAGAAGAGCACTTGTTGCACCGTTAGGTAAGGCTTGCTTTACTAAGTGCGATTCATTTCGCTCTCCGAGGAGGAAACACATGCGGGTCGTCATGTTCGGTTACCAGACCTGGGGTCATCGGACCCTGCAAGCTCTCCTGGACTCCGAGCACGACGTCGTGATGGTGGTGACCCACCCGAAGAGCGAGCACGCGTACGAGAAGATCTGGAGCGACTCGGTCGCCGACCTCGCCGAGGAGCACGGAGTCCCGGTGGTCATCCGCAACCGCCCCGACGACGAGGAGCTGTTCGACCGCCTCAAGGAGGCCGACCCGGACATCATCGTCGCCAACAACTGGCGTACGTGGATCCCGCCGCGCATCTACACGCTGCCCCGCCACGGCACTCTGAACATCCACGACTCGCTGCTGCCGAAGTACGCCGGCTTCTCCCCGCTGATCTGGGCCCTCATCAACGGCGAGAGCGAGGTCGGCGTCACGGGCCACATGATGGACGAGGAGCTCGACGCCGGCGACATCGTGATGCAGCGCGCGGTGAAGGTCGAGCCGACGGACACGGCGACCGACCTGTTCCACAAGACGGTCGACCTCATCGCCCCGGTGACGATCGGCGCCCTGGACCTGATCGCCTCCGGGCAGACCGAGTTCACCAAGCAGGACCGGTCGCAGGCGAGCTTCTTCCACAAGCGGGCCGAGGAAGACATCCGCATCAACTGGGACTGGCCCGCCGAGGATCTGGAGCGTCTCGTCCGCGCCCAGTCCGCCCCCTACCCGAGCGCCTTCACCTTCCACAAGGGCAAGCGGCTCGAAGTCGTCTCCGCGGTCGTCTCCGAGAACCGCTACGGCGGCACCCCGGGCCGCGTCTTCTACCGCGAGGGGGACGGCGTGGTGATCGTCGCGGGCGCCGACGCCCGCACCGGCCGCAACCACGGCCTCGCCATCACCCGCGTCCGGACCGAGGACGGCCGCGAGCTGCCCGCGACGGAGTACTTCACGTCCATGGGCGGCTACCTCACCAGCCGCCCCTGACGGCCGGGGTCCGCAACCCACCGCTCAATTCCGCCTCTGTTCACAGACGTTGAACGTGCGCGTCGCCTGCTGATGGTGGGGGCATGACAAATCTGTCGTGCCCCCACCGTGACGCAGGAGACCGCAGTGAAGCCGAGCAGAGTGATCCGCAGAACGTCCGTGTCCGTCACCGGCGCCCTCGCCCTGGTGGTCGCCTCCGCGGGCACGGCCCTCGCCGCCCCGCCGCCGGCCCTGCCCGCGCACGCCGACGGCATCGAGCAGACGTTCCAGCCCGCGTACGACTATGACGGCGACGGCTGCTACCCGACGCCCGCCATCGCCCCCGACGGCACCGTGAACGGCGGTCTCAAGCCGGGCGGCGCGGTCAACGGCCAGTGCCACGACGCCGGCGACCTCGCGAACACCAACGGCTACGCCCGCGCCAAGTGCGACAACGGCTGGTGCGCCATCCTCTACGGCCTCTACTTCGAGAAGGACCAGGCAGTCGCCGGCAGCGGACTCGGTGGTCACCGGCACGACTGGGAGCACGTGGTGGTGTGGGTCAAGGACGGCCGCGCCGAGTACGTCGCCACCTCCGCCCACGGCCGCTTCGACATCTACCCGCGCGACCGGATCCGCTGGGACGGCACCCACCCGAAGGTGGTCTATCACAAGGACGGCATCGGCACGCACTGCTTCCGCCCCGCGAACGCGGCCGACGAGCCGCCCGAGAACCACCGCGGCGCATGGCAGTTCCCGTCCCTCGTCGGCTGGAACGGCTATCCGGCGGGCGTACGGGAGAAGTTGAGCGCCCACGACTTCGGCAGCGCCACCTTCGGTCTGAAGGACGCGAGTTTCCCCGGTCATCTGGCCGCGGCGCTGCCCTCCGGCGTGCCCTTCGACGTCAACGCCTGACCGGAGGAGGCCCTCACCCGGCGGCCTGGCCCCTCCCCCTCCTGCGTCCTCTCCACTCCCCGAGCGCGTGGGCCCGGTGGTCGTGCTCGAAGCCCGGGCCGAGGGGGCCCACGCGCTCGTACGCCTCTTCGGTGCGCGGGTCGTCGCGCCGGGCCAGCCCCCAGGCGGCCTCAAGCCGCACGAGCTGTTCGTCCTCGTTCAGCAGCGTGACGAGGGCGTCCGCGACGGCGGGCGTGTGGTCACGGGAAGCGGCCAGTGTCACCGCGGCCCCGTGGCGCACGGGGACGACCGGGCTCTCGGCCAGCAGGAGCAGCGTCCGGATCGCCGCCGGGAGAAGCTCGTCGTGCTCCACCGCCGCGGAGCACGCACTGAGCCGCACCTCCGCGTCCGTGTCGCTCATGAGGGCGAGCACCGCGTCCCTGGCCGCCGGTGAGCGCGGGCCCGCGTCATCGGCCAGGAGGAGGCAGGGCACTTCGCGGCGTACGCGCGGGTCGGGGTGGTCGGCGTGGCGGAGCCCGACGGCCTCCTGCCCGGGGTGTTCGTACTCGGCGAGCGCGGTGAGAACCTCGGCGAGCATCTCGGCGTCCGTCTCCTCGGCGGCCCAGGCGGCCAGCAGTTCGCCCTCCTTCTTCCGGTAGGAGCGGTGCCCGGAGTCCACCAGCGACCGCATCCGCACGTAGTCCGTCACGAAGCGGCGGTACACCGGGTCCGGGTGGTGGCGGTGGGCGACCACGGCCGACCAGGTCTCGTCGCTCCGCCGCTGGACGAGGATCCAGCGGGCCGCCGTCCAGTCGACATGGTCCTCGTCCCGCCGCCGGACGGCGCGGGCGACCAGTTCGTCGACGGAGGTCAGGACGCGGAAGGCCCATTCGAGCCAGGTGAGGATGGCGCCGTGCCCGCCCCTGACGACGCGTCCGCCGAGCGTGACCTCGTCCACCCAGTCGTACGCGCCCTCCGGTACCCGGGCCGTGGTGGCGGGGCCCGTCGCGCCGGTCCGGCGCCGCAGCTCTTCGGCCGCCCCTGTCTCGTACCAGCCCCGCGCCAGGGCGAGCAGCCGCTCACGGGCAGCTTCCGGCAGCCGCTCCAGCGCGTCCGTTCCCAACAGGGTGACGAAGACCGCCGGTGAGCCGCCGTCAGCGGCCTGCCACAGTGGCGTGGTGCCGTCCGGCAGCACGCGGTCGGGGTCGGCTCCGCCGTACACCAGCGCTTCGGTGACCGCCTCGTCGTACGCGGCCACCGCCACGCACAGCGCGGACAGCCCGTCCGCCCCGGTGCTGTCCGGATCCGCACCGTCGGCCAGCAGCGTCCGCACCGCGTCGGCGTCCCCCGCCCGGACCGCCGTCAAGAGCCGGCCACCGAGTCCGTCCTCGTTCATCCATCCCCCTCAACTACAAGCGCGCCGCCACCCGCCGCCCATCCCCCGCCTGACGCCAACCGCCGTGGAGGTACTGCGGATCGTGCGCCCAACAACTGGCACGATAGGCACCCATGGATGATCAGGAAACCGTCGAGGCCCACGCTCTCCGAGTGGTCACGGAGCTCTTTCCGCACGCTCTGGGCGCCGTCCTCGGAGGCTCCGCCGCTCAGGGGCGGGCGACCCGGGCCAGTGACCTGGACGTGGCCGTCCTCCTTCCCGACTCGGACACCAGCCGTCGGGAGGTGGTCCGTCACGACGGCCGCATAGTCGAACTGTTCCTCAACACCCTTCAGGACGTGCCGGAGTTCTTCGCCTGGGACAGGGCCCGGCGTCGCGCGACGGTCCTCTTCATCTACGCCCAGGGCCTGCCTCTGGCCGATCCGCACGGGCACATGGTCCGCACGTGCCGACTGGCCCGGAACACCCTCGCCGCCGGGCCGCCTCCGCTCACCGCGGCGGAGTGGGAACACGGCCGCTACGTTCTCACCTGCTCCCTGGACGACCTGGTCGGCGCCCCGCCGGACAACCGGTACGAACAGCTCTCCCTCGCCGATCACGCCCTGCGCACGGCAGCGGACCTGGTCACCGCCCATCACGGCGCCTGGACCGGCATCGGCAAGTGGCTCCCGCGCAGGTTGCTCGGCGCGGACCCGCCCATCGGCAAAGCCTTGTTGGACGGTCACCAGGCCGTGGCGGAGCACGCCGACGCCGGGCCGTTGGCCACCGCGGTGGAGCAGGTGCTCGACCTGCTCGGCGGGCCCTTGCGGGAGGGCTACTCCCACCGCTGGCGCGCCTGACCGGTCGACGACGATGTCAGTGCGCTAGCGGGCCTCCCGTATCCCGAGGACGTACGTCGCCGTCACCGCCACGGCGCGGTCGTCGTCATGTGACAGATCCGCCAGCGCACGCGACGCCGTGGCCCCCGGGATCTCCGCGAGCGCCTCGGTCAGCCGTCGGCGGAGGGACGGGGAGCCAGGGGTGTTGTGGGCGAGGCGGTCGATGAGCCCGGTGGCGATCTCGTCCGCCGACGCCGGATGACCGCTCGCCAGGGCGCTCAGCGCGTCGGCGGCATCGACGTCGTTCGCCTGCTCGACGACCATGTCGATGAGCGTAGGCACCGCCTCGGTCACTCCACGGGCCCCGAGCGCCAGCGCCGCGTGCCGGCGGACCACGACGTCGGTGTGGGCGAGCGCCTCCCGCAGCAGTGCGGTCGCCTCGTCGTTCGGAATCTCGGCTATGGCCTGGACGGCGCGCTCGCGGACCTCGGCCGCCGGTGAGCCGAGGCCCTTCGCCAGCAGAGGCCGTCCCTCGTCGCCCGACCGCGCCAGCGCCCATCGCAGGGCTCCGGCGACGTTCGGATCCGTCTCGCTCAGCGCCGCCTCGACCAGCGCTTCCACCGGCACCGGAACCTCTTCGACCGAGGACAGGGCGGCTCGCTGGCGCTGTTCGGGGCTCTTCGACCCCAGTGCCTGGAGGAGCGCGACGCTCTGGAGGACGTCCTCCCAGCCGTCGGGTTCCGCGGCGCCGATCCGGCGGAGCCGCGTGAGCAACTCCGTCTCCGCCCCGATGCGTTCGCGCGTCCGGCGGATGAGGTCGTCGACGAGCCCCGAGGGCGTGAAGCCGGGGTCGTCGAGCGCGCGCCCGACGTCACGCAGGGACAGCCCCAGTGACCGCAGGCTCTCGATATGGAAGATCCGCCGGATGTCGTCGCCGGAGTACTCCCGATAGTTGGTGTCGGTACGGCCCGTCGGCCGCACCAGGCCGAGCGATTCGTAATGCCTGAGCATGCGGGCGCTCACCCCGGAGCGTCGTGCCACCTCACCGATCAGCACTGCCTATCCCCCTCCCCCATCGGCCCCGCCGAGGGCGACGACGCGCTTCGCCTCCTCGATCGCGAACTCGAAGCCGGCGTCCGGGTCGCGCGACAGCCGTTCCGTGGCGAGCGCGTGCGCCCGTACGCGGGGGTCGGGGTCCGTCGTCGCGGCGCGCAGAACCGGCACGATCACGTCACCGAGCGCGACCAGCGCCCGGCTGAGGCTCAGGTGCGTCTCGCGGTCGCCGCGCCCGAGCTGTGTCGACAATACTGCGGCCAGCTCGGGCTCCTCGCCTTCGGGTACGAGCACGACCGCCGCCCGCCAGGCGCTCCGCGCCACCTCGTCGTCGGCGTCTACCAGCAGCGCCCTGGTGATCGCCGGCCACGCCCGCCGGTCCCGGATCTTGGACAGCGTGTGCAAGGCCTGGCTCCGGGCCTGCGCGCACTCCGAACGGACCTCGCCGACGAGCACCGGAACCGTCGCTGACGCCGGGTGGCGGGTGAGCGCCCATGTGAGCATTTCGCGCACCTGGAACTCGGGCTCGACCGCGCACCGTTCGACGAGCTTGTCGATGAACCGCGGGTCAGGGCTCGTGCCGACCGCCATCGCCGCCCGCAGCCGCACGGACGGACGGCTGTCCTCCAGGCCTTGGAGCATGCCTTGAAGCCGCCCTTGGCGAGCGCGAACCTCGTCTGTATCCGGTCTTGGCAGGGTCATCGGGACCACCTCCTTCGACGCAGTGAAGACGTTGTCACCGTGTCAAGGTCAAGCGGGGCCGCCGTCGCGCGGCCATCTGGTGCCCTCGGCCCGGATGTGCTGAGCTGCACAGCGACACCGCCCCGCAGTACTCGCCCCGTGCCCCTCGGAGAGTGACCTTGCGCAGTCTGACCTTCGTCATCGGTACGGGCCGCAGCGGCTCCACCGCGCTGTCCCGCATCCTCAACACTCACCCCGACGTCCTCAGCCTGAATGAGTACATGGCGTCGGTCGGTGACACGGCCTTCCCCGAGGGCCGGGTGTCGGGCGCGGAGTTCTGGGACGCCCTCTTCCGGCCCACCCCGTACTTCGCGGCCATGATCCGCAGCGGCGTGCTGATGCCGGAGTTCCTCTACACACGCCGCCCGGGCCGGTACGCGGCGGAGACCACCGGCATCCCCGCGCTGTCCCTCATGGTGTTGCCCCACCTCACCGACGACCCCGACGGCCTGCTCGACGAGATCCGCGCGGCGGTCCTCGACTGGCCGGACCGGGTCGCCGCCGAGCACCACGAAGCGCTCTTCGAGCTGCTCCGCGCACGGTTCGGGCGGGCCGCCGTCGTGGAGCGCTCCGGTTACTCGACGGGGTGGGCGCCGGGGCTGCGGGCCGCCTTCCCGTACGCCAAGTTCGTGCACCTCTTCCGCGACGGACCGGACTGCGCCCTGTCCATGAGCCGCCACCCCGGCTACCGCGTGATCACCCTGATGCGCGAGATCAGGGAACGGACGGGCGTCGACAGCTTCGGCGACCTGACGGACGAGCACGTACGCTCCCTGCCGCCGGACCTGGCGCCCCTGCTCGAAGAGCGCTTCGACCCCGCCCTCGTACGTGACCGGGCCTTTCCCCTGCGGCGGTTCGGCGCCCTGTGGTCCGAACTCGTCGCCGAGGGCGTCCGCTTCCTCGACGGCCTGCCCGCCGCCCAGCGGATGACACTGGCCTACGAGGATCTCCTCGACGCCCCTCGGGAGGAACTCTCCCGCCTCGCCGCGTTCGTCGGCGTCGCGCCTTCCCCGCAGTGGCTGGACAGCGCGTGCGCCCTGCTCGACACCGGCCGCCGCGGTTCCGCCCGGAAGCAGCTGACGGCCGCCGAACTCGACGACCTGCGCAGGAGCTGCGCTCCGGGGACCCGCTCGCTCGCCCATGTCTCACGTCACTAGGCCTCACACGTATGCGGATGCGGATGGGGACGCGGATCCGTTGCCGTCGTGCCTTGCTCGGCGACGGGGATCCGGCCGCGGACGTCCTCGAACATGTTCCGCATCGCCATGCGGAAGATCTCGGCCTGGTGGTCGCCGAGGAACGAGGTGTGACCGAACACCTCCAGGACCACGAGGCCGTGCATGTGCCCCCACGCGCTCATGAGCAGAGCGGTCGCCGGCGGCGGCAGGTCGCCCAGGCCGCTGGGCGGCAGCTGCGCCAGGTGTGCCCGGAGCGCCGGTGAGAGCGCGGGGGTGTCGGCCGCGGCCAGCTGCGTCGCGGTGAATCCGTCGAACATCTCGCGCTCGAAGACCGCGCTCATCCGGCGCATCGCCTGTGTGGTCGGGCCCTCGACGGGTGCCGTGTAGTACCGCAACGGCGTTCCGTACAGGAGCCGGAACCGCTCCGGATGCGTGATGGCCCAGCGGCGGTAGCCCTCGGCCGCGGCCACCAGACGCGGCAGGGCCGGGTCGTCGCCCGTCCCGGCGTCCACCGCAGCCCGCGCCGCGTCCGCCAAGTCGTCGTACGCCTTGGTGACGAGTGCCGTGACGAGGTCGTCCCGGCTCGGAAAGTAGTGGTAGAGCGCCTGCACGGTCATGCCGAGGCTCCGGGCGACCGCGCGCAGGGAGAGGGCCGCGGCACCGTGCTCGGTGATGTGGGACTCAGCGGCGTCCAGGATCTCCTGGGTGGCGGCGGCCCGGCGCCGCTGGCGCAGGGTGGGCGGGGCGGCTGCTGGTTCTTCTGCGGGCATGCGGTGACCGTACGTCGGCAATTCCCTCACGTCACCAAGGAGTTGTGAGCTGTGAGGAAAATCTGACACTGCCAAATCTTCTGACGCCTCGCTAGCGTCACCCGTGGCGCCAAGGACCGTTTTCACCGTTTGCCCGTACAGAACGCAGAGGAGAACGTGCGTGGTCGTGGTGGTGGCCCTGATGGGCGCCTTGGGCGCCGGCGCCTTCGGGAAGCTGCTGGGCGGCGGCTTCGACGACCCGGCCTCGCAGTCCTCCAGGGCCAGGAACCTCGTCGACGAGAAGTTCGGCGGGGAGACGAATCTGGTGCTGCTGGTCCGCGCCGCCGATGGCCGCATCGACACCGCGGCCGCCGAGCGGCACGGCCGGGCCCTGGTGTCCGGCCTCAAGGAAGAGCCGGACCTCGAGAACGTCGTCTCGTACTGGGACGCGGACAGCCCCGGCCTGCGCTCCAAGGACGGCCGTGAGGCCCTGGTGCTCGTCCGTGTGAAGGGTGACGAGACGGAGCGGCAGGAGAACGCCAAGAGCGTCATCGACGACTACGCCGGAACGTACGAGGGCGCGCTCACGGTCAAGGCAGGCGGCAGCACCGGCGTGAGCCACGAGATGGGGCCGCAGACCGGGGAGGATCTCGTCCTGGCGGAGACCATCGCCGTGCCGCTGATCCTCCTGCTGCTCCTGGTCGTCTTCGGCACCGTGGTCTCCGCGCTGCTGCCGCTGGCCATCGCGCTGATCGCCATCGTGGGCGTGTTCGCGCAGCTCTTCCTCCTCGGCGGTGTCACCGACGTCTCCGTCTTCGCGGTCAACCTGACCACGGCCCTCGGTCTCGGACTCGGCGTCGACTACGGCCTGTTGATGATCAGCCGGTTCCGGGAGCAGCTCGCGTCGGGGGCGAGCGTGGAGGACGCCGTCCGCACGACGATGAGCACCGCGGGCCGTACGGTCGCGTTCTCCGCCGCCACCGTGGCGGCGGCCCTCGCGGCGCTCATGGTGTTCCCGCAGTACTTCCTCCGCTCGTTCGGCTACTCCGGGGTCGGCGTCGTCGTCATCGCGGCCCTCGCCGGCCTGTTCGTGATGCCGGCCCTGCTCACCGTCCTTGGGCACCGGGTCAACAGCGGGCGGATGCCGTGGGCGAGGCGGGAGCGCTCCGGTTCCGGGGCGTCCGGGTGGGGGCGGCTGGCCCGTACCGTCATGCGGCGGCCCGCGCTCACCGCGCTGCCGGTGCTCGCGGTGCTGCTGGCCGCGGCGAGCCCGCTCCTCGGCGTCACCTTCGGCACGGCCGACGAACGCGTACTGCCCGAGGGCTCCCAGAGCCGCCAGGTCTCGACGGCGCTGCGGGAGAACTTCGACGGCAACGACGCCGCGGCCCTCCATGTCGTCATCGACGAGCCCCTGGCCAAGGCGCCGCTGAAGGCGTACGCGGCCGAACTGTCCCGGCTCAAGGGCGTCGCCCGCGTCGAGACCAGCGCGGGGGTCTACTCCGGTGGGCGGACCGAAGCGGCCGGCCCCAGCAACGTGGCGCTCGGCCGCCCCACCGCGCAGCAGCTCAGCGTGGTGAGTTCCCGGACACCGAAGTCGGACGAGGCCAAGAAACTGGTGGCGGAGGTCAGAGCGGCCGCCCCGCCCTCCGGGACACATCCGTTGGTCGGCGGTGCCGACGCCGAGCTGGTCGACTCCAACGACTCCATCGGCGGCAGACTCCCGCTCGCCCTCGGCCTGATCGCCGTCACCACGTTCCTCCTCCTCTTCCTCTTCACGGGCAGCGTCGTGCAGCCGCTGCGCGCGCTGGCGCTCAACATGGTCAGCCTGGGCGCGACGCTCGGCGTCATGACCTGGATCTTCCAGGACGGTCATCTCTCCTCGTTGCTCGGCTTCACGCCGCAGCCGATGGAGACGTCGATGACCGTGCTGATGTTCCGCGTCGCCTTCGGCCTCTCGATGGCCTACGAGGTGTTCGTCACCAGCCGGATCAAGGAACTCCACGAGCTGGGCGCGGACGACGAGTCCGCCGTGGCCGACGGCCTCGGGCACACCGGACGCATCGTCAGCGCGGCGGCGTTCCTGCTCGCGGTGAGCTTCTTCGCCTTCGGCACGGCCGAGATCAGCTTCCTCCAGCTGTTCGGCCTGGGCAGCGGGCTCGCCATCCTCATCGACGCCCTCGCCGTACGCGGCATCCTCCTGCCGGCAGCGATGCGCCTGCTGGGCGGCTCGGCCTGGTACGCCCCCGGCTTCCTGCGGAGGTTCCACGCGCGGTTCGGCCTCAGCGAAGGAGGGCCTGGGCCCACGGCGGCCGCGCCTGCGTACGCGAAGAGCTCGACGGAGGTCTGACCTCCGGAAGCCGCCAGGAGCCCGCCATCCGCCAACCGGGCCGGGCTCCCGGACCACCCGGCCTGGCTGCGGGGCAGGCGGCGCCATGGGCCTGAATGCTGTTGACCGGACCAGGCAGGAAAGGTCGTGGACCAACCCCGACTGCCGACGCGTACGAACCGACTGCCGGTCAGCCCCGCGACCGGTCCGCTGCCGAGGGCCGCCCCGCGCACATGAGTGCGCGGGCGGTCGTCAGTCCTTGTCGACGTGTTCCCGGAGGATCTTGCGGTTGGTCGCGTCGATGTCGAACGTCGTCTTGTTCCAGTCGTCGGTCGTCACGACGTCGACGGACCACTTCGGCGCGCCTCCGTCGGAGTCCTCCAGTTCGATGGAGCTGACGGTCCCCTTGGTCTTGCCCGTGGCGGTCTCCGCGGCCTGCTGCGCGGTCACCGTGGCTTTGCGCAGGCGGTCCGCCAGTTCGCGCTTGTCGTCGGCGTCCTCGTCCTTCTTCGCCTGCGCCTTGTCGGCCTTGCCGGTGACCGCGTCGATGCGCACCGTATGGGCGGCGCCGTCGGTCGTCGCCACCTCGGTCTCCCACGTGGGCTTGTCGACAGGGCCCTTCAGTTCGATGGAGACCGGCTTCGACTTCGGCACCGCCGCCACCGCGGTGCGCAGCGCGTCCTCGTAGCCGACCTTGGCCTTCGGGATGAGGGCCTTCCGCTCGGACTGGTCCTCGGTGAGATCGCCCGTCGCGGTGGCGGCCGGCGCGGAGGGCACCGGGGCGGCCTCGGCCGAGCCCGTCTTCGCGGCGCCGTCATCGCCGTCGTCGCCACAGCCCGTGAGCAGGGCTGCCGCCGCAGCCGCGGCGCACAGCAGGCCGGTGCCTCGCGAGGCCGGCAGACGCCTCTGCCCGGAGGCAGAGCCATTCCTTTTTGTGATCATAAAGTTACTTTAAGGGATATGCCCGACTGTCGCCTGGAGCGATACGCCGCAGGAGGGGCAGAGCGACCACGAGCGTCACGACCGGTCTCCCTCGTGACCGCTGGCATCCACGATGTCGCGCTTGCCGGTGTTCTCCTTCTGGTCGAGCTGGACGACGTCCGGGTGGTGCAGGTCGAAGGCCGGGGATTCGGAGCGGATGCGGGGCAGCGTGACGAAGTTGTGCCGGGGCGGCGGACAGGACGTGGCCCACTCCAGGGAACGGCCGAACCCCCAGGGGTCATCGACCTGTACGCGCTCGCCGTACTTGGCCGTCTTCCACACGTTGTAGAGGAACGGCAGCGTGGA
The DNA here is from genome assembly GCF_020026305.1 of Streptomyces sp. 135. Lineage (NCBI taxonomy): Bacteria > Bacillati > Actinomycetota > Actinomycetes > Kitasatosporales > Streptomycetaceae > Streptomyces > Streptomyces sp. 135. The sequence continues at coordinate 8,308,979 of NZ_CP075691.1, read as the reverse complement.
GAGGCCGAGCAGAAAGGCCCCGATGGAGGAGACGGTGTTGAGGGCGGTGAAGCCGTCGGCGTCCAGGTAGTCGGCGTAGCGGCGGGGCATGCCCTCGGCGCCGAGCCAGTGCTGGACGAGGAAGGTGGTGTGGAAGCCGATGAACAGCGTCCAGAAGTGGATCTTCTCGAGGCGCATGTCGAGCATGGTCCCCGTCATCTTCGGCCACCAGAAGCTGAAGCCGCCGAACATCGCGAACACGATCGTGCCGAAGAGTACGTAGTGGAAGTGGGCGACGACGAAGTACGTGTCCGTGACGTGCCAGTCCAGGGGCGGGGAGCCGAGGATGACGCCGGTCAGGCCGCCGAAGAGGAAGGTCACCAGGAAGCCGACCGCCCACAGCATCGGCGGCTCGAAGGACAGCGAGCCCTTCCACAGGGTGCCGATCCAGTTGAAGAACTTCACCCCGGTGGGGACCGCGATCAGATAGGTCAGGAAGGAGAAGAACGGCAGCAGTACCCCGCCGGTGGCGAACATGTGGTGTGCCCACACGGTGACCGACAGACCGGTGATCGCGATGGTGGCGCCGACCAGCCCGATGTATCCGAAGATCGGCTTGCGGGAGAAGACGGGGAGGATCTCGGTGATCACGCCGAAGAACGGCAGCGCCAGGATGTAGACCTCGGGGTGGCCGAAGAACCAGAACAGGTGCTGCCACAGGAGGGCCCCGCCGTTCTCGGGGTTGAAGACCTGGGCGCCGAAGCGCCGGTCGGCCTCCAGGACGAGCAGCGCCGCCGCGAGGACGGGGAAGGCGAACAGCACCAGGACCGAGGTGAGCAGCACGTTCCAGGTGAAGATCGGCATCCGGAACATGGTCATGCCCGGCGCGCGCATGCAGATGATGGTGGTGGTGAAGTTGACCGCGCCGAGGATGGTGCCGAAGCCGGAGAGCGCCAGGCCCATGATCCACAGATCGCCGCCGATGTACGGGGTGCGCTCGCCGCCGCTGAGCGGCGTGTACGCGGTCCAGCCGAAGTCGGCGGCGCCCTGGGGGGTGAGGAAGCTGCCGAGCACGATCAGCCCGCCGAAGAGGAACAGCCAGTAGGAGAGCATGTTCAGGCGGGGGAAGGCGACGTCCGGGGAGCCGATCTGCAGCGGCATGACCGCGTTGGCGAAGCCGGCGAACGTCGGGGTGGCGAAGAGCAGCAGCATGATCGTGCCGTGCATGGTGAACGACTGGTTGTACTGCTCGGCCGAGAGGAACTGCATCCCGGGGCGGGCCAGTTCCGCCCGGATGGCCATGGCCAGTGCCCCGGCGATCAGGAAGAACGCGAACGAGGTGACCAGGTACAGATGGCCGATCTTCTTGTGATCGGTCGTGGTCATCCAGGAGACGATCACACGACCCCTGCTGCGACGTCCTTCGGTCGGTACCAGCGTGACCGGATCCGCTTGAGCAGTCATCAGTTTCCTTACATCGAGAGCAAACGCCGCGATTCGGTACCAAACTCCCGTATGTGTGCGGCGTTGGCACGCTGACGCGCTGTGCAGCGCCGCGGCAGATCTCACGCACCCCGGCCGGACGGCTCTCCCACCCCCGCTTTCCGCACCCGCCTCGCGCACCGCGGCGCGCGAGGCGTCGCCGCGAGACGGGCGCTGACCAGGTCGGACAAGAGTGGGACAAGAGCCGGGTTGTCTGGGACAGCCGATTGCTGTTGCCCCGCCCGACCCACATCCGCAATCTGTGAGCACCCAACAGCTCAGCACCCCGAGGGGACCTTCATGCGACATGCCCTGACGTCCACAACTCGCGCCGCGGTGACCGCGCTTGGCATCCCGGCCTTCGACCGACAGGAGTGCGGCGCATGAGACTCCGCTCGTCCTTCGCGGCGCTCCTCCTGAGCGCCACACTCGCCCTCACCGCCACCACCACGGCCGGCGCGGCCACGGCGCCTCCGCGGGAGGACAGCACGCAGCGTCCCGTCTTCCTCGTCAAGGGGTACACGCCCGGCCACGCGTGCGGCAGCAAGTGGGACTCCGCCGGCAAACTGTTCGACAGGTCGAACTGGAAGGGGACGTTGCACCGCGTCGGCTTCTACGAAGAGGACGATGCCGGGTGCGACGTTCGTATCGACCGGGACGGAAAGGGCACCGTTGACACGTCCCTGAAGGATCTGGGCCGCGAGCTGGCGTGGAAGATCCACGACATGTACTCCTCCAAGGGTCAGACCGTCGACCTCGTCGGGCATTCCATGGGCGGGCTGATCATCCGTGCGGCGCTGGCCGGATACGCGAAGGGCGACCGGACCTGGCCGGACACGCTGTACGTGGAAGACGTCGTCACTCTGGGCGCTCCGCACAAGGCCGCCTGGCTGGGCGCCCTCTGCCTGTCCAACCTGCAATGCCGGGAGATGTACTACCCGAACGGAACCTTCCGGCGCTGGCTCGGGCCGAGGCTCCACCAGGCGGAAGGAGGAACGGACTGGACCCTCGTCAGCTCGAACGCCGACTTCTCCGTCAGCGCCGGGAACGGCGCCCCCACCGACATCGGGGCGCAGCACCTGGTGCGCTACTCGGCGCGGGCGGGCCTTGACCACACCCAGCTGCGCACCATCCGCAGGGTGGCCCCGTTCCCGCTCCGGTACACCAACAACGGTGGGGCCTGGGGAGGGCAGCGGGATGGGGCCGCACCCCTGCGCGTCACGATGAACGCCTTGTACTGGCACAGCCGGTGGTGAACCGGCCCAGTGGCCGCGGGAGCAGGAGAGTGTGATGGGGGCGCCGTCCCGGTAGTGACCGGGGCGGCGCCCTTTGCCCGGTCAGAGCAGCAGGACGAGCGCGTAGACGAGGAAGAACGCGGCGATCAGCACCGCGAGGCCGAGGATCAGGGCCAGTGGGCCCTTCGCCCACCCCTTCGGCGGGTCGTGGGCGGGTCCGGCCCCCGACATGCCGCCCTCCGCTGGTGGGGTCTCGCCCGGTGGCGAGCTCCCGTCGGACTCACGTCCTGGGGTGTCGCGCGGCTGCGGATCCGGATCCGGGTCCGGTTGTGGGGAAGAAGTCATGTGATCCACGTTCCCACGTGCTCCCCCTTGAGCTGGAGCAACGCCCGGACGGCGCACACGGAGCGGTTGGTTGCACCCCGGACGGGCCAGTCGGCCCGGTCTCCCGGACGCGCGACGGCAGCACCGGGGACGACATGCGAAGCCCGGCGCCGCGGCGCGGTCCGGGAGCCGCCCCGGGACGACCTAGCCCAACCAGGTCACATCTGCGCCCAACCCGCACCTGGCCGGTGCGTCCGCATGGCCGGTGCGGGCCGGGCGGACGATGTTGGTGCCTGTGTGCCGTGCGGTAGTCGCGTCGGCGCCGGACGGGTACGAGAGCGAGGGAGACCGCGATGCCGGAACTGTTCATCGACGGGGAGTGGACCGGTGCCACCGGGGGCGCGCGGCGGGACGTGGTCAACCCGTTCGACGCGTCCGTCATCCAGGACGTCGACGACGCGGACGAGACCGACGTCGACCTCGCCGTACGGGCCGCCCGGCGGGCCTTCGACCGCGGCGAGTGGTCGTCGTCGCCCACCCGGGAGCGGGCCGACGTACTGCTCAGGGTGTCGCGGTTCCTCCTGCGCGACCAGGAGGAGATCGCCCGCGTCGAGACCCTCGACACCGGCAAGACGCTCGCCGAGGCGCGGATCGACGTGGAGGACGTCTCGAACGCGTTCCGCTACTTCGCGGAGATCGCCGACAAGGACGGCGGCCGGGTCGTGGACGTCGGGCCCGATGTGCTCAGCCGCGTCACCTACCACCCCATCGGGGTGTGCGCCCTCATCGCGCCGTGGAACTACCCGCTGTTGCAGGCCTCGTGGAAGGTCGCCCCGGCGCTGGCCGCGGGCAACACCTTCGTGCTCAAACCCAGCGAGACGACGCCGCTCTCCACGATCCACATGCTCCGGCTGATCGCCGAGGCGGGAGCCCCGGCGGGCGTGGCGAACCTCGTGCTCGGCCCGGGCGCCACCGTCGGCGCGGCCATGTCGGCCCACCCCGACGTGGACCTGGTCTCCTTCACCGGCGGCCTGGCCACCGGTCGCCACATCATGGAGGCGTGCGCGCCGGGCGTGAAGAACCTCGCCCTTGAGCTGGGCGGCAAGAACCCCAACGTGGTCTTCGCCGACTGCGACTTCGAGGCCGCGGTCGACCACGCGTTGGAGGCGTCGTTCCTGCACTCGGGGCAGGTGTGCTCGGCCGGGTCCCGGCTCATCGTCGAGGACGGCCTGCACGACCGGTTCGTGGAGCGCCTTGCCGAGCGCGCGCGGGCCATCCGGCTCGGCAGCGGTCTCGACCCGGCGACCGAGAGCGGGCCGCTCAGCTCGGCACAGCACCGCGAGAAGGTCGAGGGCTACCTGGACATCGCCCGCTCCGAGGGCGCCCGGCTGGTCTGCGGCGGCCGCCGCCCGGACGACGCCGAGCTGTCCCGCGGGTTCTTCCTGCTGCCGACCATCTACGCGGACTGCGACCGTGCCATGCGGATCGTGCAGGAGGAGGTCTTCGGCCCGGTCGTCACCGTGGAGCGTTTCCGGACCGAGGAGGAGGCCGTGGAGCTGGCCAACGACACCCGTTACGGTCTCGCCGGCGGCGTCTGGACGAACGACGCGAGCCGCGCCCAGCGGGTGGCGGGGCTGCTGCGGCACGGCACGGTCTGGATCAACGACTTCCACCCCTACGTGCCCCAGGCCGAGTGGGGCGGCTTCGGCCGCTCCGGTTTCGGCAGGGAGCTCGGACCCACCGGTCTGCGCGAGTACCAGGAGGCCAAGCACATCTACCAGAACCTGCGGCCGGGCGTCTCCGGCTGGTTCAAGGGCTGAGCGGGCAGGGCGAGGGAAGGCGACGGCATGGACGACGAGACGACGACCTACGACTACCTCATCATCGGCGGCGGCACGGCGGGCTCCGTGCTGGCCGCCCGTCTCAGCGAGGACCCGGCCTGCCGTGTGTGCGTGGTGGAGGGCGGGCCGAGCGACGTCGGCGACGAGCGCATCCTGAAGCTGCGCAACTGGATCAATCTGCTCGGCTCCGAGTTCGACTACGGCTACACCACCGAGGAGCAGCCGCGCGGCAATTCGCACATCCTGCACTCCCGGGCCCGCGTCCTGGGCGGCTGCTCCTCGCACAACACGCTGATCAGCTTCCTGCCGTTCCCGCAGGACCTCGACGAGTGGGTGGAGCGCGGCTGCGAGGGCTGGGGGCCGGAGACGATCCTGCCGTACCGGTCGCGGTTGCAGAACACGATCGTGCCCGTCGGCGCCGCCGACCGCAACGCGATCGCCCAGGACTTCGTCGCGGCGGCGTCCACCCGCCTCGGCGTCCCGGTCATCGACGACTTCAACGCCCGGCCCTTCACCGACGGCACCGGCTTCTTCTCCCTCGCCTACGACCCGCGGACCAACACGCGTTCCTCCGCGTCGGTCGCGTACCTGCACCCCGTGATGGACCGCCCGAACCTGACGCTGCGTCTGGAGACGTGGGCGTACCGCCTGTTGCGCGACGGCGAAGGCCGTTTCACCCGCGTCCAGGTACGCAACCCCGACGGCTCCGTGTCGACGCTGGAGGCCGAGGCGGAGGTGCTGCTGTGTGCCGGGGCGATCGACACGCCGCGGCTGCTCATGCTCTCCGGCATCGGACCGGCCGACCAGCTGCGCGACCTGGGCATCGAGGTGGGCGCGGACCTGCCCGGCGTCGGCGAGAACCTCCTCGACCACCCCGAGTCGGTGATGGTGTGGGAGACCCGTGGTCCGCTGCCGCCCAACTCGGCCATGGACTCCGACGCCGGGCTCTTCCTGCGGCGCGACCCCGCGGGCGGCCCGCGCCCCGACCTGATGTTCCACTTCTACCAGGTGCCGTTCACGGTCAATACGGAACGGCTCGGCTACCCCGTTCCCGAGCACGGCGTCTGCATGACCCCGAACGTGCCGCGTGCCCATTCGGTCGGCCGCATGTGGCTGCGCAGTGCGGACCCGGCCGACAGACCGGCCCTGGACTTCCGCTACTTCACCGACCCGGACGGGCACGACGAACGGACGATCGTCGACGGCCTGCGGATCGCCCGCGAGGTCGCCGCCGCTGAGCCGCTCAGCGACTGGCTGCTGCGGGAGGTGGCGCCGGGCCCTGACGTGCAGTCGGACGCGGACCTGTCCGAGTACGGGCGCCGCGCCGCGCACACCGTCTACCACCCGGCGGGGACCTGCCGGATGGGCGCGGAGGACGACCCGATGGCGGTGGTCGATCCGCAGCTGCGGCTGCGCGGGCACGACGGGCTGCGCATCGTGGACGCGTCCATCTTCCCCACCATGCCGACCATCAACCCCATGGTCACCGTGCTGCTCGCCGCCGAGCGCGCGGCGGATCTCATCAGCGCCCGGCCGGCCCCGCAGCCGTTGAGTACGGAAGGGTACGGCCGATGACCGCTCCCGCAGCGCCGGGCGGTGCCGCGGACGGCGCCGCGGGCACCGGCCACGGGGAAGAGAAGTCGGAGTTCCGCAAGGACATGGGGCCGTGGGCGAACTTCGCCCTCGGATTCACCTACCTCTCCCCCGTGGTCAGCACGTACACGCTCTTCGGCACCGCGCTCGCCGACGGCGGCCCGCCGATGATCTGGGCCTTCGTCATGGCGGGCTGCGGGCAGTTCCTCGTCGCGCTGGTCTTCGGCGAGGTCGTCGCGCAGTACCCGGTCGCCGGCGGGGTCTACCCGTGGGCGCGGCGGCTGTGGGGCAAGCGCTGGGCCTGGATGACCGGGTGGGTCTACATGTGGGCGCTGCTCATCACGATCACCAGTGTCGCGTACGGCGCCGGGCCCTACATCGCCATCCTGCTCGGCTTCGACGCCACCGTGCACACCACCGTGCTGTGCACGATCGGGCTGATCCTCGTCGCCGTACTCATCAACTACGCCGGTACGAAGTCGCTTTCGTGGGCAGCGCTGATCGGCTTCGGCGCGGAGCTGATCGGCGCCATCGTCGTCGGCGTCATCCTCTTGGTCACGCACCGCTTCCACGGCCTCGGCGTGCTCTTCGACGACTACGGCGCCGGCGGTGACGGCTCCTACCTGCCGGTCTTCCTCGGCGCGGCGATCATCGGCTTCTACCAGTACTACGGTTTCGAGGCCTGCGGTGACGTCGCCGAGGAGGTGAAGAACCCCGGCAAGGTGATCCCCAAGGCGATGCGCCGCACGATCTACGTGGGCGGGGCGGCGGCGACGTTCACCTGCCTGACACTGCTCCTCGCCGTCGTCGACTACCAGGCGGTGATCTCGGGGAAGGACCCCGACCCGGCCGTCAGAATCCTCTTCGACGCCCTCGGCGAGGCCGGCGCACGGATCGTGATGGCCGTCGTACTCATCTCCTTCCTGTCCTGCACGATCAGCCTCCAGGCGGCGGCCGGGAGGCTGATCTACTCGTACGCACGCGACGAGATGATCATCGGCCACCGCTTCCTGCGGAAGTTCTCGCCGACCCGTGCGGTGCCGGAGTACGCGCTGCTGGTCGCCGCGGTGATCCCGGCGCTGATCGCCGTCGGCTCGCTGATCTCGACGGACGCCCTGACCAAGATCGTGTCCTTCGCGATCCTCGGCATCTACGCCGCCTTCCAGATGGTGGTCCTTGCCGCGTTGCGGGCCCGCGTCAAGGGCTGGAAGCCGAGCGGCGAGTACCGGCTCGGCCGGTGGGGTCTGATCGTCAACATCGGGGCGCTGGTCTACGGGATCTTCGCCATCGTCACCATCGCGTGGCCCCGCACCCCGCAGGCCCCCTGGTACGACAACTGGATCGTGCTGCTCGGCGGCGGTGTCGTGGTGGCCGTAGGGCTCCTGTACATGTTCACCACGCACCACTACGGACGCAGCGACGCCCCCTCGGCGAACGCGATCCCCGACTAGGCGTCCTCGCAGGTCAGACCGGCGAGCAGTCGGCCTTGTCGGTCCAGCCCGCTTCGCACCGGTAGAGGGGGAAGGGGGTGGTGTAGCCGTGGGCGGCGCCCAGCTTGTTGTACTCCTCCACGGAGACGCGCTGGGCCACGTAGTGGTCGGTCGCGGTGCCGATGACGGTCTCGGAATAGGGCGGGGGCGTGCTGGTGGGCGTCGGTGTCGGTGTAGGGGTGTTCGTGCCGGATGGGGCCGGGGTCGGCTGAGGTGAGGCGCTGTCGTCGATGCCCCAGAAGCGGACGAGGTGGTACGCGGAGCAGATGTTCACGTCCAGGATGTAGGCGGCCGCGGTACCGCACTGGGCGGGACCCGTGCCGGGGTCGACGGGCTGGCCGTGCCCCATGCCGGTGATCTGGTAGGTCTCCACGGTGCCGCCGTAGACGCGGTGGGGGTAGCCGCCGACCGTGTCCGTGGTGTCCGGTGTCTGATCGGTGCCGTTGGCGTCGGTGAACTGCTCCATGAGCTCGGTGGCGTTCATCGGTTTCACGGTCGAGTCCGTGGTGCCGTGCCAGATCGAGACCTTCGGGCGCGGCCCGGAGTACGCCGGAAAGGCCGCCCTGACCTTGGCCCCCCACTCCTTGGGGCTCTTGCCGACGCCGGGACTCATGCAGGTGAAGGCGGAGGACACCGAGTCGGCGCAGCCGTAGGGCAGCCCGGCGATCACACCCCCGCCCGAGAAGACGTCGGGGTAGGCCGCCAGCATGGCGGAGGTCATCCCGCCCCCGGCGGAGAGGCCGCTGACGTAGGCGCTCGTCGAGCCGTTGTCCCGTTTCGTGCGGTCGACCATCTGCTTGACCGACAGCGCTTCTCCGGACTCCCGCCGGGTGTCACCCGCTTCGAACCAGTTGAAGCACGCGTTCATGTTGTTCGCCGTCTGCTGCTGCGGGAAGACGACGGAGAACTCGTACGTGTCGGCCAGCCGCATCCAGCCGGTGCCCGCCGCGTAGCCCGCGGCGTTCTGGGTGCAGCCGTGCATGGCCACGACGACGGGGCGTCCGCCGGGCAGTCCCGGAGGCGTGTACCGGAACATGCGCAGGTTGCCCGGGTTGGAGCCGAATCCCGTCACCTCTTGAGGTGTCGCGGCCGCGCGCGCCGGGCGGGACATGGCGACGACGGACAGCGCGGCGAGCAGGAGAACGGCCATGCCCGCGGCGACTCCCGTGGTGAGTACGGCGGCCGGTCGGCGCCCGGCCTCGGACCGCGACGGGTCGGCGGCGCGGCGAGCGGCTCGGCGGGCGGGCCCGCTTCCGGGTTCTGCTGCGGGTCCGGTGGGACCGGTGAGATGTGACGGCATGGCGGCTCCTCGGGTGGCCTGCGGGGGGCCCGGGCCGCTTCCGGCGCGTGGGGGCCGGAAGCGGCCCGGTGTCCGGAACCGTAGGCGGCGGTCAGGTGCGCGCGACATGGCAGCGATCACCACAGTCGGGGCAACTCCCGGTGGATTCCCCAGGGGTTGTGTCACCGGCCCGGCAGGTGCTATCGGCTCAGCCGGACGGCCACGAAGTGAGGCGGTCGGGCACGGTCAGTGGGGCTCCCGTGGCCGCACGGACGTCCGGGACCGTCACGCCGGGCGCGAGCTCAGCGAGCCGGAATCCCGCGGGTGTGACGTCGAGGACGGCGAGGTCGGTGATGACGCGCTGGACCACCCCCCGTCCGGTGAGCGGCAGGGTGCACTCCGGCACCAGCTTGGGTCTGCCGTCCCTGGCCGTGTGCTCCATGAGGACGATGACCCGGCGGGCTCCGTGGACGAGGTCCATGGCGCCGCCCATGCCCTTGACCATCTTGCCCGGGATCATCCAGTTGGCGAGGTCGCCGGTGGCCGATACCTGCATGGCGCCGAGGACGGCGGTATCGATGTGGCCGCCGCGGATCATGCCGAAGGACAGCGCCGAGTCGAAGAACGAGGCACCCGGCAGCACGGTGACGGTTTCCTTGCCCGCGTTGATCAGGTCGGCGTCGATCTCGTCCTCATCCGGGTAGGGCCCCACGCCGAGGATGCCGTTCTCCGACTGGAGCACCACCTCGACGCCGGGTGGCAGGTGGTTGGGGATCAGGGTGGGCAGGCCGATGCCGAGATTGACGTACGTACCGTCGACCAGTTCCCTGGCCGCCCGGGCGGCCATCCGCTCGCGGGTGAGGGCCATGTCAGACACCGCCTTCCCGCGCGGTCCGGACCGTGCGGCGTTCGATGCGCCGCTCGGCCGCGGGGTCACCGGGGCGGACACGGACCACGCGCTGGACGAACACGCCGGGCAGGTGGACCTCGTCGGGGTCGAGTTCTCCGGGTTCGGCCAGGTGCTCGACCTCCGCGATGGTGATCCGGCCGGCCATCGCCGCCAACGGATTGAAGTTGCGGGCCGAGGAACGGAAGACCAGGTTGCCGTGCCGGTCACCGATGGTGGCGCGCACCAGCGCGAAGTCGGTGGTGATGCCGTGCTCCAGCAGGTACTCGCGCCCGCCGAAGACGCGGGCCTCCTTGGGCGGTGAGGCGAGCACGACGCTCCCGTCCGCCCCGTACCGCCAGGGCAGGCCGCCCTCACCGACCTGGGTGCCGGCCCCCGCCGGGGTGTAGAAGGCGGGGATTCCGGCCCCTCCCGCGCGCAGCCGCTCGGCGAGAGTGCCCTGCGGCACCAGCTCCACCTCCAGCTCGCCGCTGAGGTACTGCCGGGCGAACTCCTTGTTCTCTCCCACGTACGAGCTGGTCATCCTGGCGATCCGGCCCGCGCGCAGCAGCAGTCCCAGCCCCCAGTCGTCCACACCGCAGTTGTTGGAGACGACCGCGAGCCGTGAGGTCGTCCGGTGCAGCAGGGCCTCGACCAGCGCGCTCGGTATGCCGCACAGTCCGAAGCCGCCGACGGCGAGTGACGCCCCGTCGGGGATGTCCGCCACCGCCTCGGCCGCGTCCGCGACCGTCTTGTCCAGACCCATTCGGTCCCTCTCCATCGGGGACACCGGCCGTCTTCCTCGCCGACGGCTCGGCTCGACCGCCTTGGACCGCCGCCGCGGCCGGTGTCCGCTCGGCCAACTGGCGTCGACCCTAGGAAGGCGCCCAGACCTTGACCATGGACGTGACCCACACAACGAGGGGCACCTAGGTGGGCGTTGTCGCCGCTCCGCCTCGGAGGGCCCGGGGAGGCGGCGGGCCGTTCGGCGCCGGTCCGGCTGTCCTCAGGCCATATGGCGGGGCGCTCGAAGTGCGTCGATACAGGGCCTGTCCGGGCCGGCAGGTCAGCGTTCATCCCGCCGCTCCGCATGGGGACGGAACCCGTCCCGACCGCCGCGAGCGTGGTGGACGCAACCATGTCGGAAGCCTCGCGCGGCCGCCTACTCTCCGCCCGTCACTGCCTTCGGAACCAGAGGTCCTGCATGCTCTCGCACCTCGTCGCCATGTCACGTCCCTGTCGGCGGGCCGCTTCGGCCGCGCTGCTGTCCCTGGCCGTTCTGTGCCTCGCCGTGCCGCCGTCGGCGGCCACGACCACCACCGCGTGCCCCGGGCGGCAGCGCATCATCGTCCCCGGAGCCGCACACCAGCGGGCCGACTGCCTGGCAGAACTCACCACGGCGGGGACGGTGGAGTCCGGCCACACCGACCCCGCCGACTGGGCGGGACTGACCCCGAAGTCCCTCGCCACCCCCGTCGGCGCGCCCGGTGTCCAGATCGACGGCTACTTCCCCGACACCTCCGCCACCAACACCAACCACGGCTGGAACCACGACTCCCAGTTCGTCATCCGCCTGCCCGACCGCTGGAACGGCGGCCTGGTCGTGGCGGGCACCCCCGGCAACCGTGAGCAGTACGCCAACGACCGGGCCATCTCCGACTGGGTCCTCTCCCGTGGCTACGCCTACGCCGCCACCGACAAGGGAAACACCGGGCCCGCCTTCCACCGCGACGGGGAGCGGCCGGGTGACGCCATCGCCGAGTGGAACTCACGCCTCACCCAACTCACCCGCGCCGCCCGCGCCGTGGTCGCCCAGCGCTACCACCGCCCGCCCGAGCGGACCCTGGCGACCGGCATGTCCAACGGCGGCTACCTGGTGCGCTGGCAGCTGGAGAACCATCCCGAGCTGTACGACGGCGGCGTCGACTGGGAAGGCACCTTGTGGCGCGCCGACGGGCCGAACCTGTTCACGTTCCTGCCCCCGGCGCTGCGCCACTACCCGGTGTACGCGGCCGGCGGACCCGGCGCCGAGCGGGCGGGCCGGGCGATGCGCGCCGCCGGTTACCCGGCCGGGTCGGAGTTCCTGTGGCCCTACCACCACAAGGCTTACTGGGATCTCACGCAGCGCGTCTACCGCGAGGAGCTGGATCCCGGCTTCGACGGCCCGACGGAGGCGGGCACCCCGTACTGCACCCCCGGCAGCCCGGCCTGCGACGCGGACTACGACTACGCCTCACGGCCCGCGGAAGTCCGCCGTGCCGTCGGGCGGATCGCCTTGACCGGCCGCATCGGCAAGCCCCTGATCACCCTTCACGGCACCCTGGACGTACTGCTCCCCATCGGCCGGGGCTCCGACGTGTACGCCAAGATGGTGCGCCGGGCGGGCCGTGGCGCGCTGCACCGCTACTACCGCGTCGAGGACGGCACCCACACCGACTCCCTGGTGGACGCCTTCCCCGACCGGCTGAGGCCGCTCGTCCCCTGCCACCGCTCGGCCTTCACCGCCCTGGAGGGATGGCTGGCCCGCTCCCACGTGCCGCCGGCCGGCCGCACCGTGCCGCGTCCGCCCGCGGCCGACGCGGCCACGCTCCTGACCACCTGTCCGCTCGGCCGCTGACGCGCCAAGGGCCGCCGCGTATAGGAGGGTCCGCCACCTTCGGGCAGCTCATTGTGGTGGTCGCCCCCATAGGCCAGCCGACGCGGTGTCCCTACTGTTTCCGGCCATGACCAGCGAATTCACCTCCCCGCACCCGCTGAGGCCGACCGCCTCACCCCACTCGGCCGCGCACGGCGTGGACCTGTCGGGCCGCGCCGCACTGGTGACCGGCGGCGGCAGCGGCATCGGGCTGGCGTGCGCCACCGCCCTCGCGGCGGCCGGCGCCGAGGTCCATGTGGTCGACGTGGACGCCGAGAAGGCCACTGCGGTCGCCGACACCATCGGAGGAAAGGCGCACATCGCCGACCTGGCCGACCCCGCCGTGATCGACACGCTGCCCGAGGGCATCGACCTCCTCGTCAACAACGCCGGACTCCAGCACGTCGCTCCGCTCCCCGAATTCCCGCCGGAGCGCTTCGCCCTCATGCAGCAGGTGATGGTCACCGCCCCCTTCCTGCTGATCCGCCGCGTGCTGCCGCACATGTACGCCGGCGGATGGGGCCGGGTCATCAACATCTCCAGCGTCCACGGACTGCGCGCCAGCGCCTACAAATCCGCCTACGTCACGGCCAAGCACGCCCTGGAGGGTCTGAGCAAGGTCACCGCCATCGAGGGGGCTCCGCACGGTGTGACCAGCAACTGCGTGAACCCCGGCTACGTCCGCACCCCTCTGGTGGAGAGCCAGATCCATGATCAGGCCGCGGCCCACGGCATCAGCGCCGGCGACGTCCTCTCCGACGTCCTGCTCTCACGCGCCCCGGTCAAGCGGCTCCTGGAGGCCGAAGAGGTCGCCGCCGCCGCGCTGTGGCTGTGCGGACCGCACACCGGCTACATCACCGGCGCCTCCCTGCCCCTGGACGGCGGCTGGGGAGCGAACTGAGCCCCCGGGCCCTCCTCTTCCCTCGCCCCGCACACGAAACTCCCGTCCCCGCACACGAAACTGGTGACACATGTCCGACACACCGGCCACCGCTCCAGCCGCTTCCGGCCGCTCCACCGGGATCGCCCGCATCGTCAGCGCGAGCCTCATCGGCACCACCATCGAGTGGTACGACTTCTTCCTCTACGGGTCCGCCGCCGCACTGGTGTTCAACACCCTCTTCTTCCCGACCGCCGACCCGCTCGTGGGCACCCTGATCGCCTTCATCACGTACGCGATCGGCTTCGCCGCCAGGCCGCTGGGCGGTGTGGTCTTCGGGCACTTCGGCGACAAGGTCGGCCGCAAGAAGCTGCTCGTCATCAGCCTGCTCATGATGGGCGGCGCCACCTTCGCCATGGGTCTGCTGCCCACGTACGAAACGCTCGGCGTGGGCGCGCCGATCCTGCTCACCGTGCTGCGTCTCGTCCAGGGCTTCGCGCTGGGCGGCGAATGGGGCGGCGCGGTGCTCATCGTCTCCGAGCACGGCGGCGACAAGCAGCGTGGCTTCTGGGCGTCGTGGCCGCAGGCCGGAGCCCCGGGCGGCAACCTCCTGGCCACCGGAGTCCTCGCCCTGCTCGCCGCCGTGCAGTCGGAGGAGGCGTTCATGTCATGGGGCTGGCGCGTGCCGTTCCTGCTCTCCGGCGTCCTGGTGCTGCTCGGCCTGTGGATCCGCGTCTCCGTCTCCGAGTCCCCCGTCTTCCTCGCCGCCCAGGCCAAGGCCAAAGCCGACGCCGCCCGCGGCGTCAAGGAGGAGGCGCCGGTGATCGAGGTGTTCCGCCGCAGCTGGCGGGAGGTCCTCACCGCCATCGGCACCCGGTTCGGCGAGAACATCTCCTACTACGTCCTCACCGCCTTCCTCCTCGTCTACGTCACCAACCACCTCGAACTGCCCAAAAGCACCGCGCTGAACGCCGTACTGATCGCCTCTGCGGTCCACTTCGTCACCATCCCCCTGTGGGGCGCGCTCTCCGATCGCGTCGGCCGCAGGCCGGTCACCCTGATCGGCTCGGTCGGCATGGCGCTGTGGGCCTTCGCCTTCTTCGCCCTGCTCGACTCCAAGTCGTTCGCCGTGATCACCCTCGCGGTGACGGTCGGCCTGCTGCTGCACGGCGCCATGTACGGCCCGCAGGCCGCCTTCATCTCGGAGATGTTCGACACCAGGGTCCGGTACTCCGGCGCGTCGATGGGCTCCCAGCTCGCCTCGATCATCGCCGGCGCGCTGGCCCCGATCATCGCCGTCGAACTCCTCAAGGAGTACGACTCCGCCACCCCCGTCGCCCTGTACTTGTGCCTTGCCGCGCTCGTCACCACCGTGACGGTCGCCCTCGCCAGGGAGACCCGCGGCCGGGACCTCACCGCCACCCTGGCGGCCGACTCCTCCGACCAGGCGCGCAGGCCCGAGCCGACGGCCGTCGGCAGGGACACCGTGTGAGCCGACACGCCGCCGTGAACGACCCGACGCACCGCGCAGCGGCACACGGCACGATCGCGGCCCTCGGGCGGCTGCTGACCATGCTGGCCTCCGGAGCACCCGCCGAGCAGTTCACCCGCCCGTCGGCCGACGCGTCCACCGAGTACCTCTCGCCCGCGGAGCGGTCCCTCCTGGAGGAAGCCACCCGGGCCGCGCTGGAGATCCGGCGGACCCTCGACCAGCACCGCAGACGGGAGGCCGAGCTGGCCGCGCTCTTCGACACCGCGAGCGACCTCGCCGCACTGCGTGATCTGGACGCGGTCCTGCGCGCCATCGTCCACCGGGCCAGGACACTGCTCGGCACCGACATCGCCTATCTGTCCCTCAACGACCCCGTCGCCAAGGACACCTTCATGCGGGTCACCGACGGCTCCGTCTCCGCCCGCTTCCAGCAACTGCGGCTCGGCATGGGCGAGGGCCTCGGCGGCCTTGTCGCCCAGACCGCCCGCCCGTACGCCAGCGCCGACTACCGCACGGACTCCCGCTTCACCCACACGCGCCCCATCGACGAAGCGGTCTGGGAGGAGGGACTGCGCGGCATCCTCGGGGTCCCTCTCCGTGTCGGGAAACGCGTCATCGGCGTGCTCTTCGCCGCGGACCGCACCACGCGGGACTTCCCCCCGGACGCCATCGCGCTGCTCACCTCGCTCGCCGACCACGCGGCGGTCGCCATCGACAGCGCCCGTCTGCTGGAGGAGACCCGTTCCGCCCTCGTGGAGCTCAACACGGCCAACGAGACCGCCCGTGCCCACAGCACGGCCCTCCGGCGTGCCGCCGACGCCCACGACCGGCTCACCGACCTGGTGCTGCGCGGCGGGAGCGTCGACGACCTGGTGCGCGAGATCGCCGCCCTGCTCGGCGGCGGCCTCGCCCTCCACGACTCGGACGGCACCGAAATGGCCCGGGCAGGCACCGGACCCCTCGCCCCGTCCTCCCAGGGTGTCGCCGCCTCCCGCGCCGGTGGCCACGCCGTCCCGGTGGACGGCACCTGGGTGTGCGCCGTACTGGCCGGCTCCGAACTCCTCGGCAGCCTCGTCCTGACCGGACGCGCGGACCTGGCCGACGCCGACCGGCGCCTGTTCGAACGCGCCGCCCTGGTCGCCGCTCTGCTGTTGCTGCTGCGCCGTACCGTCGCCGAGGCGGAGGACCGCGTCCGCGGGGAGCTCCTCGACGATCTGCTCACCTTCGACCGGCACGACGGCCGCCACGACACCGGGAGCCTCACCATCCGCGCCCGCAAGCTCGGCCTCAATCTCTCCCGGCCCTACGCCGTGCTCGCCCTGGACGCCGACACCGAGCCGCGTGCCCAGCTGTTCGCGGAAGCCGTACGCCGGGCCCGCTCGCTGGGCGGGCTCGCGGGAGTCCGTGACGGTCACGTCGTCCTCCTCGTACCGTCGTCGGAGCCCGGCGCGCTCGCCGCGGAGCTGGCCAGGGACCTCGGGCAGGCGGCCGGGGCACCGGTCACCGTGGGATCCGCCGGGCCGTCCACCGGGCCGGGGCAGCTCCCGGGCACGTACGCCGAAGCCCGACGCTGTCTCGACGCCCTGCACGCCCTCGGCCGCACCGGGGACGGCGCCGACATCGCCGGACTGGGCTTCCTCGGCGTCCTGCTCGGCGACCGGTCGGACCTCAACGGCTTCGTGGAGCGTTTCCTCGGCCCCGTGCTCGCCTACGACCGGCAGCGTGGCACCGAGCTGGCCCATACCCTCGACGCCTACTACACCTACGGCGCGAGCCTGTCCAAGGCCAAGGACGCCCTCCACGTGCACGTCAACACCGTGGTGCAGCGGCTGGACCGGGTGGCACAGCTTCTGGGCCCCGACTGGAACAGCCCCACCAGGGCCCTCGAACTGCAACTCGCCCTGCGGCTGCACCGCCTGTGCAGCCGCAGCCACTGACGGTGCCCGGCGGTCTCAGCGCCGCTCGAAGACGGCGACCGTACGCGGGGGGACGCTGAAGGTGCCGGACTTCCGCTCGTACGAAGCCTGCCTGACGGTGGTGTCCGCGCCCTTGGCCTGTACGGGATGCAGCCGGTACGCGGTGTCCGCGAGGGCCGACACCCGCTGGGTCCGGGTGTCCGGGGTCGCGTTGAAGACGACCACGAGGTCGCCGAGGCGCATCGTGACGACGCCGGGTGTCTCCGCCGCGGTGCCCGAGAGCGGGAAGGAGAGCCGGGACTGGACCTCGGCGGCCGTCTTGAGGGAGAAGGCGGGCTCGGTCGCGCGCAGCCGGACCAGGTCTCGGTACGCGGCGGACGCTCCGTCGATCTCCCGGCAGCCGGGGGTCAGGGCGGAGGAGGCCAGCAGGGGCTTGGCGAAGGTCCACTTGTCCTTGTTGTCGGCGGCCGGCGGCAGCCCGCGGCCGAAGCCGTTGCCGTCCCGGCAGCTCCAGTGGATGGCGTTGAACCAGTCACCGCTGTCGTAGGAGTTCCGGTCCAGGGACTTCGAGCGCAGCAGGTCGCTGCCGGTTTGGGAGAGCGACGGGCCCTGGGCCAGGGTCGCGGTCGCCATCGCGAGCACCTGCATGCGAGCCCGGTCGGCCGGTTTCGTGTCCGCGGGGAGCTTGAAGGCGAGGGCGTCGTACAGCGATTCGTTGTCGTGGGCGTCGGCGTAGGAGAGGGCGTCGCCGGGCGCCGCAGCGTATCCGGCGGGGGCGCCGTTGTAGTCGACCTGCGAGCCCTTGACCCGGCGGCCGGCGGAGTCGGTGAAGGTGTACGAGGCGAGGTTGCCGGTCAGGCCCACCTTCAGCAGGTCCTGGTAGTGCAGGAGCCGGGCCTTCTGCTCGGCGGAGGTGCCGTTGGCCTTGGAGGAGTTGGGGTCGGTGTAGAGGCCGCTGGCGAAGCCCTGGACGCCGGGGTCGCCGTCGAAGGGGCCGCCGCCGCGGACCGCGTCGCGGGCCCGGTCGGAGAAGGTGGCGACGCCGGTGCCGGCCATGTTCTTCTGGGTGGCCTGGACGAAGCGGGCGTCGTCGGCGACCTCGCCGAAGTTCCAGCCCTCTCCGTAGAGGATGATCTTCTTTCCGTCGACGCCGTCCTTGCCGGGCGTCAGCGCGTCGAGGGCCTTCCTGACGGCGAGGATGTTGGCCTTGGGGTGGTGGCCCATCAGGTCGAAGCGGAAGCCGTCGATCTTGTACTCCTTGGCCCAGGTGACCAGGGAGTCGACCACGAGCTTGCCCATCATGGCGTTCTCGGGCGCGGTGTTGGCGCAGCACGTCGAGGTGGCGACCGTGCCGTCGGCGAGCAGCCGCTGGTAGTAGCCGGGCACGATCTTGTCGAGGACGGACTTGTCGGCCTGTCCGCTCGCGACGGTGTGGTTGTAGACGACGTCCATCACGGTGCGCAGGCCCGCTCCGTTCAGGCCCTGGACCATCTGCCGGAACTCGACCGTGCGCCGGGTCCCGTCCGGGTCGCTCGCGTAGCTGCCCTCCGGCACGGTGTAGTGCACCGGGTCGTAGCCCCAGTTGTAACCGTCCTTGGCGGCGGTCTCGGCGACGCACGCCTGCTGCTCGTCGGAGTCCGGGGCGAACGCCTTCAGGTCGCAGTCGGGCCTGCTCCGGGCTTCGGCGCGCTCGGGGACGGTGCCGAAGTCGAAGGCGGGCAGCAGGTGTACGTACGACGTACCGGCCCTGGCGAGCTTCCGCAGGTGCTTCATGCCGTCGGACGCGGTGTCCGTGAACGCGCGGTACTCGCCGGGGTGGCGGGAGGTGCGGTCCGCCACGGAGAAGTCGCGGATGTGCAGCTCCTGGATCTGCGCGTCCCGCAGCGGCGTCGCCTTCGGCTTCCTCAGCCGCTCCCAGCCCGTAGGGGCGAGCTTCGGGTCGCCGAGGTCGACGGCGAGGCTGCGGGCGGAGTCGGCGGTGAGGGCGGTGGAGTAGGGGTCGGTCACCTTGTTGGTGACGACTTTCTGGACGCTGGGCGCCCATACCTTCACCGCGTACCGGTACGACGTGCCCGCCCAGGCCTTGGGGCCGCTGACGGACCACACGCCGCTGGCGTCGTCGCGCCGCATGGGCACGGTTTCGCCGCCCAGTTCGAGTGTGACGGACTGGGCGGTGGGCGCCCAGACGGCCAGCGAGGTGCGGCCGTGGTGGAACCGCGGGCCGAGGTCGGCCTTGGTCGCGGCCGCGCTGTAGAGGTCGTCGAGGACACCCTGCGTCTGGACGCCGGTGGCGGTGAGCGGCTTGCCGTCGGCGTCCTTGCGGACCGCGATGACCTGGCCGGTGAGGGCGCGGCGTACCTGATCGCGGTCGCGCGGGTCGACGGTGAAGGCCGCGTACTCCTTCAAGTGCGGGTACTTCTCGCGTTGGGCGTCGGTGAGGCCGCCCTCGGCCCGGCTCAGGCGTATGTGGCGTCCCTCGCCGGAGAGCTTCCCGTCCCGCGCGGTGAGCCGTCCGTCGGGCGCGTACACCACTTCGTGGGTCGTGGCGGCGGCGTCCGGGAGGTCCCAGGCGACGGTGTCCCGGTCGATCCACTGGGCTCTGGCCTTGGTCAGGTCGAGCTCGTCGGCCGCTTCAGCGGCGGCCGGCGTACTGGGCGCGGCGGCGGAGGAGGTCAGTGGCGCGACGGCGGCGAGCAGGGCGAGGGCGGTGGTGACCAGGGTGCGGCGGCGGGAGCCGGTCAAGAGGGCTTCTCCTTGTCGAGGGCGGGAGGGGGTGCGGGGCGGGGTGGGCCGCCCGGCAGCGGGGAAGCGGAAGCCGGGCGGCCCGTGCCGTGGGGCGGTCAGCACTTCCTGGCTCCAACGTGCAGAGCCAGCGCGGTGTTCGACGCCACGGCGGCCGTGAACTGCCCCGAGCCGTTGACCTTGACGGTCCTGCCGCTCTGGACGTCGCAGTAGCTGCCAGCGGCGAGGGAGGTCCGGAAGGTGCGGTTGACGGTGTGGTCCTCGTGGTTGATCGCCACGTACGCCTTGTGGCCCCGGCCGAACGCGATGGCGTCGTTGCCGTTGTCCCACCAGTCGGTCATCCCCGTCCCCCGCGCGGTGTTGCGGAACTTGACCATGCTCCTGATCTCGGGCCAGGCGTGCTGGCACTTCCAGCCGTCGCTGTAGCAGGCCTTCACGTGGCCGCCGTCGGGTGAGCCGGCGTCGGCGTCGCTGAACTCGTAGCCGGAGTGCACGTCGGGCGAGCCGTAGGGCAGGGCGAGCATGAAGACGTGCGCGAGGGTGTAGTTGGCGCCGTTCTTGTAGCTGAGAGTCTGGCCGTGCCGCTCGGTGTCGTGGTTGGTGACGAAGACGGACGCCTTCGAGCCGGGCAGGTAGCCCCAGCCCTCGCCGTAGTTCTTGAGGTAGGCGAGCTTCTCGTCGTTGAAGACGCGCTTGAGGTCCCAGGCGTACCGGAATTCCTGCGCGTCGCCGACGCCGGTGTACTCACTCGGCGAGACCGCCTCGCCGGCGCCGTACAGCGTCTCCTGCTTCCAGTGGACGTCCGGCTCGGTCAGCCGCGACTTGATGTTCTTGAGGTCCTCGACGGGCATGTGCTTGGCCGCGTCGACGCGGAAACCGTCGACGCCGAGGGAGAGGAGGTCGTTGAGGTAGGCCGCGATCCTGCCGCGGACGTACTCCTCGCCGGTGTCGAGGTCGGCGAGACCGCCCAGTTCGCAGTTCTGGACGTTCCAGCGGTCCTGGTAGTTGCTGATCGGGGCCTGGCAGTTGTTCATGTCGGCCGCCGAGTACGTGCCCGGGTAGTCGTACTTGGTGAAGCGGGATCCCGCGGAGCCGGTGCCGGAGGCGTTCGTCATGTGGTTGATCACCGCGTCGGCGATGACCTTGACGCCAGCGGAATGGCAGGCCTCCACCATCCTGCGGAAGGCGGCCCGGTCACCGAGCCGGGTGCCGATCCGGTAGCTGACGGGCTGGTACGCGGCCCACCACGCCTCGCCCTGAATGCGCTCCTGGGGCGGCGACACCTGGACGGCACCGTACCCTGCGGGGCCGAGCTGCTCCGTGCACGCCTTGGCCACCGAGGCGAACTGCCACTCGAAGAGTACGGCGGTCACGTCCTTGCCGCCGGGCGGTGCGGCCTGCGCCTGCGGGGCTCCCGCGACGAGACTGCCGGCGGCTCCGGCGGCGAGGGCGAGGGCGGCGGCCAGCGGTCTGCGGACTCCGGTCTTACGACGTGCCATGAGGGCCTCCTGCGGGGGTGAGGGATGGCCTTGTCCGGCAACGCGCCGTGCCCGTAAGGCCGTTGAAGGATGTTGCAGCAACATTTCAACGCCGATATCGGTCGAGACCGTACGACCCCCTGGAACCGCGGTCAACCCTTCGGGCACAACTGGACGTCACACTGCGGTTCCCTCGATTTCATGCCCCGCAAGGTCTTTCGCAAGAGATTGCGACGATGTTACGTTCAACCACATCTCCGGTCCGGGCCGCCGGGGGCCCAGAGCAACGGGCCCCACGCGCCCGGCGGTTCGGACCGGGGCCCTGGAGCCGGCAGGCCCCGGAGCGCGGGCCCTCAGCGCGGCGCCTGCGCCGTGGAGCCCCGGACGACCAGCTCCGGCTGGAAGACGAACTCCGTGTGCTGTACGGGATTGCCCTGGATCTCCTCCAGAAGGGCACCCACCGCGGCGGTCGCCATCGCCTGCACCGGCTGACGCACCGTGGTCAGCGGCGGGTCCGTGAACGCGATCAGCGGCGAGTCGTCGAAGCCGACGACGGAGACGTCCCCCGGTACCGAGAGCCCCCGCTCACGCACCGCGCGGACGGCGCCCAGCGCCATCATGTCGCTGCCGCAGACCATCGCCGTGCACCCCTCGTCCAGCAGTGCGCTGGCCGCCGCGTGGCCGCCCTCGACCGTGAACAGGGTGCGCTGCACGAGCCGCTCGGCCTCCCCCTGTGCCGGGTCGAGGAACTCGTGCAGCGCCGCGGTGAACCCCTCCGCCTTGCGCCGGGAGGGGACGTACCGGGTCGGTCCGATGGCCAGACCGATCCGGTCGTGCCCCAGGTCGACCAGGTGGCGCACCGCCATCCGGGCCGCCGCGCGGTCGTCGGGAGAGACGAAGGACACCGGGATGTTCTCGTTGTAGCCGTTGATCAGCACGAACGGCGTGCCCCGGCCGACCAGTTCGAGGTAGCGGGTGGGATCCGCCGTGGTGTCAGCGTGCAGCCCGGAGAGGAAGACGATGCCGCTGACCCGGCGCTCCTCCAGCTGCTCGACCAGCTCGTCCTCGGTCGCGCCGCCCGGCATCTGGGTGCACAGCATGGGGGTGTAGCCGTGCCCGGCGAGCACCTGCTCGACGACCTGCGCGAAGGCGGGGAATATCGGGTTGCTGAGCTCGGGGACGATGAGCCCGACCAGGCCCGCGCTGTGCCGCTTCAGCCGCAGCGGGCGCTCGTAGCCCACGATGTCCAGGGCCGCGAGCACCCGCTGCCGCGTGCCCGTCGCCACCCCCGGCTTGCCGTTGAGCACCCGGCTCGCGGTGGCCTCGCTCACCCCGGCCTGGACGGCGATGTCCGCGAGGCGCGGAGCACCGCGGTCGGCCCAGTCCGGGGCGCGCGGCGGGGAGTTGGTCACACCGCCCACCAGACGGTGGTGTCGGCGGGCAGCTCGGCCTTGCCGTCCACGGCCTCCACGGCGGCGTTGGCGAGCAGGACCCGCCCGGGAGCCGGGATCCGCACCGCGGAACCCGTGGTGTTCGCGGTGCACACGAAACCGTCACGGCGGAAGGCGAGGACCCCCTCGGGAGCGTCGAGCCACTCCAGCGAGTCGCCCGCGCCGAGGCCCGGCTGTGTCCGCCGTACGCGCAGCGCGCGCCGGTACAGCTCCAGGGTCGAGTCGGGGTCGCCGGTCTGGGCCTGCACGCTCAGCTCGCCCCAGCCCGCGGGCTGCGGCAGCCAGCTGCCACCGGCGCCGAAGCCGTGGCTCGGCCCGTCGACGGTCCAGGGGATGGGCACCCGGCAGCCGTCGCGGAAGCCGTCCTGGCCGCTGGCCCGGATGAAGGAGGGGTCCTGGCGCACCTCGTCGGGCAGGTCGGTGACGTCGGGCAGGCCGAGCTCCTCGCCCTGGTAGATGTAGGCGGACCCGGGCAGCGCGAGCATCAGGAGTGTCGCGGCGCGGGCGCGGCGCAGGCCGAGTTCGCGGTCGCCGGCGGTACGCAGCTGGGTGCCGAGCCCCGGCGGGTTGGCGAAGCGCGTGGTGTGGCGGGTGACGTCGTGGTTGGAGAGCACCCAGGTGGCGGGGGCGCCGACGGGCCGCATGGCGGCCAGTGAGGCGTCGATGACCGCCCGCAGCTCGGCGGCGTCCCAGTACGTGCCCAGGTAGTGGAAGTTGAACGCCTGGTGCATCTCGTCGGGGCGCACGTAGGCGGCGGCGCGCTCGACGGTGGGCGTCCAGGCCTCCGCGACGAGGATGCGCCCGCCCGTCCCCTGGCCCCGGTCCTTCGGGGAGGAGGAGCCCGCAGGCCCGAGGTCGTTCGCCGCGTACTCGGCGAGTACGCCGCGCCAGCTCCGGTAGATGTCGTGCACGCCGTCCTGGTCGAAGAACGGCATGGTGTCGTTGCCGAGCAGCTTGAGCTGGTCGTGCGTGCCGATGTCGGGCAGGCCCTCGGCCTTGACCAGACCGTGGGCGACGTCGACGCGGAAGCCGTCCACGCCCATGTCGAGCCAGAACCGCAGGATCGAGCGGAACTCGTCGCGGACGGCCGGGTGCTCCCAGTTGAAGTCCGGCTGTTCGGGGGCGAAGAGGTGGAGGTACCACTCGCCGTCCTCGACCCGGGTCCAGGCGGGGCCGCCGAATATGGACTCCCAGTCGTTGGGCGGGAGTTCACCGTCCGCGCCCTTGCCGGGGCGGAAGTGGTAGCGCTCGCGCAGCGGTGAGCCCGGGCCCTCGCGCAGGGCGCGCCGGAACCAGTCGTGCCGGTCGGAGGAGTGGTTGGGCACCAGGTCCACGATGACGCGCAGGCCGAGCGCGTGGGCGTCGCGCAGCAGGGCGTCGGCGTCGTGCAGGTCACCGAACATCGGGTCGATCGCGCGGTAGTCGGCGACGTCGTATCCGGCGTCGGCCTGCGGCGAGGAGTAGAAGGGGCTGAGCCAGACGGCGTCGACGCCGAGGTCCCTGAGGTAGGGCAGCCGGGCGCGGATGCCCGCCAGGTCGCCCA
Source organism: Streptomyces sp. 135 (assembly GCF_020026305.1). Lineage (NCBI taxonomy): Bacteria > Bacillati > Actinomycetota > Actinomycetes > Kitasatosporales > Streptomycetaceae > Streptomyces > Streptomyces sp. 135. The sequence goes on along the minus strand of NZ_CP075691.1, from coordinate 8,284,733 downwards.
TGCCGTCGCCGTTGCCGTCGGCGAAGCTGCGCGGATAGACCTGGTAGATCACCGCGTCGCGCCACCAGTCCGGGTGGGTGCCGCGGGCGGGGGCTGTGGGGGCAGCGAGATGCTGGGTCATGTCTTCCCTGGGATCGAGGGATCGAGAGATCGATGGGCGGGGAGAACCGGTGGCCCGGACGGTCCGGTGGCCCGGAGGGTCCGGTGAGCCGCGAGGCGGGCGGTCAGGACTTCGTCGCGCCGGCGGTGAGTCCACCGACCAGGTGGCGCTGGACGAAGCCGAAGATCACCGCGGCGGGGACCGCGACGATGACCGCGGCGGCCGTCAGCGAGCCCCAGTCGCTGGTGTACTGGTTGACGAACGTCTGGAGGCCGCCGGCGAGGGTGAGGTTCTCCTCGCCGGTCATGAACGCGGACGCGTACGCGACCTCGGCCCAGCCGGTGATGAAGCTGTAGAAGCCGGTGACGGCGAGCCCCGGCTTGGCCAGCGGCACGATGAGCCGCCAGAACGTGCCGAACGGATTGAGGCCGTCCACCCGTCCCGCCTCGTCGATCTCCACCGGGATGGTGTCGAAGTACCCCTTCATCATCCAGGCGCAGAAGGGCACGGCGATCGTCAGGTAGGTGACGACGAGGCCGATGGGCTGGTTGAGCAGGCCGAGGTTGGCGAGGAGGTTGTAGAGCGGCACGATGAGCACCGCGACGGGGAACATCTGGGTGATCAGCAGCAGCCACATCAGCGGGCGCATGCCGGGGAACCGGAAGCGGCTGACGGCGTAGCCGGTGGTCGCGGAGATGAAGACGCCGATCACGGTGGTCAGCCCGACGACGAGCAGGGAGTTGGCGACCCAGCTCAAGAACTCGGTGTCGTTGATGACGTGGTCGTAGTTGCCGAGCGTGAAGTCCTTCACCAGGGCGGTGGAGAACGCCTCGCTCTCCGGCTTGAACGACGTGACGAGCAGCCACAGCGGGGGCAGCACCGCGATGGCCGAGGCGACGAGCAGCGTCAGGTGGAGCCCGACGGAGGCCAGCGGCCCGCGTTCGCCGCGCGGCCTGGTCCTCGGCTTCGGCGCGGTCCGGGTCTTGGTCTTGGTCGGTCGGTTCGTCATGGTCGTCACCAGACTTCTCCCTGCTTGCGGAGCGCGCGGCGGTAGACCACCGCGAAGAGCGAGAGGAGCAGCAGAATGATCACGCCCCAGGCCGCGGATCCCGCGAAGTCGCGGGGGCTCACGACGAACGAGAGCCGGTAGGCGTACGTCACCAGGATCTCGGTGGCGTCCCCCGGTCCGCCCCGGGTGAGCAGGAAGATCACCGGGAACATGTTGAAGGTCCAGATGCCGCTGATGAGGATCACCGTGCTGCTGACGGAGCGCAGGCCGGGCAGGGTGATGTGCCGGAAGCGCTGCCAGGCGTTCGCGCCGTCCATCTCGGCGGCCTCGTACAGCTCGCCGGGGATGGACTGGAGTCCGCCGAGCATGGCCACCAGCATGAACGGCACGCCGAGCCAGACGTTGACGGTGATGACCGAGATCTTGGCCCACGTGGGGTCGTTCAGCCACGGAATGGCGTCGATGCCGCCACCGGCCAGCAGCTTGTTCAGGATGCCGCTCTTCTCGTTGAAGATCAGCCGCCAGGTGAAGACGGAGACGAAGGCGGGCACCGCCCAGGGCAGGATCAGCGCCATCCGGTAGAAGGAGCGCCCCGCCAGCTTGCGGTTGAGCATGTTCGCCAGGGCCAGGCCGAGCGCGAAGGACAGCGCGACACAGGAGACGGTCCAGATGACGGTCCAGCTCAGCCGGTCCCAGAAGACGCCGTCGGAGAGGACGGTGGAGTAGTTGTCCAGGCCGACCGACTCGTACGTCGCCGGGATGTGGTTGACACCGATGGTGCGCTCGACGTTCGCCTCGTTGGCGTCGGTCGTGGACAGGTAGAGGCCGCGCACCAGCGGGTAGCCGATGATCACGCCGATCACGGCCACCACGGGGGCGACCATGGCCCAGGCGTACCAGTGAGTGGACAGCGCCCGGCGCAGACGCCCGGGGTTCTTGCCGGTCCGGTGGTTCTTGCCGGTCCGGTGGCCGCGGCCGCGGATGCTCGTGGCATCCGCGGCCCTCACCACCGACTGGCCGCTCTCGACAGCCATGGGGCGGTCAGCCCTCCTCATCTTCGGGATCTTTCCGCTGCTTACTTGTAGTCCTTGAGGAGCTTGCGGTAGGCGTCGCCGACGCCGTCCGCCGCGCCCTGCGGCGAGGCCTTGCCGCTGAGCACCTTCCCCATCTGCAGGCGGATCGGCTCGAAGAGGGAGTTGGCCTCGGGGATCCACGGCCGCTCGACGGACTTGTGAACTGTCCACGGACTTGTCGTCGGACGGAGGCTGAGCTGCTCGGTGGTCTGCTGCTGCACCTTGGCCGAGCTCATGTACTTGATGAACTCGTAGCTCGCGTCGAGGTTGCCGGAGCCCGCGTAGGCCGCGAGGTTCCAGCCGCCCTGCGGGGCGGCCTGCCGGTCGCTGCCGCCGGGGACGGGGGCGACGCCGAGGTTGGCCTTGTCCCCCTTGAACTCCTTGCCCTTCAAGGCGCCCTCGATGGACCACGGCCCGTCGATCGCCATGGCCACTTCGCCGTCCTTGAAGGCGTTCAGCTGGTTGTTGTAGCCGTCGCTCGCGTCGGTGGTCGCGGCGCCGGAGTCGACGAGGTCCTTCATGACCTTGAACGCGGCGGCGCCCTCGGGCTCGTCGACCGTGACCTTCTTGTTCTTGGTGTCGAGGAGGTCGCCGCCCTCTCCGTAGAGGTACGGGAGGTAGAAGTACGGGTCGTCGCCGCGGAGGTAGAGACCGGTCTTGCCGGTCTTCGACTTGATCTTCTTCGCGGCGGACTTCACCTCGTCGAAGGTGGTGGGCACCTCGACGCCGGCCTTCTTGAGCATCTTCTTGTTGTAGAAGAGCGCCAGGGTGTCGATGGTCTGCGGCACCGCGTAGGTCTTGCCCTTGAACTTGGTGCTGGCCGCCGCCTGCGGCAGGTAGTCGTCGGCCTTGTCCAGCGCGGCGGTGCCCTCCAGCGGGGCGAGGTAGCCGAGGTTGGCGAAGTCGGCGACCCAGGCGACCTCGGTACGCATCACGTCGGGAGCCCCGGAGTTGCCGCCGGCGGCGTTCTTGAACTTGGCGTTGGCCTCGCCGAACGCGACGCTCACGTAGTCGACCTTGACGTCGGGGTGGAGCTTCTCGAAGCCCTTGGCGAGCTTCTCGTAGGTCCCCTTCTCGGCGTCGTTCGAGGTGTCCCAGAAAGTGACGGTGCCGGAGAGCTTGCCCGAGCTCTTCTTGCCGCTGTCACCGTCGTCACCACCGCACGCTGCCGCCGTCAAGGTCAGGGCCGCGACCAGCGCGGTGGCCCCTATGCCACGCCGCATGAGAACTCCTTCGACTGAACCCGAGAACGAGGGGAGGCGGGACCTCGGGGAGAGGTGCCTCCGGTGAGCCGCACTGGACGCGGCGCCGGGTTGCCAGGGAACGTAACAGGATTGAAAAGCCGCCGAAAGACCTTGCGAGAAATTTCTGCAAGCGCTGTTCATCGTTACCGCTGCGTGTCCTTACGGTTGCCATAGCTGCGCTTGACACCGCTCTGAAGTGGCCTCTTACCCCCGATGCCCCTCTCGGGCCGCTGCAAGTCCCTTGCAGGGCTGGAAGCCTTCCGCAAGTCCGTGCAGCTGGTGGGCAATCAGGTGGATGGCAGGTACAGTCCAGTCCATGACCGCACGGCTCGTCGACATCGCAGCGCAGGCGGGGGTCAGCGAAGCCACCGTGAGCCGTGTCCTCAACGGCAAGCCCGGTGTCGCCGCGGCCACCCGGGAATCCGTCCTCGCGGCGCTCGACGTGCTCGGTTTCGACCGTCCCGCACGGCTGCGGCAGCGCAGCAGCGCCGGTCTGATCGGCCTGATCACGCCCGAGCTGGACAATCCGATCTTCCCCGCGCTCGCCCAGGTCATCGCCCAGGCCCTGACCCGCCAGGGCTTCACCCCCGTGCTCGCCACCCAGACCCCCGGTGGCTCCACCGAGGATGAGCTGACCGAGATGCTGGTGGACCGGGGCGTCTCCGGCATCATCTTCGTCTCCGGACTGCACGCCGACACCACCGCCGACATGGAGCGCTACGAGGTGCTTCGCGGCAAGGGCGTGCCCTACGTCCTGGTCAACGGCTTCTCGCCCAAGGTGCGGGCCCCCTTCGTCTCCACCGACGACCGGGCCGCGGCGCGGCTGGCCGTCACGCACCTGACCTCGCTCGGCCACACCCGGATCGGCCTCGCGGTGGGCCCCCGGCGGTTCGTGCCCGTACTGCGCAAGATCGAGGGCTTCCAGCTCGGGATGCGCGAGCGCCTAGGCATGTCGGCCGACGACTCCGCCGCGCTCATCGAGCACTCCCTGTACACCCTGGAGGGCGGCCAGGCCGCGGCGGCCACGCTGATCGGCCGGGGCTGCACCGCGATCGTGTGCGCCAGCGACATGATGGCGCTCGGCGCCGTCCGCGCCGCCCGCGAGCGGGGCCTTGAGGTCCCTCGCGACCTCTCCGTCGTCGGCTACGACGACTCGCCGCTGATCGCGTTCACCGATCCCCCGCTGACCACCGTCCGCCAGCCCGTCCAGGCGATGGGCCAGGCCGCGGTCCGCACGCTCCTGGAGGAGATCGGCGGCACGCCCGCCCCGCACAGCGAGTTCGTCTTCCTGCCGGAACTGGTCGTACGCGACTCGACCGCCTCCGGGCGGCTGGAGGACCGCAGGACCGCCTAGTCCTGAAACTAGTCCTGAAACCCCTTGCAAACGTGTCGGTGGTTTGTTCGACTCGGTCCCGCGCCGCCGGATCCGCACTCGACTCCGGTGCTCCGCACGCACTTGACCCGCTGTCCGGTACAACGGCCGGGGCGGCAGTGAAGCCTAGGTCACGCGGCCGGGTCCGGCTGCGCCGAGCAGCAGGCGGATCGCCGAGCAGCAAGGGAGAACGCATGGCAGCGCAGAACGACGTGCTCACGGGCCGGCCGTTGTACGGGTGCATGGGGCTCGGCGGCACGTGGGACGACGAGCCGTACGCCGCCGCGGACATCGCTCACGCGGAGGCCGCCGTCGAGGCGGCGCTCGACATCGGCGTCACGGAGTTCGACCACGCCGACATCTACCGGCGCGGCAAGGCCGAGGCGGTCTTCGGCGAGGTGCTCGCCAGGGCGCCCGGGCTGCGGGAGCGCATCGTCCTGCAGACCAAGTGCGGCATCCGGCAGGCCGACGGCGCTCTTCCCGGCATGTACGACCTGCGGGGCAAGAGCATCGTGCGGCGCGTCGAGGAGAGCCTCACCCGGCTCCGCACCGACGTGCTCGACGTACTGCTCCTGCACCGCCCGGATCCGCTGACCGGCCCGGAGGAGATCGCCGAGGCGCTCACCTCCCTGCACGCCCAGGGCCTGGTGCGGCGCTTCGGCGTGTCCAACATGAGCGCGGCACAGATCGAGCTGCTGCGCTCCCATCTCGATGTGCCCCTGGTCGCCGACCAGTTGGAGATGAGTCTGGCCCGCCGGGACTGGGTGGAGTCCGGTGTCCTCGTGAACACCGAGGCCGCGACCGGCAACGGCTTCCCGCACGGGACGGTCGAGTACTGCCACGCCCACGGGATCCGGCTCCAGGCGTGGGGCGCCCTGGCCCAGGGCCGCTACACCGGCGGCCAGGACACGCCCACCGCCCGCCTCGTCACCGCCCTCGCCGAGTGCAAGGGCACGACACCGGAGACGATCCTGCTGTGGTGGCTCCAGCGCCATCCGGCCCGTATCGCCCCAGTCATCGGGACCGGCAGGCCCGAGCGCATCCGTGCCTGCCGCGACGCCGTGCGCCGTGCGCCCGGCCTCACCCACGAGGAGTGGTACGACCTGTGGGTCACCGCCCGTGGCGGCCCGCTGCCCTGACCGGCCGCCGACCCCGCCCGCAGCGGGCCGGCGCACGGTTCAAGCAGGCCCCGGCTGCTGGTCGGGCAGGCCGCGGATGCCTTTGCCGCGAGTGGCCGTCACCGCGGCGACGGCCACCAGGGCGGGGAAGACCAGCATGGCCGGTGCCGGGTCGAAACGGGCCAGGAGGGCACCGGCCAGGGCGGGGGCGAGCGCGGCGGCGGAGCCCGCGGCGAGCAGTACGCCACTGACGACGCGGCCTTGCAGGTGGTCCGGTGTGACGGCGGCCTGGTGGGCGAAGAGCGCCGCGTTCGCCGTGGGCCCGAGGAACACGGCGGCGGCCAGCGGTATGGCGGCGAGCACACTGCCCGCAAGGAGCGTGCTCACCGCCATCAGCGCGGCGGTCGTCCAGCACAGCAGCCTCATCAGGACGGGCAGCCGCAACCGCCGTTGCAGGGCAGGGGCCACGAGGGCGCCGAGGAAGCCGCCCAGCGCGAAGATCGTTCCGGCGAGACCCACCAGCGCCGGGGGGACGCCCGCGTCGAGCAGGGCGAGCGTCATCGCGAAGATCATGCCGGTAAAGGCCATGTTCAGCGGCGCGGCGATCACCAGCAGGGCGCGCAGGAAGGGATGGCCGAGGAGGAAGCGCAGGCCCTGCGCCGCCGAGACGGCGACGGGCGGGGCGGCCTCCCGCCGGACCTCCTGGAGAGGCCGCCGGATGCAGGCGACGGCCACGAGGGAGAGCAGGTGGCTCAGCGCGTTGCCGAGGAAGGGCAGGGCGCGAGCGAACCCGAACAGCAGGCCGCCCAACGGCGGGCCGGTCAGCGAGACGGCGTACGCGCGCGCCTCGTTGCGGGCGACGGCCGCGGTGAGCTGGTCGGGGCGGACCAGCTTGCGCACCGATGCGTGCTCGGCGGTGCTGAAGACGGCCGTGGCGGCGGCACCGGCGATCACCACCGCGACGATCACCGGCAGGCTCGCGGCGCCCGTCGCCACTGCCCAGCCGAGCAGTGCGTACCCGGTGAGGCGGAGCACATCGCAGGTGATCATCAGGCGGCGCCGGTCGAGGCGGTCGGCGAGGACACCGGCCGGCAGCCGGCACACCAGGGTGGTGACGAGCCCGGCGGTTCCGACGAGCCCGGCCTGTGCCGGGGACCCGGTCTGCTGGAGCACCAGCAGCGGCAGCGCCAGCTCCACCATGGCGCCGCCGAGGTCGGACAGGCACTGCCCGGTCCACAGCAGGTTGAAGTCGCGGTTGCGCCACAGCCCCGGCGAACGGTCGGCGTCCGTCGTCTCGGCGGTGCCTTCGCCGGCGAACGGCCGGCTCACACCGGGCCCCCGGCGCTCCGCGCGTCTCGGGCCTCCGGGTTGCCGGGGGTGGCTGCCGTCCCGCTCGGGTCCTCGACCGGGATGACGAGCATTTTCGTGACGGATCCGTCGTCGGCGACGACGTCCCGGACGTGGCGGAAGCCCAGGCGGCGGCAGAGGGCGAGGCTGGCGGTGTTCTCGGCGCCGACCATGCCGTACGCCTCGCTGAGCCCGAGGTTGTCGGCGGCGTGCCGGAGCAGGCCGCGTACGGCCTCGCCGCCCAGTCCGTGCCCCCAGTACGCGGGGCCGAGCGCGGTGACGAGTTCGTGGCCGTCGACGTTGCCGGTGGGCTTCACCTCGGCGTGCCCGACGTAGTCGCCCGCCAGCCACAGGCCCCACACGTCGAACCGGTGCTGCGGGTAGACCTCGGTGAGGATGGCGCGGAACACCTCACGGAGCTGCGGTTCGGGCACGAGGTCCTGGCCCATCCAGCGGCACACCTCCGCGTTCCGCAGCAGCGCGACGAAGTGGTCCTCGTGTTCGGATCGGTACGGGATGAAGTCCAGGCGTTCGGTGCGCAGGACAGGGGTCATGGCGGGCTCCTCGGGAGTGTTGCCGTGTCGTGGTGGGCCGAGGACGGTGGGGCGTCGTAACGGCGACGCGTGGGGGGCGCCGGGCCGGCGCGGATGCGGCCGGCCCGGCGTGTGGGTGCGGCGGGCCGGTCAGGCCCGGGTGTTCTCCATGCGCTCGCGCAGGCTCCTGGGCCGCATGTCGGTCCAGACCTCGTCGACGTAGGCGGAGCACTCGGCCTCGGTGCCCTCCTTGCCGACGGGCTGCCAGCCCGCGGGCACCTCGATGTCGGCGGGCCAGAGCGAGTACTGCTCCTCGTCGTTGCGCAGCACCTGGTAGCGGGTGTTCTCGTCCATGTCGCCTTCTTTCGTCATCCGGTTCGGGTGGGCAGTGGGCAGTGGGTGGTTAGGGGGCGGTGGGCGGTCGGGGCGCGGGGTGCGCGAGGGCCGTGCCGGGCGGTCCGCCGGGACGGCGGTGCCTCGCGGAGGCGGGGTGTCGTCACCGGCCTCCCCGGGCGTGCCGGGCGAGGTGGCGCAGGGCCTCGGCGAAGTCCTCGGCCGCCCTGCGCACGGCCGCCGTGTCGTGCAGGCCCGGCCGGTGGTGCCAGGTGAAGGCGAGCCGGCCGTGCTGCACCGCGCCCACCACCTCCACGGGGTGCGAGCCGTGGTCCCTCGGGTCGTGGTCCTGTCCGAAGGAGCCGTGTTCGGCGCGGATCAGGCCGCCGTCCGCCGTTTCGGGGCGGGCGTCCCACTGGCCGAGGTAGTTGAACACCACCTGGCTGTGGGCCTGGGCGCCGAGGCGTTCGCGGACCTCGGGCGGGCCGAAGGTGCGCAGGGCGCCGTAGCCGATGCCGTTGCCGGGCACGGCGCGCAGCTGGCGGCGGACCGACTTCACCAGGGACCGCCAGTCGCGGTCCGGGCCGAGGTTGCCTGGATCGGGCACCTGTACGGCGACCGGGTAGACGGTGGTGAACCAGCCGACGGTGCGCGAGAGGTCGACGCCGTCGAGCAGGTCCTCCCTGCCGTGGCCCTCCAGGTCCAGGCGTACCCGGTCGTGGCCGGTCCAGCGGGCCAGCGCGAGGGCGAGAGCGGCGAGCAGTACGTCGTTGACCCGGGTGCGGTAGGCGGTGGGCGCGGAGCGCAGCAGGGCCGTGGTGTCGTCCTCGTCCAGCTCCACGCTCACCGTGGCGGCCGGTGCGTCCCCGGTCGCGGCGGCCGGGTCCGCGGCGGCCGGGTCCGCGGCGGCCGGGTCCGCGGCGGCGGGCTCGGCGCCCACCGTCCGCTCCCAGTGCGACAGTTCGTGGTCGAGACCGCCCTCGGCGACGTGTGCGGCCAGGCGGCGGGACCATTCACGGAAGCTGGTGCCGCGCTCGCCGAGCGCGACCGGATCGCCTTGGACGGCCTGTCGGTAGGCGGTCTCCAGGTCGTCGCGCAGGACGCGCCAGGAGACGGCGTCCACCACCAGGTGGTGGGCGACGAGCAGGAGGTACGCGGGCCGGTCCGGGTCCCCGGTGAACAGGGCCGCCCGCAGTTGCGGGCCGCCGGCCAGGTCGAAGCTCGCGTGAAGCTCGTCGGCGGCCTTCGCCATCGCCGCGTCGGCGCCCCCGGCAGACAGACCGGTCAGGTCGTGCCGTACGAGGATGTCGGCGCCGCCGCCCTCGACGGGCGGCGGGTTGAACTGCCGCCAGCCGTGCTCGCCTTGGGTGAAGCGCATGCGCAGGGCGTCGTGGTGCTCGAGCAGGGCGTCGAGCGCGGTGCTCAGCGCCTGCGGGTCGGGGTGGTCGTCGAGTTCGAGGAGCGCCGACTGGTTGAAGTGGTGGTGGGCGGTACGGGGTGTGGTCAGGAACCACTCCTGGATCGGGGTGAGCGGCACCTCGCCGGTCACCGGGCCGTCGGCGGAGCGGCGGGGCGCGGTGCGGACCACGGTGGCGAGTTCGGCGACGGTCTGGTGCATGAACAGGTCCCGGGTCGCCACGTGCAGTCCGTCGCGGCGCAGCCGGGAGACGACCTGCATGCTCAGGATGGAGTCGCCGCCGAGCGCGAAGAAGTTGTCGTCGGCGCCGACCTCGTCGATGCCGAGCACGTCGGCCCAGATGCGGGCGATACGGCGTTCGGTGTCGGTGCGCGGCGCGGTCCTCGGTCCGTCCACGGCCTGGGTCGGCCCGGGTGCGGGCAGGGCCCGCCGGTCAATCTTGCCGTTCGGGGTGAGCGGCAGCCGGTCGAGCGGCACGAAGACGGACGGCACCATGTGCGGGGGCAGCGACTTGGCGAGATGCAGGCGGAGTTCTCCGAGGGGCAGCGCGGTCGGCCCGGGCGGTTCGGTGCCTGAGGGGTCGGTTGCGGGGGGTTCGGTGCCGGGGGCGCCGGCTGCGGGGGGTTCGGTGCCGGGGGCGCCGGCCGCGCGGGGCTCCGTGCCGGGGGCGTCGGCTGCGGGTGGTTCGATGCCCGTGGAGCTGACCCCGGTCGGTTCCGCGCCCGGGGAGCCGGTCCCGGACGGCTCTGTGCCCGCGGAGCAAGCCTCGGTCGACTCCGTGCCCGAGGAGCCGGTCCCAGACGGTTCCGCGCCGAGGGCGCCGGTTTCGGACGGCTCGGGGCCCGTGGAACCGGCCTCGGACGGCTCGGTGCCCGAGAGGCCGACCCCGGTCGGTTCCGTACCCGGGGAGCCGACCCCGGTCGGTTCCGTGCCCGAGGAGCCAGCCCCAGCCGGATCCGTGCCCGAGGAACCTGCCCCGGACGCTTCGGGGCGGGCGGCGTCGGAGGTGGACGGCTGTGTTGGTACGACGTAGGCGACGAGCCGGGACGGTGCGTCGGGTCCCTCCCCCTCGCGGACGACCACCACCGCGTCCCGCACCAGCGGGCTGCGCCGCAGCGCGCTCTCGATCTCTCCGGGCTCGATCCGGAAGCCGCGCAGCTTGACCTGGTCGTCGGCGCGGCCCGCGAACCGCAGTCGGCCGTCGGCGGTCCAGCGGACCAGGTCCCCGGTGCGGTACATCCGCTCCCCCGGCGCGCCGAACGGGTCGGGCAGGAACCGCTGGGCGGTGAGTTCCGGCCGGCCCAGGTAGCCGCGGGCGAGGCCGGGCCCCGCGACGTACAGCTCGCCGGTCACGCCGGGCGGTACGGGACGCAGGGCGGCGTCGAGTACGTACACGCGGGTGCTGCCGGACGGGCGGCCGATGGTCGGGGTGCCCGTGCCCGGGGTCAGCGGACCGGTCCAGGTGGCGACGACGGTGGCCTCGGTGGGGCCGTAGGAGTTGACCATGCGGCGGCCGGGGGCCCAGGTGTCGACGAGGTCCGCCGGGCAGGCCTCGGCACCGACGATGAGGGTACGCAGGTGGGGCAGCGCGGCGGCGGTCTCCGGCGGCAGCGTGGCCAGCGCCGCCGGCGGAATCAGCGTATGGCTGACGCGCCGCTCGGCGAGCACCTCCGCCAGCCGCTCCCCCACCAACGGCCCTTCCTCGCCCGTCACAAGCGCGGCCCCGCTGAGCAGCGAGACGCACAGTTCGAGCACGGACGCGTCGAAGCTCGGGGAGGCGAACTGGAGCACCCGGTCGCCGGGGCCCGCCGCGTACTGTTCGGCGGCCGCCTCGGCGAAGGAGGCGAGGCCCCGGTGGGTGACCACGACGCCCTTGGGTGTGCCGGTGGAACCGGAGGTGTAGATGACGTAGGCGGGGTGGGCGGGAGTGAGCGCGGTGGTGCGGTCGGCGTCCGTGAGCGCCGTCTCCGGCCCGGTGGCGGACCACACCTCGGCCGAGTCGTCGAGGACCAGGTGGGCGCCCGCGTCCCGGACCATGAACTCCCGCCGCTGCGGCGGATAATCGGGGTCCACGGGCAGGAAGGCCCCGCCGGCCTTGGCGACGGCGAGTTGCGCCACCACGGCCGTCGCCGAGCGCGGCAGCGCGAGGGCCACGACGCGCTCGGGTCCGACGCCGTCCCGGACGAGCCGGTGGGCCAGCCGGTTGGCGGCCCGGTCCACGTCGGCGTACGTCAGCTCCCGGTCGCCGTCGATCAGCGCCACGGCGTCCGGGGTACGGGCCGCCTGCCGTTCGAACAGGGCGGGCAGGGTGGCTTCGGGCACCGGGCGGAAGGTGCCCCGGCCCTGGAGCAGGAGGTTCTCCCGCTCGTCGTCGGAGGCCAGCGGCAGCGCGCCGAGGGGGCGGCAGGGGTCATCGGCGACGGCGTGCAGCAGGGTGCCGAGCTGTCCCGCCATCCGTTCGGCCGTGGCCGCGTCGAACAGGTCGGTGTTGTAGGTGAGCAGGGCGTGCAGCTCACCGGAGTCGGTCTCGGCGAACTCCAGGGTGAGGTCGAACGCGGCCTGCTCCGACTCCGGTTCTACGTCGGTGACGTCCAGGCCGGGCAGGTCTAGGGCGACGGCCGGGGTGTTCTGGAGGACGACCATGACCTGGAAGAGCGGGCTGCGGCTGGTGTCGCGGACGGGCTGCACCTCGTCCACGACCCGTTCGAACGGCACGTTCTGGTGGGCGAAGGCGTCCAGGACGGTCTGCCGTACGTCGCCGAGGAACGCGGTGAACGGTCGGTCGGCTTCCGCCTGGGAGCGCAGCACCAGGGTGTTGACGAAGAAGCCGACGAGGGCCTGCGTCTCGGGCCGGTCGCGGCCGGCGTTGACGGTGCCGACGGTGATGTCCTCGCTGCCGGAGATCCGGGCGAGGTAGCTCTGGGCGGCGGCCACGAGCGTGGTGAACAGGGTGGTGCCGTGGTCCCGGGCGATCCGGGTGAGCCGCCGGGCGGTCGTGGCGGGCACCACAAGGCGGGTGGTGGCACCGGCGCTGGTGCGCACCGGTGGCCGGGGCCGGTCGGTGGGCAGCTCGAGCGGTGCGGTGTCGGCCAGTTGCTCCTTCCAGTAGGCGAGGTGCTCGGCGGCGTCGGTGTCGCCGGTGGTGCGCTGCCAGTGGGCGTAGTCGGCGTACTGCACCGGCAGCGGCGCCAACTCGGCCGTAGCTGCCCCGAGTTCTGCGCGATAGAAGTGCGCGAGGTCGCCGAGCAGGACGGAGGTGGACCAGCCGTCGGTGACGATGTGGTGCAGGACGAGGGTGAGTACGTGGTCGCCCTCGGCGAGCCGGAGCAGGCCGGCGCGCAGCAGTGGGCCCTCGCGCAGGTCGAAGGGGCGGATACGTTCCTCGGCGAGCAGGCGGCGCACGACGGGTTCCCGCTCGGCCACGCCGAGTCGGGACAGGTCGTGCGCGGGCAGCGGCACGTCGTGGGGCGGGTGGACTCGCTGGATGCCGTGTCCGTCGACGCTGTCGAAGGTGGTGCGCAGCGACTCGTGCCGGGCGACCACGGCGCCGAGGGCGGCGCGCAGCGCGTCGGTGTCGAGGGTGCCGCGCAGCCGCAGGGCGAGCGCGGTGACGTACTCGGCGCCGCCGGGCTCGAACTCGTGCAGGAACCACAGGCGTTGCTGCGCGTGCGACATCGGCGCGACCGCGTCGCGGGCGACCGGAACGAGCGCCGGGCGGCCGGCACCATGCTGCTCGCCGAGGAGGCGGGCCAGGGCGGCCGGTGTCGGATGGGTGAAGACCGCGCGCGGTGTGACGTCCGTGTCGAAGGCCTCGGCGAGGCGGGAGGCGAGCCGGATGCTGAGGATCGAGTCGCCGCCGAGCCGGAAGAAGTCGTCCTCCACACCGGGCGGTTCGCTGCCCAGTACCTCGCCGAAGACGTCCGCCGTGCGGCGCTCCGCTTCGGTGCGGGGTTCGACCCGCTCGCGGCCCGGGACGACGTCCGGCGCGGGCAGGGCGGCCCGGTCGACCTTGCCGTTGCGGCTCAGCGGCAGCGCGGCGAGCGGGACGACGGTGGTGGGGACGAGGTAGTCGGGCAGGGTGCGGGCGGCGAACTCCCGTAGTTCCTCGCCGTCCTGTCCGGCCGGTCCGACGACGTAGGCGACGAGCCGCTTGGCGCCGGGGCGGTCCTCGCGGGCCAGGACGGCCACGTCGGCGACGTCCGGGTGGGCGGCGAGCGCGGCTTCGACCTCGCCGGGCTCCACCCGGAAGCCGCGGATCTTCACCTGGTCGTCGGCGCGGCCGAGGAACTCGACGTTGCCGTCCGGGCGCCGCCGGGCCAGGTCGCCCGTGCGGTACATACGGGTGCCGGGAGGGCCCAGCGGGTCGGCGAGGAAGCGGGCGGCCGTGTCGCCGGGGCGGCCCAGGTAGCCCCGGGCGACGCCTTCGCCGGCCAGGTACAACTCGCCCGGGCAGCCCGGCGGTACGGGCCGCAGCCGGGCGTCGAGGATCAGCGCCCGCATGTCGTCCAGCGGCTGTCCGATGGGGATCGTGTCCGGGACTGCCGCCGGGTCGCTGAGGGCGAAGGAGGTCGCGAAGGTGGTGGCCTCGGTGGGTCCGTAGCCGTCCACGACGGTCAGGCCGGGGCAGGCGTCGAGCACCCGACGCACGGCCTGTGCCGGTACGACGTCGCCGCCGGTCCACACCTGGGCGAGGCCGCGGAAGCAGTCGGGCGCGTCCTGGGCGAGCAGCCGGAACAGCCCGGCGGTCAGCCACAGCGCGGTCAGTCCGCCGTCGGCGACGAGCCGGCGCAGCGAGGCCGCGTCGACACCGCCGCCCGGGGCCACGACCACGCAGCCGCCGTTGAGGAGCGGCGCCCACACCTCGAAGGTGGCGGCGTCGAACGCGACGGGCGAGTGCAGCAGGACCCGGTCGCACACCCCGCCGGCGAACCGACTGTCGGTGCCCAGCGCCGCGACGTCCCGGTGCCGCACCGCGACCGCTTTGGGCAGCCCGGTGGATCCGGAGGTGAACATCACGTAGGCGAGCCGGTCGGGGTCGACGGACGGCGCGGGCTCCGCCCCGGTGGGCTGTGCGAACGGCTCCGTGGCCCCGGTGTCGCGCGCCGCCCGACCGGAACCCGCAGAGGTAAGCGGTTGAGCCCCTGCGGGGCGTGAAGGCGGCGCCTGACGCGCGGAGGTCTCGGGGTCGAACGCCGACGGATCGGGACCCGCAGAAGCCGGAGGCTCCACCCCTGCGGGACCTGCGAGCGGCGCCTGACGCCCAGGCCTCTCGGGGTCGAACGCCGACGAATCGGGACCCGCAGAGGCCGGAGACTCCGCTTCGGCGGGCTGTGACGGTGGTGCCTGACGGACCGTGGGCCCGGGGGCGGGCGTCGCCCCGTCCGCGTCCGGTGCCGCGCTCGCCGCCTGGCCTGACCGCGCGGGCGGTATCGGTTCCTGTACAGCTCCCGTGCCGGGCGTCGGCCGGTCGAAGTCTACGGAGGTCAGCGGCTCCGTCGTCCCGGTGCGGGCCGCCGCCACCTCCGTGGCGGTGAGCCGGTGGGTCGCGCCCGCCTGGGTGAGCAGGGTGCGGCGGCGCTCCTCGGGGGCGCGGGTGTCGATGGGTACGTAGGCGCCGCCGGCCATGAGCACCGCGAGCTGGGCGACGACCAGTTCGGCGGAGCGGTCGAGGAGCAGCGCCACACGGTCCTCGGGAGCCAGTCCGACTGCGCGCAGTTGGTCGGCCAGCGAGCTTGCCCAGTCGTGGAGTTGAGCATACGTCAGGACGTGGCCGCCCTCGTGGACGGCGGGCGCGTCCGGGGTGCGCCGGGCCTGCTCGGTGAACAGGTCGACGGGGCTGCGCGGCGCGGTCCGGCGGGCGGTGGTGTTCCAGGCGGTCAGCAGCTCGCGGTCGGCGGGAGCGAGCACGTCCAGGTCGGCCAGGTCGCTGTCGAACCCCTCGGCGAGGGCGGTGAGCAGTTGGGCCAGCCGGTCCGCGGCGCGTTCCGCGGTGGCGGTGTCGAACAGGTCGGGATCGTAGGCCAGGTCGAAGCCGAGCCGTTCAGCCAGGTGGGCGCGGAGGCACCAGGGGAAGGTGGTGGCGTCGTCGGCGCGCACCTCCTCGACCCGGACGCCGGTGCGTGCCGTCGCCGACTCGTCCACGGGATAGTTCTCGAACACCACCATGCTGTCGAACAGCGCCTCGCCGGAAGGGACTTCGCTCACGGCCTGGATGCGGGGCAGGGCGAGGAAGTCGAAGCGGCGGGCGTCGCTCTGCCGTTCCTGGAGGTCGCGCAGCCACGCCAGCACCGGCCCGGCGGTGACGCGGACCCGCGTCGGCACCGTGTTGATGAACATGCCGATCATGCTCTCGACACCGGGCAGTTCGGCCGGGCGGCCGGAGACGGTGGTGCCGAAGACCACGTTGTCGCGTCCGCCGGAGCGCGCGAGGAGCAGCGCCCAGGCGCCCTCCACCACCGTGTTGACGGTCACTCCGGCGCGGGCGGCGCTCTCCCGCAGCCGCCGCGAGACCCCGGCGTCCAGCTCCTGATGGACGGCCGCGGCGGAGCGGGCGCGGTGGGCTTCGGCGGGCGTGCGGTCGTACGGCAGCGGGGTCCGCGCGGTGAACCCGCCGAGGGCGTCGGCCCAGTGCCGCTCAGCCGCCGTCTCGTCCTGCTCGCGCAGCCAGTGCAGGAAGTCCGCGAAGGGCCGCCGCAGCGGAGGCGCCTGGTCGGGACCGCCGGTGAGCGCGGCGTAGCGTTCGCACACCTCGGTGAGCAGCTGCCCGGTGCTCCAGCCGTCGAGGACGATGTGGTGGGTGGACCAGACAAGGAGCACCTCGTCGCCGGGCAGCGCGACCAGGGTGAGCCGGGTGAGCGGCGCCGTGCCGAGGTCCATCCCGGCGGCGCGGTCCTCGGCGAGCAGCCGTTCGGTGGCCTCGGTGCGCTGGGCTGGGGTGAGCGCACGCCAGTCGAGGTGGCGGACGGGCAGTTCCGCGTGGCGGTGGACGACCTGGACCGGGTGCGGCAGGCCGTGCCAGTGGACGCTGGTGCGCAGGGCCGGGGTGCGGTCGGCGACCTGCTGCCAGGCGACGGCGAAGGCCTGCGGGTCGGCGACGCCGGACAGTCGTACGGCCGTGCGGTCGAAGTAGGCGTGCTCGGTGTCCACGAGGCCGTGGAAGAGCATGCCGGACTGGAGCGGGGTGAGCGGCAGGACGTCCTCGGCGTGCCGGCCGGCGCCGAGGAGCCGGTCGAGCTGCTCCTGGCTCAGTTCGGCGAGGGGGAAGTCGGAGGGTGTGCGGCCGCCCGCCTCGGGGCGGGCGCAGTGCGCCACGATGTCCCGCAGGGCCGTGAGCATGTCCTCGGCGAGCCGCTGGACGGTGGTCTGGTCGTAGACGGCGGCGGGGTACGTCCAGCCGAGTTCGAGCCGGCCTTCCTGGACGACGCCGGTGATGTCCAGCAGGTAGGGCCGGGGCTCGTCGGGGTCGGTGTCCCGGCCGGCCGGAGGCAGGGCGCCGCGCAACAGACCACCGGCGGCATCCGTGTCCCATTGGCCGTGGTAGTTGAAGCCGACCTGCGGGGCCGGGGCCGTGGCGAGCGGGCTGCCGGGTACGAGATGGCGCAGCGCGCCGTGGCTCAGGCCGTGCAGCGGTACCGCGCGCAGCTGTTCCTTCACCGAGCGGAGCGTGTCGTGCCAGCCGTCGTCCGGGGCGACGCGCAGGGCGAGCGGGAACTCGGCGGTGAACCAGCCGACGGTCCGCGACAGGTCCACGTCCGCGAACAGTTCCTCCCGGCCGTGGCCCTCGACGCCGAGCAGGACGGTGTCGCGTCCGCACCAGCGGGCCAGGGTGCGGCCGAGGGCGCTGAGCAGGACGTCGTTGACCTGGGTGCGGTAGGTCGGGGGGACCTCGCGCAGCAGGGCGTCGGTGGTCCGCTCGTCCAGGGTGACCGTGAGGGTGGCGGCGGTGCCGTGGGTGTTCGGGCCGGTTCGGCCCGCGGGCAGGGCGGCCGGTGCCGTGCCGGTGCGTGTCCAGTACGGCAGGTCGGCCTCGAGTGCGCCGGAGCGGGTGTGCCGGTCGAGCCGGGTGGCCCAGTGGCCGTAGGACGTGCCGATAACAGGCAGTTCCACGGGTCGTCCGGCCGCCGCCGCCCGGTGGGCGGTCTCCAGGTCGGCCAGCAGGACGCGCCAGGAGACGCCGTCGATGACCAAGTGGTGCGCCGTGACGACCAGTTGCCCGGGCCGCCCCGGGCCACGGTCGAAGAACAGGATGCGGACGACCCGCCCGGCGGTGGGGTCGAGGGCGGCCTGCGCCTCGTCCGTCAGCCGCTGGACCTCTCCCTCCAGCGCCGCGTCGTCGAGGCCGGCCACGTCGTGCCGGGTGAAGACGCCGTCCGGCGCCTCGGGCAGCACGTCCTGGCGCCAGCCGTCGGCGGTGTGGCGGAACCTGGTGCGCAGGGCGGCGTGGTGGCGTACGAGGGCGTCGGTGGCGGCCCGGAGTGTCATGTCGGTGGCGTCCGGGGCGAGTTCGAGGCGCTGGGTCATGGTGAACCGGAGCCGCTGCCCGGGTGCGCGGCCGTCCAGGTACCAGTGCTGGATCGGGGTGAGCGGCGCCTCGGCCGGCTCCTCGGCCACCTCCCGCCTCGGGGTGGACTCCCGTACGCACAGGGCGAGTTCGGCGACCGTCTGGTGGCGGAAGACGTCCTTGGTGGCGAGGACAAGGCCGGCCTGCCGGGCGCGGGAGACGATCTGGATGCTCAGGATGGAGTCGCCGCCGAGCGCGAAGAAGTTGTCGCGGGCGCCGACGCGTTCGACGCCGAGCACCTCCGCCCAGATCGCGGCAAGACGTTCCTCCGTACCGGCCCGTGGAGCGACGTAGGGCGTTCCGCTGTCGGGCTGCGCGGGCGGGGCGGGCAGGGCGCGCCGGTCCGTCTTGCCGCTGGTGGTGCGCGGGATGCGGGTCAGCGGGACGAAGGCGGCGGGCACCATGTGGTCGGGCAGGGTGCGGCGCAGTGCGAGGCGCAGGGCGTCGGCGGACGGGACGCGGTCGGCGGCGGGCACGACGTATCCGACGAGCATGAGGCGCCCCGCGTTCTCGCGGGCGGCGACCGCGGCGTCGGCGACGTCCGGATGGTCCAGGAGGGCGGCCTCCACCTCGCCGGGTTCGATGCGGAACCCGCGGATCTTGACCTGCTCGTCCACCCGGCCCAGGAACTCAAGGAGCCCGTCCCGGCCCCAGCGGGCCCGGTCGCCGGTGCGGTACATCCGCTCGCCGGGCGCCCCGAACGGGTCGGCGAGGAAGCGGGCGGCGGTGAGTCCTGGCCGGTTCAGATAGCCGCGGGCCACCTGCGCCCCGGCCAGGTACAGCTCGCCGGGCGTGCCGGGCGGCACCGGACTCAGGGCGGCGTCGAGGAGGTAGGCGCGCAGGTTGCCGCCGGGACTGCCGATGACCGGGCGGTCCGGCTGGTCGGCGCAGCGGCCGTAGACGGCGTCGACGGTGGTCTCGGTGGGCCCGTACATGTTGTACACCGCCACGCCGAGGTCCTGTTCGGCGCGTACGAGGTCGCGCCACCCGGCGGGGGGGACGGCCTCGCCGCCGACGAGCAGCAGGCGCGGGCGGTGGCGGTCGGCGGCGAGCAGCCCGGAGGAGGTGAGTTCGCGCAGGTAGGACGGGGTGACGTTGACCAGGTCGAGCCGGTGTTCGGCGACGTGGGCGCAGAATGCGTGCGGGTCCAGGCGTACGTCCTCGTCGATGAGGTGGACCTCGTGGCCGAGGGCGAGGAGCAGCGGTCCTTCCCAGGAGGTGTCGAAGGAGAAGGAGGCGCTGAGCGCGGCCCGCAGCCGCTGCCCGTCGGCGGTGTGCGGGGCGAGCAGGCCCGCGCGGTGGTCATGGCAGAGGTTGACCAGGTGGCGGTGTTCGACGGCGACGCCCTTGGGGCGGCCGGTGGAGCCGGAGGTGTAGATGATGTAGGCGGTGTTCGCCGGCAGCAGGGGCCGGACGCGGTCGGCGTCGGCCGGGTCGTGGGCGGGCAGCCGGTCCCAGGACACCACGTCGAGGTCGGCCAGCAGGGTGTGCGGGCGGGCGTCGGCGAGGAGGAAGTCCTGCCGTTCGGCGGGGAGTTCGGGGTCCAGGCAGAGCAGGGTGGCGCCCGCCTTGAGGACGGCGAGCACGGCCACCATCAGGTCACTGGTGCGGGGCAGCCGGACGGCGACCACGTCTTCGGGCCCCGCGCCCTGGGCGATGAGGTGGTGGGCGAGCCGGTTGGCGCGCCGGTTCAGGGCGGCGAAGTCCAGGGTGGTGTCGCGGGCGGCCAGGGCGGTGTGGTCCGGGGTGCGGGTGGCCTGGGCCTCGAACAGGGCGGGGAAGGTGGTGTCCGGCTCGGGCAGGCGGATGCCCTCGCCCTGGCGCAGTACGTGCTGCCGCTCGTCGTCGGTCATCAGCGGCAGCCGGTCCGCGCTCTGCCCCGGGTCCTCGGCGGCGGCCTCAAGCAGGATGCGCAGTCGGGCGGCGAGGCGTTCGGCGGTGTCGGTGTCGAACAGGCCGGTGTTGTACTCCAGGTGGCCGGTGAGTCCGTCCTCACCCTCCACGAAGTCGAAGGCGAGGTCGTACGTCGCGGTGCGCACCGGCGGGGTGACCGGCTCCGCCGTCAGGCCGGGCAGCCGGGGCGGTTCGGCGCCGAGGTTGTGCAGGGCGACCATGACCTGGAACAGCGGGGTGCGGCTGGTGTCCCGTTCGGGTTGGACGGCGTCCACCACGCGCTCGAAGGGCACCTCTTGGTGGGCGAACGCGTCCAGGACGGTGTCGCGCACCTCGGCGAGCAGCTCCCGGAAGGGCACGCCGGGACGGATCCGGGCCCGCAGCACCAGGGTGTTGACGAACATGCCGACCAGGTCATGCAGTTCGGACCGCTCGCGCCCTGCGGTGACGGTGCCGACGGTGACGTCCTCCTGCCCCGCCCACCGGGCGAGCAGGGTCTGGCAGGCCGTCACCAGCGTCATGTAGAGGGTGGCGTCGGCCTCCCGTGCCCGTTCGCGCAGCCGCTCGGTGAGCGCGGCGGGCAGGGTGAAGGTCAGAAGGGCGCCGTCGCGGGTGCGGACGGCCGGGCGCGGCCGGTCGGTGGGCAGTTCCAGCGGGGTCACGCCGTCCAAAGCCTGCCGCCAGTAGGCGAGTTCGGCCTCGGCGCGGTCGGCGCGGGAGCGCTGCCAGGCCGCGTAGTCGCTGTAGCGGACGGGGAGCGCGGGCAGCTCCGGGCGGCGGTCCTCCAGGGCGGCGGCATACAACTCGCCGAGGTCACGGGCCAGTACGCCGATGGACCAGCCGTCGGTGACGATGTGGTGCACGGCCAGGACGAGGACGTGCTCGTCGGGGGTGAAGCGTGCCAGGTGGGCCCGGAGCAGGGGCCCGGTGGCCAGGTCGAAGGGGGCGGCGGCGACCTGACCCACGAGGACGTCCAGAGCGGCGTCGTCCGGCAGGTCCCTCACCGGCAGGTCGACGGGCTGGGGCGGGTGGACGAGCTGCCTGGCCTGGCCGTCGTACTCGGCGAACGTGGTGCGCAGCGCCTCGTGCCGCGCGACCAGGCCGTCCAGGGCGGTACGCAGGGCTGCATGGTCCAGCGGGCCGCGCAGCCGCAGCACGGACAGGGTCGTGAACTCCGTGCTGCCCGGCTCGAACCGGTCGAGGAACCACAGGCGTTGCTGGGCGTACGACAGGGGCGCCGGGGTGTCCGGGGCGGTGGCCGGAATGACGTCGGCGGTGTCCGCGCCGCCCGGTTCACCGAGGGCGGCGGCGAGGTCGCGGAGCGTGGAGTGGGTGAACAGCAGCCGGGGCGAGACGTCCGTGCCGAAGGCGGCGCGCAGCCGGGAGGTGACGCGGACGGCGAGGATGGAGTCGCCGCCGAGGGCGAAGAAGTCGTCGTCGGCGCCGACCTCGTCGGTGTCCAGTACGTCCGCCCACGCGGCGGCGACGAGCCGCTCGGCGGGGGTGCGCGGTACGGTCCGCGTGCCCTCGGCTGCGAAGCCGTCGGGGCCGGGCGCGGGCAGGGCGCGCCGGTCGAGCTTGCCGTTGGCGGTGAGCGGCAGCGCGTCCATCGGCACGTAGGCGGCCGGGATCATGTGCGCGGGCAGCAGCCCTTCGAGGTGCGCGCGGAGTTCGGCGGCGGACGGAGGGGCGGCGGGCTTCCCGGTGCGGGTTGCGGTATCTGTGCCTGCTCCGGTGTGTGTGCCGGTGCCGGTGTCTGCTTCGGTGCCTGCGCCTGTGTCGGTGTCTGCTCCGGTGCGAGCGTCTGTGCCTGCTCCGGTGCTGGTGCCAGCGCCGGTGCTAATACTGGTGCCAGCCGCAGTGCCAGTGCTGGCCCCAGTACCTGGTCCGGCGCCAGTACCGGTGCCAGCGCCTGGTCCGGTGCCGGTGCCGGTGGCTGCTCCCATGCCGGTGCCGGTGCCGGTGGCTGCCCCGGTGCGAGCGCCTGTGCCTGCTCCGGTGCTGGTGCCAGCACCGGTGCTAATACCGGTGCCAGTACCAGTACCAGTACTAGTGCCAGCGCCGATGTCAGCGCCTGCTCCGATGCCAGTGCCAATTTCGGTCCCAGCGCCAGCGCCGGTCCCAGTACCTGGTCCGGCACCAGTGCCAGTGCCTGCTCCGGTGCCTGACCCTGTGCCGGTGCCAGCGCCTGTCCTGGTGCCGGCGCCAGCCCCATGGCCGGTTCCCGTTCCAGCGTCGGCGTCAGTCCCAGGTCCGATGCCCACGACGTGGGCGACGAGCCGGCGGGTGCCGGCCGCGTCCTCGTATACACCGACGGCGGCCGCGCCGACGCCGGGGTGGCGGTGCAGGGCGGCCTCGATCTCGCCGGGTTCGATGCGGTAGCCGCGGATCTTGACCTGCTGGTCGGCGCGGCCCAGGTACTCCAGGGTGCCGTCGGACCGCCAGCGGGCCTGGTCCCCCGTGCGGTACATGCGCGTGCCCGGCCGACCGAAGGGATCGGCGAGGAAGCGCGTCGCGGTCAGTCCGGGCCGGTTCAGGTAGCCGCGCGCCAACCCCTCACCGGCCACGAACAGTTCGCCCACGGCGCCCGGCGGCACCGGCTGGAGGGTGTCGTCCAGGACGTAGAGCCGCAGGTCGGGTATCCCGGTGCCGATGGGGCTGGCGGCGGCACCGGAGCGGGTGGTCAGGCCGCTGTCCAGGCCCGCGTAGGTGACGTGCACGGTGGTCTCGGTGATGCCGTACATGTTCACCAGGCGGGGCGCGGTGTCCGGGTGGCGGGCGTACCAGTCGGCGAGTCTGCCCACATCCAGTGCCTCGCCGCCGAAGATGACCGTGCGCAGCGCCAACCGGTCGCCGACGTCGCGGAGTTCGGCGTCGGCACGGATCAGCGGGTAGAACGCTGACGGTGTCTGGTTGAGGACGGTGACCCGCTCGTCGGCGAGCAGGCGCAGGAAGTCCTCCGGCGAGCGGGCGGTGTCCTCGGGGACGATCACGAGCCGGCCGCCGTGCAGCAGCGGCCCCCACAGCTCCCACACCGAGAAGTCGAACGCGTACGAGTGGAACAGCGTCCACACGTCATCGGCTCCGAAGCCGAACCAGTGCCGGGTGCGGGTGAACAGCCGGATCACGTTGGCGTGCGGGACGACCACGCCCTTGGGGTGGCCGGTGGAACCGGAGGTGTAGATGGCGTAGGCGGGACTGTCGGGCAGCGCGCGACCGGCCGGGCCGGTGGCCGGGCGGCGGGCCAGGTCTGCGCGCACCTCCGGGTCGTCCAGGAGCAGACGGGAGACGTCCGGGTCGGCCACCGTGGTCTGCCGGGTGGTGACCAGCGCGACCGGCCCGGCGTCGGCGAGCATGTGCCGGACGCGCTCCGCGGGCAGCCGGGGATCGATGGGCAGGTACGCGGCGCCGGTCTTGAGGACGGCGAGGACGGCCACGACGAGGTCGGCGGAGCGGGGCAGCGCGAGGGCGACGAACGTCTCGGGCCCGGCGCCCAGTTCGGCGAGGCGGTGGGCGAGACGGCCCGCCCGTGCGTCCAGGGTGGCGTAGTCGAGCCGTTCGTCGCCGCAGGTGAGCGCCTCGGCATCGGGAGTGCGGGCGGCCTGGGCGGCGAACAGCGCGTCCAGCGTGTCGGCGGGCCTGCCCTCCTCGGTGCCGTTCCACTCGGTGAGCAGCCGCCGCCGCTCCTCGGCGGTGGTGAGGGCGAGGGAGCGCACGGGCCGGCCGGGGTCGTCGGCAAGCTCGGTGAGCAGCAGGCAGAGCCGGTCGGCGAGGGCGCGAACGGTCGTGGCGTCGAACAGCACCGGGTCGTAGGCGAGGTCGAACCCGAACCGCTCGCCCTGGTAGGCCCGCAGCACCAACGGGAAGTTGGTGGCGTCGCGTGAGGAGACGTCGGCCAGGCGTATCCCGGTCGTGGCCGAACGCGCCTCGTCGAAGGGGTAGTTCTCGAAGGCCACCATGCTGTCGAAGAGAGCGGAGCCCGCCGGTACGTCGCTCAGCGCGGTCAGCTCGGCGAGGGACACCGCCGCGAACCGCCGTGCCTGCGCCTGTTCCTCCTGGAGGTCCCTCAGCCAGGCGGCAGCGGTACGGCCGCCGTCCACGCGGACGCGGGTGGGCAGGGTGTTGATGAACATGCCCACCATCGACTCGGCGCCGGGCAGGTCGTCGGGCCGCCCGGAGACGGTGGTCCCGAAGAGCACGTCCGGTTCGGCGGCGTAGCGGGACAGCAGCAGCGCCCAGGCGCCCTGCACCACGGTGCCGAGGGTGAGCCCGGCCGACCGGGCGGTGTGGGCGAGGCGGTCGGAGACGTCGTCGGACAGCGCACACGTGTGTACGTCGGCGGACCGGGTCTCGTGACCGGGGCGCCGGACGCGGTCGACGGGCAGCGGGGTGGGGGTCGCGAACCCGTCGAGCACGGTCCGCCAGTGCGCGTGGGCGGCCTCGGTGTCCTGGCCGGCCAGCCAGCGCACGTAGTCGCCGAACGGCCGGCGCGCCGGCGGCCGGGGCTCGGTGCCGGTGGTGAGCGCCGCGTACTCCTCGGAAACCTCGGTGAGCACCTGGGCGAGGCTCCAGCCGTCCAGGATGAGGTGGTGGGAGGTCCACAGCAGGTGCAGCCGGGCATCCGGGAGCCGGACGAGGGTGAGCCGCATCAGGGGTGCCGTGCCGAGGTCGAGGCCACGGGCGAGGTCGTCGCCGCGCAGCCGGTCAAGGCGTTCGGCGCGCTCCACCGCGTCCAGTTCGCGCCAGTCCAGTTGAGTGACGGGCACCTCGACGCGGCGGTGCACGACCTGGAGCGGCACCGGGACGCCCTCCCACACCACCGAGGTGCGCAGGGCAGGAGTGCGGTCGGTGACCCGCTGCCAGGCCAGGGCGAGGGCGTCCGGGTCGCTCACGCCCTCGAGGAGCAGCGCGGCCTGGTCCACGTACACGTCGTCGTCGCCGCCGACCAGCCGGTGGAAGAGCATGCCTTCCTGGAGCGGGGTGAGCGGCAGCAGATCATCGACGTGACAGCCGTCGCGGCCGTCACCGGCGAGCCGGTCCACACCGGCCTGGTCGAGGCGGGCCAGCGGGAAGTCGGAGGGCGTACGTCCGCCCGCGCCGGGTCGGGCGCAGTGCTCGGTGATGGCGGTGAGCGCCCGTGCCATGCCCGTGGCCAGGTCCCGGACGGTGTCCTCGCGGTGCACCTGGTCGCTGTAGTGCCAGGTGATCTCCAGTTCACCGTCGGTCACCAGGGCGGACACGTCGAGGAGGTGGTCCAGCGGCGCGTCGGGGTCCATGTCCCGGCCGGGTACGTCGGCGACGGGCGCGAAGTCGCCGCCGGCGGGCGCCTCCCACTGGCCGTGGTAGGTGAAGCACACGTCGGGCAGGGGCAGTTGACCGAGTGCGCGGGCCTCGGGTCGGGGCGAGCCGAGGTGGCCGAGCGCCTGGTAGCCGAGGCCGCGGCGGGGCACGGCGCGCAGCCGTTCCTTGACGGATTTGAGGGTGGTGCCCCAGTCGTCCGGTCCGGCCGGGGTGAGGGTGACGGGGTACTGGGTGGTGAACCAGCCGACCGTACGGGACAGGTCGGCACCCTCGTCCAGTTCCTCTTCCCGGCCGTGACCCTCCAGGGCGACGGTCACCCGGTCGGCGCCCGTCCAGTCGGCGAGCACCCGGCCGAGCGCGCTGAGCAGCACGTCGTTGACCTGGGTGCGGTACGCGCCCGGCACCCGTCGCAGCAGGGCCTCGGTGGTGTCCCGGTCCACGCGCGTACGGACGGTGCGCACGGATCCGGCGAGCGGGGTGCCGGGCAGGTCGACGGGGAGCGGGGTGCGCGGCGCCTGCACCTCCTGCGTCCAGTGGGGCAGGTCGTCGTCGAGGCCGCCGGCCTGGACCCGTTCGGTCAGGGTCCGCGCCCAGTCGGCGAAGGGGGTGTGCTCGGGCTCCGGGAGGGGGTCCTCACCGGCCGCCGCCTGCCGGTATGCGTGTTCGAGGTCGGTGAGCAGTACGCGCCAGGAGACGCTGTCGACCGCCAAGTGGTGGGCGGTGAGGAACAGTTGCGGCCGTTCCCCGCCGCCCAGCAGGGCAGCGCGCAGCAGGGCCCCGGTCGCCGGGTCCAGGGCGGCGCGGGCCGCTTCGGCGGCCTCGGCGGGCGGGGTTCCGGGGTCATGGCGGGTGAGCAGGCCGGTCGCCGGGCCGGTGCCGGGGTGCTGCCGCCAGGCGCCGTCGGCGGAGGTGAAGCGGGTGCGCAGGGCCGGGTGTTGGGCCACCACGGCGTGCAGCGCCCGGTCCAGGGCCTGTTCGTCGAGGTCGTACGGCAGGTCGAGCAGCATCGACATGGCGAAGTGCCGCAGCGGCCCATGGGTAGCGAAGAACCACTCCTGGACGGGGGTGAGCGGGGCGGGCCCGTCCTCGTGCGGGCGGCGCGGCGCGGGCACGGCGGTGGTGCGGCGGGACGCGGCGGCGGCCAGGTCGGCGACCGTCTGGTGGCGGAAGACGTCCTGCGAGCCGATGTGCAGGCCCGCGGCGCGGGCGCGGGAGACGGCCTGGATGCTCAGGATCGAGTCGCCGCCCAGCTCGAAGAAGTTGTCCGTGACACCCACCCGGGCGAGCCCGAGTACCTCGGCCCAGATACCGGCCAGGGTCTCCTCGTCGGGTGTGCGCGGGGCGATGCACTCCCGCTCCTCTGCGGTGTTTTCCGGCGTCGGCAGGGCGCGGCGGTCCAGCTTGCCGCTGGTGGTCAGCGGCAGCGCGTCAAGGGAGGTGAAGGAGGACGGCACCAGGGCGTCGGGCAGCACCTCGCGCAGGGCCGCCCGCAGGTCGGCGGGGGCGGGCCGGGGCGCGCCGGGTGCCGGGACGACGTAGGCGGCGAGACGTGCGTGGCCGTGCGGGTCGGGCAGGGCGACGACCGCGGCTGCGGTGACGGCGGGCAGCGCGAGCAGGGCGGCCTCGATCTCGCCGGGCTCGATGCGGTGGCCGCGCACCTTGACCTGGTCGTCGGCGCGCCCGAGGTAGTCCAGGCGGCCGTCGGCGGTCCAGCGGGCCAGGTCGCCGGTGCGGTACATCCGCTCCCCTGGCCCGCCGAACGGGTCGGGCAGGAAGCGGGCGGCGGTCAGCCCCGGCCTTCCGGCGTAACCGCGGGCGAGCTGTGCGCCCGCGAGGTACAGCTCGCCGCCGACGCCGGGTGGCACCGGCCGGAGCCGGTCGTCGAGTACGTACGCCCGGACTCCGGGCAGCGGGCGGCCCACCAGCGGGCGGTCTCCGCCGTCGATACGGCAGGACAGCGCGTCGACCGTGCACTCGGTGGGGCCGTAGAAGTTGTGGGCGGTCACGTCCGGGTGGGCGGCCAGCTCGCGCCAGAGCGCGGGGCCGATCGCCTCCCCGCCGAGCATGAGGACGCGGGGGTGGTGCCGGGGGTCGGTGAGCAGTCCGGCGGGCAGCAGTTGCCGCAGGTAGGACGGGGTGACGTCGAGGAAGTCGATGCGGTGTTCGACGACGTACTCGACCAGCGCGGCCGGGTCCATCCGGGTGGTCTCGTCGACCAGGTGCAGCGGGTGGCCGTCGGCCATGAGGAGAACGCCTTCGAGGGAGGTGTCGAAGGAGAACGACGCGGTGAGCGCGACCCGCAGCGGCCCGCCACCCGCCTCGGCGACGAACCCGGCACGGTGGGCGGCCAGCAGGTGCACGGCCGCACGGTGGGCGACGGCGACGCCCTTGGGGCGGCCGGTGGAGCCGGAGGTGTAGATGACGTACGCGGTGTGGTCCGCCAGTAGGGGGGCGTGTCGGTCGGTGTTGGTGGGGTCGACGTCCGGGGCGGCCATAGGCACGGCACGCAGAGCCGACTCGTCCAGGACCAGGGCCGGGCGGGCGTCGTCCAGCAGGTAGCGGATCCGTTCCTCGGGCAGGGCCGGGTCCAGTGGGAGGTAGCCCGCGCCGGACTTCCAGACGGCGAGGATCGCGACGATCATGTCGGCGGTGCGCGGCAGCCGCAGGGCGACCAGCCGTTCGGGTCCTGCGCCGCGGGCGATCAGGTGGTGGGCGAGCCGGTTGGCGCGGGCGTTGAGCGTGGCGTAGTCGAGGCGTTCGCCGCCCGCGACGAGCGCGAGGGCGTCGGGGGCCTCCGCCACCCGGCGTTCGAACAGCTCGGGGTAAGTGGTGTCCGTGGCGGGGAGCGCGGCGGGGTTCCAGTCGTGGACGAGGCGGCGGGTCTCCTCCTCGGAGAGCAGGGGCAGGCTGCCCAGCGCCCGGTCCGGCTCGGCGCAGGCGCCCTCAAGGAGGCGTAGCAGCTGTCCGGCCATCCGCTCGGCCGTGGCCGCGTCGAACAGGTCGGTGCGGTACTCCAGGAGCCCGGCCAGGCCGTCCCCGTCCGGTACGAACTCGACGCTCAGGTCGAAGGTGGCCGCGTGCCGGGGCACGGTGACCGGGGTGGTGGCGAGTCCGCGCGGGGCGGTCGCGGCCGGCGGGTCGGGGTGCAGCAGGACCAGCACGTCGAACAGCGGGTTGCGGCCGGCCTCGCGGGGCGCGCCCACCGCCTCCACGATCCGTTCGAACGGGGTGTCGCCGTGGGCGAAGGCGTCGCCCACCGTCTCGGCCGCTCGGGCGAGGAGTTCGCGGAAGGAACCGGACGCGTCCACGGGGGTGCGCAGCACGACGGTGTTCACGAAGAATCCGACGGTGCGTTCGAGGTCGGTGCGGGAGCGGCCGGGTGTGAGGGAGCCGACGGTGATGTCGTCCTGGCCGGACCAGCGGGCCAGCAGGGCCTGGGCGGCGGCGACCAGGGCGGTGTGCAGGGTGGTGTGCTGCTCCCTCGCGAGGTCGCGCAGGCGCGCGGTCAGGCGGGCCGGGACGGCGAAGGTGCTCACGGCGCCCTCACCCGCCTCCTCGCCGCGCCGCGGCCGGTCCAGGGGCAGCTCGGGCGCGACCGCCCCGGTCAACCGCCCTCTCCAGTGGTCGAGTTCGCCTTCGAGGTGGGCGCCCGAGAGGCGGGCGCGCTGCCACACCGCGAAGTCGGGGTACTGCGTGGCCACCGGCGGCAGGGCGGGTTCGGTGCCATGCGCGAGGGCGTCGTAGGCCGTGCACAGCTCGTCCAGGACGATGCCCATCGACCAGCCGTCCGTGACGATGTGATGAGCCGTCAGCAGCAGGACGTGGGAGGTCGCGGACTCGCGCAGCAGCAGGGCACGGAGCAGCGGGCCGCCCCGCAGGTCGAAGGGCCGGGAGTACTCCGCGAGGAGGTCCTTGTCGAGGTCACCGGCGTCGCGGACCGGCAGCGGCACCGGCCCCGCGGGATGCACGCGCTGCACCGGGCGGCCATCGGTCTCCTCGAAGGTGGTGCGCAGCGCCTCGTGCCGGGCCACGACGGCGGTCAGGGCCGCGCCCAGTGCCTCCTGATCGGGCGCGCCCGTGAGGCGGAGGGCTACCGCGCTGTTGTAGCGGGCGTCGCCGGGCCGCAGCTGGTCCAGGAACCACAGCCGCTGCTGCGCGAAGGAGAGCGGCAGCGGGCGGTCCCGGTCGGCCCGCGGGATGCCCTGCCGGGCGGCCGGAGCGGCACCACCGGCCGCCCGACCGGCGAGCCGCCGCCGCAGCGCTTCCCGCATCTCCTCGGGCAGGGCCTCGGCACGGTCCCGCCGGGAGGGCCGGGAGGGCCGTCGTGCGGACTCGGC
Organism: Streptomyces sp. 135; assembly: GCF_020026305.1. Lineage (NCBI taxonomy): Bacteria > Bacillati > Actinomycetota > Actinomycetes > Kitasatosporales > Streptomycetaceae > Streptomyces > Streptomyces sp. 135. The sequence goes on along the minus strand of NZ_CP075691.1, from coordinate 8,255,096 downwards.
GGAGCCCGGAGCGGAGGGTGATGCGGGGCCCGAGGCCGAGTTCGAGGTCGGGTCCGAAGCGGGGTTCGAAGGGGTCGAAGACGTCATGGTCGTCGGATCCTCACCGTTCGTGGTCGTGGTCGTGGCCGCCGGACGCGGCGTCTTCGGAGTCGTAACCGCCATACGCGGCGCCTTCGTCGTACGCGGTCTGTTCGAGTTCGCTCAGGACCTGCTCCTCCACCAGCTCCGCCAGGGCGGCGACGGTGCGGGAGACCAGGACGTCGCGGGGGGTGAGCGTGACGGCGAACGCGTCGTTGGCTCGGGAGGCGATGAGCAGGGCGCGCAGCGAGTCGCCGCCGAGCAGGAAGTAGTCGTCCTCGGCGCCGACGGTCGTCTGGAGGGTCTCCTCCCAAATGGCCGCGACCGCTTCCTCCGTGGGGGTGCGGGGTGCCACGTGCTCGGGCCGTTCCCGTTGCCGCTCCTGCTCCTCGGCCGGTGCGGGGGCGGGCAGGGCGGCCCGGTCGGTCTTGCCGTTCTCGGTGAGCGGGAAGCGGTCGAGGACCACGAACGCGGACGGCACCATGTACCCGGGCAGTGAGCGCGCGGCCAGTTCCCGCAGTTCCGCCGGTGCCGGCGGCTCGGCGTCGGGGGCCGTGAGCAGGTGCGCGACCAGGCGCGGCAGGCCCGGTTCGTCCTCGCGTACGCTCACCACGGCGTCCAGCACGCCGGGGTGACGGACGAGGGTCGCCTCGACCTCGCCCGCCTCGATGCGGTGGCCGCGCAGCTTGAGCTGGTGGTCCGTGCGCCCCAGGTAGTGCAGTTCGCCCGCGCTGTCGCGGCGCACCAGGTCGCCGGTGCGGTACATGCGGGTGCCGGGCGGCCCGAACGGGTCGGCGGTGAAGCGGGACGCGGTCAGACCGGGCCGGCCGAGGTAACCCCGCGCCAACGCCGGTCCGCTCAGCCACAGTTCACCGGTGACCCCGTCGGGAACCGGCCGCAGGCGGGCATCGAGTACGTAGGCGCCGGTGGCGGGCAGCGGGCGGCCGATGGGCGGTGCGCTGCCGTCCGCCGCGAGCGGCGCCGACCAGGTGGCGACGACGGTGGCCTCGGTGGGGCCGTAGGAGTTGACCATGCGGTGGTGCGGCGCCCAGCGGGCGACGAGTTCGGGCCCGCACGCGTCGGCGCCGACGATCAGGGTCTTCAGTTCCGGCAGTGTGCCGGGGGTGTCGGGCGGCAGCGTGGCGAGCGCGGCCGGCGGGAGCAGGGTGTGCGTGATGCGCCCGGCCCGCAGTACGTCGGCGAGTTCGGCGCCGAGCAGCGGCCCCGGCCGGGGTACGACGAGCCGGGCGCCGTGCGGCAGGGACGCGCACAGTTCCAGTACGCAGGCGTCGAAGCTGGGCGTGGCGAAGGCAAGGACCCGGTCCCCCGGGGCGACTTGGTAGTGGGCGGCCTCGGCGGCGCTGAACGCGGCGAGCCCGCGGTGGGTGACGACGACGCCCTTGGGTGTGCCGGTGGAGCCGGAGGTGTAGATGACGTACGCCGGGTCGTCCAGGTCGAGCGGGCGGGTCCGGTCGGCGTCGGTGGGCCGGTGTCCGGGAACCCCGTCCGGTGCGGCGGCGAGCAGGTCGGCGACCTCCTGGGCGTCGAGGGTGAGGGCGGGGGCGGCGTCGCGCAGCATCAGCGCGATGCGCTCCTTCGGATAGGCCGGGTCGACGGGCAGGAACGCGGCGCCCGCCTTCGTCACCGCGAGCTGTGCGAGCACCATGTCCGTGGAGCGGGGCAGCAGCAGCGCGACGAGGTCGCCGGGGCCGGTGCCCCGGGCGATGAGCCGGTGTGCCAGGCGGTTGGCCCGGTCATCGGCCTCCGTGAAGCTCAGCGGCGCGCCACCCGTACCGCCTGCGTCGAGCGCACCGCCCGCTTCGAGCGTTTCGAGCGCGGTCGCGGTAGGCCACCGGTCGACGGCGGCCTCGACGAGGGCGGGCAAGGTGGTGGCGGGCACCGGGCCGGACGCGGGCCGGGCCGGGCCGCGCAGCAACCGGTCGCGCTGCTCGGGCGGCAGGGCGTCGATGTCGTCCAGGCGGGCGGTGCCGTCCGAGGCGGCCAGGACGTCCAGGGTGTGCAGCAGCTGCCCGGCCAGCGACGCGGCGCTGGTCTCCTCGAAGTACCGCGGGTCGTAGCCGAGTTCGACGGTCAGCCGCTCGCCTGGCGAAATGACGACGGTGAGAGGGTAGTTGGTGGCCTCCCGGGCGTCCAGGTCCCGCAGGGCGAGTCCCTGGGCGCCCGCGGTCGCGTCGCCGACGGGATAGTTCTCGAAGACCACCAGGCTGTCGAACAGGGCTGCACCGGGCGGCAGTTCGCCGAGCGCTTGCAGCTCGGTGAGGGGCAGGTGGTCGTGGCGGCGGTCCTCGGCGCGGGCCTCCTGGAAGGCGCGCAGCCAGGCACCGCAGCCGGCGCCGCCGTCGACCTCGGTGCGGGCGGGCAGGGTGGTGATGAACAGGCCGGTGATGGTGTCGGCGCCGGGCAGGTCGGCGGGCCGACCGGAGACGGTGGTGCCGAAGCAGACCTCCTGCTCCCCGCTCCACCGCGCGAGGAGCAGCGCCCAGGCGCCCTGCACGAGGGTGTTGAGGGTGAGGCGGTGGCGGCGGGCGAACTCCTGGAGCCTGCCGGTCCGCCGGGCGTCGAGCCGCTGGGACAGCCAGGTGCCGGAGCGGGCCGTGGCGTCCGGGGCGGGCCGCCGGTCGTACGGCAGCGGGGTCGGGCCGCGCAGGCCGGCCAGGGCGGTGCGCCAGTGCTCCTGCGCCTGGCGGGTCTCGCGGGCGGCGAGCCAGGCGGCGTAGTCCGCGAACGGCCTGCGTTCGGGCAGGTGGGGCCGCTCGCCACGGGTGAGGGCGGCGTGCGCGGCCGTGACGTCGGACAGGACGTGGAAGACGCTCCAGCCGTCCAGCAGGACGTGGTGGAAGGTCCACACGACGCGGACCGCGTCCGGGCCGAGCCTGACCAGGGCGAGCCGCAGCAGCGGGGCGCGGTCCAGGGCGAGGCCCCGGGCCCGCTCGTCGGCGAGCAGCCGTTCCAGCTCCGCGTCGCGCCGGTCCGCCGGGACCGCACTCCAGTCGTGCTCCGTGACCGGCAGCGTCACGTCCCGGTGGACCACCTGGAGCGGCACGGGTACGCCGCGCAGCGCGACGGAGGTGCGCAGCACGGGGGTGCGGTCGACGACGTGCTGCCAGGCGGCGGCCAGGGTCCGCACGTCGTGGGCGCCGTCGGCCACGAACGTGATCTGCTCGACGTACAGGCCGTGTTCCGCCTCGTCCAGGCCGTGCATCACCATGCCGGTCTGGGTGGGCGTGAGCGGATAGATGTCCACCACGTCCGCCACGCCCGCACCCTCGCCGACGAGCCGGTCGACGGCCGCCTGGTCCAGCGGGGCGAGCGGGAAGTCGGCGGGGGTGCGGCCACCGGCGCCGGGCTCGGCGCAGTGCCGGACGATGGCGCGCAGTTCGTCGGTCAGCTCGTCCGCCAGCCGGGCGACGGTCTCCCGGTGGTGCACGTGACGCGAGTACGACCAGGTGAACTCCAGTCGCTCCTCCGCGACTTGGCCGAGGACGTCGAGGAGGTGGGGCCGCTGTGCCGAGTGGTCCATGCCGCCGGACAGACCGCCGTAGGGCGCGTGCAGCAGGCCGCCCGGTGTGCCGGTACGGTCCTGGCGGCCCAGGTAGTTGAAGCAGACCGGCGGCAGGGCGGGCAGCTCGCGGCCGGCCGTGGGGTGCAGGAAGCGCAGCGCACCGTAGCCGAGTCCGCCGTGCGGCACGGCCCGCAGGTTCTCCTTGACGGCCTTCAGGACGGTGCCGGTGTCCGCGTCGCGCGGCGCGTCCAGGGCGACGGGGTACATGGTGGTGAACCACCCGGCGGTCCGGGAGAGGTCGGTGTCCTCGAACAGTTCCTCGCGGCCGTGTCCCTCCAGGGTCACCGCCACCCGGTCCTGTCCGGTCCAGCGGGCGAGGACCCGGCCGAGCGCGGACAGCAGGACGTCGTTGACACGGGTGCGGTACGCGTCCGGCACGTCCTGGAGCAGTCGGCGGGTCTCCTCTGCGTCGAGTCCCGCGGTCACGCTCTCCTCGTCGGCGACGGTGTTCGCGCCGCCGGGCTGGTCTACGGGGAGTGTGGCGGCGCCGTCGTCGAGGCCGCGCCAGTGGGCGAGTTCACCGTCGAACCCGCCCGCCTCGGTGTGCTCGGCGAGCCGCCGCGCCCACGTCCGGAACGACGTGCTCTTCGGGACGAACGCCGGCCGCCCGCCGCCCCGCAGCGCGTCGTAGGCAGCGTCCAGGTCCTCCAGGACAAGACGCCAGGACACGGCGTCCACGACCAGATGGTGGGCGGCGAGCAGCAGCACCGGCCGCCCGCCGTCGCCCGGCCGGCACAGCGCGGCCCGCAGCAGCGGCCCGCCTGCCAGGTCGAAACCGGCGCCCAGGGCGGCGGCCACCTCGTCCGGGGCCGTACGGTCGTGCACATCCAGGTGGACGTCGTGGACGCCGCCGGGCGGGGTGCCGTACTGCCGCCACCGTCCGTCGCCGAGCGGTTCGAAGCGCATCCGCAGGGCGTCGTGGTGTTCCAGTACGGCGGACAGGGCGGCGCGCAGCAGTGCCTCGTCGGGGTCGGCGGCCAGCTCGTAGGAGACCGTCTGACTGAAGTGGGCGGGGTCGCCCGTGAGGGTGTCCAGGAGCCAGTGCTGTACGGGAGTGAGCGGGGCGTCACCGGCCACCGGGCCCTGCTCGGCGGCTGTGACGGTGTCGGGCACCGGCTCGGCCACGGCGGCGAGTTCGGCGAGCGTCTGGTGGGTGAACAGGTGCCGGGGGGTCAGGGCGAGTCCGGCGCGGCGGGCGGCGGAGACGATCTGGATGCCGAGGACGGAGTCGCCGCCGAGCGTGAAGTAGTTGTCGTCCGCGCCGACTTCGGGTACGCCGAGCACCTCGCGCCAGATGGCGGCGAGGGTCTGCTCGGCCTCGGTACGCGGTGGCCGCCCACCCGTGCCTGCGCCCGGCGCCGCCCACTCGGGTACGGGCAACGCACGTCGGTCGAGCTTCCCGGTGGCCCCGAGCGGCAGCCGCTCCAGCGGGACGATGAGGGCGGGCAGCAGGTGGTCGGGGAGGCTGCGGGCGAGGAAGGCGCGGAGTTCACCGGTGTCGGGCAACACCCCCGCACGGGGCACCACGTAACCGATCAAGCGCCGGTGCCCGCCGTGTTCGACGACGCGGGCCGCTGCCGCCGCCACGGCCGGGTGGCGGGTCAACGCCGCTTCCACCTCGCCCAGTTCGATGCGGAAGCCCCGCACCTTCACCTGGTCATCGCCGCGGCCGAGATAGACGAGGTCGCCGTCCGCCGTCCAGCGGACCAGGTCGCCGGTGCGGTACATGCGGCTGCCGGGCGGGCCGAACGGGTCGGGGAGGAACCGGGCGGCGGTCAGGCCGGGGCGGCGCAGGTAGCCGCGGGCGACGCCGGTTCCGGCGAGGAACAGTTCGCCGGGCGCGCCCGCCGGCACCGGGCGCATCCGCTCGTCCAGGACGTACGCGCGGGCGCCGCCGAGCGGTCGGCCGATCGGCGGGTCGCGGTCGGGGTCGGCGGGGTCGCAGGTGAAGGCGGTGGCGTAGACGGTGGCCTCGGTGGGGCCGTAGATGTTGTGCACCTGGCACGCCTGGCTGCCGGCCACGGCCTCGCGGACCCGGCCGACGGTGCGGGCGGGCAGCCCCTCCCCCGCGAGGACGACCGTGTCCGCGGTGACGTGGACGGCGTCCTCGGCGAGCAGCCGGTCCAGAGCCGAGGGCACCGCGCTGAGCAGTCCGGCCCGCCAGGGGCCGGGGCGTTCGGCGAGGGCCAGCAGGTCGCGCACGATCTCCACGCAGCCCCCGGCAAGCAGCGGCGCGAAGATCTCGAACACCGATACGTCGAAGTTGAGCGAGGTGGACGCCACCACGTGCTCAAGGCCGCGCCCGGTGAACTCGGCCGCCGCCCAGTCGGTCAGGGCACGCACGGAGGCATGGCTGACGACGACCCCCTTGGGACGGCCGGTCGAGCCGGAGGTGTGGATGACGTAGGCCGGGTGTGCCGGGAGCAGAGCGGCTTGGCGTTCGGCGTCGCCGATGGGGGTGTCCGGCAGGTCGGTGCCGGGCTCCGAGTCGAGGAGGATCCGGGTGTACGGGCCTTCCGGCAGCCGCCCCGCGGTCTCCGCGGCCGTGATCACGGCGTCCGGGCGTACGTCCTCGAAGAGGAACGCGACGCGCCCGGCGGGGTACTGCGGATCGACCGGCAGGTACGCCGCGCCGCTCTTCAGCACCGCGAGGAGCGCCACGACCAGGTCGGCGGTGCGGGGCAGGCAGAGGGCGACGAAGCGCTCGGGTCCGGCGCCGGCGGCGATGAGCAGCCGGGCCAGCCTGTTGGAACGGGCGTCGAGTTCGCGGTAGCTGAGGCAGGTGTCGGCGTGGCGGACGGCCGGGGCGTCGGGGGTGCGCTCGGCCTGCCGCCGGAACGCCTCCGGCAGGGTGTCGTGCGGCGCCTCGGCCACCCGCCCGCCGAACCGGGTCACCAGGTCGCGTCCCTCGGCCGGGCCGAGGAGGGCCAGGTCGGCCAGGCGGCGGTCCGACGCGTCGGCCATTCCGGTCAGCAGGGCGCGCAGGCTCTCGCCGAGCGCCTCCACCGTGGTGGCGTCGAAGGCGGCCGGGTCGTAGTCCAGGTTCACGGCCAGCGACTCGCCGGGCGCGACGACCACGCTGAGCGGGTAGTTCGTCGGTTCCAGGTCTCGCTCCGGCTCCATGGCCAGACCGTGCCGGGCCATCGCGCCCTCGTCGAAGGGGTAGTTCTCGAAGACCACGATGGAGTCGAACAGACTGGTGCCGCCGGGCACGTCGCTCCACGACTGCACCTGCGCCAGCGAGACGAAGTCGTGGCGGCGGGCCTCCGCCTGGGCCTCCTGGAGTTCGCGCAGCCAGTCGAGGAGCGCGCGCCGCCCGTCGACGCGGGCCCGGGTCGGCAGGGTGTTGATGAACAGGCCCACCATCGAGGTGACGCCGGGCATGTCGGCGGGTCGGCCGGAGACGGTCGTACCGAACACGACATCATCGCCGCCGCCGTAGCGGGACAGCAGCAGCGCCCACGCGCCCTGGACGACCGTGTTGAGGGTGAGTCCGGCCTGTTGGGCGCTCTCCCGCAGCCGTGCCGAGACGTCCGCGCCGAGTGCCATCCGCACGGTTCCGGAGGAGGAGGCGCGGTGGGCCTCGGCGGGCCGCCGGTCGCGGGGCAGTTCGGTGGGCGCCTGGAAGCCCGCGAGGGTGGTGCGCCAGTACCGTTCGGCGCGGTCGGTGTCCTGCACGGACAGCCAGCGCAGGTAGTCGGCGAAGGGCCGCCGCTCGGGCAGTTGCGGGCGGTGCCCCGCGGTCAGGGCGGCGTACCGCTCGCACACCTCCTCGAAGACCTGGGCGGCGCTCCAGCCGTCGAGCAGGACGTGGTGGAAGGTCCACACCAGCCGTACGCGGTCCGCCGCAAGGCGGATCAGCGTCAGCCGCATCAGGGGCGCGGCGCCCAGATCGATGCCCGCCTCCCGGTCCTCGGCGAGCAGGCGCTCCAGCTCCCGCGCGCCGCGCTCGGCGGGCCATCCGGTCCAGTCGTGGTGGGCGACGGGCACGGTGGCCCGGTGCCGGACGACCTGGAGGGGTTCCGCGGTCTCCTGCCACACCAGGTGGGTGCGGAGCACCGGGTTGGCGTCGGCGGTGTGCTGCCACGCCTCCCCTAGGGCGTGCGGATCGGTGACGCCGGACAGCACGAACTGCACCTGGTTCACGTACGTACCGCTGTCGGCGTCGAGCAGGCTGTGGAAGAGCATGCCGGCCTGCATCGGTGTGAGCGGGTAGATGTCCGCGACGTCCCGGCCGTCCCCGGCGATCCGGTCCACGGCGGCCTGGTCGAGGCGGGCCAGCGGGAAGTCCGACGGGGTTCGGCCGCCCGCGTCCGGCAGGGCGCAGTGCGCGACGATGTCGCCGAGCGCCCGCAGCATTCCCTCGGCCAGCGCGGTGACGGTCTCCTCGCGGTGCCGTCCGGCGCTGTAGTACCAGGTGATCTCAAGCCGGTCGTCCTCGACGCGGGCCACGACGTCCAGCAGGTGCGGCCGTTCGGTGTCCGGTGCCTCGGCGCCGCCCAGGCCACCGGGTACCCCGGCGACGAGGGTGCCTGCGTCGGCGGACCAGTCGAAGCGGCCCAGGTAGTTGAAGCTGATGCCTGGTTCGGGCGCGCCGGTGAGTTTCTCGTCGCGTACGAGGTGGCGGAGCACGCCGTAGCCGATTCCGCGGTCGGGTACGGCCCGCAGCTGCTCCTTCACCGATTTCAGCGCGGTGCCCCAGGAGTCGGCCGGGACGGACAGGGCGAGGGGGAAGAGCGAGGTGAACCAGCCGACCGTGCGGGACAGGTCGACGTCCTCGAACAGCTGGTCCTCGCGGCCGTGCCCTTCCAGGCCGACGGCGACGGTGTCGCGTCCGGTCCAGTCGCTCAAGGCCCGGCCGAGCGCGGTGAGCAGCACGTCGTCGACGCGGGTGCGGTAGACGCCGGGGACGCGGCGCAGGAGGCCGTCGGTGCGTGCGCGGTCGAGGCGGACGGTGACCTCGCGTACGTCGGCCGTGGTGTTGCCGCCGTCGCGGTCCACGGGCAGCGGGTCGGCGCAGGCCCGGGCGGTGCGCTCCCAGTGGCCGAGCTGCCCGGCGAAGCGGTCGTCGTCGCGTAGCCGGGAGGCCCATTCCCGTACGGAGGTGGTGCGGGCGGGCAGCCGTACGGGTTCGCCTGCGGCGGCCTGCCGGTAGGCGGTCTCCAGGTCTTCGAGCAGGATCCGCCAGGAGACGCCGTCGACCACCAGGTGGTGGGCGACGAGCAGTAGCCGGGCGGGCCGGTCGCCGTCGGCGGTGAACAGCCGGGCCGTCAGCAACGGGCCGGTGTCGAGGCACAGTCCGGTGTGCGCGGCCGTGGTGGCGCGTTCCTCGTCCGCCGCGTCGTGGACCTGGAGCAGCTCGGGCACCGGGCCCTCGGCGGCGACGTCCTGCCGCCAGGCGCCCTCGTCGTCGAGGTGGAACCGGGCGCGCAGGGCGTCGTGGTGCGTCCAGAGGGCGGTGAGGGCGGCGCGCAGGGCGTCCTGGTCGACGGCGCCGGGCGTCTCGATGACGACGGCCTGGTTGAAGAAGGCGGGGTGCGCCGGCCGCGGGTCGAGGAACCAGCGCTGGATCGGCAGGAGTTCCGCCGCTCCGGTGACGGGTCCGGTGCCGGCGATGTCGGGCGCGGCACCGCCGGTGGCGGCGGCCAGTTCGGCCACGGTGGGGTGCCGGAAGAGGTCACGGGGGCTCAGCGCGAGTCCGGCGGCGCGGGCCCGGGAGACCACCTGGATGCTGAGGATGGAGTCGCCGCCCAGCATGAAGAAGTTGTCGTCCACGCCGACCCGTGCTACGCCGAGCAGTTCGGCCCAGATCCCGGTGAGGACGCGCTCGGCCTCGGTGCGCGGGGCGCGGTGGGCCTGTTCGCCGCCCGCCGCCCAGTCGGGTGCGGGCAGCCGCCGCCGGTCGACCTTGCCGTTGGCCGTCAGGGGCAGCTCGGGCACGGTGACGAACGCGGCGGGCAGCATGTAGTCGGGCAGTCCGGCCGCCAGGTGGGCACGCAACTCGGCGGCGGAGGGCAGCTCGGCTGCGCCGGCCGGCACGAGGTGTGCGGCGAGCCGCTTGCGTCCACTGTCCTCGTACAGGGATACGACGGCCTCGGCGACGGCCGGGTGGGCGGTGAGCCGGGCCTCGATCTCGGCGGGTTCGACGCGGAAGCCGCGGATCTTGATCTGGTCGTCCGCGCGGCCGACGAAGTGCAGTTCGCCGTCGGCGCTCCAGCGCACGATGTCGCCGGTGCGGTACATGCGGGTGCCGGGCGGGCCGTAGGGGTCGGCGAGGTAGCGGGCGGCGGTCGCGCCGGGCCGTCCCGCGTAGCCCCGGGCCAGGCCGGCGCCGGCGATGTACAGCTCGCCGGGGATGCCCGGCGGCTGCGGCTGGAGGGTGCCATCGAGCACGTACGCGCGGGTGTTGTCGAGCGGGCGTCCGATGGGCAGCACCGCGGGCAGCGGGTCGCCGGGGCGGAAGACGCGGCGGGTGGCGAAGGTGGTGGTCTCGGTGGGGCCGTAGCCGTCGACGACGGTCAGACCGGGGCAGGCGTCGAGGACCCGGCGCACCACCGCGCCGGGCACGGCCTCACCGCCCGTCCACACCTCGCGGGCACCGCGCAGGCAGCCGGGGTCCTCTTGGGCGAGCAGTCGGAACAGACCCGCGGTCAGCCACAGGCAGCTCACCCGCTGCTGCGTGATCGCGTGCCGGACCTGGGCGGCTTCCAGGTCGCCGGGCGGGGCGAGCACGGCCGTGCCGCCGCGCAGCAGCGGCACCCACACCTCGTAGGTGGAGGCGTCGAAGGCGTGCGGCGAGTGCACGAGGACCCGGTCGTGCCCGGCGAAGGCCCGGTCGAGGGCGAGCGCGGCGACGTCGCGTTGGCGTACGGCGACGCCCTTGGGGGTGCCGGTGGACCCCGAGGTGAACATCAGGTACTGGACGTTGTCGGGGTGCAGGGCCTGGCTGGGAGCGGGACTGGTGGAGCTGGTGGGACCGAGGAGGCTGGTGGGACCGGCGGGACCAGAGCCGCCCTCCGCACCATCAACACGCAGAACGCCCTCGCCCGGCAGCACCTCGCGCGCCGTCACCTCCCACGCGGCATCGGTCAGCAGCAGACCGGCCCCGGCCTCCGCCAGGGTCCCGCGCAGGCGCTCGGCCGGTGCCCTGCCGTCCAGTGGCACGTACACGCCGCCGGTGCGCACGAGCGCGAGCTGGGAGACGATCAGGTCGACGGAGCGGTCCATGAGGACGCCGACCGGGTGTTCCGGACGGACCCCGGCCTCAGCCAGCCGCGCCGCCAACCGGGCGGCGCGGGCGTCGAGTTCACGGTAGGTGAGGCGCTCGTCCCCCGCTTCCAGGGCCACGGCGTCGGGTGTGCGGCGCACCTGGGCGGCGAAGAGGTCGGCGACGGTGCTGTCGGGCAGGTCGGTGGTGGTGTCGTTCCACGTGCGCAGGACCTGTTCGCGGCGGTCCTGGCCGAGCAGCGGCAGCCGGGCGGGCGGGCGCCGCGAGCCGGTGGGCATGCCGGTGAGCAGGACGGTGAGGTACTCGGCCATGCGCCCGGCCGTGTCGGCGTCGAACAGCTCGGGGTCGTAGCCGAGGCGCAGGCCCAGCTCCGCTCCCGGGTAAGCGGTCAGGCTCAGCGGGTAGTTGGTGGTCTCGACGCCTTCCAGGCCGCTGAGGCGCAGTCCGTGGGTGGCGGCGAGGTCGTCGTCCACCGGGTAGTTCTCGAAGACGACGATGCTGTCGAAGAGGCCCACCCGCTCGGGGAGTCGGGTGAACGTCTTCATCCGGGTGAGCGGCAGATGGTCGAAGCGCCGGTCCTCGCTCTGGTCCTGCTGGAGCGCGCGCAGCCAGTCGAGCAGGGTGCCGTGGCCGGGGACGCCGACCCGGGTGGGCAGGGTGGTGATGAACAGGCCGGTCATGGCCTCCGCGCCGGGCAGCTCGGCCGGCCGGCCGGACACGGTGGTGCCGAACACCACCTCGTCGCGGCCCGCCTGCCGGGCGAGGAGCAGCGCCCAGGCTCCCTGGACCAGGGTGTTGAGCGTGAGGCCCGAGGTGCGGGCCAGCTCTTCCAGGGCCCGCGTGTCGGCGGCGGGCAGCGTGCCGTGGACCGCGTGCGTGGACTCGGCGCGGTGGGCCTCGCGCGGCTCGCGGTCGTACGGCAGCGGCGTGGCCTCGGTCAGGCCGGACAGCCGGTCCCGCCAGTGCCGTTCGGCCGCTTCCCGGTCACGCCGCCGCAGCCAGGACACGTACTCCCGGTAGGGCGGGCGGTGCGGGAGGGCGGCGGTGTCGGGTCCGGCGTGCTGGGCGAAGACGTCCGAGAGCACCTGGAACATGCTCCAGCCGTCGAGGAGCAGGTGGTGGAAGGACCACACGACGCGTACGGCGCTGTCGGAGACCCGGGCGAGCAGAAGGCGCTGGAGCGGAGCGCGCCCGAGGTCGATTCCGTCGGCGCGGTCCCGGACGAGCAGCTCGTCGAGGCGGGCGCGGCGCTCGTCCTCCGTCAGATCGCGCCAGTCCAGGTGGGTGACGGGCACGGCCGCGTGGCGCTGCACCACAAGGAGCGGTTCGGGTACGTCCTGCCAGACGACCCGGCCGCGCAGCACCTCGGTGCGGTCGGTGACGTGCTGCCAGGCCGCCGCGAGGGCCGCCGGGTCGGGCACGCCGTCCAGGGCGAACGTCAACTGCTGGACGTAGACGCCGCGGTCGTCCTGGGAGAGGCCGTGGAAGAGCATGCCCGCCTGGGTGGGCGTGAGCGGCAGGACGTCGGCCACCGCGGCCGGGTCCGCGCCGGTGATCCGGTCCACGGCGGCCTGGTCGAGCCGGGCCAGCGGGAAGTCGGACGGGGTGCGGCCCGCGGCGCCCGGCCGGGCGGCGTGCCGGGCCAGGTCGCTGAGCGCGTCATTGAAGCGCCCCGCGAGGTCCTCCACCGTGTCCTTCCGGCCGGACTCATCGGCGTAGAACCAGGTGAACTCCAGTTCCTCTCCGACGTGTTGGCCGACGACCTCCAGGGCGTGCGGGCGCTCGGCCGTCGGGTCGGCGTCCAGTTCCAGCGGGCGTACGGTGCCCCGGTAGAGGCTGTCGGGGGCCTCCGGAGTGTCCATGCGGCCCAGGTAGTTGAAGCTGATCTGCGCGGCCGCGGTGCGCGGCGCCGCCTCGGGCCCGGTGAGCCGGAGCAGCGCGTCATGGCCGAGGCCGTTGCGGGGTACGGCGCGCAACTGCTCCTTGACCTGTTTCAGTACGGTGTCCCAGCCCGCGCCCTCGGGGACGGCGAGCGCGACGGGGTGCCGGGTCGTGAACCAGCCGACCGTGCGGCTGATGTCCAGCTCGTCGAAGAGCTCCTCGCGGCCGTGTCCCTCGACGTCGACCACCACCCGCTCCTGGCCGCTCCAGTCGCACAGCGCCCGGCCGAGCGCGCCGAGCAGGACGTCGTTGGCCTGGGTGCGGTAGGTGTCGGGCAGGGTGCGCAGCAGGGCGGCGGTCGCCTCGGCGCCGAGGCGTACGGTGAGCGACCTCTGCTCGGCGTAGGTGCCGGGGCCGCCCGTCAGTCCGGCGGGCAGGGCGGACCCGGTGGCGGGGACCGCCTCGGCCCAGTACGCGCGCTCGTCGTCGAAGCCACCGGCCGCCGCGTAGGCGTCGAGTCGGCGGGCCCACTGCCGTAGCGGCGAGGACTTCGCGGGCAGTGCGGCGGCGCCGTCCTCGCCCGCGCGGCGGGCCCGGTAGGCGCGGTCCAGGTCTTCGAGCAGCAGCCGCCAGGAGACGCCGTCGACCACCAAGTGGTGCACGGCGAGGTGCAGTACGTGGTGCGCGCCCGCGCCGGGGTCGTGCAGCACGGCCCGCAGCAGCGGGCCCCGGGCGAGGTCGAACGGCCCGAAGTGCGGGGTGTCGGTGTCCGTCTGCGGACCGGTGTGGCGGGCCAGGCGGAGGCGGGGGGCGCTCTCGTCGATGTGCCAGCCCGCCGGCTCGCCGGCGGTGAAGCGGGAGCGCAGGGCGTCGTGGTGGGCGACCAGGTCGTTCAGCGCGTCCTCCAGCGCCTCCGGGTCCAGGTCGGCGGGCATCCGCAGGGACAGTGCCTGGGAGAAGTGACCGGCGCGTGCGCCGACGGCGTCGAACAGCCAGTGCTGGATGGGGGTCAGCGGGGCCGTGCCGGTGGGTGCCTCCAGTACGGGCGCGGCTTCGCGCGGTTCCGCCGCCGCGTCCGCGCAGTGCGCGAGGGCGGCCACGGTCTGGTGCTGGTAGAGGTCGCGTGAGGTGAGCGGCAGGCCCTCCTGCCGGGCGCGTGCCACCACCTGGATGCTGAGGATCGAGTCGCCGCCGAGTTCGAAGAAGTTGTCGTCGACGCCGATGCGTTCCTCCCGCAGTACCTCCGCGAGGATCCGGACGAGGGTGCGCTCGGTGGCCGTGCGGGGCGCGACGTGGCGTTTCGCGCGTACGGCGGGGCCCGGGCTGGGGAGGCGGCCGCGGTCGAGCTTGCCGTTGGGGTTGAGCGGCAGGGCGTCCAGTACGACGACGGTCGACGGGACCATGTAGTCGGGCAGCGTCCGGCCGAGCTCCCGGCGCACCGCCTCGGGTTCGGTGGGCTGCCCGGCGACCGGGACGACGTAGCCGACGAGGCGCCGGTTACCGTCGCCGTCACTGGCGGCGACGGCCGCCGCCTCGGCCACGCCCGCGCAGCCGCGCAGTGCCTCCTCCACCTCGCCCAGTTCGATGCGGAAGCCGCGCACCTTGACCTGCTGGTCCGTGCGGCCCACGTATTCGAGTCCGCCGTCGGGGCGTCGGCGCACCAGGTCGCCGGTGCGGTACATGCGCTCTCCCGGCGCGCCGAACGGGTCGGCGACGAACCGGGCGGCGGTCAGCCCGGGCCGGTTCAGGTAGCCGCGGGCCAGGCCGCCGCCCCCGAGGTACAGCTCACCGGGGACGCCGACGGGCTGCGGCCGCAGGAAGGTGTCCAGTACGTAGGTACGGGTGAGCGCCACCGGGTCGCCGATGGGCGGGGCCTGCTCCGGCAGTCGGTCACCGGCGAACCAGGCGGTGGCGTACACGGTGGCCTCGGTGGGGCCGTAGACGTTGGCGATCCGGCAGCCGGGCATGGCGGCCCGCACGTCCTGCGCGGTCTGCGCGGGCAGGGCCTCGCCGGCGAGGACGACGGTGTCGGCGGCCAGGGGTGCCGTGCCGCCCGCCACGAGCCGGGAGACGACGGACGGCACGCCGCTGAGCAGGGTGGCGCGCCGAGGTCCGGCGCCGTCGGCGAGGGCGGGCAGGTCGGCGACCACCTCGACGGTGCCGCCGGCCACCAGGGGGCAGATCAGTTCGAACACCGAGACGTCGAAGTTGAGGGAGGTGGAGGCGATCACATGGGCCAGACCCGCGGACCCGAACCGCTCCCCTGCCCACGCGGCGAGCGCGGCGACACTGCGGTGGCTGACCACCACGCCCTTGGGGCGGCCGGTGGAACCCGAGGTGTAGATGACGTACGCGGGATGGTCGGGCAGCAGCGGCCGGATCCGGTCGGCATCGGTGAGCGGGGAGTCGGTCAGGTCGGCATCGGTGAGCGGGGAGTCGGTCAGGTCGGCATCGGCCTGCGCGGCGTCGGCCAGGCCGGCATCGGCCGGCCCGGCACCGGCCAGCCCGGCATCGAACAAGCCGGCGTCAGCCAGCCCAGCATCAGCCAGCTCGGCGTCAGCCAGCTCGGCGTCAGCCAGCTCGGCGTCAGTCAGCCCCACATCAGCCAGCCCGGCATGGGACGAGCCACCGTCGGCCAGCCCAGCATCAGTCATCCCGGCGTCGGACAAGCCGGCGTCAGCCAACCCCGCGTCAGCCAGCTCGACGTCAGTCAGCCCTGCATCAGCCAGCCCCGCATCGTCCAGCCCGGCACGGGACGAGCCAGCGTCGGCCAGCCCGGCGTCAGTCACCCCGGCATCAGCCAACCCCACATCGGCCAACCCGGCATCGGACAAGCCCGCATCGGACACCCCGGCATCGGACAAGCCGGCGTCAGCCAATCGAGCCTCGGCCAGCCCCGCATCAGCCAACCCGGCACCGGCCAGCCGGGCGTCCGGCACGCCCGGCTCGCCCGGCCCAGCGCAGTCCTCCAGCAGCAGCGGCACGCACTCCGAGGGCAGCGTGGACGCGGTCTCCCGGGTGGCGAGGATGAGGGCGGGACGGGCGTCGTCGAGCATGAGGCGGACCCGCTCGGCGGGATAGGCCGGGTCGACCGGGAGGTAGCCGGCGCCCGAGGCGAGCACCGCCCACAGCACGGGGACGAGGTCGGCGGAGCGCGGCAGGCAGAGCGCGACCAGGGTCTCGGGCCCCGCGCCGCGCGCGACGAGCCGTCGGGCCAACCGGGACGCCCGTCGGGCGACTTCGGCGTAGTCGAGGCGGACCTGGCCGCAGACGACGGCGGTACGGTCCGGAGTCCTGGCCGCCTGGGCGTGCAACAGCGCGGGCAGTGTGCCGTACTCGTTGTCCCGCGCCGCGCGGGCCGGCGGATTCCAGCTCTCCACCAGCGTGCGCTGTTCGTCGGCCGCGAGCATGGGCAGTTCGGCCAGCGCGCGGCCCGGACCGTCCGCCATGCCCTCAAGGAGCCGGTGCAGGTGGGCGGTCATCCGGGCCACCGTCGCCGCGTCGAACAGATCCTTGTTGAACTCCGCGGTCAGCACGCAGCCGCCGTCCGCGTCCGGCGTGAACTCCAGCACCAGGTCGAAGCGGGCGGCGGGGCGCGGCAGCGGGTGGTCGGTGACGCGCAGCCCACCGGCGAGCGGCAGCACGGGAGGGGCGGTCTGCTGTACGACGAGCACCTGCACCAGCGGGGTGCGGCTGGGGTCGCGGGGCGGGGCCAGCTCCTCCACCACCCGGTCGAACGGAACCCTGTCGTGGGCGAAGGCGTCAAGGACCGTCGTCCGCATCGTCTCCACGAACCGGTCCACGGTCGCCCGTTCGTCCACCTCACCACGGAGCACCACGGTGTTGGCGAAGAAGCCCGGCACATCTTCCAGGTCCCGGCGGCCGCGGCCGTTGGTGACGGTGCCGAACGCGATGTCCCGCTGGCCCGAGTAGCGGGAGAACAGCAGCGCGGCGGCGCCGGCGAACAGTGTGAACGCCGTGGTGCCGCGGCCCGCGGCCAGTTGCCGCAGCCGGGACGTCAACTCCGCCGGCAGCACGTGCCGGTGGGTCGCGCCGACGGTAGTGCGCACGGCGGGACGCGGCCGGTCCGTGGGCAGCTCCAGGTGCGGAAGGTCCGCCAAGTGCCGCTTCCAGTAGGCCAGATCGGCGGCGTCCGCGTCCCCGGCCCGCTGCCGGCGCTCCCAGACCGCGAAGTCCGGGTACTGAACGGCGGGTCGCTTCAGTCCGTCCGGCTCACCGGTGGCCTCCGCGTGGTAGAGGGCGGCGAGCTCACGGGTGAGGATGCCGACCGACCAGCCGTCAGTGACGATGTGGTGCTGGGCCAGGAGCAGCAGGTGGTCCTCGGCGGCGAGCCGGACGAGCAGCGCCCGGGTGAGCGGACCTGCCGTCAGGTCGAACGGGCGGCCCAGCTCCGCCGTGAGCAGCTCCTCGGCGGCCTCGGCGCGGCGTGCGTCGGGTACGCCGGTGAGGTCGGCCGTCCGCAGGGGTACGTCCGGCTCCGGCGCGACACGCTGGACGCCCTGGCCGTCGACCGTGGGGAACGTGGTGCGCAGGGAGTCGTGCCGGCCCGCGAGACGGAGCAGGGAGCGGTGCAGCGCGTCCGGGTCCAGGGCGCCGCGCAGCCTGAGCGAGACGCCGGTGTTGTACTCGGTGCCGCCCTCGGTCAGGTCGTCCAGGTACCACAGCCGCCGCTGCGCGCTGGACAGCGGCAGTGCGCCCTCGCGGGGGGCCGGCGGGATCGGCTCCGGCGGCGCGGCGGCCGACGGGTCGGCGAGCAGGGGTGCGAGCGCGGCGACGGTCCGCGCGGTGAACACGTCCCGCACGGTCAGCCGGACGCCCAGGTCGTCCCGGACGCGGGCGAGGACACGGGCGGCGAGGATCGACTCGCCGCCCAGGTCGAAGAAGTCGTCGGTGACGCCGACCGTGTCAAGGCCCAGGACATCCGCCCAGATCGCGGCGAGGGCCCGCTCCTCGGCCGACCGCGGCGGCAGGTGGCCTGCCGACACCGACCGCTCCGGCGCGGGCAGGGCCCGCCGGTCGATCTTGTGCTGCGGGGTGAGCGGCATCCGGTCGAGGACCACGATGGCGGACGGCACCATGTGCCCGGGCAGCACGGCCCCGAGGGCGGCGCGCAGGGCGACCGGGTCGAGGGGGTGCGCGACGGGCTGGGGAGCGGGGCCGGCGGATGGACTCCGGGGTGCCGCGGTGACGTAGGCGACGAGGCGCTGGTGGCCCGGTACGTCCTCGCGTACGACGACCACGGCCTCGCCGACGGCGCCATCACCGGCCCGGCGCAACGCCGCCTCGATCTCGCCCGGCTCGATCCGGAAGCCGCGGATCTTCACCTGCCGGTCGAGGCGGCCGAGGAACTCCAGCTCTCCCTCGGCGGTCCACCGCACCCGGTCACCGGTGCGGTACAGACGCGCTCCCGGCGCACCGAAGGGATCGGCGACGAAGCGCGCCGCCGTGAGACCGGGGCGGCCCAGGTAGCCGCGGGCCACCGCGTCGCCGCCCACGAACAACTCGCCGTCGGCGCCGGGCGCCACGGGCCGCATCGCGGCGTCCAGGACGTACACCCGGGTGTGCGGCAGGGCGCCGCCGACCGTCGGCGTACCGCTGCCCGCGGTGAGTGGCCCGGTCCACGTGGCGACGATGGTGGTCTCGGTCGGGCCATAGGAGTTGATCATCCGGCGGCCGGGTGCCCAGCGGTCCACGAGATCGGCCGAGCACGCCTCGGCGCCCACGATCAGCGTGCGCAGGTGGCGGGCGGTGCCCCGCGCGGGGTCGGGCAGCGAGGTCAGCGCTGCGGGCGGGATGAGGGCGTGGGTGATGCGGTGCTCGTCCAGGACCGCGGCGAGTTCGTCGCCCAGCCAGGGCCCGTGCGGCGGTACGACGAGGGTGGCGCCGCACAGGACGGAGATGAACAGCTCCAGGACGGAGGCGTCGAAGCTCGGCGACGAGAACTGGAGCACCCGGTCGCCGGGGCCCACCGCGTACCGTTCGGCGGCGGCCGCGGTGAAGCCGCCGATGCCGCGGTGGGTCACCGTCACGCCCTTGGGGGTGCCGGTGGAACCGGAGGTGTAGATGACGTAGGCGGCGTGGTCGGCGTCGACGCCGGGGTCGACCGGGTGCCCCGTGTCATCTTCGGCGTCGTCCAGGAGTTCGGCCACCCGGCGCGGATCGTCCAGGGTGAGCGCGGGCGCCGCGTCGGCGAGCATCAGCGCACGGCGCTCGGCGGGGTAGGCGGGGTCCACGGGCAGGAAGGCGGCGCCCGCCCGGGCGACGGCCAGCTCCGCCGCGATCAGCTCCATGGAGCGCGGCAGGACGAGGGCCACCACCCGGTCAGGGCCTGCGCCCCTGCCTATC
This sequence comes from Streptomyces sp. 135, assembly GCF_020026305.1. Lineage (NCBI taxonomy): Bacteria > Bacillati > Actinomycetota > Actinomycetes > Kitasatosporales > Streptomycetaceae > Streptomyces > Streptomyces sp. 135. Next base: position 8,235,960 of record NZ_CP075691.1, on the reverse strand, counting down.
AGATGCGCGGCCAACCGGCGGGTACGGTCGGCCAGTTCACGGTACGTCCAGGTCCGCCGACCGTCGGTGAGGGCCGGTGCGTCCGGGGTCCGGGCCACCCAGGCGGTGAACAGCTCGCCGAGCGTCGGATACGCCGAAGCCTCCGCGTTCTCCGGTGCGTCGGCGTTGGGGCCGCCCTGCGGCAGGGAGGACGCCGGTGCGGGCTTGTCGTGCAGGTCCGTCATGGGTGAAGTCCTTCTGGAGAGCGGGGGATGCGGCGCGGGCCACGCGGACGATCCCGGCCTTACCTCGTGGGCGGTGCGCCGGATCGGACGTGACACACCGGGTGGGCGCGGCGGTGCGGCGGTGCGTATGGGTGACCTTGTGGGGAGTGGACGTGATCGGGGTACGGCGGGGTGGTGCGGTGACCGAGGGGCGGGTGCCGGTGACGGGGCCGAGGCGCCGACGAGCGGCCCACCGGCCCGGGTGATGGTGCCGCCACCGGGCCGTCGGAGGGAGCCGGAGCTTCCGGTGACCGCGGCCGTCGACAGCACACCCGCTGGTCCCGGTGGGCGGGACGCCGCCGGGACCGTCGGGGCGAGCCGGAGCTGCCGGTGACCGCGGTCGCCGAGAGCACCCGAGCCGACCGGGCCTGACGCCAGGACCACCGCACCGGCGGCCCGACCGCCGAACACGATGGCCCAACCACCAAGCCGACGGCCGGCAGTCGACCCAGGCAGCCGGAACAGCGAGCCCAGTGGCCGACTCGCCGAACCACCAAGCCCAGCAGCCGAACCGCCAAGCCGGGCGGCACCGAACCGTCGAGCCCGGTAGCCACACCACCGAGTCCGGCTGCCGAATCGCCGGACCGGAAGGCCGAACCACCAAGCCCAGCAACCGAACCGCCAAGCCGGACGGCGCCGAACCGTCGAGCCCGGTAGCCACACCACCGAGTCCGGCGGCCGACCCACCAGCCCCGGTGACCGGAACCGACCGGCCCGACCCGAGGGCCGGAACCGCTCGGCTCGCCGGCCGACCCGCCGCCCGGGTCCAAGCGGCCGACCACCACTGGCTCCCGTCGATCCGACCACCCTCGGCCCACCACCGGGCCCCGCCTACGAGCCCGGCAAGCGGCCCAGCCACCGAAATCACTGGATCCGACCGGCGCCCGGCGGACCGGTGTGCCGCCAGCGTGACCCGGCGGTGACTCCGCCGACCACCACCGCAGTGGTCCGGCGGCGGTGGCCCACCGGCCCGGACCGGCGACGTCGAATCGCCACCGGAACCGGTGCCACACGGCAAGGCGGCAAGGCGACTACGCGCACAGGCCCCCAGGCGGCCGCGGGCACTGGACCCGCGCCCGGCCCCCAAGGCAACCGGAACCGACGCACCCACCAGCCCTCGCCCGAGCCGAACCCGCGCCGACCAAGGCCGAGCCGGTGCCGACCAACGCCCGTCCCCCGACCGGAAGCCACGCCCGTCCGAGCCCACGACAACGGTGTCCGGCTCAGCCGTCGTCGGCGCGGCGCGCGGTGCGCCCGGATATCTGCACCCGGTCGATCGTGCCGGTGGCCGGATCGCGGTGGAACCGGCCGCCGGGTTCGACACGCCCGGTGGCCGGATCGCGCAGATCGCAGGACAGGTCGGCGTAGCAGACCAGCGGAAGGGGCAGGTCCCCGTCGACGGACAGGGCCGGCGTGCCGTCAGGTCCGGGCGCGACGCGATAGGTCGTGGTGCCGTTGCGGTAGGTGCCCACGCAGTCGGGCAGGCCGACGGGACGGCCCCGGTCCGCGGCGAGCACGTCGGCGGGCACCCGGATGCCGGTGAGCCCGGCCAGGTCCTCGGTGAGCTCGCGCCAGAGAGCGGTGGCGCCCCCGGCATTGCCCGTGAAGGCCACCACGATTCCGCTCTCCGGGTCGGCCCGCAGATGGCAGGACGTGCCCTGGGCGTTGCCGTCGTGGCCGCACCACACCCTGCCGTCCCGCTGGTACAGGGCGAGTCCGGCACCCCAGCCGTCGGCGAGCGTCCCCGGATCGGCGGCGGTCTCGGCCCGGCGCATCTCCTTGGCGACGGCGGGCGGCAGCAGGTCCGAGCGGCCGGTCAGCGCGTTGCCGAAGGCGACGAGGTCCAGGGCGCTCGCGAGCAGCGCACCGGCGGGCGCCTCCAGCGGTGCCAGGTTCTGCCGGGCGGCGACGGCCTGCCCGGTGGCGGTGTTGACGGCGTGCCCCGCAGCCACGGGACGCACGGGCGCGGCGTCGCCGATGAACGCGGGCCGGACACCGAGGGGTTCGAGAAGCAGTACCCGCACGGCCTCGGGCCAGGGCATGCCGGTGACCGTCTCCACCAGCCGTCCGGCGGCGACGTAGCCGGCGTTGGAGTAGGAGAAGTCGGTCCCGGGCGTGAACAGCAGGTCCCGGGCGGTGCAGACGGCCGTCAGGTAGCGCGTGGGGGTGGTCGCGGCGGCGGTGTCGGAGTCGGGTCCTGTCGGCAACCCGCCGGTATGAGCCAGGAGTTGACGGACAGTCACGTGCGGGGTTCCGGCCAGCTCGGCCACGTACTCGGCGGCCGGCTCGTCCAGGTCGAGGTCGCCGTCGTCGGCCAGGAGCATGACGAGCGCGGCGGTGAAGGGCTTGGTCAGCGACCCCAGCGGAACCGCGGTGTCCGCGGTGAAGGGGCTGCCGGTGGTGACGTCGGCGGTGCCGGTGTGCACGGCGACGACGCCGCTGCCGATGTCCAGGGCGAGTTGGGCGCCGGGCACCCGGTGGGTGTGGGCCAGGTCGTCGAGACGGTCTTGCAGCTCACGGCTCAACAGCGACGGCGCCCGGAGGGCGACCGGAGCGGCGGGGATGGTGTACGGCATGAGAAGGGGACTCCCGTTGGTGGGTCTCATGTGCGGGTGTGCGATCCGGCCCGGGCACGAGCGGTGCGGGCCGGCCGGAGGCGCTGCGCGCGCCGGGGGCTACGGTCTGGCGACCTCGACGGGCAGATGTCGTACGCCGATGAGGACGGCCGGGTTCTGGTAGACGATGTCCTCGCAGGAGGGGATCACCAGTTTGCGGAACCGTTCATGCAACATGTGAAGAGCGATCCGCGCTTCCAGCCGGGCCAGCGGCGCGCCGAAACAGAAGTGGATGCCGTGCCCGAAGGTCAAGTGCGGGTTGGGACTTCGGGTCACGTCGAAGACGTCGGGGTCGGCGAAGCGGGCGGGATCCCGGTTGGCGGCGCCGAGATGGGCCATCAGCATCGTGTCGGCCGGAATCTCGTGGCCGCCGAGGACCACGGGCCGGGTGACCCTGCGGCCCAGTTCGGGGAAGGGCGGCAGCCAGCGCAGGACCTCCTCGACGGCGGCCGGGACGCGCGTGGGGTCGGCGCGCAGCGCGGCATCCGCGTCGGGGTGCTTCTCGAAGGTGACGATCGCGTTGCCCAGCAGCGCGGTCGTGGTGATGTGCCCGGCCACGAGGAGCAAGGCCACGAAGCCGACCATCTCCTGGTCGCGAAGGCGGACCCCGTCGACCTCGGCGGCGATAAGTCTGCTGGTGAGGTCGTCCCCGGGGTGGGCGCGGCGGGCACGGATGTGCTCCAGCATGTAGCCGTTCATCTCGCGCACGGTGGGGGCGATGGCTTCCAGCGCCCGCTCCAGGTCGCCCATGTCGGGCGCCTCGCCGAGCTGGTCGCCGCCGAAGAGGACGCTCGCCCACTCCTGGAAGAGCCGGTGCTCTTCCGCGGGAATGCCGAGCAGTTCGGCGATCACGATGATCGGCAAGGGGTAGGCCAACGTGTCGACCAGGTCGAAGCGGTCGCGGTCGGCCACGGCGTCGAGGAGCCGGGCACAGACGGCCTCGATGCGGGGCTCAAGTCCTTGTACGACGCGCGGGGTGAACGCCTGGCTCACCAGGGTGCGGAGCTTGCGGTGTTCCGGCGGGTCCATGCCGACGAAGTTCCCTTGGGTAAAGGTCTCGAAGTCGGACTGGGTCGGTGCGAGGGTGGAGAGCTCCGAGGAGTACGTCGCCGGGTCGGCGAGCACGGCGGAGACGGTCTCGTGATCAAGCACCTGCCAGACGCGTTGGGTCTCGTCGTACCGCACCGGCCCCGTCTCGCGTAAGCGCCGCCAGCGGTCGGGTAACTCCTCCAAGAGGGGTCGCTCGCCGGTCGGTTGCTTGCTGATCACCTTGTCTCCCTTGCTAGCGGCTGGCGCGTGCGGGCACGGTGGAGTCACGCGCACAGGGGTGTGGTGGGCCGGGTCGGCCAGGGTTGGGCGGCCCCGGGCACGGCTGTGCCACTGCCGCCTGGACCCGAACCCGTACCTGCTGCCCGTACCTGCTGCCCGCACCTGCTACCTGGGCCTGGACGAGAACGGCACGTGGTCCGCGGGGCCCGCGTACGGCAGGACGGGACAGTCAATCGGCGTCAGTCCGACGCCAAGGCGGCCTCGCGGCCTTCAACACATGCGGTACATGCGGTGCAGGATGCCGCGGCGGCCGCGTGGCCGACCACAGCCCCGCAGCCTGCCCAGCCGTGCGGTGCGCAAACCCGACATAACCCATCCCCCTCGGCGATACCCCCGCGTACCGGATACGCGGGGCCCTCCCAGCTCCTGGACGGACGACGGACCCCCAGTCCCGGCCGTTCGAAACGGGTGTGAGAGTACGCAATCGCAGCGCGTCCCATGCTGCGATCGACATGATGCGCCCCTACGAACACCTTCGTTTCGATGGAACTCGGCCACAGTCTTCACGGGGAGTCACGCGCAAGCAACCCCCTGAGGTTGAACGGAAAGTATCCCACCGGTGCTTTTGCGTCACCGCCCGGCCAGTTCGTCCGGCCGGCCGCACAACAAGGCCGACCGCCGATGTCGCACCGCCGCGTGTGCCCCGGCAACCCATCCGCAAACCGAACTGTGCGGAAAAGACCACGGCCAGCGCGTGGACGGGCACGCCGAACGCCCCGGAGACGGGCCGAGTGGACGCCCCGCCGCGCCGTCGCCATACCGGCCCGGATCTCTCCTGATCTGGGGTGATGATTTGGCCAGCGGACGCTCCGGGCCCCGCCGACGGGCCGGTGGCACAACACGCCACGGGCGTACCCGATCCACGGCCGACGCGCCCCGGTCGGCTATGCGCCACCGCCGGATCGCTCACCCACACCACAACCGGACGGAACGGCGGGTCTCCCCCAACGTAGAGATTCCGCCATTCGGCGAGCGTTTGCGCAACCGGCCAACTGGTGTTCGTCCCCAGTGCCATACGTCGAGCCCGGCCCTCGGGTGGAAGGACCGGGCTCGGCTGTCGGTGGGCGCTGTCCGCGCCGCGTCAGCGGTGGATGGTGGATCAGCACCTGACCACCCAGTGGTGGGAGCGGAGCCGGGCTCCGGTGGTTCCGTTGGTGTTGCCGCATCACACGTCGGTCGTCGGACCAGCGAGCCCCGGGCCCGGCGGCGGCCCATCTGGTCCTTCTTCTCCAGGATGCTGTGCGGAATTGGCGCCGGCGCAGGTAGATCCGTATACGACGGCAGCTGTACGCCTTATCGGCGTTCAGCGCATCCGGGCGCGTGGCCGCCGCCCCGGCGAGGAACTCGGACCTCGGCCATGACTTGCTCGAACATGCTC